>JAAESX010000064.1 GCA_024228935.1 Pseudomonadota bacterium
CTCGGCGTACGAGGAGTCCTCGACGTTGGGGGCAGGTTCGGGCGCTAGGATGGAGAATCATCGGTCTGTCCTGGGTGGGTGGTTGTCCTGTTTCAAAACAACCCTCCCAGGTCAGGCCGGGGTCTTCCCCATCTGAATGACCTGTTGGGACAACTCAACCTAGACGATCCCAGGGCGACCCAGACGCCAACGGACACGCGCGACCGCGATGGGAACGCGCGCTCCTCCGTGACCCGATGCCTTGAGCGCCCGAGCGGCCTCGCGAAGCGTCGCCCCGGACCCCGTGTAGTCGTCCAGCAGGAGCACGTCGCCCGAGGGGACATCCCGCTCCGCCACCATCGCGCCCGCCACGTTCGCGCGACGCTGGTCGTTGTTCAGGAGTGTGCCCTGCCGAGCCTCGGGCGCGGCTGCCCACGAGAGCCCATCCCAGACGGGGAGTCCCAGCGCCTCGAGCGTCTCGCCGCGGCCCGCCCACGTAGACGACGGAAGCGGCACGACGACCGCGTCCGGACCGAGCTCGTGGGCCAGCGCTCGCAGCGCGTCCAGCGTGTCGGGGCTCGGCGGACCGGCGCGACGACCACGCATGAACGCCTGGAACCGCACCGAGTTCCGGCCGCTGTCGTAGAGCGCGCGGCCGGCCGAGAGGACCCGCCGGTAGCCGACGATCTCGACCGGCCGTGTGGCGAGCCAGTCGTCCGCGTCGCCGTCCAGCGTGAGCTCCAGCGGCGCAGTGCAGACATCGCACCGGCCACACGGCTCCGCGGCGAGATCGCCGAGCGCGGCCCGCAGCGTCTGCATCCGGCAGCCGTCGGCCACGGCGTAGCGGACCATCGCCTCGAGCCCCTGGGTCCGGACCAGGTTCTGGTTCACGTACCGAGCCAGATCCGGCTGTCCTTCCCGCCCGACGGAGGCGTAGACCTGACGCCGCCCATCGAGCCGCTTCTCCACGAAGCCCTGCTCGACGAGCTCCGCGATCACGACCGTCACGCGCGTCGGATGGAGCCCCGTGGTGCGCTTGAGGTCCGTGATCCGAAGCGGCTCGCTCGCGACAGCCTGCCGGACAGCCTGGAAGTCGCCGGCCGCCGGCTGGGCGCTGTGGATGAAGTACCTCTGGATGCGGCGGTCGTCCGGGTCGTACAGCAGCAAGCCACGCGCGGGCTCGCCATCTCGGCCGGCTCGACCCACCTCCTGGTAGTAGGCCGTGATCGAGCCGGGCACGTCGACGTGCACGACGGCTCGCAGGTCCGCCTTGTCGATCCCCATGCCCAGAGCGTTCGTCGCCGCGATGGCGCGGAACTCGCCGTCGAGGAACCGGCGCTGGAGGTCCTTCTTCCGGTCGGGCGCGAGACCCGCGTGGTACGCGGCGACCTCGTGCCCCTGGGCCGAGAGGTAGTCCGCGACCACGTGCGTGTTGTCGCGGGTCGCGCAGTACAGCAACGCGCAGCCCGGCTCGTCCCGAAGGAACCCGTCGAGCTGGCGCAGCTTGTCTGCGAACCCGTCTGCGGGTCGGACGAACAGCGACAGGCCCGGCCGGTCCATGCCCTGGCGAACGACCTCGATGGGCTCGAGCTGGCGCGCGATGTCCTCGGCCGTCCGCTGATCCGCGGTGGCCGTCAGCGCGAGCACACGCACGTCCCTTCCGGCGCGGACGCGCTCCACGAACCGGCCGATCTCCCGGTACGAGGGGCGGAAGTCGTGCCCCCACGTGCTGATGCAGTGCGCCTCGTCGATGACGACCATCCGGACGTCGCGCTGCTCGAGCCAGGCGACCCGGTCGAGGCGGTCCAGCTGTTCCGGTGCCAGGAACAGGACGCTGAGCTCGCCCGACTCCGCGCGGCGGATGGTCGCGGCGTTCTGGTCGTCGTCCTGGTCGGAGTTGATGGCGCCAGCGCCGATCCGGAAGCGGTGCTCCAGGTGGTCGAGCTGGTCCCGCATCAACGCCAACAGCGGAGAGATCACCACGGTCAGCCCGCCCAGCGCCACGGCACTGAGCTGGTAGAGCAGGGACTTCCCGTGGCCAGTGGGCTGGATGCACAGCAGATCCTGGCCTCCCAGGAGGCTCTCGATCGCCTCGCGCTGGCCGGGTCGGAACGCCTCCATCTGGAAGCGGTCACGGAGAAGAGTGTCGATGTCGGTCATGGGTCGGTCCTCACAGCTGAGGAGGAATCACCCGCCCCTCGACCAGAATCTGGCCTACCCCGACTCGTTCCGGGGGGTGTCCCCAGGTCTTGACACCCCGCAGCCGAATGCTTACCTGCTGGCCGCCTCGGCGACGTAGCCAAGTGGTAAGGCAAAGGTTTGCAAAACCTTGTATCACCGGTTCGACTCCGGTCGTCGCCTCCATCAGAACACCCCCGGCTCGCCGGGGGTTTTCTTATCTGGCCCCCGTGTGAAGGTCTGTGAAGGTCCACACAGCTCCGGGCTGGAGCACGTTACAGTCCGCTCGCTCTACGCTGAGGCTGCACGGTGGATCTCGAAGAAAGAATGATGGCGTTCGCCCTGCTCGGCGCAGGGTGGGTCATGTGGCTGCTGGTCGGCCTCTCGGTGGTCTGCATCTTCGTCGCGGTCGAACGCGCCATCTACCTGGTGCAGAACACGACCCCCTCGGGCGGGCTGCAGGCCGCGCTCGCGACCTACCTGAAGAGCGGCAACGGCGAGTCGTTCCGCAAGTCGCTGGACGGCATGAAGGGCATCGAAGCGCGCGTCCTCGCTGCTGGGCTCGAGGCCTCAGAGAAGGGGCCGGACGCCGCTGAAGAGGCCATCGCCGGCACAATCGTGTTCGAGAAGGACCGGCTCGAGCGGTTCCTCATCGTCCTGGGCACGGTCGGCAGCAACGCCCCGTTCATCGGCCTGTTCGGGACCGTCCTCGGCATCATCCAGGCGTTCCACGACCTGGCCTCGATGGACCCGGAGGGCGCGGGCGCTGTCATGGCCGGCATCTCCGAGGCGCTCGTCGCCACGGCGATCGGGCTCATGGTCGCCATCCCCGCGGTCGTGCTCTACAACTTCTTCCAGCGCATGATCAAGGGCCAGATGCGGCGGGTGGAGAGCCTCTCCCATCTGGTGCTCGCCCAGCTGAAGAGCCGTGACGGCGACGCCACCGAGCTCGTGCAGAAGGGCGTCTGATGGCCGGGAAGCTCGGCGGCAGTGAAGACGACGCGATCGTCGACATCAACATCACTCCGCTGGTCGACATCATCCTGGTCGTCCTCATCATCTTCATGGTGACCGCCACCTACATCGTGGCGCCCAGCATCAAGGTGAACCTGCCCGACGCGGCAACCGGCGAGGCCACCGACATCAGCTCGCTCGGACTGCAGCTGACCAGCGACGGCAAGCTCCACCTCGACGGCGAGGAGATCAGCGAGGCCGACCTGCGCGGCATCCTGCAGGAGGAGCTGGCCACCAGCGACGACGTGACCTGCCTGATCGCCGCCGACACGGACGTCCCCCACGGCCGCGTCGTCTGGCTCATCGATGTCGTGAAGCAGGAGGGCGTCTCCAAGTTCGCGATCAACATCGACCCGGCCGCCGCGAGGGCCGGCGCCGACATGGTGGAGTGACACCAGGCCGTGCGCTCCCCCTTCGAGTCCCACGTCCCGCTCTGGCGTCGCATCCTGCCCGCCGGCATCTTCACCGTGCTCGCTCATGTCGGCGCGGCCGCAGCGGTCATGACCATCGAGATCGGCGACAAGACCGCCGAGGAATGGGTCGAGATGCTCGTGGTCGAGACCCCCGAGCCGGAACCCGAGCCGGAGCCCGAGCCCGAGCCCGAGCCCGAGCCCGAGCCCGACAAGCCGAAGCCCCCGCCCGAGCCCGTCGACTTCACCGAGACGGTCGAGGCGCCCCCTGAGACCACTCCGGAGACCCCTCGTCCACGGCGGGTCGTCCAGGGCCTGTCCGCGTCGAGCTTCGGCACGACCGGCACGACCGGCATGTCGGTGCGGGCCGGGACGACGCTCGGGACGAAAGCTACCGACGACACGATGGGCATCGACGAGGCGAACACCTGGTCCGCCGTCCCCTACGCGAGCGTCACGACCAAGCCCCGTCTGAAGGCCCAGCCCGGCACCTCGGACGCACCCGAAGCCGCCCGCGACAACGAGATCGAAGGCAGCTGGACCATCTACCTCGACATCGACGAAGAGGGCCGGGTCACCTCCGCCAGGATGAAGGAGACCGTGGGCTACGGCATCGACGACTGGTGCAAGGCCCAGTGGATCGGCAAGAAGCACTTCCGGCCCGGCGAGCGTGACGGCACGCCGGTCCCCGTTACGAACATCCCGATGAAGTGCGCCATCAAGGCGCTGGACTGATGCTCTACCTCCTCACCGCTCTCGCACTCGCCCAGGAACCGCCTGCCCAGGACGCCCCCACCGAGGTGTCCGAGGAAGACGAACTCCCGCCCATCATCAAGGGGCCGGAGATCCTGGAATACGTCCAGGCCCCCTACCCGCCCGAGGCGGAGGAGCAGGGCCTCGAAGGCTCGGTGCTGCTGCTCATCGAGATCGACGAGACAGGCGTCGTCACCTACGCCGAGGTGCTCCAGCCCATCGGGAACGGCTTCGACGAGGCTGCGCTCGAGGCGGTCAAGGCGTTCACCTTCGTGCCCGCCGAGGACCCGAACGGCCCCACCGCCGTCGCGCTGGAGTTCGAGTACGGCTTCGTCCTCGATGTCAGCGAGGTCGAGGGCGCGGTCCCCGAGGTCGAGGACGAGCCGGAGCCGCAGGAGATCCCGGTCAACCTCGAAGGCAACGTCATCGAGATGGCCACGCGTAAGCCGCTGCCCGAGATGGCGGTCGGCGTCGTCGGCACCGACCTCATGGCGACCACCGATGCGGACGGCCACTTCGAGCTCCGAGGCGTTCCGCTGGGCATGGCCACCGTCCAGGTCGCCCGGCCCGGCTGGACCACCAAGACGATGGAGATCGAGATCGTCGAGGGCCAGGTCCAGGCCGCGGACATCTGGGTGAAGAACGAGTCCTACGCGGACGCAGCGGTCGGCGTGTACCACCGCAACAAGGACGAGGTCACCCGGCGGACCATCTCCATGGCCGAGGCCCGTCGCATCCCCGGCACGTTCGGCGACCCCATCCGGGTCATCCAGAACCTGCCCGGCGCCGCGCGCAGCCCGTTCTCCACCGGCCTGCTCATCATCCGGGGCGCCAACCCCGAGGACACCGGCGTCTACATCGACGGCATCCGGATCCCGCTCATCTACCACCTGGGCGGGTTCGCGAGCGTCATCAACCCGGACCTGATCGAGAGCGTCGACTACCTGCCCGGCGGCTACGGCGTGCAGTACGGACGGACCATCGGTGGTGCCGTGGACGTCACGACCAAGAAGGAGTCGCCCGAACAGCCTCGGCTCGCCTGGTCGACGGACATCATGGACAGCGGCGGTGTGTTCGAGGCTCGGCTCGGCCCCAAGGACACCCACCACATCGGACTGGCCGGGCGCGCCAGCTACGTCGACTACATCATCCGGCCCATCCAGGAGGCGGTCGGGACGCGCTTCATCACCTCGCCCCGCTGGGGCGACTACCAGCTGCGCTACGCGTACACCGGCCTCGACAAGACGAAGGTCAGCCTCTTCGTCATGGGTTTCGACGACAAGCTGCTCCTCGCCACCCCCGAGGACTACGCCCAGGGCCCCGACCAGGACGCACAGGGCGACATCTCGCTGCACTACTTCACGCATCGCGTCATCGGCTCGGTAGAGCACGAGTTCAACGACCGCTGGGCGCTTCGTGTGACCCCCGCCGTCGGCTGGGACTTCAACGAGTTCGGGCTCGGGCAGGCGTTCCGGGTCGAGCAGGACCTGTACATGGTCGAGGTCCGGGCCGAGGCTCCGTTCACCATGAACGAGCACGTCCAGATCGTCCCCGGTCTGGACTACATCGGTGGCTGGTACGACTTCACGTTCGAGCTGCCCTTCGACCCGGACAGCTTCGACGACTACGACCCGCTCGGTGAGCGCGAGAACTGGGGCATCAGCGACAACGGCAGCGTGTGGGGACCGGACGTCTACCTCAAGGCGCACCTCCGACCGCTCGAGGACCTGGACCGCCTCTACATCCAGCCCGGCCTCCGACACAGCTACGTCAACGTCTACGGCCAGTACGTCTCGACGGGGTTCGACCCCCGCATCGCGACGCGCATCCGGGTCCTGGAGAACGGCTACCTGAAGGCCGCGGCCGGCATCTACACGCAGCCTCCACAGGCGACGGAGTCGTACCAGCCCGAGGGGGACTACGAGCTCGGCATGGAGCGCTCGAAGGCGTACAGCCTCGGCTACGAGCAGGAGATCCTCCCCGGCTTCACCGCCGACGTCGAGGGCTTCTACAAGGACCTCGACGGCCTCATCGTGACGAACCGCGAGTGGACCTCGATGGAGGACAACGCGTACACGAACGAGGGCATCGGCACGATCTACGGCGGTGAGCTCATGGTCCGGCGCGAGCCGCTCGGGAAGCTGTTCGGCTGGGTCTCCTACACCTACAGCCAGAGTGAGCGGCAGGACTACACGGACTGCGACGAGCCGGACGACCGCGCGTGCACCCCGTACCTGTACGACTTCGACCAGACCCACATCCTGACGGGCCTCGCGGCCTACTCGCTCCCCTTCGAGATCGAGGTGTCCGGGCGCGTCCAGTACGTGACCGGGACCCCCTACACGCCGTACGCCGGCGCGATCTACGACGCCGATCAGGAGTTCTGGCAGGGCTTCCAGTCCGACAAGCGGAACAGCGAGCGTCTGGCGCCCTACCTGGCGGTCGACGGCCGCGTCGAGAAGGGCTTCACGTTCAAGCGCTGGCGAGCCCGGGCCTACGTGGACTTCCTGAACATCTACAAGGGCGAGAACCCCGAGTTCCGCCTCTACAACTACGACTACACCGAGTACGTCGACGTCTCCGGGCTGCCGTTCGTGCCCTCGCCTGGAATCGAGATCGAGGGCTACCTTTGATGTTGTTCCTCCTCCCTGGCCTCCTCGGCTGCAACGTCGGCGAGCTGTCGCAGCCGTCCGAGGTCGATCGCACCCGCGTGCTCGGCATCAAGGCCACCCCGGCCGAGCCCGCTCCTGGCGAGGCCGCCAGGATCCGCTCGCTGGCGGTCGACCCCGTCGAAGGCATCCAGACCGTCATCTACTTCGGCTGCCTCATCACGGAGTCCGACAGCTTCGGGTGCGAGGATCTCGAGGTCCTCGGCACCTATGAGCCCGGCGGCCCGGTCCCGAGCTTCACCACGCCGGAGGACGCCCTCGACGGGATGACCGACGAGGAGAAGGAAGACGGGCTGAACTACCTGTTGCAGTTCCTGGCCGTCCCGAACGGCGTCGACCTGGAGACGGCGCTCGAGAGCGAGGACGCCGACGCAGCAGAGATCGGGGAGTCCGGCTTCAAGCGCGTGCCGGTGTCGCTGAACTCGAACCCGAACGACAACCCCAAGATCACGGGCCTGCGGTTCGACGACGCCTTCGAGGTCGAGAACGGCGACACGCTCGTCCTGACCCATGGACAGACCTACGACATCGAGGTCCTCCTCTCCGCGGACTCGGTCCAGGACTATGTCTACACCAACTCGGACGGCGAGACCGAGGACCGCACGGAAGAGCCCTACTTCAGCTTCCACGCCACCCAGGGCGATGTGGTGAACCCGTGGTCGTTGTATCCGTTCGGAACCTACGAATACACGGCCCCGGTCGACCCGGATCCGTCGGATGGTCAGCTCTGGATCGTGACCCGCGACCGCCGCGGCGGGCAGGATTGGATCGAGCTGAACCTGCGCTTCGAGTAGGGCTGTAAACGGCCGTCTGACGGGCTTGACGGGGGGTTGACACCCCCATGACATGCCCCTCGGGACGCCCTCCGGACTGCGTGCTATGGTCCGTCGTCTTTTGGCCCGCAGTACGCCTGCAGGCCCTGCTCGAAACGCTGGAGAAGCCCCTGATGAACACGCTTGGCACCCTGGCCCGCGGCCTGGTCGCCGGGGCCCTCGGGCTGGCGCTCGCGGCCGGCGCGCTCGCCCCCGAGACCGCCCACGCGAGCCCCGCCGAAGATGCCCTGAAGGAAGTCCAGGGAGAGGTGACGACGAAGGACGTGGTCCAGAACCGCTTCTTCGAGAAGTCGAAGCGCTTCGAGATCGCGCCTGTCCTCGGCGTCGTCCCGAACAACCCGATGGTCAAGCGCCGTCTGGGTGGTGTGCTCCTCGCCTACCACTTCAGCGAGACCTTCGCGGCCGGCGGCCAGCTGCTGTACGCGCCGGACCTCGGGTCGAACGACCTGAAGGGCCTGACCAACACGCTCGTCACCATCGCCCACAACGGCGAGGCGAACGTCGAGTTCCAGCAGCCGCTGGACAAGCTCATCCTGGGCGCGACGTTCTCGGCCAACTGGATCCCCGTCTACGGGAAGATCAACCTGGTCGGCGAGACGGTCCTCAACTTCGACCTGTACCTGTCCGGCGGACTCGGGATGCTCAGCATCGCCAAGTACTACGCCGTGTTCGACCAGCAGAAGTTCCAGGAGGGTGACCCGGTTCCGGTGTCGCTGCTGGAGCCGACCCAGAAGGTCCGCGTGCCGGTCAACCTGGCGATCGGCGCCGACATCTTCCTGACCCAGACGCTCGCCCTCAAGCTGGACGCTCGGAGCTACGTCTACTGGGACCTCGCGCCCCAGTACGACCCGAACAACCCGCCCGAGGATGGCCGGCTCTACAACATCTTCATCGCGAGCGCCGGGCTGTCCATGTACTTCCCGAAGATGCCCCCGCGCATGACGGACTTCTAGGCGAACCCCATGCGCATGATCAGCAACGCAATCGGTGCACTCTTTCTCGTCGGCGGCCTCGCGCTGTCCGGCACCGCCCTGGCCGACGAGCCGGTCGACGACCTCGTGCTGGACGGGATCGTCCAGGACGACGACGACGACGACCTCGACGACATCCTGGGTGGCGACACCGAGGAGTCGGTCAAGGACGAGCGCGAGGCCCTCAAGAGCGGCGACATCGACGACCGCGTCGGCGTCCAGTCCGAGCAGATCCTCGAAGAGCAGATCAAGGCCAACCGCCGCGTCATCAAGACGCTCCAGCGGAAGAACTTCCTGAAGCTCGGCCGCTTCGAGGCGGGTGTCCTGCCGTCCTTCGTGACGAACGACCCCTTCCTCAACCGCTACATCATCAGCCTCCGCGGCGGGTACCACATCACCGAGATCTTCGCGATCGAGGTCGAGGCCGCCATCAGCCCGGACCTGGGTGAGGCCGACTGGAAGCCGCTGACCAAGCAGCTGGTCAACGAGAACCACGTCAGCCCGGACATCAGCAAGCTGTTGTTCGCCTCGAACGCGACGTTCCAGTTCTCCCCGATCTACGGCAAGGTCGCACTTCGCGGGAACAACATCATCAACTTCGATATCTATGGCGCCTTCGGTATGGGCGTCGTCCGTACCAAGGACGACCTCAAGGCCCTCCAGGCGGAGGGGGACCCCATCGCTGAGCAGACCAAGATCCAGACCCATCCGACGACGAACTTCGGTGGCGGTGTGCGCATCGTGTTCAACGAGTTCGTCGCGGTCCGCGTCGATGGTCGCAGCCTCGTCTACATCGAGACGGTCAACAGCACGACGCTCGAGATGAAGAACAACTTCGTCCTCGGCGCCGGTGTGACCTTCTTCTTCCCCGGCATGCAGTAGGCCCTCATGAAGACCAGCAAGCTTCTCGGTTCCGTCGGCCTCGCCGCCGCCTTCCTCTTCTCGGGCAACGCGTTCGCGCTGGACTGCGACGAGATCATGAACATGGTCAACGTCAACGTCCCCACCTCCATCGTCGTCGCGACGATGGAGGACAGCGGCGAGCAGTTCACCAACGAAGAGATCCGTTGCCTCATCAACGAGGGCGCGCCTGAGGACGTCGTCAAGACTGCCAAGAAGATGAGCGCCGCTGCCGCTGCCCCCGTCAAGGAAGAGGAGCGCTCCGACCTCTCGGTCGACAAGAAGCGCCCCGACGACTCCTGGGAGGACGCCGAGGTCATCGGCGAGGACAAGCGTCGTGGACGCGGCAACCAGTACGAGGACCTGCCCGAAGAGGGCGAGCGCAGCGACACGTCGCAGTGCGGTCGCATGGTCGATGACGCCGTCCAGGCGTTCAAGGCCAACAAGCCCCTGAGCGCCAGCAAGCAGCTCTTCGACCTGATGGAGGAGGGCACCTGCCCCGACCAGCAGGCCAAGATGCAGTTCTACCTGGCTCGGGCGCTCTACGACCTCCAGATGTACCACTCGAGCCAGTACTACTTCATGCAGGTCGTGAAGAAGGGACCGGCGAACCAGTACTTCAAGTACGCGCTGCCCAAGGTCGTCTCGATCGCTCGCTACACCGGCGACGACAGCGAGCTCATGCGCATCGTGCCGAAGATTCCGCCCGAGCAGTACCCGCGTCAGGCCAAGAACTACCTGTACTACCTGATGGGTGTTCGGCTCTACGACAAGGACCAGCTGTCCGAGGCTCGCCGCTACTTCGGCCAGATCTCGACGAAGTCGGATGTCTACCTGAAGTCCAAGTACTTCGAGGGCGTCATCTACAACCGTCAGGGTCGCCTCAAGTCCGCCGTCAAGTCGTTCCGCGACGTGTACCGCGACGCCGACTCGGTCGACATCTACAACGAGCAGGAGCTCATCGAGGTCGAGCACCTGGCCGACCTGTCGCTCCTGAACGTGGCCCGGATCTACTACAGCATCCAGCGCTTCGACGAGGCCACCAAGTACTACGACCTCATCCCCCGGGACTCCGAGTACTGGGCCGAGTCGCTGTTCGAGTCCGCCTGGTCGAGCTTCATGCAGAACCAGCTGAACAAGACCCTGGGTCACATCCTGACGGTCCGTTCGCCCTTCTACAACGAAGAGGAGTTCCTGCCCGAGGCCACCATCCTCCGGGCCCTGACCTTCTTCAACCTGTGTGAGTACGGCCAGGTCGAGCGCGAGCTCCTGGCCTTCGAGTCGGCCATCCGCCCGATGCACCAGGAGCTGAAGGACTTCGTCAAGCAGTACTCCACCTCGGACGGCAAGCAGCTCGCCGACCAGGCGTACGAGTCCTACTTCGAGGGCGTGAAGCGCGAGTCGGTCCTGCCGAAGTCGATGTTCTCCACGTTCCTGCGCAACCAGGACCTCTACTCGCTCGTCCGGCACCTCCAGCTGATGGACGAGGAAGAGCGGAACATCGAGGCCCAGAAGAGCCTCTGGCGGGACACCGTCGGGAGCCACCTGAAGTCCATCATCGAGAAGGACCGTCGCCGCTACAAGAAGCGGGCTGGTCTGGTCCTCCTCTCCGAGATGGCCCGCATGGCCAACCACCTCGGTGACCTCCTGACGCAGTCCGAGATCATTCGCTTCGAGGTCATCTCGGCCCAGCGCGTGGACTACGACTACAAGATTGCCAACGTCGATCTCGTCGACAGCCAGGACGAGGCGCTCATCGACTTCGCCACGTCCGTCGACTTCATCTATTGGCCGTTCAACGGGGAATTCTGGGAAGACGAGCTCGGTTACTACATCTACACCGAGCAGGGTTCCTGCAACTGATTCCTCGCCCCCCTCGTTCCCCCTGAGGGGGACGGACCCCATCTTTCCATCGAGCGAGCCGCGCCGGCACCGACGCGGCTCATCACCATGAGGGCCTCGCTTCTCGCGGGGCCCAAGAGGTAACGACAGCATGGTTCGAACGATCCGACACCTGGTCGTCCCCCTTGCCCTCGCCTTCGCGGCGGGGTCGTTCGTTTCCGGCGATGCGTACGCGCAGGACCGGGACGACAAGGAGGAGCGCCGCGTCCTGAAGGCTGATGACGTCGACGAAGGCGCCAACGTCTCCGAAGAGTACCGCCGGATGGCGCGCCAGAAGCGCCACGAAGAGATGGCGTTCGCAAAGGAGCTCCTCTCCCGCGGGACGATGCAGGGTGAGCAGAAGGCCGAGATGATGCTCCGCCTCGCCGACCTCTACTTCCAGGAGGGTCGCGACCTCTACCTGGTCGAGATGCGCGAGTACGAGAAGCAGTTCGACGCTTGCTTCAACGATCCGAAGTGCGACAGCAACTCGATGGTCGCGGACAACACGACCTCGGCCAAGTGGCAGAACAAGTCGATCAAGCTCTACCGGCAGATCCTGCAGAACTACCCGACGTTCGCTCGCGCGGACGAGGCGACGTTCTACCTGGCCTCGGCCCTGCAGGACACGGGTGAACCCAAGGCGGCGCTCAAGGAGTTCACCCGCCTGGTCAAGACGTACCCCGAGAGCCAGTACGTCCCAGACAGCTACGTCCAGATCGGCGAGTACTACTTCGACAACAACAACGCCTACAAGGCGCTGCTCGCCTACCAGAAGGCCGCGGCGTACCGCGACAGCGCCAAGTACAGCTTCGCGATGTACAAGCTCGGCTGGTGCTACTACAACGTCGGCGAGTACGGCAAGGCCATCGACACGATGAAGTCGGTCGTCGCCTACTCGATGGCGGCCCAGCAGCAGGGCGCCTCGAGCAAGGGCAACATCCAGCTCCAGGACGAAGCGCTCAAGGACCTGGTCCGCTTCTTCGCGGACGCCGGTGAGATGGACGAGGCGTACGCCTACTTCAACAAGCTCGGCAAGAAGGACCTCATCCGGAACATGCTGAAGCGTCTCGCTTCGACGTACTTCGAGCAGGGCAAGTTCGAGCAGTGCATCCAGACGTACCGTCGTCTGATCGCCGAGGACCCGAACAGCGCCAACGCGCCCGAGTACCAGAACGAGATCATCAAGGCGTACCAGAAGATCGGACGCAAGAAGGAGACGCTCGCCGAGATCGACCGCCTCCTGAAGACGTACGGCAAGAACAGCGCCTGGTCCCGCAGCAACGCTGCCGACCAGGACGCCGTCAGCGACGCCCTCGGCTACATCGAACGGAACCTCCGCACCGTCGCCATCAACTACCACACCGAGGCCAAGAAGCTCGGCACCGGTGGCGCGGCCAAGGAGACGTACCTCCTCGCCTACAAGGCCTACTCGGTCTACCTCGAGGAGTTCCCGGACAACAAGCACACGTACGAGATGCGGTACGCCTTCGGCGAGCTCCTCTACAAGATCAAGAAGTTCGACCAGGCCTTCGAGCAGTACATGGAGGTCGTCAAGCTCGACCCCAAGGGCAAGCACTCGGAGTTCTGCGCCGAGTCCGCCATCTTCGCGGCTGAGGAGATGGTCAAGGTCGAGAAGAAGGAAGGCAAGATCAAGGTCGCGGGCAAGGACAACAAGACCGAGCCCCTCGAGATGAGCGACTGGGAGAAGCAGCAGCTCACCGCGCTCGACCAGTACAGCAAGCTCTTCCCCGAGTCGAAGAAGACCAAGAACGTCATCTACAAGTCGGCGTACCTGCTCTACAACAAGAACCAGTTCAAGGAAGCCTCCGACCGGTTCCGTGTCGTCATCGGCATGAACCCGAAGTCGAAGGAGGCGATGCTCGCCGCCAACCTCATCCTCGACTCGTTCACGCTCGTCGAGGACTGGAACAACCTGAAGGACGTCAGCAAGGCGTTCTACGACCAGGAGAGCCTGGGCGACAAGAAGTTCAAGAAGGAGGTCTACTCGATCTACGAGAAGGCCAGCTTCAAGCTCATCGAGATCGACTTCGAGAAGGACAAGGACGAGGTCAAGGCGGCCGACGGCTTCATGGCCTTCTACACCGAGTTCCCCGAGAGCGACGTCGCCGACCTCGCGCTCAACAACGCCTCGGTCTACTACTACAACAACGACAAGCGCGGGCAGGCCATGGCCACCCGGATCACGCTCATCGAGAACCACCCGAAGAGCAAGTTCTACAACGACCAGGTCGCGAGCCTCGGCTACGACTACGAGTCCCAGGCGAACTTCCCGGAAGCGGCCGACTGGTACGAGAAGCTCTTCAGCCTCGACAAGGAGCACGCCTCCGCCGGTGACGCCATCTTCTCCGCCGCCCTGTTCCGCAAGGCGATGGGCGACTGGGAAGGCGCCATCAAGAACTACAAGCTCTACATGGCGGCGTTCCCCGAGAAGGACAACATCGACGACATCACGCTCGATGTGGCCCAGATCTACGAGGAGAACGAGCAGTTCGACCAGGCTGCGAAGGTCTACCTGACCTTCTTCAGCCGGAAGGACACCGAGGGCCTCTCCGCGGACCAGATCATGTTCGCGCGGCTCCACTACGGACTCGCGCTGGAAGAGCTCGGACAGCAGTCCAAGGCCGACAAGCACTGGACCGAGACGGTCGAGTACTTCAACGTCGCCAAGGAAGCCGGCGTCGAGATGACCTCGGGCGTCGAGTTCGTCGCCGAGATCATGTTCAAGCAGGCGCAGGAGCAGTACGACGACTACGCCGCGATGAAGGTCGCCGGGCCCAAGGGCAAGGTGAGCCGGAAGCAGGAGGACAAGATCCTCGGAGACAACCTGGTCGCCAAGGCCAAGGCTCTCCAGGGCGTCGAGGCCACCTACGCGGCAATCATCAACACCGGTGCCGGTGAGTGGGGTCTCGCCTCACTCGTCCAGCTCGGCCAGGCCTACGAGAACATGGGTGAGTCCCTCGAGAACTCGCACATCCCCTCGTACCTGACCGACGACCAGATCGAGTTCTACCGGATGAACCTCGAGGACAAGGTCTACCCGCAGGTCGAGAAGGCGGTCGCCGCCTACGGTGCTGCGCTCGAGAAGTCCTACGAGCTCAACCTCTACAACGACAAGCTGGCGTTCTCGACGCGTCGTCTCGGCGAGCTTCGCCCCGACGACTTCCAGGGCCTGCAGGAGCAGGTCCTCGAGCCCGGCTACACCTCCGCTTCGAAGAGCACCGCCTCTTTCGAAGAGTCCCTGTAGGGGCGAGGAAGAACCATGTTCAAGATCAAGAACGGACTGCTCCTCAGCCTCGCCCTGACCGTCGGCTTCACGCTGACGGCCTGTGGCGAGGAGAAGACTCCCGAGGTCGATGAAGCGACCGTCACGGACCCCGGCTACTTCTTCAGCCGCGCCGTGACGACGCTCAAGAGCCCCGACAGCAAGACCGGCGCGGTGGACTACCAGTCCGCCTACGACGACTTCGCCAAGGCCATCGGCCTGGGTGGGGGCGCCCGCGCCGAGTTCAACGCCGGCTGGGCTGCTGAGCGCCTCGGCAAGAAGGACCAGGCGGAGAAGCACTACCGCGCCGCCCTGGCCGACGATGCCGCCTACACGAACGCGCTCGTGAACCTCGCGAACCTCCTCACGGAGGGTGATCGCCACGCCGAGTCGGTGGAGATCTACCGGAACTACATCGCCGCGAAGCCCGACCTGGCCATGCACAACAGCCTGGTCAACGCGCTCACGCAGGCCGGTAGCTACGACGAGGCTGTGACCGAGGCGCAGAACATCCTGCAGACCCACCCGGATGACGTCGCGGCGTACCGGAACCTGTCGCGCACCTACTTCGCCATGGGCGAGTTCGGCATGAGCCAGCTCTGCGCGGAGAAGGCCAAGACGCTGCAGGACGGCGACCCCGGCATCTACAACAACATGGGCGTGACGTACCTCCAGCAGGAAGACCTGCCGGCGGCTGTCGAGTCCTTCAAGACGGCGATCAAGGTCGACCCCGACAACGTCGAGGCCAACCTCAACCTGGGCTACGTCGCCCTCGACTCCGGCGACTACCAGCAGGCGTTCGACTGCTTCTCGCAGGTTCGGACCGCCTCGCCGGAGAACGTCGACGGTCTGCTCGGCCTCGCGGTCGCGCAGCGCGGACTGAAGAAGTACGACGAGGCCAGCGCCACCTACGACACCATCCTCACGATGGCGCCGGGCAACGAGGTCGCGTACTTCAACGCCTCGACGCTGCACGAGCGGTACACCAAGGACTTCAAGAAGGCCAAGAAGATCCTCCAAGAGTACGTCGACGGCAACCAGGGCGAGATCGGCCCGAGCCACGAGGTGTTCGCCCGCATCGACCGCATCGCGGAGTCCGAGCGCCAGGAAGCCGAGCGCATGGCCGCGATCGAGAAGAAGAAGAAGGAAGCCGAAGAGCGTGAGAAGCGTCAGCGTGCTCAGCTCGCCGAGCTGAAGACCCGCGTCGACGGCTTCAACGCCAAGGTCACGGAAGCGAGCTGCCCGGCTCTCATCGAGATGGGCATGATCGAAGACTTCCAGATGATCGCCGAGCAGGGCCAGATGGTCGTGGACGCCGAGGACTTCCAGATGGCGGGTGACATGATCACCTTCCTCGACTCGATGGAGCCTGCGCTCGACGAGATGATCCCGATGTGCGGTTCCGCCGAGCCGGCGCCGGCCGAGGTCCCCGCTGAGGGTGCTGCTCCCGCCGAGGGCGACGCCGCTCCCGCCGAGGAGGCTGCTCCGGCCGAGGGCGAGGCCGCTCCTGCTGAGGAGGCTGCTGCCCCCGCCGAGGAGGCTGCCCCCGCCGAGGAGGCCGCCGCTCCCGCCGAGGAAGCTGCGCCCGCGGAAGAGACGCCGGGGACGGCAGGCGGCAAGAAGGAGTAGGCAGCGCCTGCTTCGACGCCACGAGACGGCGGCCTTCGGGTCGCCGTCTCCTGCTCTGGGGCTCGGCCTCAGGACGAAGATGTCAAAACCACGCCCCGACCGGGAACCGGACCCACAGAAGGCTGTCGGACCGCCCAACCCCGGAGGTTCTGTGCACCCGTTTTCTCCCCCCTGAGCGTCCTGGACGGACTCGTCAGCACAGGTTGACTGCAAGCTGACAATGGGTCCGCGACCTCGCTGGCAGAATCGACGGCCAACGGGGGTCTTCTGACCTTCGGGCACCGGACAAAGCCTTGCAAAGGCCCCTACGTCCCCACTGACCTCATCGCTATAGTCCTGGCGCCCACAGCGCCGACCAGACCTCTCGAGGACTCCATGAAGCTCATCCGCAACACACTGGCCCTCTCCGTCGCCTTCGCCGCGTTCGCCACTCCGGCGCTCGCTCAGGACGAGGAAGCGCCGAAGATCCAGTACAAGTCGCGCACCGAGATCGACTTCGAAGGCGTCGAGGTCGCAGGTGAGCTCGTGAAGCCGCAGGGCGCACTGCTCCTCGACCGCAAGCGGGCCAACTTCAACCCGCTCATCAAGCTGCGGTCGGACTTCAACGAAGAGATGGACGAGTCGGTCAACCTGGTCAAGTAGACAGGCTCCCCCGAGACTCCACTCCCCCCCTTTCCAGCACTCTTTCCGTGCCCAGATGGCACGAACGAGGGAATCTATGTCGGACACCCCTGTCCTGACCTTCGAGGTCTACCGCGGCAGCGTCTTCCTCTTCCGCGAAGACCTCTCCGCTGAGAGCATCACCATCGGCAAGGGCCCTGCAGCGATGCTGCGTGTCGAAGACGACGCGCTGCAGGACCTGCAGGCCGTCGTCAACCTGAACGAGGATGGCACCGTCCAGCTCCTCGATCTGGTCGGCGAGGGCACCCAGGTCAACGGCGAGCAGGTGGTCAACGCCACGCTGAACGACGGCGACACGATCGAGATCGGCGAGATCAAGATCACGGTCGGCTTCACCGCCAACGACTTCTCCGACGAGGAGGCCACGCAGATGGTCCGCCCGGCGGAGGGCGAAGAGACGGCCGAGGAGGTCACCGACCACTCCGGCGCGGCCTTCGCGCTGAAGTCCAAGGACGAGGTCGAGGCCGGCGCAGCCGACGGCGACGACGCGGAGGAGGCCGGCGAGCCCACCGAAGACGTCATGGCCTTCATCATGCGCTCGGGTACCGCCCAGTCCGACCTCGGTGTCGACCGCGGCAAGAACCCCGTCCTCGAGGTCGCTGAGATCTGGGGCGATGTCGTCATGGACATCAAGCACTACGCGAAGGGCGGCAAGCCCGTCAGCGTGGGTACCAGCACCGGCCACCGCTGGCGCTACATGGGCATCCCGATCGCCTGGGTCCCGCCCGCGTTCGCCAAGGTCGCTCCTCTCCTCGGACCGACGCTGTCCGAGGCCGAGCCCGAGTGGAAGAACGAGTTCTACGTTCCCACCGAGAACCTCCCCCACGAGGACTACCACCTCTTCACGTGGGAAGGCTCGAGCTGGGTCATCAACATCCAGGACAGCTGGGCCGGCTTCGTCGACATCGGCGAGGACCGTCACACCATCCAGGAGATGATCGAGTCCGGCAAGGCCAGCGCCGCCGACTCCGGCACCTACAAGATCGAGGTCGACGGGAACACCCGCGTCGTCGTCGACCTGGGCCACGTCATCTTCTTCTCCCAGCTCGTGTCGCCCGGGAAGAAGGTGGTCGCCGCGATCACCGAGAACCTGGACTACCCGTTCCTCGGCATCCTGAGCTTCATGCTCTTCCTCGGCATCCTGACCGGTGTCGTCGTCTGGACCATGCCCCCCCGGGCCCAGAACGAGCTGAACGAGATTCCTGACCGCTTCGTCGAGCTCCTGCTCCAGCAGCCCGAGGTCGAGAAGCACAAGGAGAAGTCCAAGCCGTCCGGCAACCCCGACGCGGGTGAGGGCGCGAAGGCCAAGCGCGAAGAGGGCAAGGTCGGCAAGAAAGACGCCAAGATGGACAAGGCCAAGGGCAACAAGGTCGAGATGAACAAGCGTCAGATCGACAAGGAGATTGCTGAGAACGCAGGTGTTCTCGGAGCGATGCGCGATGGCGCGGAGCTCGACGGCGTCTTCGGCTCCTCGGGCCTGAACTCGGACATCACCGGCGGCATCGGTGGCCTCATCGGCGCCAAGGGCGTCCAGATCGGCTCCGGCGGTCTCGGCTCGCGCGGCTCCGGTCTCGGTGGCGGTGGTACGGCCGAGGGTCTCGGCGGTCTCGGCACCAAGGGCCGTGGCTCGGGTGCCAGCGGCTACGGAAGTGGCGGTGGAAACTTCGGCGCCAAGGGCGAGGGTGGCATCGGCCGGATCGGTGGCGACCCCATCATCCTCGGTGCGCTCGACAAGTCCCTCATCGACGCCGTCATCAAGCGGAACATGAACCAGATTCGGTACTGCTACCAGCGCGAGCTGACGAAGAACCCGAACCTGGGCGGCAAGATCGTCGTGAAGTTCGTCATCGCGAAGGACGGCACGGTGTCCTCCGCTTCGAAGAAGGCCTCGACGATGGGCAGCCCGGCCGTCGAGCAGTGCATCAACGGACGCTTCATGCGCTTCCAGTTCCCCGAGCCCAAGGGCGGCGGAATCGTCATCGTGTCCTACCCGTTCATCTTCGCCCCCGGGTGAGCTGAGCAGGTCAGAAGACCCAAGAGGCCCGCCGAAAGGCGGGCCTTCTTTTTTGCCCTTTCAACGGGCAACACAATTGGTTGACACAGGCCGGACATCGCGGCGTCGCGAAGGCATCGCAGGCTGTGTTAGAACGCATCGTCTTTTCTCCCAGGACCGGGCCCAGAATGCTCTCGTTCCCCGCTCTCATGCTGCTCTCGACGGGCTTCAGCCCGACCGCTTCCGCCCAGGACCTCGACAGCCTGGACGAGGGTGAGGAAGAGACCTCGAACTCCCGCACCCGCCGCTCGACCAAGAAGCCGGACGTGAAGGAGATCACCAAGGGCTTCTACGCCAAGGCCAACGTCGGTGGCGCTGGCTACCTGCTGGACTTCAACGGGTTCGCCAAGGCCGGAACGGCCGTCGGCTTGGCCGTCGGCAACGACTTCCTCGACCGGGAGAAGACCTCGGCCGCCTGGGAGATCGGCGTCATGCAGGGCATCCACAACGGCTGCGACTACCAGAGCCAGGCGGCTCAGGCGTGCGCCGGAAACCAGAAGGGCAAGCCCTCGCCGTACATCCAGGGCGACTTCCGGACCTACTCGTTCCTCGCGTCGATCGAAGCGAGCAAGTACCCGGTCCGCCGTCTGGGCATCGGTGTCCGCGCCGGTGGTGGTGGGCTCATCTCTCCCCTGCTGATGGACGAGACGCAGTACCTCGACGACGTCGTGGCCAAGGAGTGGGGCGGCATCAACCCCGGCTACCACAGCAGCTTCAAGCCCCTGGGCTTCGGTGGCGTGACCGCCGAGTACTACAGCAAGCTCTCGCACTTCAGCATCGGTGCCGACTTCGATGTGTTCTACGCGGTGGGCTTCGACATGGGCTTCAACGGCACGGGCTACCTCAAGTACACGTTCTGAGGTGGTGAGCAGGTCATCGGTCCGCTACCCTTTCAGGGGCACCGATCCCAAGGAGGGCCCTTGATGCTCGTCCTGTTGCTATCTGCGTGCGGTCTCGACACCGTCGAGCCTCCGCCCGAGCAGGGTGAGCAGACCGAGGTCACCTACGGCGACCTGACGCTCTCGGCCGAGACCATCGACTTCGGCTACGTCGCCGTCGGGGACACCACCTCGGTGGGCCTGGTGCTCACCAACGACGGCGCCGCCGCCATCGAGCTCCTGGGCGCGAGCCTGGGCAACGACGTCTACTCGACCGACATCTCCACGGGCACCGTCGAGCCCGGCGGCGACCTGGTCGTCACTGTCCGGTTCGAGCCGACCTCCGCCGTCGCCTACACCGACGCGCTCGCGCTCGAGACGGACAGCGCCGAGGCCAGCCTGGTCTACGTCGACCTGCTGGGCACGGCCGAGGTCGTCGACACGGGCGATCCCTCCGGGGGCAGCTACCTCGACGTCAGCTGGCGCAGCCACGACTTCGGCGAGGTGGACATCAACAAGGGCGCCACCGAGACGGTGCTCCTGACGAACACGGGCGATGAGGCCCTGCTGATCTCGGACTTCGTCGGCAGCGACGAGTCCATCGTCGGCTGGGAGAAGGACTTCACGCTCCCCTACGTCCTGGACGTCGGCATGTCGAAGGAGGCCACGGTCTCCTTCACGCCCACGGCGGAGACCAGCTACAGCGAGACCCTGACGATCACGAGCGACGCGGACAACGAGACCGCGCTCGACCTCTCGATCCAGGGTGAGGGCTTCCACGGCTGCGACATCTGTGCGGCCCTCATCGCTGTCGACACCGGTGGCGACGACGCCTACAGCATCTCCGACTTCTTCGTGCTCATCAGCCCCTGGGGCAACACCGACGAGCGCACGGTGGAGATCTGGAACGAAGGCGACGAGGACCTCGTGATCGACTCGATCAGCGTCTCCAACGAGTCCCTGCAGACCTCCTGCAGCTTCTCGGTGAACAGCCCCTCGGGCAAGACCACGGTCACCCCCTGGTCGTACGAGACGATCACGGTGACCTACACGGCGACCGACAGCTGCGTGTTCGACACCGGCACGGTCGACATCAAGTCGAACGACCCCTACGAGCCCACGTACACGCTCGACCTGACTGGCGGCGCCCTCGCCCTGTAGGCCCGCCCTTGCCGGGCTGTAGGCCACGAGATACCTCCGCGCGGTCGTATGAGGGCGGTACTGAAGCCGTCGTCCAATGCGCGAGGTTCTCACCATGAACACGAATCCTGGCCTCCTGGGCAAGAAGATCGGAATGACGCAGTACTTCGACGACGACGGGAACATCGTTCCCTGCTCGGTCGTCGAGGCGGGCCCCTGCCACGTCATCCAGATCAAGACCACCGAGACCGATGGCTACAACGCCATCCAGATCGGCTTCAAGTCCCAGAAGGAGAAGCGCCTCACGAAGGCGCTGTCGGGTCACTACGCCAAGAGCGGCGTCGCGCCGGCCAAGCTGCTGCGCGAGTTCCGCCTCAACGACGTCAGTGGCTACACCGTCGGCCAGGAGCTGAGCATCGGTGACGTCCTGAAGGTCGGCCAGAAGGTCGACGTGACCGGCACCAGCAAGGGCAAGGGCTACGGCGGTGTCATGAAGCGGCACAACTTCGCCGGCTTCATCCGCTCGCACGGTACGCACGAGTTCTTCCGTCACGGTGGCTCCATCGGCACGCGCCTGACGCCTGGACACGTCCAGAAGGGTCAGAAGATGCCTGGCCAGATGGGCAACAAGCGGGTCACCGTCCAGGGCCTGACGATCACCAAGATCGACGCCGAGAACAACCTCGTCTTCATCCGCGGTGGCATCCCCGGCGCCCCCGGCAAGCTCGTCAGCGTGCGCGGCACCAGCAAGGGCTGCTGATCCCACGTTAGGGATCTCCCCTCAGTGGGAGGTCCCTGATGGACAAGGTCTGCGCGACGGCTGCTGAAGCCGTCGCCGACATCCCGAACGACGCTGTCATCATGGCGGGCGGCTTCGGACTCTGCGGCATCCCGGAACACCTCATCGCCGCGCTGTGCGATGCGGGTGTGACCGGCCTGACCGCCATTTCGAACAACGCCGGAGTCGACGACTTCGGTCTCGGCTTGTTGCTCCAGACGCGGCAGATCAAGAAAATGATCAGCAGCTACGTCGGCGAGAACAAGGAGTTCGAGCGGCAGTACCTGGACGGGGAGCTCGAGGTCGAGCTCACGCCCCAGGGCACGCTCGCCGAGCGCATCCGGGCGGCCGGCGCAGGGATCCCGGCGTTCTACACGCCGACCGGCGTCGGGACGATCGTCGCGGACGGGAAGGAGACGCGCGAGTTCGACGGACGCACGTACGTCATGGAGCGCGCGCTTCCGGCCGACTTCGGACTGATCAAGGCCTGGAAGGCGGACCGCCACGGCAACCTGTTGTTCAAGGCCACGGCCCGGAACTTCAACCCGATGATGGCGATGGCTGCGAAGACCACCATCGTCGAGGTCGAGGAGATCGTCCAGCCAGGCGACCTCGCTCCGGACCAGGTCCACGTCAGCGGCATCTTCGTCCAGCGCGTCGTGCTCGGCACCAACTACGAAAAGCGCATCGAGAAGCGCACCGTACGGGAGGCCTGAGATGGCGATCGACCGAACCGGCATCGTCCAGCGGGCGGCCAAGGAGCTGCAGGACGGCTTCTACGTGAACCTCGGCATCGGGATCCCGACGCTCGTCAGCAACCACGTGCCCGACGAGATGGACATCGTCCTCCACTCGGAGAACGGGCTGCTGGGCATGGGCCCCTTCCCCACCGAAGACGACGTGGACGCAGACCTGATCAACGCTGGCAAGCAGACGGTGACGGCGCTCCCGGGCGCCTCGTTCTTCTCGAGCGCCGATAGCTTCGCCATGGTGCGAGGCGGCCACGTCGACATCACCATCCTCGGCGCCATGCAGGTGAGCCAGACCGGCGACCTCGCCAACTGGATGATTCCCGGCAAGATGGTCAAGGGCATGGGCGGGGCGATGGACCTCGTCGCCGGCGCCAAGCGCGTCGTCGTCACGATGACTCACGCCAACAAGCGCGGGGAGAGCAAGGTGCTCGCCGCCTGCACGCTCCCGCTCACGGGCGTCGGCGTGGTCGACCTGCTCATCACCGATCGGGCGGTGTTCGAGTTCCGGGACGGCGCGATGTTCCTGATCGAGCTCGCGGACGGCGAGACGCTGGAGAGCGTCGCGGCCGTGACCGAGGCGACCTACACGGTGGCGCTGAGCTGAGGGCTAGGCCCGGTAGTTCGGCGCTTCCTGCGTGATGGTCACGTCGTGGACGTGGCTCTCCTTGAGCCCCATCGGCGACATGCGGACGAAGCGGGCGCCCTTCTGCATCGCTCCGATGCTGGCGCTGCCGGTGTAGCCCATCGAAGCGCGCAGCCCGCCGACGAGCTGGTAGACGACGTCCCCGAGCGGGCCCTTGTACGGCACCCGACCCACGATGCCCTCGGGCACGAGCTTGCGCGTCCCGGCCTCGGGATCGCCCGACTCGTCCTGAAAGTACCGGTCCGAGGAGCCGGCCTTCATCGCGTCGATGGACCCCATGCCGCGGTAGGTCTTGTACCGGCGGCCGCCCAGCAGGACGACGTCACCGGGGGCCTCTCGGGTGCCCGCGAAGAGCGAGCCGATCATGGCCGTGTCGGCCCCGGCGGCGATGGCCTTGGCCACATCGCCGGAGAACTTGATGCCGCCGTCGGCGATGACGGGCACGCCCGCTTTGCGAGCGACCTCGGCGCAGTCGGCGATGGCCGTGAGCTGCGGGACACCGACCCCCGCGACGACGCGCGTTGTGCAGATCGAGCCCGGACCGATGCCGACCTTGATGGCCGAAGCGCCGGCCTCGATGCAGGCCTTCGCCGCCGCACCGGTCGCGATGTTCCCGACGATGAGCTGCAGGTCCGGCCAGGTGGCTCGCGCCTCCGCCGCAGCGCGAAGCACGCCGGCGGAGTGGCCGTGGGCGGTGTCGATGACCACCGCATCGACTCCCGCGTCGAGCAGCGCCTGGATGCGCTCCGTCTGACCCGGCCCGACGGCGGCGGCGCAGCGAAGGCGGCCCTTGTCGTCGGTGACGGCCAGCGGATGGCGAGCGGAGAGCTCGATGTCCTTGATCGTGATGAGCCCGCGCAGCTCGCCGGCGGCGTCGACCACCAGCAGCTTCTCGATCTTGTGGAGCTGGAGCAGGTCCTTGCACTCCTCGAGCCCCGTG
The DNA here is from genome assembly GCA_024228935.1 of Pseudomonadota bacterium. GTDB lineage: Bacteria > Myxococcota_A > UBA796 > UBA796 > CAJQPC01 > JAAESX01. Next base: position 24,369 of record JAAESX010000064.1, read on the forward strand.
CCCGGGCGGACCGTGACCAGCTCGTTGGTCATCACGTCGCGGATGGTCCGGTCCAGCCGCCGCTCGAAGCGCAGGTCGCGGTTCGTCAGGATGCCGACCGCCCGGCCGTCCACCGTGATGGGCACACCGCTGATGCCGTTCTCCCGCATGAGCTCGCGGGCCTCGCCGACCGTCTGATCGGGGCCCATCGTGATCGGCTCGGAGATGACGCCCGTCACCGCCCGCTTGACCCGGGCGACCTCCGAGGCCTGGGCCTCGACGCTCATGTTCTTGTGGATGACGCCAATACCGCCGGCACGGGCCATCTCGATGGCCAGGCGGGCTTCCGTGACCGTGTCCATCGCGCTGGACAAGAGCGGGATGTTGAGCGAGATCTCCGGCGTCAGCTGCGTGGTGACATCGACATCGCGGGGGAGGACGTCCGACGCACCCGGCTGAAGCAGCACGTCGTCGAAGGTCAGGGCGAGACGGGGCTCTCGTTCGAGCATCAGGGCCTCCAGGGTTCGGGCCGATAGCCCCCGCCACCCCTCACTCGCAAACCCCGACACGGACTCGTCGCACACGGGATGAACAAGGGGCGGTCAGGCGTTGTCCGGGGGCCGGGTCAACGGATTGACAAGGGCTTGGGATCGGCTACGTGCCGGCCGACAAATACTGCCCTTTCGCCCGGGAGAACCCCATGAAGCGCACCCTCTCCATCGCCGCCGCGCTGACCGTTCTGGTCGCCTGCGGAAAGAAGCACGCTGGAACCTACGAGGTGGCCGAGGCCACCGGCACCGCCGACAACGCCGAGCTGATGAAGGCTGGCGCCGAGGCCCTCTGGGAGCAGCGCGGCGACGTCGCGAAGCTCGAGCAGGCCCTGGCCAGCTACGAGCAGATCGTGGCCGCCGACCCCACCGACCGCGACTCGTACGAGCGCCTGGTGCGGGGCTACTACTTCCTCGGCGACGGTCACTACACCGAGATCGAGAAGAAGGAAGCCGCCTGGGACAAGTCGATGATCTGGGGCAAGCGCTGCCTGGCGCTGAACACCGAGTTCACCGCGCTCCTCGAGAAGGGTGACGAGGACGAGGCCACCGCGGCCGCCGCTCTCGGTCCCGAGGATATGGCCTGCATGTACTGGCTCGCGAGCGCGACCGGTAAGTGGGGTCGCATCCAGGGTCTCGCCACGCTCCTCAAGGAGAAGGACAAGATCTACGCCTGGATGACCGTCCTGGATGAGAACGACCCGGACTACTACTACACCGCGTCCACCCGCTACTTCGGCGCCTACTACGCGGCGCTGCCCAGCTTCGCGGGCCAGGACCTGGACCAGAGCAAGGTCAAGTTTGAAGAGGCGATCGCGGCCCACCCGGATCACCTCGGCAACCGCGTCCTGATCTGCGAGTACTGGGGCGTCAAGACCCAGACCCGCGAGATCTGCGAGACCGAGCTCAACTACGTGATCAATGCGGACCCCGCGGTGATCCCCGAGCTCCAGCCCGAGCAGGAAGCCGAGCAGCGCAAGGCGCAGGCCCTCCTCGACCAGATGGACGACCTCTTCGCCGAGTAGGAGACGACATGAAGACCTTCCTCAAGACGCTGGGCGTCGGTGGCATCGCCGCCGCCGTCCTGCTGGTCCCGACCTCCACGCCGGAGGCGGAGCCCGCCTACACCGTCAACTTCGGCACCGTCGCCCCCGACGGAACGCCGTGGGCAGACCAGCTCCGCGACACCAAGAAGCGCGTCGAGAAGGAGTCCGCCGGTGCCATCAAGGTCAAGATCTTCCTGGGCGGTTCGCTCGGAAGTGAGATCGAGATGGTCCAGGACTGCCGCCGCGGCGAGCGCCTGCAGGGCGTCGGTGTCAGCACCGGTGCGATGGCCGAGGGCGCCAACATGCCCTTGCTCCAGCTGCCCGAGCTGCCCTACCTGTTCAACTCCTTCGAGGAGGCGGACGCCGTCATGGACGACGTCCTCTTCGAGCCGCTCTCCGCGGACATGGCCGACAAGGGCTTCGTCCTGGCCATCTGGGCCGAGAACGGCTGGCGCTCGATGGCGACGAAGGGCGGTCCGGCGAGCACTCCCGAGGAGCTCGCGCAGTACAAGATGCGCGCCCAGGAGTCACCGGTCCACCTGAACATGTACAAGGCGCTGGGCGTCCAGGCCGTCTCGAAGCCGACGTCCGAGGTGCTCCCCGCGCTGAACACGGGCATCGTCGACGGGTTCGACAACACGCCGCTGTTCTCGCTGGCTGCTGGCTGGCTCGGCCCCGTGGATCACTACACGCGGACGAACCACATCTACCAGCCGGCTGCGGTCGCGTACTCGAAGACCTGGTTCGACACCCTCCCCGCAGACCTCCAGACCGTCGTCATCGGCGATCCGAAGATGGAGGCCGAGAAGGGACGCATTGGTGTGCGCAGCCTCGAGGCGGACCTGCTCGCCACGATCGAAGCCAAGGGCGTGACCGTGACGGAGCTGACCGCTGACCAGCGCTCGGCCTACGCGGCGAAGACCCTCGATGTGCACAAGACGTACCTCCGGGAGAACCCCGAGGCGCTGCCGCTGTACAAGAAGGTCCAGGCGAAGCTCAAGACGATGCGCTGACCCCTTCGCGCTGGCACCCCACGGCGGGGTGCCGGCGCGATAAGGTCGCGCCTCGCGGCCAAGGTCCCTACAACGAGGCATCCCGTGTACAAGCTCCTGGTCACCGCCTTCGACAGTCTCGCCAGGCTGGCCAACGGCGTGAGCGATGTGTTCTCCGATGGACGCAAGCTCGCCCGCCTCTTGACCGTCGTCGGGCTGCTGTTCGCTGGCGGTGCGCTGACCGGCACCTTCGCGCTGGAAGGCCCCGAGTCCACGGATGAAGACACCGCCGGCCGGCTGCTGTGGCTGCCCGGGAACGTCACCGCGGTCGAGTCTTCCGGCGGCGACGTCCTGGCGACCATCGAGTCGGGCGAGAGCCTTCGGTTCCGGTTCCCGGCCGAGTTCTACCTGGCGCCCGACGAAGAGACGCTGACGCTGCACTCGGTCGACGGCGACGTCGCCTGGGATCCGCGCGAGCGGGGCGACGGCATGGCCGTGCTGACGCGCGGGCCCCAGACCGCTGGCACCACGCTGACGATGGTGCTCGACGACGAGCTGGCGAGCCAGGCGACGGCCGAGGTCCACCGCACCTCGACGGGTACGGAGCACATGGTCGCCCTGGTCGGAGCCGGCCTCGCGGTCCTGGTGCTCCTGCTGCTGCTCGTGAAGCAGGAGCGAGTTGCGGTCTGGGTCGGCGTCGCCGCCCTGCTGCTGGCCATCGGCACGAACTCGGTCTGGTTCGACTCGCTGTCCGAGCAGCCTGTCCCGGTCGAGGAGACCCCCGCGGTGGAGCCCGCGCCAGCGGAGGCGCCGGCCGAGGCGCCCGCTGAAGAGGCTGAGCTGGACCTGTCCGGAGACGACTGGCTCCAGGACCTCGAGGACGAGCTCGTCGCCGAGGGCACTCTGACCGCCGAGGAAGTGGCAGTCGAAGAGGTAGTCGAGGAGACCGCTGCAGCCGCGACCGACGAAGCGGACGACCTGGACTGGCTGAACGACCTGGAGGCCGAGCTCGAGGCCGAGGGCAAGCTCCCCGCGCCCGAGCCCGCGGCCGAAGAGGACCTGGGCGACGACCTGGACTGGCTGCTCGAGCTCGAGGCCGAGCTCGAAGGCGAGGCCGGCGGAGACACCGAGGCCGCCGCCACCGAGACCGCCGAGCTCACGCTCCCGACGACCGTCGTGACGGTCGCACCGAAGGGAGCCTTCTGGCTGTGGGCCTTCGGCCTCCTGCTGACGTTCCTGGGCTCGCTGTCCGGCTACGTCTCGACGCTGAAGGACGGGACCGAGCGCGCCAAGGTCGCGGTCATCCTGACCCTGACCGGTGTGTGGGTCTCCGTCGAGGAGCTCGCCGAGCGGGTCGACCGGGTCATCGAGTGGCTCGAGCGCGCGACCATCGCCGTGTTCCTGCTGGTGATGACGTTCCTGTCGTTCGCCGACTACGTCCGCCGCGAGATCTCCTTCCTCGAGTTCGAGATCGAGGGTGGCCCGAACATGGCCACCCTGATGATGGTCTGGGTCGGCTTCCTGGGCGCCTCGCTGGCGACCCGGACGGGCCAGCACCTCTCCGTCGACGCGACGGACCGCATCCTCAGCCCGGGCGCTGCGAAGATCGCCAAGCGCTTCACCGCGCTCGTCGCCGCTGGCCTGTGCTGGCAGCTGATGAATCACTCGTGGATGCTCACGGCCGAGAACCTGGAGAAGGGCGACACCGTCCCGGGTCTCTACGTCTGGGACTTCCTGCTCCTGCCGCTGAACGGGCTCATCGGGCTGCTCCCCGGCGCGGGGCCCGGCGGGTGGATCGCCCTGCTCATCGGAGCTCCCCTCGCCTGGATCGCGCTCGGCAAGGCCATGCGCATCGACGAGGAAGACGAGACGTCGCAGGGCAAGTGGGTCCGTCCCGCGCTCCTGGCGTTCGCCGGCATCGCAGGTGGCCTGGCCATCATGGGTGCCCTCCCCCTCTTCTGGACGCCCACCCTCGAGAACGGGAACCCCGTCGACTGGGGCACGCTCGAGAGCGGTGACGCCTTCCCGATCTGGCTCGGCGCCATCGTCATCCCCCTGGCCTTCGGCCTGATGTCGCTGCGCTTCATCGTGGCCGGCGTCCTGGGCCGCTTCAAGAAGCGTGAGCTCGGAGGCGAGGCCGCCATCGAGACGCCCTTCATGGGTGGCCAGCGGACGCGCAAGGACATGGTCCTGGCCGCGTTCTTCCCGGGCATCCTGCTCGGCATCGGGGCGACGCTCTACTTCGGCACCGGCGGGCTCATCCTGCTCACCGGCCTGCTGCTCGTGTTCGTCGGCGCCCCCTTGTTCGTCGCGATCGGCATCGCGACCGTGGCCTGCGTCGTCCTCATCGACGACCTGTCTGGCTACTACGTCGCCAAGGACATGTTCGAGGCGACGAAGAAGGAAGAGCTCCTGGCGATTCCGTTCTTCGTCCTGGCCGGCAACATCATGACCCAGGGCTCGCTGGCCGAGCGCATGATCGGCGTCGCCCGGGCGGTCATGGGCCGCATGCCCGGCGGCCTCGGCCTCGCGACCATCTCGGCCTGCGTCGTGTTCGCCGCCATCTCGGGCTCGAGCCCGGTGACGGTCATCGCCATCGGCGGCCTGATGTACCCGATGCTCACGCGCGACGGGTACTCCAAGTCCTACGCCACAGGCGTGCTCTCCAGCGCCGGCTCGCTGGGCATCATCATCCCGCCGTCGATCCCGATGATCCTGTACGCGATCGTCGTGTCCGACCCGCGGAACCCGATGTCGCCGAACGACCTGTTCCTGGCTGGAGTCGGCCCCGGCATCCTGATCGCCGCCGTCCTGATGATCTACACGCTCTACCGGACCCGTCCCACGGGCGAGGGCGCGAACATCGTCATCCCGACGCTGGACGGCGGGTACTTCCGCAACCTGGCCCGCTCGCTCCGAAAGGGCCTGCTCGCCCTGATGCTCCCGGTCATCATCCTTGGCGGTATCTACGGCATCTTCGCGCCCATCGGCATCCGGTTCACGGTCACCGAGGCCGCCGCAGTCGCCGTCGTCTACTCGCTGGTGGTGGAGATGTTCATCCACCGCGAGCTGACGGTCCGGAAGCTCATCGACGTCCTGGTCGAGTCCGGGATCATGATGGGCAGCCTGTTCGTCATCATCGTCCTGGCAATTGCGTTCAACAAGTTCCTCGCCCACCAGGAGGTCCCGCAGCGGGCCACCGAGTGGCTCGCGATGCACGTGGACAGCAAGCTCCAGTTCCTCATCATGGTGAACCTGTTCCTGTTGGCGCTGGGCTGTGTGATGGAGATCATCTCCGCCATCCTCATCGTCGCCCCGCTCCTGGCACCCATCGCCGCGAGCTACGGGATCGACCCGATCCACTTCGGGATCATCTTCATCGTGAACCTCGAGCTGGGCTACCTCACCCCGCCGATGGGCATCAACCTCTTCGTGGCCAGCACGGTCTTCGAGCGACCGATCGTCAAGGTCATCCGCTCGGTGATCCCGTTCCTGCTGTTGATGCTGACCTGTCTCATCATCATCGCGTGGTTCGAGCCGCTCTCCACATTCCTCCCGAACCTCGTCGAGTGAGCCGGATGAACACCACCACCATCACCAGTGCCGACGGCACCCGACTCCACTTCGTGCGCTGGGACGCCCCCGCCGAGCCGCGTGGACACGTCCTCCTGGTGCACGGCCTGGCCGAGCACATGGGCCGCTACGAGCACGTCGCGGCCGCCCTGACCGCAGGCGGATTCGCCGTGTCGGGCATCGAGCTCCGAGGCCACGGCCACAGCGGCGGTCGGCGCGGACACGTCGACCGCTGGAGCCGGTACGAAGAGGACGTCCGCGCGGCGCTCGCCGAGGTCGGCAGCGACACGGTGTTCATCGTCTGCCACAGCATGGGAGGCTTGGTCTCGCTCGCGACGCTGCTCTCAGGCGCTCCGGCGGTGAAGGCCATCGCCATCAGCAACCCGCTCCTGGGTGTCCGGGTCAGCGCCCCGGTGAAGGAGGCCGCTGGACGGCTGCTCTCGCGGATCTGGCCGACGCTCTCGCTCGGGAACGAGCTGGACGTGAAGCAGATCAGCCGCGATGCCGAGGTCGTGCGCAAGTACGAGGAGGACCCGCTGGTCTACTCGACGATCACACCGCGCTGGTTCACCGAGATGGACAAGAAGCGGGCCGAGGTCCACGCGGCGGCCTCGACCTACAAGGTCCCCATGCTGATGCTCCTCAGCGAGGGCGACCCCATCACGAACCCACCGGACGCCCGGCGCTTCGCAACCGCGGCTGGCGGCACCATCGTCGAGTACGGCGACGAGGCGCTGCACGAGCTCTTCAACGAGCTCGACAAGGAGAAGACGCTGGCCGACGTGGTCGAGTTCCTGCAGGCCCAGTCGTGAGAGGGCGGCTCGTCGAGCTCCTGCGCGAGCTGAGCTACCAGCGGAAGAAGGTCATCCTGGCTTCGGGCCGCGAGAGCGACTTCTACGTCGACGGGCGCCAGACCACACTGAACGCCGAGGGCTCCTGGCTCGTCGGCAACCTGGTCCTGGACGCGCTCAAGCCCGAGGTCGACGGGGTCGGCGGGCTGGTGGTCGGCGCGGACCCCATCGCCGCTGCGACCGCGGCCGTCAGCTTCCACCGGGACCGTCCCGTGCACGCGTTCCTCGTCCGCAAGCAGGCCAAGGGCCACGGGATGAAGAAGCACGTCGAGGGCCGCAAGAGCCTGCCCGACGGGAGCAAGGTCTGCGTCGTCGAGGACACCTGCACGACCGGCGGCTCGATGCTGCGCGCGATCGAGCTGTGTCAGGCCGAGGGCCTCGAGGTCGTTCAGTGCCTGACCATCGTCGACCGGAACGAAGGTGCCGTCGAGCGCCTGGCCGACGCCGGCTACACGCTCGAGACGCTGGTGACCCGGGCCGAGCTGGAGGGCTGATGCTCTGGACGCTCCTGGCGTGCGCGACGACGCTGCCGGACCCTCTCCCCAACGAGCCCCGCATGGTCTATGAGTTCGCGCACGAGCGCTGGACGCGGGACCTCCACATCGTCAGCCAGTTCGAGACCCAGGTCGTGGTCAAGGCGACGCTGGTCACCGACGAGCTGGCCGAAGCGCAGGCGCTGACCATCTCCCGCGCTCGGTTCGAGGACGCGGAGACCTACCAGCAGCGCTACCGCCGCGGCCAGGACGAGGCCGACACCTACTGGACGGTGGTCTTCGTCGCGAACGCCCCGCCGCCTCATCGCGCCGACAGCTTCGCCCTGGACGACAGCGCGGACTGGCAGATCCACCTCGAAGCGGACGGCCGCCGCCTCGACCCGGTGGACCTGGAGCGCATCTGGGAGCCCAGCGCCGACCAGGAGATGATGTACACCCAGCACGACCGGTGGTCCAAGATGTGGAAGGCCCGGTTCGACCGGCCCACGGACGCCGACGAGGTCGAGATGCTCGTCGTCGGCCCCTACGGCAACGGCAAGATCACCTGGCAGACGAGGTAGCGATGCTCTCCCCCAAGACCTTCGACCGCCGTCGGGCCGAGCTGCTTCGTCGACTGGATGGCCAGGCCGTCCTCCTCGTCGGTACCTCGGCCCCCCCGCGGACGAGCCCGTACATGCCGTACGGCCACCGCCAGGACTCGACGTTCCTGTACTTCACGGGATGCGAGCGCGAAGGCGCGGCCGCGCTGATCGACGGCGACGGCTGCACGCTCTTCATCGACCCGCCCGCCGACGACGATGACCTGTGGCACGGGCACGTCGAGACGCTCGAGGGTATCGGCGCCCACTACGGCGTCGTTCGAGTCCGCCCCGCGTCCGAGCTCGAGGCCGCGTGCGCCGGCCGCTCGCTGGCGACGGTAGGGACGGCAGACCCCGGCCGGACCGCCCTGGCCGCCCGACTGACCGGCCAGGACACCGCCTACTTCCCCGCAAGGGGCCACGACGCGCTCACCGACGCCATCATCTCGATGCGGCGCATCAAGTCGGACGAGGAGCTCGCCGAGCACCGGCAGGCGGCCCACATCACCTCGCTCGGCTTCCGCGCGGCCATGGCCAGCACTCACGTGGGCGGCAACGAGGCCCACATCGCCGCGCTGTTCGACGCGGTCCTCGCCGCTCGCGGCTGCGGCACCGGGTACCACTCGATCGTGACGGTCCGCGGCGAGGTCCTGCACAACCCGCACTACGTGAACCCGCTGGCGGCGGGCGACCTCCTGCTGCTGGACGGCGGAGGCGAGCGGCCCAGCGGCTACGGCGTCGACATCACGCGCACGTGGCCTGTCGACGGTCGCTACAGCGGTCGCCAGCGCGCCGCGTACGAGGCCGTCCTGGCCGCTGAGCTCGCCAGCATCGACCTGTGTCGTCCGGGTGTGCGCTACCGCGACGTCCACATGAAGTCCGCCGAGGTGCTGGCCCGCTGGCTCCTGGACGAGGGGCTCCTGCGGGGCTCGCTCGACGCAGTCATGGAGTCCCACGCCACCGCGGCGTTCTTCCCCCACGGGGTGGGCCACCTGCTGGGCCTCGACACCCACGACCTCGAGCAGTTCTGGGACCGCGCCGGCTACGCACCCGGCCGTGAGCGGAGCACCGAGTTCGGAACCGCGTATCTGCGCATGGATCTCGATCTCGAGCCCGGCTTCCTCTTCACGATCGAGCCAGGGTTCTATGTCGTGCCCGGCATCCTGCGGAACGCAGCGCTCCGCGAGACCTGGGGTGACCTGGTCGACTGGGACAAGTACGCGGATTGGATCGGCTTCGGCGGCATCCGCATCGAGGACGACGTCCTGTGCACCGAGGACGGCTCCGAGGTCCTGACCCACGAGACGCCGAAGACCATCGCGGACGTCGAGGGGCTGATCGGCACCGGCGCCTCGGCCCTCGACCGACTCAGCCCCTAGCTAGAGCCGCCGGCGGAGCTCGGTGTCCCGGATCCACCGCGAGTCCGACTCGGGGTGGTCCAGGGTGTAGTGCAGGCCGCGGCTCTCGCGGCGGCGGATGGCGCACTCGACGACCAGGCCGGCCACGTCCGCCAGGTTGCGGAGCTCGACGATGTCGCCGGACAGCTCGTACTCCCAGTAGTAGGCCCGGATCTCCTCCTTCACGAGGTGGATCCGATGCCGCGCTCGCTTGAGCCGCCGCGTCGAGCGCACGATGCCAACGTAGTCCCACATGAACTGTCGGATCTCGGCCCAGGTGTGCTTGATGACGACCAGTTCGTCGGGCGGGATCGCCTCGCCGGTGTCCCAGGCGGGCACATGAGCCAGCTCTCCGCCGAGCCGGCTGGCCGCCGTCTCCACTGCGGCGTGCGCGAAGACCGCCGCCTCGAGCAGCGAGTTGGACGCGAGCCGATTGGCACCATGCAGGCCGGTGCACGAGGACTCGCCGACGACGAACAGATTCTCGATGCTGCTCTCGCCGGTCAGCGAGGTCACCACGCCGCCACAGAAGTAGTGGCAGGCCGGAACGACCGGGATGGGGTCGGTCGTGATGTCGATCCCCAGCTCCAGGCAGCGCGCGTGGATGGCGGGGAAGTGGTCGCGCAGGAACTCGGGCGCGAGGTGGGTCATGTGCAGGAAGACGCAGTCGCTCCCCAGCCGCTTGATCTCTGCGTCGATGGCGCGGGCGACGACGTCTCGAGGGGCCAGCTCGAGCCGCTCGTCGTAGCGGCCCATGAACCGCTCGCCCTCTTCGTTTCGCAGGATGCCGCCCTCGCCCCGAAGCGCCTCGCTGATGAGGAAGCTCTTCGCCTCGGGGTGGTACAGGCAGGTCGGGTGGAACTGGACGAACTCCAGGTTCGCCATGTCCGCGCCGGCCCGCCAGGCCATCGCGATGCCGTCCCCCGTGGCGACGTTCGGGTTCGACGTGAACTTGTAGACCTTGCCCGCCCCACCGGCACACAGCGCGACGACGCTCGCCCGATGGGCGTCCACATTCCCGGTCTTCAGATCGAGCACGTAGGCGCCGACAACCTGGTCGGGGAAGCGCTCCGGGGTGCCTGCCTGCCGCGCGAGCCAGGACGCCGTGACCAGCTCGACCGCCATCCGATGCTCGAGGATCGTGATGTTGGGGTGGGTGCGGATGGCCTCGACGAGCGCACGGATGATCTCGGCGCCCGTCTGGTCCTTCGCGTGCAGGATCCGCCGATGGCTGTGCCCGCCCTCACGCGTCAGGTCGTAGTCGGTCTGGTCGCGCGTGAACCGCACACCCCAGTCGATGAGCTCCTGGATCCGCGCGGGGCCGTTCGAGACGACGAACTCCACGGCCTCGCGCCGGCACAGCCCGGCTCCCGCGACCAGCGTGTCCTCGATGTGGGCCTCGAAGTGGTCCCTGTCGTCCCAGACCGCAGCGACACCGCCCTGCGCGTACCGGCTGTTCGACTCGCCGAGCTCGCCCTTGGTGATGAGCACGACGCGGCCGTGGCGGCTCGCCTTCAGCGCGAACAAGAGCCCCGCGAGGCCCGATCCAATGACCAGGAAGTCCGAGTCCATCCCGCGTTCTAGCACGATAGAGTCGGGCGATGCTCTGGCTCCTCCTACCGATGTCGCACGCTGGCGACATCTACATCCACGAGGCGCCCGACGGCACCATCACCTTCACGGACAACCCTCCGGCTCGACAGGGCTACGAGATGTTCCTGGAGGAGAAACCCCTCCCCGCGCCTTCGAAGATCAACTTCGCGACGTTCCCGCTGCTGGACTCGTTCGACGAGTACATCCTGGCGGCGTCCCTTCGCTACGGAGTGGACGCCGAGTTCATCAAGGCCGTCGCGATCGGCGAGTCCGGCATGAACCCGAACGCCATCAGCCGGGCCGGGGCTCAAGGCCTCATGCAGATCATGCCCGCCACCGCGACCGAGCTCGGCGTCGAGGACCCGTTCGACGCTGAGCAGGCCATCGATGGCGGCACCCGGTACCTCAAGCAGCAACTCGAAGCGTTCGGGAGCTTCGAGCTGGCGCTCGCTGCGTACAACGGAGGCCCCCACAACGTGCGGAAATACAACGGGATTCCGCCGTTCGAGGAGACCGAGCGCTACGTCCCGCGCATCATGACCATCTACGAGTACCTGAACGTCGAGCGGCCCGTCCGCGTCGAGTAGGGGTTACTCACGCGCATGAGCGCGCCCTGGTATCGCCGGAAGGGGTTCTGGAACCTCCCGAACACCATCACGGTCGCACGCATGGTCGTCGTGCCAGTGATGGTCGGGCTGCTCTGGGACGAGCCCAAGGAGTACGAGGCCGTCATGGCCTGCGTGGTGTTCGTCGCCGCGATGCTCAGCGACATCCTGGACGGGTACCTGGCGCGCAAGTGGGAGCTCGTGTCGGTCGCCGGCGCCTTCCTGGACCCGCTCGCCGACAAGCTCATGGTCGCCACCACCATGGTCATGCTGGTCGCGCTCGGCTGGCTACCGGCCTGGATCGCCGCGCTCATCATCTGCCGCGAGCTGACCATCACGGCCCTGCGGACCGTGGCCCTGTCCGAGGGACTCACGCTCCCGGCGGACTCGCTCGGCAAGTTCAAGACGGCGTTCCAGTCGACCGCGCTGGGCTTCCTGCTGTGGCACTACGACACGCAGTACGTGCCGGGCCGTGTCGTCGACCCCGCCGAAGCCGGCATGGTCCTGATGTACATCGCCACGTTCTTCACCGTGCTGTCCGGCGGGAACTACCTGCGGAACTTCTTCATCCACGCCGCGGAGAAGGAACGCCGCGAGGGCCTGCGCTGACGCCCCCGCCAGCGGTTCAGCCGTTCGTGTCGATGTAGAGCTTGTAGGTCGCGGTGCACGCCGCGGGGTCCCACGTGTTGGCGTAGACCCGGATGTACCAGTCGTCTTCGTCGTAGTCGACGAGGCTCCCCTCGAACGCGACGCTGAGCTTGCCGGCTCCAGCATCCGAGTCCGAGATCGACGGGGTGCTGCCGTTGGCGTCCCAGAGCTCCAGGGTCCAGTTGCCCGCGGTCGGGAGCCCGGTGACCTGGATCTCGAACTCGGCGTTGTCGTACCAGTCGTCGTCGACGTCGCTGTGGAACCAGTCCTCTTCGACCGGCCCATGGATGGTCAGGCCCGAGATCGTCAGCGTGTCCCCAGCCCAGAGGAAGCCGTCATCGACCTCGCCCAGGTCGTAGTAGCTGTACTCGTCGTCGTTCTGTTCGTACCCGTCCCACCAGTCTTCGTTGACGTCGCCATCGCAGTCGTTGTCGACCTCGTCGCAGACCTCGGTGTTGCCGGTGTAGATGTCGGCGTCGGTGTCGTCGCAGTCGCCTTCGTTCTCGGTCTGGCCGTCGCCGTCGTCGTCCCAGTTGTTCGGGTCGATCACGGTGAGCGAGACGCTATCGCTGCCCTCGTTCGTCTCCGAGTCGACGGCGAGCAGCGTCACGTTGTGCACGCCCTCGGTCAGCGAGACCGCGTGGGACACCGTGCCGCTGGAGTCCGAAGCGCCGCTCCACAGCGTGCCGTCGTAGTCGCTGGACCAGGCCAGCGCGAGGTCCTGCGGGTCGTCGATGTCGTCCGAGACCTCGGCCTCGAGGTTGATGAGGTCCGTCGTCCAGAAGGTGTCGCCCGTGCCCGGCGAGAGGATGGCGACGGTCGGCCGGCCGTCCTCATCGATGTAGACCGAGACCTCGTCGGAGCCCACTTTGCCTTCGTCGTCGACCGCCGTGAGCGAGATGACGTGGGTCGTCATGGGGGTGAGCTGGGTGAGGTCGACGCTGACCGCCCCATTGGCCTCGGGGTAGCCCTCCCAGAGGATGCCGTCGTAGCTGCTGACGATGCTCGCCTGGAGCAGGTCGTACGCCGTCAGATCGTCGGTGACCGCCCCGACCACGGTGAAGACCTGGTTGAACGTGAACGTGTCGCCGTCGACCGGTCCGAGGATGACGACCGAGGGCGCGCCGACGACGTCATCGCCGAGGCCGACCTCGATCGTGATGGTGTCCGTCGCGGACTCGCCGCCGTCGTCGATGGCCGTCAGCGTGATGGCGTGGGTGCCACCCGTCAGCTCGGTGACCGGGAAGATGACGATGCCGTCGGCGTCGGGGACCGAGGTGCCGAGCTCGCCGTCGATCGACGACGTCCACGTGACCGTGAGCGTCTCGGAGTCCTGCTGGTCGTCGCGGGCGACGCCCTCGAGCTCGATGGTCTCGCCCGGCGCGTAGACCTCCCCCTCGAGGGGATTGCTGATCGTGACCGAGGGCGGCGTGTTGTACACGCCGACGTTCTGGTCATTGCACCCGCAGAGCGCGAGTAGGAAGGAGGCAGAGCTCATGCACGTCCTCGGGTCGGTGCCGGCCGAAGTCTATCTGCCGGTCAAGCGCCTGTCAGGAGCCAGTTTCGGAAGCTGGCAAGCCCATCCTCCAAGGAAACCGTGGGTTTCCACCCGAGCGCCTTGGTCGCGGCGGTGACGTCGGCGAAGGTTGACGGCACATCGCCCGGCTGGTCAGGCGCCTGCTCGACACGGAGCTCGACGCCGAGGGTCCCTGCGAGCCCCTCCAGCAGCCCGTTCAGGGAGATCGGTGAGCTGCTGCCGAGGTTCAAGACGCGGTAGCCATCGGGCTGGTCCAGCGACATCAGCATCCCGCGGACGATGTCGGTGACGAAGGTGTAGTCGCGGGTGGAGGTGCCATCGCCGAACCGGACGATCGGCTGACCCGCGAGCGCCTTTCGAGCGAAGAGGTGGATCGCCATCTCCGGCCGCTGCCGGGGCCCGTAGACCGTGAAGAGACGGAGCGAGGTCGCCTGCAGCTCGCGGGTACAGCAAGCGGCGTGGATCAGGAGCTCGCCCGCGAGCTTCGTGGCGGCGTAGGGCGAGACCGGCTTGTGGACCGGGTCGGACTCGCGAAACGGCCCGTTGAGGCGGGCGCCGTAGACCGAGCTCGAGCTCGCATACACGAGGTTCGTCACGCCTGCGGTCGAGCACTCGTCGAGCAGGACCTGCGTGCCGCGCACGTTGTTGTCGACGTAGAGCTCGGGCTCGGTGATCGAGCGCCGAACCCCGGGGCGCGCCGCCAGGTGGATCACGCCGTCCACGCCGTCCAATGCGGCACCCAGCGCAGCACGGTCCCGTAGATCAGCCTCGACGACGCGGACGCCTGGGGCGAAGGCCGCGGCATTCGCCCGCTTCAACGCCGGCTCGTAGTAGGCGTCGAAGCAGTCGACGACGGTGACCTCGTCGCCACGCGCGGCGAGAGCCGAGACGACATGCGAGCCGATGAACCCCGCGCCTCCGGTGACCAGGACGTGCATCGATCCAGCCTACCAGCGCTCGACGTGCTACCGAGGCGACGTGCTGGACCTCGCCTACGCTGCGCTGAAGCCCATCCTCTTCTCGATGGACGCGGAGACCGCCCACGAACGCGTCCTGGGTCTCGCGTCGAGTATGCCCGGGCTCGTCCGGGCGCTGACGCCGGACCGACGCCCCCCAGCATCGCTGGCCCGGGATGTCGCCGGCGTCCGCTTCGCCTCCCCCGTCGGGCTCGCCGCCGGCCTGGACAAGAACGGTGAGGCCCTCGCCATCTGGGACCGGCTCGGCTTCGGATTCATCGAGATCGGGACGGTCACGCCGCGTCCCCAGGCCGGGAACCCGCGGCCTCGCGTGCATCGCCTGGTGGCCCACCGGGCGGTCGTGAACAGCATGGGCTTCCCGAGTGACGGGATGGCCACCATGCGCGCTCAGCTCGAGACCACGCGGACCCAGGGGCGCTGGCCGTCGGTGCCCGTCGGCATCAACCTCGGGAAGAACAAGACGACCTCGGCCGAGTCCGCCGGCGACGACTACGCCGAGCTCGCCCGGGAGCTACAAGAGTTCGCCGACTACTTCGTCGTGAACGTGAGCTCGCCAAACACGCCGGGACTGCGCGACCTCCAGACCGTCGAGCCGCTGCGCCGGATCGTCCGCGCCACGCTGGACGAAGCAGGCGACGTGCCCGTGTTCGTGAAGTTCGCCCCGGACCTCGACGACGACGGCCTGACCGCCGGCGTCGAGGGCTCGATCGCCGAAGGGGCCCAAGGGATCATCGCGACCAACACGACACGGCAGCGCTTCGGCATCGCCGAGGCCGAGGAGCTCACCGGCGGCCTGTCCGGAGCGCCGCTGAAGCCCCTCGCGCACGAGCGAATCGCCCTGGCCCTCCAGGCGGCCGGAACCACGCCCGTGATCGGGGTCGGCGGCGTGCTGGGCCCCCAGGACGCCACGGACTACCTGGAGCTCGGCTGCGCCGCCGTCCAGGTGTACACGGGCTTCATCTACGCCGGTCCGGGCCTGCCCCACGCCATCAACGAAGCGCTGCGCTAGCGCTTCCGACGGTCTCCGAACCGTGAGTCCGAGCGAGCAGGCGACGGGTCGCGCGAGACACGTCGTGCACGACCGACCCCCTCGTCGGGACGAAACGCATCGATCTCGCGGACCTGGCGACCGTGAGGTGCCTGCATCCACTCTCCGACGGCGCGCGTGTGGCGCTCGCCGCCAGGCTCCAGCTGCGGGAGGTGGGCGAGATCATCGAAGCGCCAGAGCACGCAGTCGTAGTGATCGGCCAGGAGCCGGCTCCCGTACAGCGAGGCGGCTCCATCGTTCAGGCCGTGGGTCACGAGGATCGGGGCGCCGATGTCCTGAGCCGTGACGACCGGTCTCCGGCGAACCATGTCTCTCACCATGCCGTTGGGCCACGGCCCGATACGAGCCATCGCGCGCTCCTGGTCCGCCGGGGTCAGCAGCGAGAGGCCGGTGTCGACGTACGCCCGACGCCCCATCGTGAGGTTCCGACCGCGCACGACGGCCAGCAGCGACGGCAGGATCGCCCCGATCCCAGCGCGTGTCGGGAGGTGGGGGACCGACCCACAGGGCACGGGGGCCACGAGCACCACGGCCGCCACGTCGACCTCGGCGGCGACCACCTGCGCCGCCAGTCCACCGGCGGAGTGACCCACCAGGATCGGCGGCTCGTCGAACGCCGAGACCGCGTCGCGGACCGCCCGGTACACGTCCTCCATGCGGACGTCACGGCCGGCGTCATCGCCATGGCCGGGAAGGTCCATCGCCCATGAAGAGAAGCCCATGCTCGCCAGGATGCGCTGGTCGCGCTCCCACAGCCAGGCGCCCAGGCTGATGCCATGGATCAGCAGCAGTGGCGGCCCCTCGGGGGCGGCGGCAGGCACGTGTACGGCGGCGGGGGGTCCCTTCACCACGCGCTGGTAACGCCGCGTGCGACGCTGTGCCCGATGACACCCCTGCCCGAGCTCGCGAGGGAGGCGGAGCGCCTCCGATTCCGCCAGGAATGGCACCTGCCGGTCGATCCGGCCCGTGTCGTCGAGGTCCAGTCCGAGCTCCTGCGTCGGCACCCGTGGCACCCCCTGGCCCTGAACATCCGCGCCCTCGAGGTGCTCCCCGAGACGGGGCTCCCCTCCCCTGGTGACAGCCTCGCCCCAGCCGCGCGCCTGTTCGCGCGCGGCGACCTGGCAGGCACCCTGGCCGCGCTCGTTCCCGACCCTCGCACCGACGACACACGCGCTCGGGTGCTCCTGCTCCTCGGCGAGCTCGACCAGGCGGCGGCGCTCGCCGACCGGGCCAACCGGAGGCTCCCCGGTCGTCCGTCACTGCTGGCGCTGCGCGGGCGCATCCGTCTGGGCCAGGGCGACAACCGCGGTGCCTGGGGCGACGCCATCGAGGCGCTCGTCCAAAACCCGCTGCACGGCGGGGCGCGCGTCCTCCTTCGGGCTGCAGGCTCCGCAACGGGCCGGAAGCTCCTGCGGATCCCCCTGCGCGCGCCTGTCCGTCCGACGGACGACGGCATCGAGCCGCTGCAGAAGCTGAGCGACCGCGCCCTCGCCGCCTGGCGAGCCTGGCACCGGGCGGGGGCCTCCGTCGAGGACCTCGCGCCCGGGGCCGCCTCTCACCTTGCCCTGCTGACGGCCTGGCGCGGCGCGGGCGGGCCCGACGAGCGCTTCGACGAGAGCGACCACACCATCCAGACGCTCGACCGATGGCAGCGCTCCGGGCTTCTCACCGCGTACGAGTGGAGCACCGGCCTCACCCCCGCGACCGCCGAAGCGTTCAGAACGTGGAACACCTCAGGCCACGAGGACCTGAGGCGTTTCTGGAGAGACGGTCTGCTGGCCTAGCTGAGTTGTCCCAACAGGTCATTCAGATGGGGAAGACCCCGGCCTGACCTGGGAGGGTTGTTTTGAAACAGGACAACCACCCACCCAGGACAGAC
>JAAESX010000065.1 GCA_024228935.1 Pseudomonadota bacterium
ACTGGAAGGCACGCTCGGCCCCTCGCCCACACCCTCCGATGAGCACTCTGGCGACACCCAGGAGGCGGTCGACACCCAGGACGCGGTCGATGCCGACGGCGACGGCGCCACCAGCGACGACGACGGGTGCAGCGGCTCCCCGGATTGCTCGGAGGCCAACACCCCCGGCGGCTGCGACGACGGTGCGGACAACGACCAGGACGGCCTCTTCGACTGCGACGACCCGGACTGCGCCACCGACCCGGCGTGCGGAGACGGCATCGAGGGCAACGACGCCGGAGAGTGCGAGGACGGCATCGACAACGATGGTGACGGCCTCACCGACTGCCAGGACGAGGACTGCGCCGGGTTCGACGGCTGCGACGACTACGAGGGCGACGAGCCTGGAGAATGTACCGACGGCGTCGACAACGACTCCGACGGAGACACGGACTGCGCCGACGAGGGCTGTGCGGGCTCACCGGACTGCGAAGCGGGAAGTGACCTCGGCTCCGAGGGCAACCCCGGTGAGTCCTGCGACGCCATCCTGACCGGGCTGCCCGACAGCACCGACGGGTCGTTCTGGGTCTCGCCTGGGGGCGCCGAAGCCTTCGAGGTCTACTGCGATATGAGCACCAACGGCGGAGGCTGCGCCCTGTTCGCGTACCACACCGACACGGCGTACCTGACCGAGCGGGACCCGGTGGTGGCCTGGGAGGAGACCGGGGTGCTGCCGGACGCGAGCTGGCAGGCCCTGCGCGACGAGGCCTCAGTCGAAATGATGTTCATCGACGAGCACGAGCGGATGAGCACCTTGTCGCGGGCCAACTTCGATGCGGCCTCGTGCGTCACGGTCTCGTCGATCTCGTCGCTGCTGTCCCCGACGTCTGCCGGGGCCTCGAACGTCATCTGGCACGACGAGAACGAGGGGTGCGACATCGAGGACGTCGACTACAGCTACGTCACCTTGAGCGACAAGAACTCGGACCGGGCCTTCATCGTGGAGCGGGCCGATCTGGGCTTCGACGAGTGGGGCTATGGCAGCGAGGCCACGAGTCAGCACGATCAGGACGAACTGCTCTACTACATCAAGTAGCCTTGCAGGCGGGCGTTCGAGGCAGCCTTCGGGAAGATGGTGAGCCTCATTGGACGACGTTCGAGGGGCGAACGGAGCTGCAGTGCGCAGAGCAAGAAGGCCCCCACCGAAGTGGGGGCCTTGAAGTGGGCGATACTGGATTTGAACCAGTGACTTCTACCGTGTGAAGGTAGCACTCTCCCACTGAGTTAATCGCCCTCAGCGGACAGCCACTTAGCCACCCCGATCGGCGCAGGCAAACCGATCCGGAAGCGCCCGCGGCCCTTTCGTCGACTACCCTGTCCAGGATGAGCGAACCGCCCGAGCCCGAGACCAGCGAGACCGCTTGGCAAGCGACCGCAGGCCTCGCCGCGCTCGTCGCGGGATTCGGCTTGGCCGCCCTGGCCTACGAGGGCGTGGGTCCTGCGGCGCTGCTCTCGCTGCCCGCCGCGTTGGGCGCCGCCGCGACAGCCGTCTGGCACCGTCAGCGCTGGCGGCGTCTGGAAGACGAGGCCGAGAGCACCCGGCAGGCCGAACTCGTCGAGCTCGTCGAGGCCCAGGCCGCAAACGCCCGCCGCTTGCGTCGGGTCGAAGGCATCGCCGAGCTCGGCCTTGTCGCGGCCCAGGTCGGTCACGAGCTCCGGAACCACCTGATAGCCTCGATCTCAACCTCGAGTACAGCGCCGAGATGCTGCGCGGAGGGGACGAGGCGCTCGAGCTCGACACGGTGCGGACCGGCCAGCTCCAAGGCGCCGTCACCGATGCGATGAGCGCGACCGACCGGATCCGCGACATCACGGGGGATCTGCGACTGCTGACCCGTGGAAGCCACGGCTCGACCGAGCCGGTCGCGGTCGACCGGGCTGTCGAGCTCGCTGTGCGGATGGCCCGACCGGTCGTCGAGCGCCATGCGCGCCTGGTCGTCGACGTGCACCGCACCCGGCCTGTGCGTGGTGACCTCGGCCGACTGTCCCAGGCCGTCCTCAACCTGCCGCTCAACAGCGCCCAGGCCATCCCGCCCGACAGCGGACGCAGCCACTTCGTGGGCGTCCGATGCTGGGACGAGGGGGACGGGGTCTCCCTGAGCGTCGAGGACAACGGCATGGGCATCGAGCCCGAAGACCAGCCGCACATCTTCGACACGTTCTTCTCCACCAAGGAGGCCGACGGAACCGGACTCGGGATCTCGTTCGTCCGCCGGGAGATCAACGCGCTCGGCGGCCAGATCCTGGTCCAGGCCGCCAGGAGAAGGGACCACGTTCCTCATCCACCTCCCCGCCCATCAGGCCCAGTCCGTCTCAGCCAAGCGCTTCCGGGTGCTGCTGGTGGACAACGACGCCTTCGCCGCTCGCGCGGCAGCGAGCCACTTGCGCGAGCACTACGAGGTCCAGGTGGCGCGGTCCGCGACCGAAGCGCTCGACCTCCTCGACGAGGAGTCGTTCGACGTCCTCCTCTGCGAGACCGATCTCCCAGGGACGTCCGGGGTCGAGCTCTACGAGCGACTCGAGAGGACGAATCCTCGCGCCGCCGACCGGATGATCTTCATGTCCGAGCACGAGGTGGCCTGCCCCCGCGAGCTGGTGGACAAGGCTCCGGCGACGCTCCGCTCGGCCATCCGGAGCCAGACCGAAGCCTGAGCCCCGAACGGTGGATAGAACAAGGTCATGCTCTTCGCCGTCCTGGCCTGCACCACCTCGACAGAGACCGTCCGCATCACGGGTGAAGGCCGTCTCCACCACGTGATCAGCGGGGCCACCTGGGAGGACCCCGACCTTCTGGTCCGCGAGCGCGTCCCGGTCGGCTCGATCGCCGCAGCCGTCGCAGGCTCGACGCTGACGTTCGGCGACGGCGAGTCCGGCCTGGCCGTCCCGCGCCACGAAGGCGAGACCCTGGAGTTCACCGACGAGCTCGTCCTGCCCGAGCAGGTGGGGATCTGGGACGTCACGGTCGATGGCCGGACCATCCCGGTGGTCACCACGTGGACCGAGCCCCTGGAGGACACCCCGCTCTACCAGCAGATGCTGCTGTGGTCGGGCGAGTGGCTGGCCGGGATGCCCAGCCACGCCGTGACCGACGACATCGAGGCCGCCGAGGACTCCATCGCGCTGGCCACACTGCGCGGCATGGAGGCGCTGTCGGAGACCGATGGACGCAGCTACGGACCGTTCCCCCGTCCCAAGAAGAAGGACAACCAGGCGCACGTCTGGCTCGACTTCAAGCGGTCGGCGTGCGGTGAACACCGGGGTGCGTTCATGGCGTTCGTCGAGGCCCAGGGCGTCGACGCTCAATGGGTGCTGATGAGCTTCCGCGAGCCATCGCCCGACGTCCTGTCGATGTACGAGACCCGCCACATCGCTGCGGTCGGCCGCGAGGCGAAGGCCTGGCAGCACTACAACCACGTCGCCGTCGAGGTGAACGGGCAGGTCTACGATCCCAGCTATGCGCTGCACGCTACTGACTGGAATGCGTACGAGGACGACCTGTTCGGCCGGTACTGCTACGGCGAGGTCGAGAAGTGCAAGACGCCCGGCGGCTGGTGCCAGCAGCCCCGCCCGGAAGACACCTGCGTCGACAACCCGTCCGGGTTCGACACCGAGGACCCGGTGATGGCCTTCGACATCCGCCGCGGCGACAACTACTGATGGGCCGAAAGAAGCTCGGCCTGCGACAGCGAATCTGGCTCAAGATATCGAAACTGCTCGGCTTCCTTCACAAGACGAACGAGTCCGGCAACAACATGAGCCAGCGATGAAGGCCAAGCTCGCCGGCCTGGCCGTCGCGCTGATGGCGCTTGCAGCGGGGCTGGTGCTCGACGTCCGCACGGTGGGCGGCGAGGACATGCTGCCCTCCCACCTGCCCGGCGACGTGGTCGTGTTCGGTCCGGGCGCGCCCTCGCATGGCGACGTCGTGCTGCTGACCGACCCCTCGGACCCGGAGCGCACCGTCCTTCGCCGAGTGCTGGGCCTGGCCGGGGACACCGCCGTGATCGACGGCGCCGAGCTGTCGCTCCAGGGCGTCGTCGTCCGACGTCGCGAGATGGAGCGGACGGATGCCCGCGTCGTCACGAACGAGGGCGACCTGTACCTGACCCAGACGCTCCCGCGGGAACACAGCGAGCCGACGACGACGCTCACGGTCCCCGCCGATCACGTGCTCGTCCTGGCCGACAACCGCGACCAGGCGCTGGACAGTCGCTGGTGGGGACCGATCCCCGCAGACGCCATCCACGGCCGCGCGCTGGTCCGGCTCGGCTCCTCGGATGCCTGGCGCGGCGCCATCACGTTCGGGAGCGTCGACGGCCCCTGGATCCCCCCCTCGAAGCAACCCCTGGACTGACCCATGCTCGCACTGCTCCTGGCCTGTACTCCCTCGGACGACACCAACTTCACGAACCCGGTCGAGCCCGAGGACACCGCCACCTGGGACCCGCGCTTCGACCCGATCGCCGAGGCCTTCAAGAGCGAACTCGCCACCCACGACGCGCCCGGTGTCGCCGTCGCCATCCTCGAGGACGGCGAGATCGTCTGGACCGCGGCGTTCGGCCAGCGAGGCCCCGAAGGCGACGAGGCGCTGACCCCGCACGCGCTCTTCCGCATCGGCTCGGTCACCAAGATGCTCACAGCGCAGGCCCTGGTCGTCGAGCGGGACGAGGGGCGGCTCACGCTCGAGGACCCGGTCCAGGACTGGGTCGACGTCGAGACCGTGACCCCCGACCGGTACCCCTCCACGACCCTCCACCACCTGCTGTCGCACCAGGGTGGCTTCTACGATCACACCCCGATCGAGGGCAGCGCGGGGGACAACCGACTCGCGGCGTACACCGAAGGCACGTGGGCGAACAGCTACTCGATCCAGATGGTCGATCCGGGCACGTTCTGGAACTACTCGAACCCGAACTTCGCCCTGGCCGGACTGGTCGCCGAGCGCAGCAACGGGCAGGCCTACCGCGAAGTCGTGGCCGCCAACGTGCTGGAACCGCACGGGATGTCGCGTACCTTCTTCCTGGCCGACGAGGTCGAGGCCGACGGGGACTACGCCACGGGCAAGGCGTACGACTGGACCGGCGGGAGCGCCGCCTGGCTGCCCGCGGGGCCGGACGCATACGACCACGCGTGGTCCCGGCCGGCCGGTTTCGCCTGGTCGAGCACCTCGGATCTGCTCCGCTTCGCCGACTTCCTGATGACCGAGCAGGGCCTACTGACCGACGCGTACGTCGACTTCGAGGTCGGCTACCCGGGCACGTTCTTCTACGGCTACGGGGTCATGGTCTACGAGGGCTTCAACAGCGTCGACGGCTGGGTCGACGCGCCGGTCTGGACCCACGGGGGGGCCATCCCCGGATTCTCCGCCGACCTCTACATGTTGCCGGACGAGGGGCTGGCCATCGCGGTCCTCGCCAATGGGGACGGCGCCTACTTCGGGAACAGCATCGCGGTCGCCTTCGACGAGCTCGCCGAGCTGCCCTACGGGACGATGCCCGACGCTGGCGACCGGGACGACCTGGAGCGCTACCCGGGCACCTACCACGACCCCTACAACATCGGGACGTGCACCATCGGACTCGAGGACGCGCTCACCATCGCGTGTCCGACGCTGGAGAACTACGGCTACGACGTCGGCGAGGACCTGATCGCGGCCGGTCAGGACAACTTCCTCATGACGCTCAACGGGCAGTACCTCCAGATCGCGCTCCTGGCCGGCCCCGACCACGACAGCCAGTACCTGCGCCACCGGGCGTTCGTCGGTCACCGCGTGGACGAGGCCATCGCTCCGCTCGAGCAGCCCGTCCCGGACCGCGAGCTGCTCGCTAGAGTCCTTCGTACGGAAGAAAACAGTCGAGCCAGGTCGACAGGAGCACTCGCTCGTCCTCGGTGAGCCCTCCCGCCGGCGGCATGCTGTCGTCGTCGAGCACTCGCGCCCGGATTCGGTCGGCCTGACCGCAGGCGTCCTCGACCGTGTCGAACACGACCCCCTCGGGGGCGCCGTAGCGCTCAGGAGCGGTGCTCGCGTGGCACCCCTGGCACTGGGTCAGCAGGAACCCGTGCCCGAAGCCCTGCCACGTCACCACCGGCAGCCCGTCACACGCGCCGATCTCGGGCTCGGGCAGGTCGCCGCAGGTCTCGATGCCGCTGTCGATGACCGGGTCTTTCGCACATGCCAGGAGGAGGAACCACACGCTGAGCGAGTATAGGGTTCCATGCGGAGGTCCGATGTCGCTGCGAGACGCCCTGCTGAAGGCCGGTGCGGTCGACAAGAAGCAGAAGCGCAAGGTCGAGCGCGATCTGAAGAAGTCGCGCAAGAAGTCACAGGGTGACCGCGAGCGGGCGCACGTGGTGCGCAAACGCGAGAAAGCGCAGGCCAGGCAGGAGAAGGAGCGGCTGAAGGCCGAGCGGCTGAAGGCGCGGAAGGCGCGGGAGAAGGGCTCGGCGCAGGAGGCCGCGAAGCTCCGGGTCCGCCACCTGATCCAGGCCCACGGCGTCCACCTGAAGGGCGGCACCGGCACCCGCTTCTACTTCCCGATGATGGACGGCGTGACCATCGGCCGCCTGTGGACCCCGTGGACCATCGCGCGCAGCCTGCGTGCCGGACAGAGCGCCATCGCCGCGCTGGTCGTGCCCTATGACGACGAGGTCACCTACCTGGTGATCCCGCGCGACATCGCGCTGACCATCCGCGCCTCGGCCCCGGAGCAGCTGGTGTTCTTCAACGAGACCAACGGTGGGGACGAGCCGTTCACGGACGACCTGTGATCGCCTGGCTCGTCGCCTGCATGACGAGCTCGCCCACGGCCGAGCCGACCACCTCGATCGCCTCCTGCCAGGCGTACTCCGGCGAGGCGCTCAGCTGGTGCCTCGTCCGCGAGGTGCCCGACCTGGACGACGTCGGGCTCTGCACCGACGCCACCCCGTTCGAGGCGGAGTGCCGTCTGCGGTGGGTCCGCCGGCACCAGACGCGCGTCCCGGTCGACGAGCTCCTGGCGGCCTGCCTCACAGACGAGGAGTGCCGCTTCGACGTCATCGACGGCTCGCCGGCCGGCTTCCTGGACCAACTGGACCGATGCGCCCAGCTGGGCGACACCGCGCCGTTCTGCCAGGAGCACGCCGCCCTCCGCTGGCTCGACGCCGGGGCTCCAGACCTCGACGCCGTGGTCCAGGCGACCACCTGGCCCGAGGCGCGCGGACGGGCGCTCGGTCACGTGCACGCCTGCTCGGAAGGACCCGCATGCGACACACTCGCCGCCGAACTCCAAGGGCCCTGCCGGACGCTCGCCGACGAGGTCGAGGCAGACCGGTCGGTCTGTTCGCGATAGAAGCGACGCATGTCGTCCGAGCGGAAGAAGCAGCAGAAGCGCCAGAAGGCCTCGAAGAAGCGCTCGAAGAAGCAGGCTGTCCGCAGGAGCCGGAACGCCTCGAACAAGCAGGTGAAGGGAGCGGGCCTCAGCGACATGCTGGAGTGGCCGCTGGCCGAAGCCTGGATCGGCCAGGACTGGCACGAACGCGGCGCTCGGTTTCCCGCCGTGATCACCCGCGAACACTCCAGCGGGGACATGGCGGCCGCCGTGTTCGACGTCGACCTGTCTGGCCCCGGGATCGTCAAGGCGGAGCTGCTGACCCACATCTCGCGCCCCGAGCTTCAGAGCCACCTGGCGCGGATCAGCGAGGCCATGCCGATGATGGAGATCGCGCCCGGTCACGTGCTGGGCGCCGTCGACGCCGGCTGGAACATGAACGGGGAGTCGCTTCCGCCCGGGTTCGCCCGGGCGCGGGCCCTGTTCGGCGAGCTCGAGGCGGACGCTCGGATCGAGTTCCTGACCGGACCGCCCGAGGTCGCCCAGAAGAAGCAGGGCTGGCTGTCGAAGCTCCTCGGCAAACGAGACTAAAGACGACCCCCTTCCCTTCCGACGCGTCGTCGGAGGAAGGATGGCCGAGCACTCGGAAGTCACCGAGATCGACGAGGAGCTCGAGGAGCTCGAGGAGCTCGAGGCCGAGTTCCGCATCGAGACGCTCGAGGGCCTGACCGAGGTCGACGAGCTGCTGCTGCGCCCCGGTCCGGATGCCGTCAGCGGGCAGTTCCGCGTCTTCCACAGCCTGAAGGGCATCGCCGGCATGCTCGGCTTCGAAGACGCCGCCGAGCTCTGCCATGCCACCGAGACGACGCTCGGACGCGTCCGAGACGGCGAGCTGCCGCTGAGCGACGTCGAGGACGAGGACGAGGACGAGGACGAGGTGTTCCGCGCCGCGACCACCCTGCGCGCGATGGTCGACCCGCCACAGGAGGCCGGCACGCCGTCCGCACCCGACACGTTGCGCGTCGATGTCAGCCGCATCGACACGCTGGTCGAGCTCATCGGCGAGCTGGTCATCGTCGAGTCGATGGTCGGCACCCAGCCCGACGCGCTGACGCGTCTGTCCAAGCTCACGCGAGAGCTCCAGCGGGGCTGCCATGGCGCTTCGGATGGTCCCGGTCCGCGGCCTGTTCCGTCGGATGGAGCGACTGGTCCGGAACCTCTCGGTGGAGACCGGCAAGCCCGTGCGCCTAGAGACCCGCGGCGAACACGTCGAGCTGGACCGAGCGGTGGTCGAGCAGCTCGCTGACCCGCTGCTCCACATGCTCCGCAACGCCGTCGACCACGGCATCGAGGCGGACCGCGGCACCAAGCCCGCCGAGGGCCGGCTCACGCTCGAGGCCCAAGCCGAGCCCGCCGCGTCGTGATTCGCGTCCGCGACGACGGGCAGGGAATGGACCCGGACGCCATCCGCGCCAAGGCCATCGCGCGCGGGGTCGCTGGCGCCCAGGGCATCGACGACCCGCTGCAGCTCATCTTCGCGGCGGGGTTCTCCACCGCCAGCCAGGTCACGGACCTGTCGGGCCGCGGCGTCGGAATGGATGTCGTGAAGGACCGCGTGGACGACCTGCGCGGACACATCCGCATCGAGTCCATCCCCGGCAGGGCTCCTGCTTCTCGCTCGCTCTGCCGCTGACGCTCTCCATCGTCGACGGCCTGCTGCTGCGCAGTGGACACGAGCGCTTCGTCCTCCCCTCGCCCACCGTGCGCGAGACCCTGGCGAGCGCGTCCTGGCCGACCCGGGACATCACCGGACGCGGCCGGTTCATCGACCTGCGCGGCGAGCTCGTCCCGCTGTTGTCGCTGGGGCCGCTGATGGGCTCTTCCGATGCAGCGCCAGCGCTCGTGGTCGTGATCGACGGCCCCACCGGCTCGGTCGCGCTCGCGGTCGAAGAGGTCCTCGGCCAGCAGCAGGTGGTGGTGAAGCCCCTGTCCTCGCCGCTGTCGAAGTCGCCCCTGTTCTCGGGCGCCGCCGTGCTGGGCGACGGGCGCGTAGGACTCATCCTGGACGCTGGCGGACTCGCCACCGCGTCGACCCAGAGGTGCGCGTGAGCCTGGCCGGTCGCTACCTGACCTTCTCCCTCGGCGCCCAGACCTGGGCGGTGCGCATCGACGCCGTCCGCGAGATCGTGGCTCCCCAGCCCGTGACGCCGGTACCGAGAGCCCCGACCAGCGTGCTCGGGGCGTTCAACCTGCGGGGCCGCGTGCTCCCGCTCCTCGACCCCCGTCCGGCCCTGGGCGTGGAGAGCGGAGGCGACACGGAGACCACCGTCTTCGTGGTGCTCGCCCGCGATGTCGACGGCGACGAGGTGCGGTTCTCCGTGCACGTGAACGCCGTCGACGAGGTCCTCGATCTGACCGAGGACGCCTGTTCCCCCCGCCGGAGCTCCCCGGCGGTCCCCTCGACCTCCTCAGTGGGGTCGGACGCGAAGACGACCAGCTGGTCCTGCTGGTCGACCTCGGTCGGCTGCTCGCCGCCTAGGAGAACCCATGACGATCGCTCTCTCCATCCTGTCCTGTGCGCTCGCCGCCGTCGCCGCTGCCCTGCTGTGGCGCCAACGCCAAGCCGACGCCGCTCACACCCAGAAGCTCGCCGAGACGGTCGCCGAGCTCGAGCGTGTCCGCGCCGAGTTCGACGAGGCCAGCTCGCTCATCGCCCAGATCTCTGTGATGTCCGAGCAGGTCGCGGATGCGGCCGGCGAGATCAGCGCCGGCAGCCAGGCCATCGCCGAGGGCTCCACCGAGCAGGCCGCGAGCCTCGAGGAGACGGCCGCCTCGCTCGAGGAGATCAGCGGGATGACCCGCCAGAACGCCGACTCGACCCAGAAGGCCCGTGACCTGACCGTTCGCACGAAGGAGTCCGCCGAGGGGGGCGAGCGCTCCGCGCAGCTGATGGTCGCCGCGATGCAGAAGATCGAGGGCTCGGCCGAAAACACCGCTGCGATCCTCAAGGACATCAACCAGATCGCGTTCCAGACGAACCTGCTCGCCTTGAACGCCGCGGTCGAGGCGGCCCGTGCCGGCGAAGCCGGGCGTGGCTTCGCGGTGGTCGCCGAAGAGGTCCGTGCCCTGGCCCTGCGCAGCAAGGAAGCCGCCGAGAAGACCGAAGCGCTGATCGGCGAGTCGACCAAGATGGCCCGCGAAGGCGCCCGGCTGTCGCAGAAGGTCGAAGACCAGCTCCACGACATCTCGAGCTCGACGGGCGAGGTGGCGTCCATCGTCAGCGAGATCGCAGCCGCCAGCGACGAGCAGGCCCGCGGCATCGAGCAGGTGGCGCGCGCCGTCACGCACATGGACCACGTGGTCCAGCAGTCGGCCGCCTCGAGCGAGGAGTCGTCCGCGGCCGCCTCGGACATGGCCAGCCGCGCCGCCCAGATGCGCGAGCTCGTGCACCGCTTCGAGGGGGCCGAGGACAACATCGTCCAGCTCCCGACGCCGGCCAACGAGCACGTCGCGCTGCTCCCCTCCCCGCTCGCGCGCATCGCGCCGCCACCCAGGCCAGGGTCCTGGGCGCCAGCCAGATGTACGGCGACCCGCTCGGCGCCGCCGACCTGTTCGGGGACGACGGCGAAGACGACATGGTGTTCGAGTCCTTCTGATGGCACCCGAGCTGTTCAAGGCCTTCAGCGAGCTGACGTACCGCCACACGGGAATCGTCCTGGCCGATGGCAACGAACACCTGGTCGCCGGACGCATCCGCGGTCGCGTCCGGGCGCTGGGCCTGGCCGGAGCGCCGGAGTACCTGGCGCTGCTGCGAGCAGGCGGTCCGGAGCTGGACGAGTTCGTCAACGCCATCACGACCAACGTCACCGCCTTCTTCCGTGAGCCCGAGCACTTCAAGCTCTTGCACCGGGCGGCTCGCAAGAAGGCGGCCGAGGGGCGCTCGCTGCGGATCTGGTGCGCGGCCGCGAGCTCGGGGGAGGAGCCCTACAGCATCGCCATCACGCTCCGAGAGGCCTTGGGAGACTCGGCGGACCGCTGCAGCGTCTTCGCCACGGACATCAACAGCGAGGTCATCGAGCACGCCCGCACCGGTCGGTACGAGCAGCGCGTCGTCGCGAACCTCGGCGACGACCTCATGGCGCGGCACTTCGAGCGAGACGGGGATCTGGTCGCGGTCGTCCCTGCGACGCGACGCCTCGTCACGTTCTCCACCCTGAACCTCATCGAGCCCGCCTGGCGGCTCCCGGGCGGCTTCGACATCGTCTTCTGCCGGAACGTCATGATCTACTTCGACCGCCCAACCCAGGCGGGCATCGTCTCGCGCCTGACCGGGCAGCTGAGGCCGGGTGGACTCCTCCTCGTCGGGCACAGCGAGAGCCTGGCCGGACTCTGTCCCGGACTGACCACACTGCGGCCCTCGATCTACCAGCGGCCACTGGCTCATCGGAGGGCTTCGTGAGCGCCGCCGTGAGCGCGCTGGAGCTCCGCGTGACGGTCGCCGTCGCGGACCTGGCGATCTCCAACGACCCGAGCGCGATGATCGAGACCATCGGCCTCGGCAGCTGCGTCGGCATCGCCGTCTGGGACCGTCGCCGCACTACGGCGGGATGCTCCACTACATGCTGGCGCTCTCCAGCACGTCGCCGGCACGCGCCAAGGAGAAGCCAGCGATGTTCTGCGACACAGGCGTCCCGCTCCTGTTCAAGGGCCTCTACGGGCTCGGCTGCAAGAAGGAGGACCTGGTGGTGCGCGTCGCCGGCGGATCCAGCCTGAACAGCGACTCCGGCCTGTTCCAGATCGGCAAGCGCAACGTCGCCGTCCTCCAGAAGATGTTCCAGCAGAACGGTAGTCGCGTCGCGGCGGCGGACGTGGGTGGCCAGCTCTCCAGAACCCTACGCCTGCACCTGGGCGACGGACGGGTCACCGTCACGTCCCCCGGAAGGGAGATCGCCCTGTGATTGAGCGAGACCGAATCGCCCGTGACCTGAACGACCTGCCGATGATCTCGCAGGCCGTCGTCCGACTGATCCCCATCCTTCGCGACGAGCGTGCCAGCGCCGGCAAGGTCGCGGCCTGCATCCAGACCGACCCCGGCCTGACCGCGACCGTCCTGCGAATCGCCAACTCGCCCGCCTATGGCACGCGCCAGATCGGCGACGTGAAGCGCGCCGCGGCGATGCTCGGCACCCGGACCCTGTTCGAGGTCGTCACCAGCGCCGCGCTGGCCGAGGTCGTGCCCGACGAGATCTCCGGCTACGGCCTGGACGCGTCGGAGTTCTGGGTGCACTGCACCGCGGTCGCCGTCCTGGCCGAGAGCCTGGGCCGCACGCTGGGGCACCCCACGCCCGACCTCACCTACAGCTGCGCGCTGCTGCACGACATCGGCAAGCTGGTCATCGGCCAGTACCTGTCCGAGAAGATGCCGTCGGTCGTCGAGCACCTGCAGACCAGCGAAGCCCCGCCCATCGAGTTCGATCGCCAGGTGCTGGGCACCGACCACGCCGAGGTCGGCGCGAGCGTCGCCCTGGCCTGGAACCTGCCCGAGGAGCTCGTCGAGGGCATCCGCTCGCACCACGATCCCGATCAGGCCGAGCCCGGTCCACTCCAGACGATGGCGGACCTGGTCCACGTCGCCGACGCGATGGCGCACAGCTTCGGCTACGGCGCCGATGTGGGAGGCCTGCGCCGAGCCGTCAGCCCCGGAGCCGCCGAGCGACTGGAGCTGGAGCCCGGGATCATCGAGCTGGTCGCCGCCACCTCGATGTCCGAGAACGCCATCCGAGCCGATGCCATGAAGAGGGCAGCATGATCCTCATCGTCGACCCGACGTCCCGACGTCCCGACGTCGCGTCCGAGACCGCCTGAGCGGCCACATCGTCCTCGAGGCCAGCACGCCCGGCGATGCCATCCAGGCCTCCCGCACGGTGGGGCTGGACGCGGTGCTCGTCTGCGGGCGGATGGCGTCCGTGACCGACTACCTCGAGATCTCGAGCCCGGCGTTCGTGTACGGCCCGGTCGAGGAGTCGCTGCGGCGCGACCTGAGCGAAGCCGGGGTCGCAGCGTTCGTCACCGATCCCGTCCGCGCCGTGCAGGACGCGCTCCGAGCCGAGCGCCTAGCCGCCTGAAGCCCAGGGTCCGCCGGGCTCGGGTGAGAAGCCCGTCCCGTCGTACGCGAAGCGCTCAATGTCGGTCATACGGCCGTCCTCGACCGTGTAGACGCAGAAGTGGGCGCGACGCCCCTTGTCAGGCAGATCCGCGTAGCCGCCGGAGCCCGGGTTCAGGATCGGCACCGGCGGCTCGGCCGGCATCTGCGTACGAAACCCGTGGTGCTCGTGGCCGTGCAGGATCGCTCCGATGCGACCGGCGTGCCGGGCGAGCACCGCCTCGACCTCGGGGGCGTTCTCGATGTTCCGCGTCCAGGGGCCGTAGGGCTCGCCGTCGCGGCCCCGCAGCGGGTAGTGCAGCAGCACGAAGACGAAGGGCTGGGTGACCTCGGCCAGCATCCGGTCCAGACGCGTGAGCTGATCGGTGTCCGCCGAGCCGCTCGAGAGGATCCACGCGGAACGACACACGTCCACGCACACGAAAGCGACGTCGCCGTGCACGTGGAGTCGCGGCCAGTCGCCCTCGCCCGTCCACGACCCGAACCACTTCTCGATGCTGCGCTCGAGCTCGGCCTGCCTCACGTAGGTGTCGTGGTTGCCGGGGATCAGCACCGAAGGCTGAGCCGCGAACATCGGCTCGAGAAGCCCGTGGGCCTCCTCGAACTCGGCGTCCGTCGCCATCGCCGTGAGATCGCCCGTGCACGCGAGCACGTCGGGTTCCTGGGCCAGGACCGCGGTGACCAGCGCCTCCTGGACCTCGCGGGTGAAGTGGCTCTTCCGACCGGCCAGGAACAGGTTCGCGGCTCCGAGCGCGCGCTTGTTGAAGCACTCGCCGAAGCTCGGGGCCACGAGGACGTGAATGTCGGTGACATGGGCGACGCGCATTCCTCACCATCACGTTAGGAGCGAGGCGTGTCCAGCGGCTCCCCCAAGGCGATCCTCGACGAGGCCGCACGACAGCGGTGCGGTTGCCAGCTGCGTGTTCGGCGCGGCTCCTGGACCCCGGGCGCCTTCGTCCGCGTCGACAACTCCGGCGTCATCCTGAAGGCCGAGGGCCTCACGCTCCACGGCGGCGAGGACGTGCACGTCTGGTTCCAGCACGAAGGGCGGACCTGCACGTTCGACGCGAGCGTCCTGAGGACGGGCGTCCCGATCCCCGACCGCTCGAGCAACGGCCTGCTGCTGGGGTTCATCGACTCGTTCGTGGACGGCACCGACGAGCGGCCCGAGACCGACGGCGGTCCGGAGCTCGCGCTGGAGGTCCTTCCGCCCAACGGCCGCGGCATCGACCTGTTCGGCCCTGGCTGCCAGATCATGGTCCTGGGCGTCGACGAGCTGACATTCTCCATCTCGCGTGACCAGGCGCTGAAGTTCGTCGAGGGCGGACGGATTCGCGTGCGGTTCCGGGGAGTTGGCGAAGACCTCGTCGCAACTGGCCGCGTCCAGGCGCTGTCGGCGAGCGACGGCCACTACCTGTACGGCGTCCACTTCGAGGCCGTCGAGAACCCCGAGCACCACGTCCAGGTGCTCGAGGTCTTCCGTCAGCGCGTCACCCCGTAGACGCGCTCGAGCCGCTCGGCCGAGACCCCCGCCCGGTACAGCACGGGCAGCAGGTTCCACAGGAGCGCCGTCCGAACCGGGCTGGCCAGGAAGCGACGCCCGCTGACCCGCACCTCGGTCCGCGCGAGCCCGATGCGGCCAATCCGTGAGAGCCGACGGCTGAGCTCGAGGTCCTCCATCAGCGGTTGGTCCGGGAAGCCCCCGACCTGCTCGAACGCCTCGCGTCGGACGAACAGCGCCTGATCCCCGTACGGCAGGCGCGTGCGGCGAGAGCGCAGATCGGCGAGGCGCAGCAATGGCGCCAGCGGGTGCCGACCGGTCTCGTCCACCGTTCGGATGTGGAACGCGCCTGCGACGGTCCGAGGCTGGCTCAGCACGTGCCGGATCCATGGCACCACGTCCGGGGGAAGCTGGGTGTCGGCGTGCTGGAACAGCAGGATGTCGCCGCGCGCTGCGGCAGCCCCTGCGTTCTGCTGGGGTCCCCTGCCCCGGCGTGCATCGATCAAGCGCGCCGAGCCGTGATCGCGCACCCGCTCCGAGGTGCCGTCCGAGGAGCCACCGTCGACGACCAGCACCTCGAGGATCTCGCGGTTGCTGGCGAGCTCGTCCAGCCGCCGCTCGATGCGGTCCACCTCGTCGAGCGTGGGAAGGATGACCGAGACCGTCTGCATCAGCTCGGACGGTCCATCACCTCGCGCCAGATCTCCTCGGTGCGGTCCGAGGCGCGCTGGACGCCCTCGACGAACCAGCGCCAGATCTCGGCGCGCGTCTCCGGGGCCGGCCCGGTCCCGAGCCGCAGCGGGTGGGGCTCGTGCTCGACGAAGCGCCCGCCCAGGAACCGGAACACCTCGACCAGCGCCTGGCTGGCGTCGTGCTCGCCGCGCGTGGCCCCAAGAGCACGTCCGAGACCGGTGGCCACGGCATCGGCGGCGGCGTCGGGAGGCGGCAGCATCGAGTGAGGCGGCAGGACGACCACCGAGGACAGGACCTCGCCGAGAGAGCCGACGAGCGCCAGATCGCGCCCGTCGTCGTCGTCGGCCAGCACACGCAGCGTGGAGAGCCCGTCCTCGACGCGGTCCCGAGCGCGCAGGGTGAGCCGCGACAGCAGCGGCTCCAAGTCACCGTCCAGCACCGCCCGTCCGCCGCCCCCGCGGGGCAGCGCGTCGGGGACCTCGTACCGATCTCCGGCGAGCCACTGGTGGACCGGGAGTCCGGTGTCGCCGGTGATGGCTCGACCGGCACGCAGCGTCAGCGCGACGCGGGCGAGCTCGGGGGCGGGCGCGCCGAACAGGAAGTCGAGGAGCGCGGGCTCCGAGGGCACGCCCAGGGCTCCCATGAAGTCCCGCAGCGAGCGGCCGAGCTGACGCGCCCGAGGACGTCGGTCCCGGCACAAGCGCACGAACGCCTGCGTCGCCGGATGGACGCCGCCACCGCACGTGTCGACCTCGAACCAGCCGCCGAGTCCGTCGGCAGCGAGGCAGACCAGCAGTGGCTCGGTGGCCGGTCCGGGGACCACGACCAGCGGACCCTGACCGAGCTCACGGCCGACGCCACAGGACGCGAGCACGGTGGAGTGCAGCACCGCGGGTCCGGGCACCGGCGTGATGTCCGCGGGGTCGCCCACGATGCTGACCTTGAGCTGGACCAGGCCGAAGCTGCGAGCCCTACTGAGCAGCAGGATCCCAGCGGTGAGCGCGGCGGGGGAGTCCCCTTCGAGTACGACTTCCATCAACGCTCCCGCTTCTCTTCCGCAGTGTCACCCGTGAAGACCTTGCTCAGGTTCAGGGGCCACTGGAACCACATCATCGACGCGGCCGCCGTCACGAGCATGACGTCTGTGCCCCAGACCTTCAGCGGCGCGATCAACAGCACCGCCAGCGCCGTGTAGACGTACGCCGAGATCGTGACCGGTCCCGGGGCCAGCAGCCCGTCGACCATCAGCTCGGCCCCCTTGGCCGAGCCTCCCTCCCGCCAGCGACTGAACAGCGCGGACCGATACCAGCACTGCGCTCCACCGATCGACAGGATGACCACAGCCGCGGCGAGGAGGAGCGCCAGCCACCGGAACATCAGGCCTGAGCCCTTCACGATGATGAAGGCCCAGACCCCGGTCAGGCCGATGGCGAGCTGCGGCATCGCGCCCCAGAACGCCACCTGGCGCCACCGCGCCGCGAACGAGGGCACCTTGGCGGCCTCGGTCTTGCCGTGGAAGCGCTCGTTCCCCCGGTAGTACTCGACCTCCTCGGCGTAGAAGGCGACGGAGATGAAGCTCGGCAGCTTGCTCCCCTCGGGCACCCAGTGCACGAGCTCGGCGCTGCGCCCGGACATATGGGCGCGCCGCCCCAGCACCGCGCGGCCCTTGAGGTGCACGCTGTAGCTGCGGTCCTCGACGGTCGCCCGGATCTCGGCCTTGTTGCTCGAGAGCAGGGCCCTCGCCGCGTCCGTTCCCGGGCGGATGAACAGGACCACGCGGTCCTCGAACGGCGCGATGTCGCAGCGCGCACTGACGCCGCCAAGCATCGCGCTGACCTGACCGTGCGAGCTGAGGATCTTCAGCACCTCACCCGGAAGCAGGTCCTTGGCCGCCATCAACCCACCCGGACGAGGCCGAGCCGCAGCTCACGCCCGTCGACGTCGATGGACTGCGTGTCGGGCGCCGCATCGATCCAGCCGGTCGCCAGCGTCTCGCCCGCCACGTGCTCGCGGAACCGGTCCACCGCGGCGACGAGCTCGTCGTCTCCGGAGAGGTGGACCTGGATGCGGTCCGTGTACCCCAGGCGATGCTCCTTCCGGAGTCCCTGGATGCGGTTGATGACCTCGCGCGCCAGGCCCTCCTGGCGCAGGTCGTCATCGAGCTCCGCGTGCAGGACGACGACCGCGCGAGCCGAGCCCGCGGCCTCGAACCCTTCGCGCGCCTGGACACCGACGATGATCTCGTCCTGGCCCAGCGTCACGGGACCGGACGGGAGCTCCAGCTCGAGCCCGCCGCCGAGGACCTGCTTGCGGACCTCGGAGCCGGGCATCTTGGCGAGCATGCCGGCGCAGACCTTCATGTCCTTGCCGAGCCGGCGGCCGAGCGCCTTGTAGTTCGGCTTCACCTGGAAGCTGACGAACGTCTCGGCCTCCTGGGAGAACCGGACCTCGCGCACGTTCAGCTCCTCGATGAGCAGCCCGGCCAGCGAGTCGACCGAGTCCGCCGTCGACGGATCGGCCAGCACCACCTCGACGGCCCGCAGCGGCTGCCGGACACGCACGCCGACGTGCTTCCGCGCCGCCAGTCCCAGCGAGGCGACCTCGCGCACGAGACCCATCGCGGCGTCCAGATCGGCGTCGTACGCCTCGCCGGCCGAGGGATAGGCGCACAGGTGCACGCTCTGGGGCTCGTCGTCCCGGCGCAGGTCCTGGTGGAGCGCCTCGGCCATGAACGGCACGAACGGCGCGATGAGCTTGGACAGCCGCGCCAGCACCTCGTGCAGCGTGGTGAGCGCCGCGGGCGACTCGTCCCAGAAGCGACGGCGGGACCGGCGGACGTACCAGTTCGACAGCCCCTCGACGAACTCCTGGATGCGGCGCGCCGCCTCGTAGAGCTTGTAGTCGTCCATGTACCGGACGACGTCGGCGTTCAGGCTGTCCAGCTCGCCGACGATCCAGCGGTCCAGCAGGTCCCGGTCCGCCAGCGCGGGGCCCGGCGCGTTGGCGTCGAAGCCGGCGATGTTCGCGTAGATGGCGAAGAAGCTGTGCACGTTCTTCAGGCGCATCAGGAACTCGCGCTGCCCCTCGCGGATGCTCTTCAGCGAGTTGCGCGTGTTCGACCAGGGCGGGTTGCTCGCGTAGAACAGCCAGCGGAAGGCGTCCGCCCCCGGCGCGGCGAACGGCGCCTTCAGCGTGATGGTCCCATCAGGCGCCAAGGTGCTGGCATCGTTCGGGTTCAGGTGGATGGTGTCCTTGACCTTCACGTCCGCCTTCACCGGCTTCAGCAGCACGTCGCCGGCCTTGAAGCACTCCTTCTTGCCCAGGTCGAGGCTCCGCAGCTGGGCCTTCATGAACCCGACCGAGCCCTGCGGCACGGCCTCGTCCACCTGGACCTTCAGGGTCATCTCGCCCTTCATCACCAGGTCGGGGCTCGTGTAGTTACCCTTGGACTTGGACTCCTTCTTCCCCT
Organism: Pseudomonadota bacterium; assembly: GCA_024228935.1. GTDB lineage: Bacteria > Myxococcota_A > UBA796 > UBA796 > CAJQPC01 > JAAESX01. The sequence goes on from JAAESX010000065.1 coordinate 19,170, forward strand.
CCATGTCGCAGACGTGTCCGAGGACGACGCAGTTCTTGTAGGGGCGCGGCAGGCCGACCGGCTTCAGGTCGTACTCGGCGCAAGTCTCGTCATCGAACAGGAGCGTCGAGATCATCAGCAGGCTGTAGAACCAGCCGCGCGTCTGATCGACGGCCTCGGAGATGAAGTCCGCCGGGAACCGCTTCTCGAAGATCTCCTTGCTGCCCTCGGCGTGCGGGAAGCCCCACTGCGCGAACGGCATCGAGCCGCTGTCGAACCAGCAGTCGATGACCTCGGGCACGCGGTCCATGGTCGCGCCGCAGTCGCACGGCAGCGTGACCCGGTCGATCCAGGGCCGGTGGACCTGCAGGTGCTCGTCGACGTCGGGGTCGAACGGATCGGGCAACCCCTTGTCCGCGTTCAGCTTTCGGATGGCGGCGACGCTGGCGGGGGCCTTGTGCGCCTCGCACTCCGGGCACACCCAGATGTTCAGCGGGGTCCCCCAGAAGCGCTCGCGGGACAGCGCCCAGTCGACGTTGTTGCGCAGGAAGTCGCCGAAGCGCCCCTCCTTGATGTGCTCGGGCGCCCAGTTGACCGCCTTGTTGTTGGCGATGGCCTCGGCGTTCAGGGCGGTCGTCTTCACGAACCAGGCCGGGCGCGCGTACTGGATGAGCGGGTCGTCGTCCTTGCGCCAGCAGAACGGGTAGTCGTGGCGGTAGGTCTCCCGCTTGAACAGGACGCCGCGCTCCTTCAGGTCGCGGATGATGGCCTTGTCGGCGTCCTTGCAGAACTGACCCTCGAGGAAGCCGGTGCCCGGGACGAACTTGCCGTTCGGGGCGATCAGCTGGAGCATGCCGACGCCGTGGTCCTTGGCGGCCTTGAAGTCGTCCTCACCGAACGCCGGGGCCGTGTGGACCAGGCCGGTGCCCGCCTCGAGCGTGACGTGCGCGCCCGGGATGACGACGCAGTAGTCGCCCTCTTCCGGCGTCGCGAAGTCGTACAGGGGCTTGTAGTGACGGCCGATGAGCTCGGCGCCCTTGAGCGTCTGGACCACCTCGCCCTCGACCTGGTCCTTCAGCCCTTCGGCGACGACCAGGCGCCTGTCCCCGACCTGCACGACGACGTAGTCGAGCTTCGGGTTCACCGCGATGGCGGTGTTGCTGGGCAGGGTCCACGGGGTGGTGGTCCAGGCCAGCAGATACAGGTCGTCGTCGTCCGCCATCTGGAAGGCGACCGTGACCGAGGGGTCGTCGACCTGCTTGTAGCCCAGGCCCACCTCGGCCGCAGACAGCGTGGTCCCGCCCTGCGGCCACCACCACACGACCTTGTGGCCCTGGTAGAGCAGGCCCTTCTCGAACAGCTTCGACAGCGCCCACCAGACGCTCTCGATGTAGCTCCGGTGGTACGTGACGTAGGCGTCCTCGGTGTCGACCCAGAACGCCAGGCGGCGGGTGAGCGACTCCCACACCTCGGTGTACGTGAACACCGAGTCGATGCACTTCCGAGCGAACGGCTCGAGCCCGTACTCCTCGATGGCCTCGCGCCCGTGGATGCCGAGGTTCTTCTCGACCTCGACCTCGACCGGCAGGCCGTGCGTGTCCCAGCCCGCCTTGCGGTGGACATGGAACCCCTGCATCGTCTTGTAGCGAGGGAACAGATCCTTGATGACGCGGGTCAACACGTGGCCGTTGTGCGGCGTGCCGTTCGCGGTGGGCGGCCCCTCGTAGAACACGAACTCGGGCGCGTCCTTGGTCTGCTCCAGCGACTTCTCGAAGATCTGCTCGCGATCCCAGAACTCCAGGACCTCGGCTTCGAGCTCGACGGGGGAGGAAAGCTCCTTGAACATGCGGACCTCAGCGATACCGGGGCTATCTAAGCGCGTATGAGTCCCCTATCCACGCTGTTGGCCTGGTCCGTTCGGAACGCTCCGCCGGTCGCGGTCCCCGACGCTCGCCGGCACCTGGCGGTGACCTGCGTCGAGGCCTGTGAGAGCACGGCGGATCTGACGCTCGAGCTCGACCGCCGAGCCAGGAAACGAGGCCGCCTGCCTCGGACCGCGAGCACCGAGGTCTACACGCTCGACGTACTGCCCAACGGCATGTACGGGATCTGGGCGGACAGCGGGTCCGAGTTCCTGCTGGTCACGCTGGCCGGTCCCACGGTCGGCTCGGAGACCCGGACCCACGCCTGGGAAGAGCAGATCGCCGCCTGGGCCGAGGCCGAGGGGGGCCTGATCCACGACCTGGACACCCACCGGGTCGAGTCCGCGAGCGACTTCCTGGGACGCAGCCATCCGGTCGATCGCATGGCCCTGGACTGGAGCGAGGACGGCACCCGCGTGGTCACCCGAGGTCTTCGGATCTTCGGCCTGCACGAGCTGGTCGTCGAGGACGTCCCGGAGGGGCTCGGTCAGGAGCTCTCCACCGTGCTGGCCTGGCTCGTGGCCGACATGCTCGACGAGCGAGGTCCTCACGAGAGCCGGACGCTGACCCTCGAGGATCTGGACGCCGAGACCGCGGCCTGGGTCGCCCAGGCGATCTGGTACGAGGACGATCCCGGCGTCGTGCAGGCGGGCACCCGCGAGGGGGTCGTCCGGCTCTCCAACGCGGTCCCCGGCGAGACGGACCCGGCGCCGCCCGTCCTGACCGTGGACTTCGGGACCGCTGGGCTCATCGCGTGGCTGGACGTCGTCCTCGGCAAGGGCACGCTCGAACCGGACGACCCCTGGGAGTCACCCTCGTAGGGCGTCCTCGACGTGGTCCAGTCGATCGGCGCCCCAGTAGAGCTGCCCTCGGACCCGGAATGTGGGAGCTCCACAGACGCCGATCTCGGCGGCGAGCTCGGTGTTGGAGCGAAGCTCCGCCTTCACGTCGGGGTCCTGGGTGGCGGCGATCAACGCCGCGCCGTCGAACCCGGCCTCGTCCAGGACCCGAGCGACGACCTGGGGGTCACCCATGTCCTGGTCTCCGGCCCAGCTCGCTGCGTAGAGGGCTTGAATCGTTCGGGGTTGCACGATCGACACGCGCAGCGGGAGGATGGTCCGCAGCGGGAAGTGCGACGTGAACCGCAGCGGCACACCGAAGCGGGAGGCCTGGTCCTGGAGGTCCTTGGTGACGTAGCGCTGCTTCGCCGGCGACATCGCGTTCATCGGCACGTCCGGCGTCCCGATGCTGCGGAACAGACCGCCGAGGAGGATGGGCCGGTACCTCAGCGTCGCGCCGTGCCGCGCCGCGACAGCCTCGACCTGTGTGGAGGCCAGGTAGCTGAAAGGGCTCGAGAAGTCGTGGAAGAACTCGATGGTCTCGCCCGAGGACGAGCTCGGCTGGACGGGCCACGCGCCGCCGAGCGCTCGCTCGAGGAACACCAGCCGATCCTGGCCGTAGAAGAAGTGCTCGCCCGCGAACATCGAGGGCACGCCGAACACGCCGCGGGCGACCGCCTGGGCCGTGTTCTCTCGCAAGCGCGCCTTGACGGCGGGGTCGTCGATCACGTCGATCGAGACACCGTGACGAGCACCGATCCGCTCGAGAGTCGAACGGTCTCGGGTATCTGCGCCCTTCTCGAAGGTGCTGGACCACAGCTCCAGGGCCAGGTCGCGCTGGGCGTTCGCCGGAGCCCCGACCACCAGCCGCATCGCCTCGACGCTGCGGCGCGGGTGCCCCTCGGGCAGCTCGAAGTCGAGCCCGTGGCGTGCCGCGTTGCGCGTCAGGTCCTGGGCGATCAGCACCTGACGGCTGGCCGACCATGTGGCGGCGGGCACCTGGGGTGCCTCGATGGACTTGAAGACGCCTCCGAGCAGGATGGGAATCCAGCGGACGCGGGTGCCCTGTCGCTCGGCCAGGGCCTCGAGCCGGGTGGCGGCCATGTACGCATACGGGCAGACCACGTCGTAGTAGAAGTCGATCGTCCGGCCGGCGTCGTCCAGGCCGCGCCACCAGGCCTTGATCCCGCCGGCCACGGACCGGACGTCGGTGAACCCCATCTGCTGGAGCATGTCCGCAGCCAGGGCCGACCGGAAGCCACCCCCGCAGTACAGCGCCAACGGGGCATCCTTGGCGAAGTGCTTCTCGACGTCCCGCTCGAGAACGCCTCGCCCGATGTGGACCGCCCCCGGCATCCGGCCAGCCCGGAACTCCCGGTCCTCGCGGACGTCGACGAGCGTCCACGGCTCGCCCAGCGCGGTCTCGACGTCGATCTCGACGATGCGGTCGCGGGCCTCCTGGCAGACCCGCTCGAAGTCCGGGGAGTGCGCCATCCGTCACCTCTCAGGGGAGGAAGCGCGCGGCGACCTCGGGTTCGGGCAGGCGGCAGACATCCGCTCGGCCCCACACGGAATAGCGCGTCGACGACACCAGCCGGTACGCCGGATCCGTCAGCCACGCGGGGAAGATCCGCAGGCCGCCGAGCCAGCGCCAGGGCGTCGGCAGGTACGAACAGATCGTCAGGATGGCGTGCGAGCGGACCCACACCCGATCCCCCTCGATGAACACCATCGTGTCCATGTCCGACGGGATCGCGGGGTGGCTCCCCCGGAGCCCCGCGGTGGTCTCGCCCTGGAGCGGGGCGTACTGCAGCACCCCCTCGACGTCGTGATCGAGGAGCCACTGCACGGCCTTGTCGCAGAGCCCGCACGTGCCGTCGTAGAGGACGAGTCTCATCGACGCTTGAGCTTCCCGAGCCGCCGCCGGTCCCGCTTCGTGGGGCGCCCCATGCCGCGCTCGCGCGTCTCGTCCATCACCTGGTGGAAGGGCGACTTCGGTTCGGGCGGCGGCGTGTGATCGACGTACAGCGTCTGGGCGACCGAGGCCGGACCGCGCTTGTCGGCGATGGCGACCACCTCGAGGATGCGCGGACCGCCGGGGGTCCGGACATCGATCATCATCCCGGCCTTCACCTTGCTCGAGGCCTTCGCTCCCGAGCCGTCGATCTCCACGTGACCGGCATCGCACGCCTTGGTGGCGAGCGTGCGGGTCTTGAACATGCGGGCGGCCCAGAGCCACTTGTCGACGCGCGTGGTGTCCATGGCGGTCAGGTACGCACGGTGGGCTCAGCCACCAAGCAGGGCGGCGGCCTTGGCGAACTCGATCGCGACCTTCTCTTCGGTGGCGGCGTTGGCCTTCTCGCGCAGGAGCGGCCCGACCGAGTCGTCACCGAGCTTGGCCAGCGACCGCGCCGCGAGCACCTTGACGTCGATGTCCTCGTCGTCGAGCGCCGCGACCAGCGCGTCCTTGTCGATCGCCAGCGGGGACTCGCCGAGCACCTTGGCGATCTGCTCGCGGGTCTTCTCGTCGCCGCTGGCGAGCGCCTCATGGATCGGCGGCCGCATGGCCTCGTCCCCGAGCCGGATCAGCGCCACCCAGGCCTGGTGCTGGACCTCGAGATCGCTGTCCGTTGTGGCCGCCAGGACGGCCTCCTGCTGGTCGGTCCAGTTGCGCTTGCCGATGATGATGATCGCCTTGCGCCGGTTGCCCTCGTCGGCGTCGTTCTGGGCCGCGTCCCCGAACAGGCCCGAGTAGCTGCTCGGCCCGGTGTCCTCGAGGATGGCCATGGCGGTCTGCCGCATGCCCAAGTCCTCGTCGCTCGGGAGCACCTGCGCGCAGACCTCGTGCACGCCTTCGTAGCGCTGCTTCTCGAGCACCTTCAGAGCCTTCTTCCGCACCGCGGCCTCGGGGTCGTTCAGGACGAGCTCGGCCAGCTGGGGGCCGGCGTCCGTCATGACGCGCTTGTCGATCTCGGCGATGGCGTCGATGCGATCGTCGATCTCGTCGTGCGTCAGCGCCTCGATGAGCTCGGGGTTGGAGGCCTTCTTGGCCTTGAACGCCAGCGCCGGGCCGGACAGGACGAGAGAGAGCAGGAGCCAGGACATGAAGAGCCTCCGAATGTGCCCCTCGTAACCGGCGTGTGCTAGACACTCCCCATGCTCCTCCTCATTGCCTGCGCCACCAAGGCCCCGCCCGCCGAAGCGCCCGCCGCCGTCGTCGAGAGCGCGCCCACGTCCGTCTCCCCTACCCCGACGGCCGAGTACCCCTCGACGCTATTCCTCGACGGGGTCGAGGTCCTGGCCAGCTGGGACGACGGCGACACGTTCGCGTCCCCGCGCGACGGCGAGAAGCCGCTGCGCGCCCGGCTGTCCGGATTCAACACGCTCGAGTCGTACGGCCCTGTTCACAGCTGGGGCACATGGCGTCCTGACGAGCTGTACGTGCTGTCCAAGAAGGCTGGCGAGGTCGCGGGCGCCGGGAAGTGGACCTGCGAGGTCCTGGCCGGCGGCGGTGGCTACGGGCGCGAGCGGGTCGACTGCCCGGACCTGCGCCGCGAGCTGCTGTCCCGGGGACTCGCCCACCTCTTCGTCTTCGACGGCGAGGCCGACCCCGACGACATGGCCGCCCAGGCGCTGGCGATCGAGTCGAAGCTGGGCATGTGGGAGAAGGGGGCGCCGATGTGGCTGGTGACCAGCCTGCACTCCCTCGACGAGCGCGAGGACCAGGTCCAGACCTACAACCGCGTGGCCCACACCGGCGACGGACACGTCGAGAAGCGCATGCACGTGGACATCTACACGAGCTGCAGCGAGGTGTGCCCCGAGGCCGTGGACAGCTGCATGATCTACGTGCCGTACGAGGTCCGATACGGGGACGACCGCGCCGCCTGTCTCCAGTAGGAGCCGGCCGGCTCAGTGCACGACGGGCGCGTGGACCTGGAGCTTCAGTCCCTGGAACCGCGAGCGAGCCCACCAGCCCCCGATGCCTCGGGGCTTCGGGTCGCCATCCTCGGCCTGCCGGATCACCGGCCCCAGCTCGTCGACAAGCTGCCGTTCCTTGAGCATGCGCAGGGCGCTCCACCAGCGACCGTCCTCCCACTCGAGGAAGACCGCCAGCGCCGGCACGGGCTCGCCCCGCCCCCGACGGATGCCGACCGTGCCCGCGATGCAGACCGTCTCCATCCCGGGCTGCCCGGCGACGGCCGCGGCGAACGCGTGCACGTTGCCCCCCTGCTCGACGATGGGTGGGATGTCGTAGCGCTCGACCCCGTCGGCCCGGAAGCCGAGGATTGAGGGCCGGGGGAGCTTCCCGTCGACCGCTGCCCCTTCGACGATGGACAGGAGGCTGCGGCCCAGCGCGTCGTCGTCGCTCGGAAAGCGCGACAGGTCGCGGGGACCGAAGGCGTGACGGGTACGGATGGTGGGCACGGGGCGCGGACTTAGCGCCGGTCCGGGAGAGCGGCAAGCAGCGCCTCGACACGCTCGGCGGTCGCTCCCCTCCGCAGGATGCGTCGCTCGGCCACGTGAACGAGCGTGCTCGGGTCTGCATCGGCGAGGCGGCCAGCGTCCACGACGGCGTCGACCTCGAGGCCCGGACGGACCCGGACCCAGGGCGGCTCACCGTGCCGGTTGGCCGACGTCGAGGTGATGGGCCCGACCGCCTGTACCAGAGACTGGCACACCGGATGCGCCGACCAGCGCAAGGCGACCGTCCCGGACGGACCGCGGGCGGCGTCGCAGACCCCGGGCAGGTCCTCGACGATGAGCGTCGTCGGTCCGGGCCAGAGCGCCTCGGCCAGGACGCGGGCGTCCGACGAGAGCCCCGCCGGGACCTCGCCGACGAGCACGATCAGCGAGCCACCTGCCCGGCCCTTCAGCGCGGCGATCCGCGCTGCGCTGGCGTCATCGGAGGCCCGACCGCCGAGTCCATAGACCGTGGCGGTGGGGTACAGCACGACCGCCCCCGGGCGCTTCAGGGCAGCGATGGCCTGGGCTAGTCCGGTCACTGGATCGAGGCGTCGGCCTCGAGCACCTTGGCGGTCATGGCCGCGCGAGCCGCGAGGTGCCGCTGACGCAGATCCTCGTCCGAGAGCGCCAGGATGCGCACCGCCATCCAGGCGGCGTTCTTGGCGCCGGCCTTGCCGACCGCGACCGTCGCGACCGGGACGCCCGGAGGCATCTGGACCGTCGCGAGGAGCGAGTCGAAGCCGCCCAGCGAGGCGCCCAGCGGAACACCGATGACCGGCAGCTCGGAGACGCCCGCCATCACGCCCGCCAGGTGAGCCGCCATGCCGGCGCCCGCGATGATGAGCTTGAGCCCCCGGTCGCGCGCCGTGACGGCGAACTCATGGGCCTGCTCGGGCGTCCGGTGGGCGGACAGGATCCGCATCTCCCAGCTGACGCCCAGCTCGTCGAGCACCTGTCCGGCCGCCTCCATCACGGGCAGGTCGGACTTGCTTCCCATCACGATGCCAACGGTCTTGCTCATGTGTTCTCCAGCCGAGCGAGCGCACGCCCAGCGATGTCGGTGCGGTGCTGGGCACCGTCGAAGTGGATGGTCTCGAGGGCCTTGTAGGCCCGGTCCCGAGCGACTCGGATGTCCGCCCCCCAGGCGGTGACGCCCAGGACGCGTCCGCCGTTGGTCACGATGTCCTCGCCCTCGAACCGCGTCCCGGCCTGAAAGGTGATCACGTCGTCGTGCACGGCGTCGAGCCCGGTGATGACCCGGCCCTTGGGGTACGTCCCGGGGTAGCCGTCGCTGACGAGCACCACGCAACAGGTGCTGCCGTCGCGGGTCGCGAGCGATGTCTGCTCGAGGCGCCCCTCGGCGCAGGCCAGGAGGATGGGAGCGAGCGGCTCGTCGAGGAGCATCAGCACCGGCTGGCACTCGGGGTCGCCGAACCGCACGTTGAACTCGAGCACCTTGGGTCCCTGCGAGCCCACCATCAGCCCGGCGTACAGCACGCCGCGGAACGGAGCGCCCTCGGCCGCCATGCCCCGCAACACGGGCTCGATGACGTCCCGGCCCACCTGCTCGAGCAGCTCGGGCGTGCCCAGCGGTGCCGGAGCGTAGGCGCCCATCCCACCGGTGTTCGGGCCCCGGTCTCCATCGAAGCGACGCTTGTGGTCCTGGGCCGCCGGCAGCAGGACGAACCGCTCGCCGTCACACAGGGCGAGCACGGAGAGCTCCTCGCCGTCGAGCCACTCCTCGATGACGACCTCGCCCCCACCGATCCCGGCGTCGAAGACGTGGTTGACGGCGGCTCGGGCGCTGGCCTCGTCCGGGCACATGAAGACGCCCTTGCCTGCAGCCAGTCCATCGGCCTTCACGACGCACCGGCCGGTCACGAAGGCGTGTGCGGCGGCGACTCCGTCGAAGTGGCCGTAGCCCGCCGTCGGGATGTCGTGGCGGGCCATGAAGTCCTTGGCGAACCCCTTGCTGGCCTCGAGACGCGCGGCCTTGGCCGAGGGACCGAACGCGGGGATGCCCCGGGCCTGGCAGCGGTCCACCAGCCCGTCGACGAGCGGCGCCTCGGGCCCGACCACGACCAGGTCGATGCCAGCGAGCTGGGCCTGCTCGCTGATCTCCCCGGCGGGGAGCGCGCGAGCATCGGGGAAGCCGGGGCCCGGGTTCGTGACCCAGACCTCAGCGGACTCAGCGAGCTTCCAGGCGAGTGCGGCCTCTCGGCCACCGCCTCCGACGACCAGGACGTTCATGCGGGCTGCTACCCGCCGTCTCCTTGGAGGGCAAGCAGCCGCTTCCGGCTTGTCACATCCCGGTCATCCGACTTCACCGCCTCGATGGACATCGACAGCGCTCCAGCCTCGTCGCCGAGCGCGATGAGCGCCTCGGCGTTCCGGCGGGAGATGCCGCTGTACGACACCCCGTGCTTGTGCGCGGTCTTGAAGTCCCGCGCGGCGGCGTCGGCGTCACCGAGGTTGGCGTAGGCGAGGCCTCGCAGCGACAGGAGGATGGGCTGGACCGGGTCGTTGGTCAGCGCGCGGTCGAGGTCCTCGATGGCCGACTCGTAGCGGCCCTGCTCCAGCGCGATCCACGCCAGGTAGACCCGAGCCGCCACATCGGACTCGTCGGACCGCTTGGCATCGGACAGCGACGTCCGCGCCCGGTCACACGACGTCTCCCCCGAGAGGCACCGGAGCACCTCGAGCGTGCCACGCGTCACCGGCAAGCGCCCGCTGAGCTGGTCGCCCTGCGGGATGGCCTTGCGGATCTCCACATCGAACGCCCTCATGTCCGGCGCCACGATGGGCACCGACTCGATGGGGTGGTCGTGCGTCTCCGCGTCCAGGTCCATCTTCCAGATGCTGTGCAGCGTGTCGAGAGCAGACTGCGGGTTCTCCACCGCCAGGTACGAGCGAGCGAGCGTCACCGCTGCCGTCGGCCAGGTCGGGTCCGCCTTGTGGGCCGCGTCGTACTCGAAGTGCGCCAGGCGCGCGCGCCCGACCTCGGTGTAGAAGCGACCGGCCTCGGTGTGGAAGCGAGCCAGGTCACGTCCCTCGATCGCGGTCGTGTCCGCCTGCTTGAGCGCGTCCTCGGCGTCGCTCTCGTTGCCCATCGCGTAGTAGGTCAGCGCGAGCGAGAGCTGCGCCGGGGGGTAGCCCGGAGCGAGGTCGGCCAGCGCCGTGGCGTAGTCGAGCGAGTCGGCGAGCTCGCCGGCCTCACGTGCCGCGATGCTGGCCGGCAGGAGAGCCGAGATGCGGCGGTCCCGATCGGGCGAGGCGTCGTGCGGCGTCGCGGGCCCCAGGACCTCGGCCGCCTTGGCCGCGTCTCCACGGTGGTGCAGGAGCAGTCCACCGGCCAGGACGCGAGAGCCGAAGGCGCCGGACTCGTCCAGCGAGATGGCCAGCAGCCCCTCCTCGATGGCGGAGTCGTAGTCCCCGAGCTCGTTGTGGTACCGAGCCAGCAGCGCGTGGATGTCCGGGTCGTCCGGGTACCGATCGGCGAACGCGCGCAGCGGCGCCCCGGCCTTCGAGTACTGGTAGGTCTCCAGCGCGCTTCGCCCGAGCGACAGGTCCACGACCGGGACGTCGCCCATGATCGTCTTGCTCGCGGACAGCGCCTTCTCGGCCTCGGAGTACCGACCGAGCTGGGTCAGCGAGTTGCCCAGGTACCAGAGGCAGATGCCGTCGTCCGGCACCGACTCGAGGCACTTGCGAGAGCGCGACTCGGCGTCCTCCCAGGCTCCCGCCATGATCGACATGCCCGCCTGGGCGCGCAGGACAGCCGGCGCCTTGCCGTCGATCTTCGCGGCACGGTCGTACAGCGCCAGCGACTTGGTGTTGAACGTCGGGTCTTCGTCGCGGAACTGGGCATAGACCACGGCCAGTCCGGCGAGCGCGTCGACGTTGTTCGGATCGACCGCGACCGCGTACTCGAACTCACGCTGGGCGGCGCCCCATCCGGCGCGCGTGCCCTGCAGCAGTCCGAGCCGACCGAGCGTGAGGCGCTCCTCGATGCTGCCGGTGGCGTCGGGCCAGGCGGCGGCGATCTCGTCGATGACCTCCTGTCCGGGGAGTCCGCGCTTCTCCTCGAGGTCCTTGCGAGCGACCTCGGGGTCCATCGCCTTGCGGATCTTCAGGATGGCGGCGTCGACCATCGAGCCGCCCTCCTCCTGGACCGACTCCAGCGTCTCGTCGTCGATGAGCGTGGCGCCCGCGAAGTAGAGGCCGGCCAGGATGGCGAGCACCGCCAGCACGACGCCCACCCGGGCAAGGCTGGAGGCGGTCTCGCGGCGCTTCCGCGAGGCGATCGCGCCCGCGGTCTCCTTCCGGCCCCGCTGGATGTCTTCGAACTTCGGGTCCCCGGGGATGAAGTACCCCTCGAAGTCGGCGGTCTGATCGACGCGCCCCCAGTCGCGGTCCCCGACCCGGCAGCGGTCTTCTCCGGAGAGCAGCCCCTTCCGGATCCGGTCCTCGACCTGTTCGTAGGTCAGGGGGCCTTCTGACCGCCCGTCACCTCGCTTGATGCGGTACCGGACGTCGTCGGAGATCTCCCCGGAGTCCGCAGCACTCTCATTCGCGCAAGCCGTGCACACCGGGACGTCCTGTCCCGTGTCCTCCATCTCCGTCCCGCAGCTGAAGCAATAGGTCCGCAGCATGCCCAGTGGGCCTCCTCAAACAGGCGGGAAGTGTAGCGCCTTTCCGGTTTCAGTCGGTTGTCCGCAGACGTTGACCGCGCCTTGGGATAGGGGCCGAGGTCTCAGCGAGGAATCGACAAATGACCTTCTTTCTTTTCGCGGCCCTGACCGCTTGCGGCAGCGACACCCCCGAGCCGGCCGCCGAGCCCGCGCCCGCCCCCGAGCCGGTCGCCGAGCCCGCGCCCGCCCCCGAGCCCGCCGCATTCGACGCCAAGGCCGCTTTCGAGCAGGTCTGCGGCGTGTGCCACGGCGCTGGCGGAGCCGGTGATGGCGTCGCTGGAGCGGCCCTCGACCCGAAGCCCGCGAACTTCACCGACGCGGCCTTCTGGACCGACGAGCGGACCGACGAGGTCCTGTTCAAGGCCATCAAGGAAGGCGGCGGCGCCGTGGGCAAGAGCCCGCTGATGGCCCCCTACGGCGGTCAGTACGACGACGCGCAGATCACCGCGATGGTCGAGCACATCAAGACGATGCGCCCCGCCCAGTAGCTTCGCACCGGGCCTTTCGTTCGCGGGAGGCCTGGAGCGCCGCGGCGGCGAGCGTCGTCTCGGACAACCCCGCGCCGTCCTCTGGCGCGTGGGTTCCCGCCAGCACTCCCCGCGCCGTCGCCACCCCGGCCTCGGTTCGGGCGTGCTCGTGGTCCGCCTCGAGCCAGGCCGCGAGCGCCTGCGCCTCGGCGTCCGTCGCCTGCACCAGCCGTGCAGACGCCTGGCCCGCTCGACGGCGGTTCGCTGCGTTCGCGTCCGCATCCGTGTGGAGCTCGCCCGTCCGCACGTCGGTGAGCCCGCTTCGGCTGCGGCTCGCATACGTGGATCGGCTTCGCCCCGCCTGCTCCCGATCGCTCGTGCCCGAGTCGACCTGGGCGCGCGCCTGCTGGAGCTCGGCCTCGGTGAGCGCCAGCCGCCGCTCGTAGTACTCGGCCGTCTCCGCCCACGCGTTCCGCTCGACCTCGACCGCGGCCTCGCACAGGGCCTCGGCGCTCGGGCCACACGCCCACATCAGGACAACGATCACAGACTGCTCCCGGACGCCTGGAGCATAGCCTCGCTATGCTCCCCGGCATGCTGCTCGACGCCGTGCATGCGGCCTTCCATCGCCCCGACACGACGGCCTATCGATGGACGCAGGCGGTCGTGTGGACCCTGATCGTCGCCAGCATCGGCCTGGTCGGCCTCGATCTGTCCGAGGTGGAACAGCCCCAGTGGCTCGTCTGGGTCGACCGGACGATCCTGGCGTTCTTCGCCGTGGAGATCTCCCTCCGCATCCTGACGTTCCGGCCTCCGCAGCTCGAGGTCTTCGGCGATCGGGCGAGCGTCCGCCTGAAGGAGCACGTCTACGCCCGCTTCGTCTACACGCTGCGGCCGCTCAACCTCATCGACATCCTGACGGTCGTCGCCGTCTTCCCGGCGCTCCGTGGCCTGCGCGCGCTCCGGCTCCTGCGTGTGCTTCGCGCCAACCGGTTCAGCGAGGGCTCGGTCCGGAACCTGCTGCGGGCGTTCGAGGACAACGCGACGCTCTACCTGACGGCGCTGTCGACCCTGCTCGCCGCGGTCGGGATCGGCGGGGCCAGCATGTGGCTCGTCGAGCGCGGCGCCAACGAAAAGGTCCAGAGCCTGGCCGACGGGATCTGGTGGGCCCTCGTCACCGTCACCACCGTGGGCTTCGGCGACATCTCCCCCGAGACCGGCGTCGGGCGGGTTGTCGCCGGCGTCCTGATGATCTTCGGCATGTTCATGCTCGCGCTGTTCGCGGGCATCGTCGGCCACAGCCTCCTGAACGCGGTGCTCAGCATCCGCGAGGACCAGTTCCGCATGAGCACGAACGTCAACCACATCATCGTCTGCGGGTACGACCCGGGCTCCGCGATGCTGCTCGACGCCTTGCGCGACGAGATCGACGAGACCCAGCACGACCTGGTCGTCTTCGCGCCGGGCGACCGGCCGAGAGACCTGTCCCCGGCCTGGACCTGGGTCAGCGGCGACCCGACCAAGGAGTCCGAGCTCTCCCGCATCCGGCCGACGCACGCCAAGGCGATCATCATCGTCGGCACCCGCTCGCGTCCCCCCGCCGAGGCCGACGCCGTGACCATCCTCACGGTGTTCACGCTCCGCCGCTACCTGAAGTCCCAGCCGGAGACGAGCCGCCGCATCGTGCCGCTCTACGTCGTCGCCGAGATCCTGGACGCCGAGAACGTCGAGCACGCCCGAACCGCCGGCGCCAACGAGGTCATCGAGACCACCCGCCTGGGCTTCTCGCTCATGGCCCACGCCGTGTCCCAGCCCGGCACGGCCGAGGTCCTGGGCGAGGTCGTCCAGTCCGGCGCCCACAGCCTGTACGTGGGCCCGGTCCCGCCGGAGTACGAGCTCCCGATGACGTTCGGCGCGCTGTCGGCGGCGCTGAAGAACCAGCACGACGTGCTCGTCATCGGCACGCGCACGCCGGATGGGCAGGACACGCTGAACCCCTCCGAAGACACGCGTGTCCTGGCGGGTGTGGAGCTGGTGTACCTGGCGGAGTCCGCCGTCCTCAGCTCCTAGTCGATCTCGAGCTCGAACTCATCGGACTCGTGACCGTCTCGGTCGACGATGATCGTGTGGTACTCGAAGTCGTCGATCGTGCTGCACAGGATGTAGCCGCCGTAGTCGCCGGACCTCCACGAGCCCTCGCACTTCCCGCTCGAGCCACAGAGCAGGAAGCTCTCGTCGAACACCTCGTTGCTGCCCGTGCTCGCGATGACGCGGCTGTACTCGCTGGAGAGCGTGTCGTCGCCCTGTCCGTCCCGCGCGTCGACCGTGACGAAGAACAGGTCGCCGGAGCTGTTCGAGCCCTCGGTACACCAGACCTTGCCGCTCTGGACCTCGGGTGGGTCGTCGCCGTTCGGGTCGATGCCGGAGCTCCAGCCCGACGAGTCCCCCGTCGCCGAGTCGCCCTCGCCGATGTTCACCTTGTCCGACCCACATGCCGCGAGCATCAACATCAGCGTCATGGTCACTCCCTGGAAGCGCACTACTGTACTCGACATGCGTGACGCTCGGTACCTGGTCGAGAGCGGCGGTCGGATCACGGCCCTGCTCGGCCCCACGAACACCGGCAAGACCCACCGGGCGATCCAGCGCATGCTCGCCCATCGCAGCGGCATGATCGGCCTCCCCCTGCGGCTCCTGGCCCAGGAGATCTACGACCGGGTCTGCAAGGCCAAGGGACCGGACCAGGTGGCCCTCGTGACGGGCGAACAGAAGCTGATCCCACCGGCCCCTCGCTACTGGATCTGCACCGTCGAGGCGATGCCCGTGGACCGGAACGTGGCGTTCCTGGCCGTGGACGAGATCCAGCTCGCCGGGCACCCACTGCGGGGCCATGTGTTCACGGACCGCCTTCTGAACGCTCGCGGCGTGCTGGAGACGATGTTCCTCGGCTCGGACACGATCCGCCCCCTGGTCGAGCAGCTGGTCCCGACCGCCACCATCACCCGGCACGAGCGGCTGTCCCGGCTCTCCTTCGCCGGCGTCCACACCGTGGGCACGCTGCCGAAGCGGAGCGCGGTCGTCGCCTTCTCGCAGAAGCGGGTCTACCAGCTCGCCGAGCGGGTGCGAGCCCGACACGGAGGGGTGGCGGTCGTGCTCGGGGCCCTGTCGCCCAGCGCGCGCAACGCCCAGGTGGAGCTGTTCCAGTCGGGCGAGGTGGACCACGTGGTGGCGACGGACGCCATCGGCATGGGCCTGAACATGGACCTGGACCACGTGTCGCTGGCGGCGACCCGGAAGTGGGACGGTCGGACGTTCCGCGACCTGCGGCTCGACGAGCTGGGGCAGATCGTCGGTCGAGCCGGGCGCTTCCGACGCGACGGCGGGTTCGGCTGGCTGGACGGCGTCGACGAGCTCGATTCGAGCGCCATCCGCGACCTGGAAGCCCATCGGTTCCAGCCACTTCGGCGCCTGTTCTGGCGCAACAGCGACCTGGACTGGAGCAGCTCCAGCGCGCTGCTGGACAGCCTGGACGCGCCCCCTCACCACGGCGCTCTGGTGCAGGCCCCCGAGGCCGAGGACCACACGACGTTCCGCGCACTGGCCCAGGCGGTGCCGCTCTCGGGCGAGGACGACGTGCGCCTGGCCTGGAGCATCGCGGGCATCCCCGACTACCGGAAGACCCTGACGGGCAGCCACGTTCAGCTCCTGGAGAGGCTGCTGCGACTCGTGCGGGACCGGGGCGAGGTCCCCGAGACGCTGCTGGCCGAGCGCCTCGACCGGCTGGACACCACGCACGGGGACATCGAGGAGCTGACCACCCGACTCGCCTGGTCCCGCACCTGGGCCTACGTCGTCCAGCGTCCGAGCTGGGTCCGGAACGCCCCGGCCTGGCAGAGGCGCCTTCACGAGCTCGAGGACCGGCTGTCGGACGCGCTGCACGAGACGCTGACCCAGCGGTTCGTGGAGACGCGACGGACGGTGCGTCCCGGCGCGATCCGGACCGAGGGCGGCGAGCTGCGCGGGCTCCGCTGGGTGGCTCGTCCCGGGGCCAGCCCCCTGCCCCGCGGCGCGACCCGTGCGGCTCTCCTGGAGACCGTGCGCGAGCGCATCGAGACGCTCGACGGCCTGACCCTCGGGCCCGATGGCGCGGTGATGTGGGCGGACGAGCAGCTGGCCCGGCTGACGCGTGGAAAGACCGTCCACGAGCCCAAGCTGAAGCTCACGGTGAACCCGCTCATGGACGCAGGACTGCGCGAGGCGCTGCGCCAGCGCGTGGCGGGCTGGCTGGACGAACGGATCTCCAAGTTGTTGAGACCGCTGCGGAACCTCGACCGACTCGAGGCCCCCGGGCGTGCCGTCGTGTACCGACTCCTGGGCCAACTCGGCCAGACCGACGCGCACGGAGCGCCCCGGCTGAGCAACAAGGAGCTGCGGCTCCTCAAGCGGCGCGATGTGCGCTTCGGACGGCGCACCATCTATGTGAAGCGCATGCTGCGCGACGAGGCGGTGGCCCTTCGAGCGTCTCTCTGGGCCGTGCACGCCGGCGTGACCCGTCCGGCGGTCCCCCAGGGCGAGGAGGTCAGCCTCGACGCGCCTCGGGCCTTCTACGAGAGCGTCGGGTACGTGGTGATGGACGACAAGGCGGTCCGCGTGGACATCGCCGAGACGCGCGCCGCCGAACGGCGCCGTGGCCGCAGGAGGCACCGCTGATCGACGCCGAAACACTCCGGGAGCGGCTTCGTGGCCACCCTGTCGTCGACCACCCGGCCCTGCCCGGACGGACGAACCACCTGCGCGCGGGCGTCATGGTCCCCATCCTGTGGGACCCGGAGCCGCGAGTCGTGCTCACCCGTCGCACGCCTCGGCTGGGTCGCCACCCCGGCGAGATCAGCTTCCCAGGGGGCCGCCGGGATCCCGTCGACACCAGCCTCCAGGACACCGCGGTGCGCGAGGCACGCGAGGAGCTCGGCATCCAGGACCCGAACATTCTCGGCCGCTTGAGCTCGATGCCCGTCTACACATCGGACTTCCGGCTCGAGCCGTTCGTGGCCCAGGTGAGCGGCTCGATGGTGGCCGAGCCCGGCGAGGTCGCGGAGATCCTCACGCTCGGCCTGGACGAGGTGGCGAGCTGGCCTCGGCTCGACGCCATCGCGTACGAGTGGTCCGGTGGGACCTACCTGTCCCCCGTGTTCCCCATCGGCGAGGACGCCATCGTGTTCGGGGCGACCGCCCACACGCTGCACGAGCTGATGCTGCTCGCGCTCGGCGACCGGATGCCGCAGATGGAGGGCGGGACCTGGACGTGGGAGCGCATCCAGGAGTGGGTCTCCCTTCAGATCCGCTGAGCGCGTCGGGCGACCCGCGGATCCTCGTCGACCGCCAGGATCTCGAGGGCAGGGTGGCCCGGGTCCACCTGCGCGAGCAGCAGCGCCACCGACCAGCGCACGACGGCTGAGGGATGGTCCGCCTGGGCGACGAAGACGCCGGGGTCGGCGGTGGTCACGTACTCGGCGAACAGCTCGGCCACGGCACGGTCGAGCTCGGGATCCTCGAGCTGCGGCCGCACATCCGCCCGTGAGCTGTGCAGCGGCGTCCGAGACCAGTCCTCCCCCGGCAGGGCACGTCGCCAGGCGGGGGGCGCCTCTCGCAGCGGCCTCCCACTCAACGCACCGGAACTGTTCCGGAACTGGATCTGGGCAGCCTCGTCGTCGACCCGCTCGACGTGTCCGATCCAGTACAGCGCGACGACCGGCTCACCCGCCTCGCCGAGCGCCTCATCGATGGCGGCAAGGACCTCGCCGGCGTCCGCGGTCCATCGCGGCATCAGCACGTGGCTCGCGCACTGTCCGCTGGTCGCTCGGGCCCCCCGACAGAGCGTCAACGCCCTGGCCAGGTCCCCCGTCGCCTCGGCGGTCTCGAAGTAGCAGTCCTGGACCCACTTCTCGCCCTCGAGCGCGGAGCAGCTCGGGGCCGGGTCGACGGTCCAGTCGGGGGGAGGAAGGCGCCAGAGGGTCGAGTCGTCCGGGTTCCGCCGGTCCTTCTCGGTCAGGTGTGGCCGCTCGTGCACTCGCTCGCACCGTGCCCGGACCACCTCGTCAGCCAGCGCACAGAGCGTGTCCGTCCCGTCGGGCGAGGTGTCCAGGAGCCGCATGACGACGAGGCTGCGCTCCCCGATCGGAAGCGCCTCGATCAGCGACCGTGCGGCGTCCGGGTCCTCGCCCCAGACGGCGATGGGATCGGGCGAGACCGGCTCCGGCACGGCAGCACAGGCGAGCCACAGGCCGAGCACTCAGCGCCGACGCCGCAGACCGGCCAGACCCAGGAGCGCGACCAGCCAGCCCGCCGAGGCCGGGGTGACCGATGCACAGGAGCAGGAGTCGCACTCCTCTTCCGGGCACGAGCCGTCGCACTCTTCGCGCTCGACCACGGTCTCGTCGATGGCCGACGCCGTCCCCTCCTCGATGACGACCACGAGGCACAGATCCTCGCCGTCGGCGCAGGTCACGCAGCTCACGCCGAAGCCGGCGACGAGGTTGCACACCGAGTCGTCGTCGCCGTCTTCCTCGACCAGAGGCACCAGAGGCCGGGTGTCGACGACACCAGCGACCCGAATGCCCGAGATGGACTCGCCGTCGGCCGAGAACGCGCCCGAGACGGTCATGTCCTCGACCAACAGGTCCGGCGTCAGCTGGGTGTCGGTCGGGCCATAGGTGAGCCACGGGTCCTCCGAGAAGTCGGTGGAGAAGCGCGTCGTGGTGCGGCACTCGGCCTGTTCGCCGTCCTCCTCCGCAGCCACGACCAGCTCCAGCTGCGCGCCGGCGTGCTGGACAGCGTGGATCCGGAGGTCGAGGTCCAGGTAGGACTCGAGCACGCTGCCGACGCCCTCGGGCACCGTCACCTTCCCGGAGTCGGCGTTCATCCGCCAGACGCGCCCTTCGAGGTCGACGTTGATGGGATCGCCCACAGCGGACGTCACGAACTGCCAGCTCGCCTCGTTGTCGCAGAACGAGACCGTCGCTTCGTGGCGCGTGTCCGGCTCGAGTGACGTGGTCGGCGTCCAGGTCAGCGTGCTGCCCTCGAGCACCGCCTCGCCCTCTCCTCCCGACACCTCCAGCTCTGCGCTCTGGGGTTCCCCGCTGAAGAAGACGCGGATGGGGTCGCGATGGAAGTGCTCCTCGCCCTCGCCCGGGTCGAGATCCGTGATCTCGACCGAGCAAGGCCGGCTCGAGTCGGTGTCGGTGTCGGTGTCGGTGTCGGTGTCGGTGTCGGCGTCCGCGTCGGTGTCGGCATCCGACTCGGACGCGCAGCCCTCGGGGGGAGCGGGCCAGCCGTCCGGGCAGATCTCCTCGGGGGAGTCGCCCTGACCGAAGCAAGAGAGCAGGAGAATCATCATGCGTCCTTATGTGCCACGAGTACGAGCCGCTTCGCTGAGTCATCGTAGGGCCGACCGTCCAGGCCTCCATAGGCCTCGACCGCGCCGAAGCCCGCTCGCATGAGGAGCCCCGCCAGTTCGCGCGCCCCGTACAGGCGCACCCGGAAGGTGCCGTCCGTTCGCGAGCCGTCGTGGCCCAGGACAGTCCAGGTCGACTCGACGTAGCGCCAGTTCTTCAGGATCCGGCGGCGCTCGATCAGCAGGTCGTGCTCGCGCTCGATGACGCTGTTCTTCTCGAACACCATCGCCAGGACCTCGACGCTCATCGTGTCCAGCACGAGCCGTCCGCCGGGGGCCAGGCTCCCGTGGAACGCCTCGAGCGTGCGCCGGTCGTCGGCGGGATCGTCGAAGTAGCCAAAGCTCGAGTACAGGTTCACGGCCAGGTCGAAGCCGCCCCCGGTGCCCTCGCGCATGTCCCCCTGGACGAAGGTGACGTCCTGATCCTCGGCTCGGCTGCGGGCCACCTCCAGGTAGCGGGCGGTGCGATCGAGGCCGGTGACCTCGAAGCCACGACGAGCCAGGGCGATGCTGTGGCGCCCCACGCCGCACGGCATGTCCAGCGCCCGGCCGCCGTCGATGCGCAGCAGCGCGAGCAGCGCGTCGATCTCGTCCTGGGCCGCAGCCCATCGACGCGCGTCGAACATCACGCCCTGCATGTCGTGCCAGAAGGCATCCGAGTCGTGCCAGCTCATGCGAACCTCCGCGCGAGATCTTACGGGACCAGCATGGCGCAGGACATCGACGGGCTTCTGGCGGACTACGGCGAAGGGGCACCCGTCTACCGGGTCCTCGACGCCTTGATGAAGGTGGCCCCGGACACGCGGGATCCCGACCCCATCCAGTCGCTCCAACAGGCGGCGAACGTCTACCGGATCGACGCGGACCCCGAGCAGCTGGCCAAGGCGCGGGAGATCGCGCGGCGGGGTCAGGCCCAGAGCGCGCTCTGGATGCTCCAGGGGCTGGACGAGGGCGACGACGTCGTCTCGATGCTCTCGGGTCTGGCGTCGGCCGTGCGCCTGTACTGGGCGGATCGGAAGGGCGGGTCGACCGAGAGCCAGGTCCGCGATCAGCAGGAGCGTGACGCCGTCGAGAAGGCGCTGGGCATCTCGTGGGCGATCGGACGCCTGATGGGTGGCTCGCCCGAGCAGCAGGTCGAGGCGTTCATGTGCCTGGAGGCCGGGCGCGAGCTCGTCGCCTTCTACGCGATCGCCGACATCGCCGTGCCGTTCCTCGCCGACACGAGCCAGACCGGGTCGGGGCTGATCGACAACCTGCTCGCCAAGCACCGGGACGCCGAGATGACCCGGCTCGCGACCGCGGTCGGTCAGGACGAGGCCGCCTGGGCGCCGCCCATCCTCGAGCACCTGCTGCCCCACATCCGCACCTCGGTCGAGGCCAACGAGAAGCGGCTCGACACGCTCGTCGACCAGATGCAGAAGCGGGTGCCGAAGCTCCTGCAGGCCACCGGAAAGGCCGGCGCGGCGCTCGGGACCGGCGTGGACGCGCTGCCGATGTACCACCTCATCGGAGCGCGCCTGCTCGCCGAGGCCAGCCTTCGTCAGGCCACGGACGCCGCGCGGTACCCCCTGCCCGAAGACGCCGACCGACAGCGCCTGATCGACGAGGCCCGCGTCCAGGCCCGCGCCGAGGTCGAGGCCGAGGTCCAGGCCCGTCTGGCCGAGGAGAGCCAGGCTCGCGCCGATCAGGACGCCGCCAACGCCGCGCAGTTCGAGGCCGAGGCCGTCGCGCGCAAGGAAGCCGAGCTCCAGCTCGCCGCAGCGCTGGCCGCCGCCAAGGCCGCCGAGGCCGCCGCCGATACCGCCCGCACCGAGGCCGCCTCGGCCAGGACGCGCGAGGATCAGGCCCGCGCCGAGACCGCCCGCGCCGAGGCCGAGCGCGCCGAGGCCGAGCGCGCCCAGGCCCTGAAGCAGGTGCGCACGCTGACCGAGGCGCTGCCGCCCCCCGACCCCGGACCCACGCCGATCACCGAGCCGGTCCGCGCTGCGCCGCCCGAGCCGCCGAAGCCGACGCCTCCCAAGCCGACGCCTCCCAAGCCAGCGCCGCCGAAGCCAGCGCCTCCCAAGCCCGCACCGCCGAAGCACGAGCCCAAGAAGGGTGCGTCAGGCGGCATGCTCAAGTGGGTCGGCATCGCCGCTGCGGTGTTCTTCCTGCTGGCCTGCTGCGGCGGCATCGGTGCTGGCGGGCTGTACTACGCAGCCCAGAAGCAGAAGCCGAAGAAGATCCAGTACGTGACGCCGGACGGCACGCCAATCAACTGAGGGCGTCCCAAGGGGCGACGGGCTTGCAGGACTCGACCGCGTGGTCGACGAAGGCCCGCACCTTGGCCGAGAGATGGCGGTTGTGCGGGTACACCGCGTAGACCCCGCCGGCCTGCGGCAGGTGCTCGTCCAGCACCGTGACCAGATCGCCCTTCTGGATCGCGGCTCCGCAGATGAACGTCGGGAGTCGGGCCAGCCCGATCCCCCGGATGGCGGCATCCAGGATGAGCTCGCCGTTGTCGAGAGTCAGCCGTCCCTTCACCGGCACCGCCTCGTCGCGTAGGGTCCAGGAGCCACCCGTTCGCGACAGCGAGTAGCGGATGCACTCGTGGCCACGGAGATCGGACGGGACCTTCGGGGTGCCTCTACGCGCCAGGTAGTCGGGCGAGCCCACGAGACAGACCCGGGCGCTGCCAAGCCGCCGGGCGATGAGCGAGCTGTCGTCCAGCGAGCCGGCCCGAAGCGCGACGTCGAAGCCCTCGCCGATGAGGTCGACGTACCGGTCGGTGAGGACGGCCTCGGCCTCGACGTCCGGGTAGCGCTCGAGGAAGCCGGCGATGATGGTGCCGAGGTAGCCGGTCCCGAAGCTGACCCCGGCGGTGACGCGAAGACGTCCGCGTGGCGTGCTCTGCATGTGCGTGACGGCCTGTTCGGCCTCCTCGACGTCCGCGAGGATCGCCGCCGCTCGCGCGTAGTAGGCCTGACCGACGTCCGTGGGCCGCAGGCTGCGCGTGGTGCGGTGGAGCAGCCGGACGCCGAGCCGGTCCTCCAGGGCCGCGACGTGCCGGCTCACCGTCGACTTGGGCAGGCCCAGCGATCGCGCCGCCGCCGTGAAGCTCCCCTCATCCACCACGCGGGTGAACGCCCGCATTCCGTTGAGTGTGTCCATCCATCCCTTCCGCGATCGTCAACAACATGGGCAACGAGGCACCGATTCGTGCGCTCTGTGCACCAACGGCGAATCCTGACAGGTTTCGGACGCCGATCGGGCCAGATGGTTGCGGTAGGTTGTCCAAGCAGCGAAGGAACGCCCGTGACCCGCCTGGTCTCCTTCACCCTCATCGCGCTGTGCGCCTGCACGACGACGTCCGACACGAGCGGACCACTCGACCGACCCGACCGTCCTCCCCTGGACGAGAACGGCGATCCGATCACGGGCGACACCGGCGAGCAGGAGGACACCTGGTCCGGCGAGGACGCCGACGGCGACGGACTCACCAACGGCGAGGAGCAGGATCTCGGCACGGACCCGAACGAGCGAGACACCGACGGCGACGGCACCGACGACCCCGACGAGCTCGATGGCAACACCGACCCGACGGACGCGTCCGACAAGCCGTACGCCGGCGGCTACCCGATCGACAGCTGTCGCTGGGACATCGACGGCGAGGGGCACTCGGTCGGCCAGGTGGTCGAGAACTTCAAGCTGACCGACCAGTACGGCGAGAGCGTGCGCCTGTACGACTTCTGCGAGCACGCGGTCGTCCTCGTCAGCTCGGCGGGCTGGTGTGGCCCCTGCGTCGACGAGGCCCGGACGCTCGCCCAGTGGGAGTCCAAGTACGCCGAGCGCGGCCTGGTCGTGGTGACGCTCCTGGCCGAGGACAGCGGCGGGCGCACCCCCGACGAGAACGATCTCGACCAGTGGGACTCGAGCGCCGGGTACGACCATGCCCCGGTCCTGTCCGACGGCGGCTGGACCATCTCGAGTCGCTACGAGCAGGACAACTACATCCCCACTGTGAGCCTCATCGCCCCCGGGATGGTGCTCGTCGAGCGCGACGACAACGTGAGTGAGAGCGACGTGAAGGCGGTGCTCCCCTGGTAGCCACGCGCGTCAGGCAATAGCTCCCCAGGGTGTACACCCAGGTGGTCCGGCCCGAGTCGTTGAGCGTCGAAGCGCTCGACGCCTATCTGGAGACGGGCTGGTACCGCATGCGCCAGGCGCTGTTCACCTGCCGGTTCGTGACGCACGGCTCGCGCCTGGTCCCCGCCATCTGGACGCGCTCCCAGCTCCCGGGGCTCTCGTTCAACAAGAGCCAGCGCAAGCGGATGAACAAGAACCGCCGGCTGTTCACCCACGCGTTCAAGGACGTCGTGCTGGGGGACGAGCATCGGGCGCTGTACCGCCGCTACCGGGAGCACGTCGGCGGGGATCGACCGGACGAGCTGGATCACGTCCTGGGACCCGAGCCCAGCATCTTCCAGAGCCAGATGCTGGAGCTGCGCGATGCCGACGGTCGGCTCGTCGCCTATTCCGTCTTCGACCGGGGGCGCACCGCCATCCAGTCGGTGACCGGGGTCTTCGATCCGGACCACGCGCGCCACTCGCTGGGGCTGCACACGATGCTGGCCGAGGTCGAGTACGCCCGCGACTCCGGCCTGAGCCACCACTACGCCGGGTACGTGCTGCCGGGCGAGCCGTCCATGGACTACAAGCTGCGCGTCCGTCAGCTCGAGTTCTGGCACCCCGAGCGGAACGACTGGCGTCCGATCGATGAGCTCGACGGCTATGCGCTCCCGACCGACCGGATCCGACGAGCGCTCGACGTGGCGGACGCGGCGGCACGAGCGGCCGGCATCGTGACCCGTCGGCTCCCGAACCCACGCTTCGACCTCGGCGCCTGGAACCCCGCGCTGTCCAGCTGCCTCGAGCACCCCGAGGTCCTGGCCTGTCGCGCCGGACCGCGGAACGTCCTCGTGGTGGGCTGGCTGCTCGAGGAGCGCTGCTTCGAGCTCCTGCGGTGCACGCCCGGGACCCTGCAGAGCGCGGACGGCACCCCGACCGGCGAGCTGGTCATGGTCGTGCGAGAGCGCCTGGCGCGCAGTCGCTCGCCCGAGTTCATCGCCAACTCGCTGCGACGCGCCTGAGGCTCAGTTTCCCGTCGCGCTGAAGTGCTGGTAGTCCTTCAGCGAGTTCCAGTTGCCGCCCCAGCCCCAGCCGATGGCGGTGAACGCCTCGACGACGGCTCCGTCGGCGTGGATCAGCCCCGGCACGTCCGCGTCGCGGTCCAGGTACTCGGCGCCCTCGGGCGGGAGGACCGTCGAGCCCTTCACGTACGGGTTCTCGCGCGGGTTGATGTCGATGGCGTGGCCGTAGCTGTGCTCGCTGTACGAGCTACCCCCGGTCACCGCGCGGCAGTTGAACGCGCTCGTGTTGTCGGCGGCCATCGAGGCATCGTCGCTCCCGTCGTACTCGACCGTCGGTCTCATCGAGCGGATCGCGAAGCCCGCATCGAACAGCTTCTCGAAGACGCCGTCGAGGTCCGCTGCGTGCGAGGTCGCGACGACCAGCTCGCCCTCGACCACGCCGCCCTCGAAGTCCCAGTGCGCGACGCGCAGCATCGAGAGGTCGTCGAGCGGGACCGGACAGCCCTCGGTCCACGTCACGCCCGTCATGCGCTCGCGCTCCTGGGCTGTGAGCGCCTGGATCGAGCTCGTGTAGGTGGCCGGCTCGCTGTGGGCCTTCGAGTCGACGGTCTCGACAGGCGGGCTGTCCTCGGAGCCCGAAGGGCCCACGACGGTGGGGGGATCGGTGGTCACGGCACAAGCGAGGGCGAGCAGCATGGGCACAGCCTATCCGGTCAGTGGGCGAGCTCCTGAGTGCCCGGCTGGGCCTCGGGCAGCAAGAGCTCGATGCGCGCTCCACCCTCGGGCGACGTCCCCGCGCAGATCTCGCCTGTCGCGCGAGCCGCGTACACACGGCACAGGCTGAGCCCGAGCCCGGACGAGCGCTGCTTCGTCCCCTCGTACGGATCGAAGATGCGCTGGCGGATCTCCTCCGGGATGCCCGGCCCGTCGTCGTCGACGCAGATGCGGACCCGGCCCTCGGTCGCCTCGACGTGGATGTGGATGACGCCTCCGTACGGCGACGCCTCCACCGCGTTCGAGATCAGGTTGACCAGGATCTGCACCAGGGCCCCGCGGGTCATCGAGACATGCACCGGCCGGGACAGCCCGAGCACGCGCACCTCGTGGCAGACCTCCCACACCGAGCGCGTGAGCCGGCGGGCCGTGAACGCGACGTCCGCGACCTCGGCGTTCCCCACACCGCGGGACGACTCCGATGCGGACAGCACCTCGCTGGCGAGACGCTCGATCCGGCTGCCGGCGCTCAGTGCGTGCCGACGCGCCCGCTCGTCGTCCGGGGGCTTCTCCAGGGCCATTTGCAGCGCGCTCGCCGTGATGCGCAGGTTCTCGGCCAGGCCCGCGGACAGCTCGCCGACCGTCGCCTTCTGCTTGAGACGGACGGACTGTTCGAGCCGCTCGAGGGCCTCCTCGGACACCCGCAACTGCTCCTCGATGCGGACCTTGGCCGCACGGACCTCGAGCTCCTCGGTCCCGCGCTTCCTTGCGTTCAGCACCCCCATCACGCTGATGAAGCCGGACAGGACGGTCACGAAGACCACGGTCCACATCAGCGCCGGCGGTCCTGCGGGGTCGAGCAGGGGGATGGAGGCCGCAGCCACCGCGGAGCAGATCGACATGACGCACGCCGTCCGAGCATCGAACGGCACCACGAGCGCCGTCAGCGCGGGGTAGAGCGGGGTAGAGCGGGAACCACAGCAGGACCGGACTGGTCCCTCCCCCCGTCTGCAGCACGATGTAGCCGGTCGCCAGCGCGCTGAAGCCGGCCAGGGCATGGAGCGCCAGATCGTGCTGTCGACGGTCGGTCGACTGCAGCACCACGAGCGCCCCGACCACGAACGCCGCGAGCCAGCCCGCCCGGAAGGCCAGCAGCCCGAGCCAGGCGGACGGCTCCGCCAGATACAGGTCCACCGGGGTGTGCAGCAGGCACGCGATCCCAGCCGCCAGGAGCATTCGGCTGCGCGAGTGTTGAGCGGCGGCGTCGATCATCCAGGCGCCATCGTACCGCCGGCCCCAGGGACGTTGACGGATTCCGGGAGGAACTGTACATTCGTTCAGTGCGACCCCAAGCCCGCATCTGCTGCCTGGATCTCGACACGTTCTTCGTCAGCGTGGAGCGCCTGATCGACCCCAGCCTGAAGGGTCGATGCGTCATCGTGGGAGCCGCGCCGAACAAGCGCGGCGTGGTCACCGCCTGCAGCTACGAGGTCCGGGAGTACGGCGTGCGGAGCGGGATGTCGGCGACCGAGGCGGCCCGACTGGCCCCGGAGCACACGGTGTGGCTGCCCGGGCGATTCAGCGAGTACTCGCCCTACGCCAAGAAGGTGAAGGCCGTGCTCGAGCGGTTCACGCCGACCGTCCAGACCGCCAGCATCGACGAGTTCTTCCTCGACTTCTCGGGCTGCGAGTCGCTGTACCGGAAGCCCGGGGACGCCCACGACGACGAGACCATCACGCGCACCGCCTGGGAGATGCGGGTCGCCATCCAGGACGAGGTCGGGCTGCCAGCCAGCGCCGGCCTGGGGTCGAGTCGAAGCATCGCGAAGATCGCCAGCGGCAAGGCCAAGCCGGCCGGCGTCTGGATGGTCCGAGCCGGCCAGGAGCGCGGCTTCCTGCACTCCCTTGGCGTGCGCAAGCTCCCCGGTATCGGCCCGGTCGCCGAGCAGAAGCTGCACCGAGCCGGCATCACCACCCTCGGCCAGCTCCTCGACCTGCCCCCCGGCCGGCTCCGCGCCCGCTTCGCCCGACTCAGCGGACGGCTGGAGCGCCTGTGCGCCCCCCGCCAGACGCAGCGGCTCGGCCGGAACCGACCCGCGTTCCGGGAGCACGACACCGACGGCCTGACGGTGGGGAGCATCAGCAACGAGCGCACCTTCGGCGCCGACCAGTCCGACGAGGACCGGGTCAAGGGGGTCCTCTTGAAGCTGGTGGAGCGGGTGTGCTGGCGGGCTCGCAAGCGCGACATCCGGGCGAGGACCATCACCCTGAAGCTCCGCTACAGCGACTTCCAGACGCTCTCGCGTTCGCGGACGATCCACCCGACGAACACCGAGGCGGCCGTCTACGCGACGATCCAGCAGCTGTACGAGGCGGCGCGCACCCGGGACCTCCCCATCCGCCTCCTCGGCGTGGGCCTGTCCAACCTGGTCGGCCGGGACCTGCAGCTCGATCTGCCGTTCGGAGCGCCGGGACGGGGCCCGGTGGGTCCGGCGATCAACGCGGTCCGCGAGCGGTTCGGGTACGACGCCGTCCGCCTTGGAGCGGTGGACGGCGACACCCGGTGGTCCGCGTAGGCTCAGCGAACGCCGAGCAGCTCGACCTCGAACACGAGCGTCGCGTTCGGCGGGATGAGCCCGGGGTAGCCGCGGTCGCCGTAGGCCATCGCGCCGGGGATGGTCAGCTTGCGCTTGCCGCCGACCTTCATGCCCGAGACGCCGACGTCCCAGCCCTTGATGACCTGGCCCGCACCCAGCGTGAAGGAGAACGGCGTGCCCCGGTCGACCGAGGAGTCGAACTTGGTGCCGTCGGTGAGCCAGCCCGTGTAGTGCACGTCGACGGTGCGGCCGTTGCTGGCGATGTCACCGTTGCCGGCGTTCAGCTCTTCGATCTGCATGGGAACTCCTGTGTTCAGGGCGTCGTGGTATCCCGTCGCGGGCCGCTGGAGCTGTTCGAATGAGAGTCGTCGTGAACGCCTTCGGGACCTCGCCCATGGACGCGCTGGAGCACCACGTCGTGCTCCAGGACTCGACCCGGCCCGCTCCGGCTGGGGGCGAGGTCGTGGTCCGCGTGCGCTCCGCCGCGGTCGGCTGGGTCGATCTGCTGATGATGGCCGGCCAGTACCAGCACGTCGGTCAGCCCCCGTACACCCCGGGTCTCGAGTACGCCGGCGAGGTCGCGGCGGTCGGTCCGGATGTGACGCGCTGGTCGGTCGGCGACCGCGTCATCGCCGACGGCTTCAAGACCGGGCCTCGCTCGGCGGGCCCGCACCGGACCTGGGGCGGCTTCTCGACCTGGGCGATGGCCTCGGCCGACGCGCTCATCCCCCTGCCCGCGCGGTTGTCGTTCGACCAGGGCGCCAACCTGCTGGGGAACTTCGAGACGGCCTGGCACTGCCTGGTCACCCGAGGCGGGCTCCGCGAGGGCGAGACGGTCCTCATCCACGGGGCCAGCGGGTCCACGGGCATGGCGGCGGTCCAGCTCGCTCGCCACCGGGGCGCCACCGTCATCGCGACGGGTCGGTCCCCCGACAAGCTGGCCCAGGTCCAGGCCGCCGGAGCCCACCACGTCGTGTCCAGCGTCGGCCGCTTCCGCGACGCGGTCCGAGCGCTCGCCCCGGGCGGCGTCGATGTGGTCTACGACGGGGTCGGCGGCGCCGTGAGCGCGGAGAGCATGCGCTGCATGGCGTTCGGCGGCCGGTTCCTCGTCGTCGGCTGGGCCTCGACGCCCGACGTGGCGCGCGTCGGCAGCAACCAGCTCCCGACGAACCTGATCATGATGAAGAGCCTGGACGTGCTCGGCTGCCCGACGGTCATCTCGTCGGTGAAGGACCCCAGCTCCCGGCCGCCTCGCCTGACGGCCGTCCTGGACGCGGTCGAGGCCGGGATGACGCCTCACGTGGGCCCGGCCTACGCGCTGGACGACTTCGCCGAGGCCCTGCGCGCGAAGTGGGAGAGCCAGCACGTGGGCGGCTGCGTGCTCCACCCCTAGGAGCTCGTAGCGCGTAGCGCACCTACAGCTCGTCGGCTCCGACGTCCGGGGCGCCATCGTCGCGGGCGTCGCCATCCAGATCCTCGTCGATGTCCGTCGCCACGCCAGCGTCGATGGCCTGGGACCCGTCGGCCAGGTGACCGCGCTCGTCCGAGAAGTCCGCGCTCGTGGCCGAGGCGAGGTTT
The DNA here is from genome assembly GCA_024228935.1 of Pseudomonadota bacterium. Taxonomy (GTDB): domain Bacteria; phylum Myxococcota_A; class UBA796; order UBA796; family CAJQPC01; genus JAAESX01. Next base: position 49,003 of record JAAESX010000065.1, read on the forward strand.
CCCTCGTCGACCAGCGCCGTGGCATCCCTGGGCAGGATGCGGTGACTCGTCAGGTTGTTCTGGAGCACCGGGTCGCTGCGCTCGAACCGGTACTCGACGCTCGCGAACGGCTCCTGTGTCGAGAACACCGTGTTGTGCACGACCGTCGCATCGCAGGCCGACGCAAGGGCGATGCCACCGTCCATGCCCGAGGCGCTGGCGAACACGTCGGTCGAGGTCACATGCATGACGTTGTTGGCGATCAGTCCGCCGTAGTGTCCGGCGCCGTGCGCACAAGGCGCGTCGTCGTAGGCGCGGCCGTCGGGCTCGTCGTCGTAGAGGCCCAGGCCGATGCCGCGGGCGTTGTCGACGAGGACGTTCCGCACGATCTGCGTGTCTCGGCTGCCCTGCCAGAAGTGGACGCCGTGTTCCGACAGGCCGGACTCGCACCAGAACCCGGAGATGTGGTTGTCGCGGACGACCCAGCCGCGTGCCTGGTGGGCGTCGATGCCGCCCGTGTAGCAGTTGTCGCGCACGCTCGGCCGGCCCGCGTCCGTGAGCTCCAGCGTCGAGCAGGCGACCACGCCGTCGTCCACGACGTGCCCGTTGCCATCGGTGTTGATCTTGATGGCCTGCTGGCCCGGATCGATGACCCGGACGCCGTGGACCAGGACCCCCGAGATGTCCTCGCCATCGGGACGGATGTGGATCGGATGCCACCAGGAGTTCGCCGTCGTGAGCTCGGCCACCACCACGTCCGACGCCGCGACGGTCAGGACCGAGCTCGAGCCGCCGGCGCCGTCCAGGACCACAGCCTCGGCGGAGCCGCTCGCCGAGCGCAGCGTGATGCCCGGGCTGCGCACCCACAGGCCCTCGAGCGTGTAGGTCCCGTCGGAGAACTCGATGGTCTCGCCCGGTGCCGCAGCGTCGATGGCCGCCTGGATGGTGTCCTTCGACATCGAGGGGTCCACCGGATGGACCACGCCATCCCCCACGGGCCAGGGCGCACAGCCCGCATCGGTGTCGGAGTCGGAGTCGGAGTCGGAGTCGGAGTCGGAGTCGGAGTCGGAGTCGGAGTCCGTGTCGGCGTCCGCGCTGTCGACGGGCAGGGAGTCTGGGGAGGAGGCGCAGGCGAGGAGTACGAGGAGCATGCCGGCAGGCTACCCGCCGACAGGTAGAGTCCGGCATGGCGTGGTGGATCACGGTCGGCGGCGCGCTCCTGGGGCTGGGCCTCTGTCTCGTCCCGCTCCCCGGCCTCGAGGTCGATCTGGCCTACATCGAGGGGTCGCTGTGGCGAGCCCTGATGGGCGGCGTCCTCGCCGCGGCGTGGCTCCCGTTCCTGGTCGGGCGACTGCTCGCCCGGTGGACCGGCTGGAGGCGGACGCTGCTGGCGGCGACCTCGCTAGCCGCAGCCGGAGCGACCCTGGCGCACCTGAGCGTCTGGATGGAGTTCGTGCCCACGCGCAGCGCCCTGCTGGCCTGCTCGTCGGCAGCCGCGGCGACCGCCCTGTTGTGGTGGCTGAGCGATCGCCTGTCCGAGCGAGGCGCCCTGGGCGGGACCCTGACCGTGTACGGCGGGCCCCTGCTCATCGGGCTGCCCTCCGTCGCCATGGCTCAGGGCGCATCCATCGCCAGCGGCGGCTCGGCTGGGGCGTTCGGAGTCAGCGCGTTCGCCTTGCTCCTCCCCCTGCCCCTCGGCCTCGTCCTGTGGCGTCGACTGCGCCCGGATCGCCCGCCGCTGCTCCCTGTGAAGCACCCCAGCGAGCTGCTGCTCCTCCCCCTCGTCGCCTGGCAGCTCCTGCCCGAGGCCTGGTTGTCGCTCACAGGCATCTGGCCTCCCGAGGGTCTGGATGGGCTGGTCGCCGTGCTCGTCGCCATCGCCGTCATCGTCGTGACGCGCTCGCGAGCCCGCGGCCCCGCCTTCGTCGCCGCGTGGGGGCTGGCTCTCTCGATGGTCGCCGGGCTCGGCATGGCGTGGGGCGCCTGGTCGGTCCAGGACGTGCTCCAGGCTCGCTACGTCGAGGGCCCTCTCGCCGGTGACCAGGACGTCCGGGTGCTGTGCCTCGCGCCCGGAGCGGACCGCGCGGAGGCCGACCGGATGCGCGCCCGTCTGGACGCACTCCGCATCCCGGCGGACGTCCAGCTCCTTGCCGACACGGTCCAGCTCGAGCTCGACGGCATCGGGGATCCGGACGCCATCCTGCCGGCCCTGACCTCATCGGGCCGGTTCGAGGTCCGGGGCGAGCTCACCGGCCCGACGGAGCTCGACAACGACCACATCCGCTCGGCCACGATGGGCCTGGACGCGATGGGCATGCCGTCGGTCACGGTCGACCTCACCGACGCCGGGCACGAGCGATTCCTGGAGCTCTCGACCCGACGGACCGGCTCACTCATCCACATCCTGCTCGACGGCGAGGTCCTGTTGGCGCCGTACGTCGTCGAGCCCATCTCGGGCGGCCGGCTGTTCATCACGCTGGAGACGGACGCGACGCTGGCCGACGCCCAGCTGCTCGCGACCGTGCTCGACAACCCTCCGCTGTCCGTCGAGTGGGTCGTGACGGACGTTCAGACGCGCTGAAGCAGGCCGACACGCTCGAGCACCCGGTTGACCACCAGGAACAGCCCGTACGCCAGGCCGACGATGCCGTAGTCGAGGACCGGGATCCTGGTGACCTCGTGCATCTCGGTCAGGCGTCCGGTGGCGACATAGGTCGCGACCATCCCGAGCACGAAGACCGCCAGGACTGCGCGGCGCAGCCAGTCGCTCAGGCCCAGGCCGTAGAGCTGCGTCATCGCGAAGACCGCGCCGAACCCGAACAGGAACATCGGCCAGAGCCCGTGCCCCTGGTGGACCGCGACGAACACCGCGTGCGGGATGACGAGCAGCTCGAGCGCGAGCGTCCACCAGCGGTTCCGATGGGCTCGGTCGAACAGCAGCACGGACTGCCACAGCAGCACGAACATGTAGAAGAAGCCGGCCAGGTGCCCCCACGTGCCCTCGGTCGGGTGGTACCAGAACGTGTAGATGAGGGCCCAGGTGAACAGGTAGCCGTGGTACTCGCGGACGATGGTCAGGAAGCGCTTGTGGAAGGCCTTGCCCCGGCCGAACGCGAGGCCTCGCCGCGGCGCCTCGAGGACCAGGACAACCATCAGCATCAGCGCGACCGAGCCCAGCGCGGTCAGCTCGGGCACGTCCTGGGCGAGGCCGTCGTAGTAGACGCGGCTCTGCAGCACGTGCAGGCCGACGAACACCACGTGGACCGCCAGCATGACCCAGTTGAAGGCCCGGAACCGCCCTCCCCAGCCCGCTCCGGCGCGACGAGCCCAGGCGATGACGCCCCAGGCCGCCAGGTTGTGGGCGGCGTACCCGAGCCAGGCGGAGAGCCTTGCTCCCTGCGTCGGCTCGACGAGGCGCCACGGATACGCGAACGGGACCGTCGGCCCGACCAGCTCGAACGAGGTCAGGCCACCGGCCGTCAGCGCGATGACGAGCGTGCAGAGCAGCGCGAACAGCGTGCCGGCGCCAACGGACTTCACTCGACCGCCGGCAGTCGCATGAGCACGTGCCGTCCGAACAGGGCGGGGAGCCAGCGCGCGACCGGCTGCTGGGCGATGCGGCGGAGCTTGCCGAGCAGCACCACCAGCGGCAGCGTCCAGCGAGACATCGCCTCGAAGCCGTGCCGCGCGAAGTACCCGGGCTTCGCCGTGCCGAGCCAGATGCGCTCGGGCGCCAGCGTCCGGGCCCGTGCGACCGCCGCGTCCATCAGCGCGGTCCCGACCCCTCGCCCCTGTGCCGAAGGATGCACAGCGACGGCCAGGATCTCGACCGAGCCGCCCGGATACGTGTGCACCTGGATGCAGCCCACGACCCGGTCGTCCTCCCAGGCGATCAGGAACTCCCGCAGGTGGTGGTCGGGCTGGCGAGGCGGCTGTTGGAAGAGCGACGGGTCCTCGCGGTTGGCGCGCAGGGTGTCGACGATGGCCGGAAGGTCCTCCCAACGGGCGGGCACGATGGTCATGCGGTCTTCTCCTGAAGGGACTTGAGCCGGTCGAGCACACGCTGGGTCCGCTCGCCCCCCAGACCGGCCTGACGCTGGAGCACCAGGCCGTCCATGGCCGCACTCGCGACCAGCAGGTCGTCGTGGTTGATGCCGAGACGCTCGGCCTCGAGTCGAGCCGCTTCGCGCAGCCCCTCGGTCATCTCGACCACCCGAGCACGAAGCGCGGGGTCCGTGCGCGCGGCCACGACCAGCTCGAGCCAGGCCTCGGTCGCGGCGCCCTCGACCACGGACCACATGCCCTCGACCGGATCGGCGAGCTCCATGTCCTGGCGACGCTGGGCCATCACCCGCTCGACGGCGCCGACCATCAGCTCGTGCCGGCTGGGGAAGTGGTGGAGCATCGCGCCGCGCGACACGCCCGCCTTGCGACACACGACCGTGGTCGTGGTGCCCCGGTAGCCGAGCTCGGAGAGACACTCGATGGTGGCGACCATCAAGCGGCCTCTCATCAGCGCGGTTCGAGCGTCTTGCTTCACGCCTCACGGAGTAGCCGACGAACCAGTTACCGTCAATCGTGACTGTTTCTAGCGCCAGCGCTGACGGCGCCGCACGGCCAGGAGCCCGAGCAGGCCCAACAGCGCCAACGGGCTCCCCGACCGGACCGAACACCCGTTCAGATCCTCGTAGGTCGCGGGGTCGACGACCTCGACATCCACCGGCACCTCGAGGACCTGGCCGTCCGCCTCGACCGTCACGACGAACCAGTCGGTGCCGAAGTCCTCGCCGTTGCTCACGAAGACGACCCGTTTGCCGTCGACCTGGGCGCGGCCGAGCCACGGCGGCTCGCTGACGCGCACGTCGTAGGCCTCGGCGTTCAGATGGAGCTTCACCACGGCGGAGCCACCGCGGGGCACGGTCATCGGCTCGGCGAAGGCATCCAGCGGCTCGCCCGACTCCGACTCGTCATCCGGCTCGGTGCCCGGCTCGTCGTCCTGTGGCTCGTCCTCGGGCGGCTCGTCCTGACCCGGGTCGTACGCGCTGACGTCCACGTACCCGCGGATCCAGTCCAGGTACCGATCCACGCGCGTCGCCCCGCTGCCGCCGCCCTCGCACATGTACCCGTTGTAGAGGACCCCGAAGACGTGGGAGTTCACGCCTGTCAGCTCGTAGACCCCACCGCCCAGGTCGTTCAGGGCCGCGCCGCCCGAGTCGCCGTAGCAGATGTTCTGGCCCTCGCCGGTGTCTCGCGAGTACACGAACCCGCTGTCGTAGCTGTGGATGGGCATCGCGGCGGTCCGCTTCACGCCGCCGTCGTTCGCGTTGTCGCTGGTCACGCCGTAGCCGACGTATTGCAGCTCGCTGCCCTTCCACTCGTTGCCGATGGGGGTCTCGTTCACGTAGACCGGGTCGACACTCGTCAGCGGATTCGTCCGCACGATGCCGATGTCGTGCTCGAGCGAGTAGCTGTTGTACTGGGGGTACTCGGCGTAGTCGGTGATCTCGACGTAGTCGGTCAGCTCGCCGAGCTTGGGCCCGACCCCGAACCAGACGGTGTACCCACTGCGGTCGTAGCTGCGGAGCGGGTCGATGCAGTGGGCTGCTGTGATGACCCACTCCGGGTCGACCAGCGTGCCGCTGCAGAACGAGAAGCAGCTGCCGCTGCAGGCCATGAGCGCTCCGACCGCCTCGTAGTCCGAGGTGGAGGAGCCGTTGACGACGGGGGGCGCATCCTGCGCGAGGGCCAGGCACGAGTACAGGGCGAACAACGGGGGGTCCTGACGGTGCCTGGCGGGAGTATACACAGTGTCTACCCCGAGAGGAAGGCCGGCCTGGCGCGCCTGCACGAGATCTGCGGTTGCGGCTCGTCCAAACGGTGTGCAGTTTGAGGAGAACGCCCCTTGTACCGAGGAGATCAGCATGACCGACCTCACCACGATCGCCAGCTTCGAGAAGGCCCTGAAGGCCATCCTCGTGTTGAACGTGTTCGATCTGGTGGGGACGCAGTGGTGGGTCATCACCGGGGTCACCACCGAGGCGAACCCCCTGATGGCCCAGGCGCTCGGTGCCGGACCCGGGGTGTTCCTGTTCGCCAAGCTGGCGCTGGTCGGGCTCGCGGTCGGCCTCTTGTGGCGGAACCGGGAGACCCGCATGGCCCGGGTCGCCGCGGTCCCGATGGCCCTGGTCTACGCCTTCATCGGTGGAAGCCACCTGGGCATCGCCTCGCAGGTCCTGCCCTACACCCTGTCGTAGGCGCTAGACGAGCGGCGTGACAGCCCGCATCCGCGTGTCGGCCGCGGGGTCCAGTTCCCACTCGACGGTCTTCTCCAACTTCCGTGCCTTCAAGAGGCCCGACTTCTTCACCGCCACGGTGAGCGCCGCGCGCGCCCAGAAGCTTCCACCGCGCGTGTTCGGCAGGGGCGGCGGGCCCCGGAGACCTCGCCGGATCAGCCCGTTGGCGTACCGCACGGCGTAGCTGTTCTGGATGGACGTCGTGAAGTGCTCGGTGGTCACGCTCACGTTGATGCAGTCGCCGTTCTCGACCCGGTGCGGGGCGTTCAGCGGCCAGTGCAGCATCTGTCCCGGCTGCAGGTCGAACACCGTGGCGTAGTCGTCGAACCACGGCTCGTAGTCGATCTCCGCCTCGGTCAGGCTGAGCACAACCTTCTCGATCTGTTCCTCGGGCAGGAACGGCGCGCGGTTCGGGTAGACGAAGACGCGCTTGGCCCCGCGCAGGTGCCAGAGCGACTGCCCCGGTACGTCCGAGTGGTAGTAGACCTGCGCCCCCGGCGAGCTGATCAGGATGCCGAGGTTGAGCTTGTAGGGGTGGAACCCCGGCACCCGCTCGGCGAGCTCTGCGAAGACCGCCTCGAGCAGCTCGAGATGGGCTGGGCTCGCCTCGTGGACCCGCCGCAGGTTGATCCACAGCCGCCCGGACGTGATGGCGTCGAGCGCCTCGCGACCGCGCACGCGACCCAGGTCCCCCTCGGTCCAGTGCGCCAGGTTCCCCGTCCCCTGCTCGGCCATGTGGAGCAGGTCGTAGTTCTCGCGCGGGTAGTCCTCGAGCAACGCGGCGAGCGCGTCGTCGCTGAAGAGCCCGGTGTCGGCCAGGCCGTGCTCGATGCAGACGGGGTGACGGCCCCACAGCTCGGCGTGCTCGGGGCGGAATCCGGTGAGGAGCTTCGTCATGAACCGAGAGCGTACCGAGGTGTCCGAGTCTCCATGCTCGCGCTCGCTCTCACGACCCTTCCGGATCCCCAGCTGTCGGCCGTCGAAGCGGAGCTGGCCTGGATCGATGCCGTCCTGGCCGCCTACGACGGGCAGAGGGCACCCGCTCCCGAGGCGTTCTGCCATCGAGGAGACTGGCCGGGCGGCAGCAACCGGGACTTCCTGTGCGAGGACAGCGAGGCGGTCGGGAGCTGGATGATCTCGGCCCCACACCAGCGCGGCGTGATCCGCGGGCACCTGAGCGTCCGGCGGTTCGAGACCGAGGCGGCTGCGCTCGAGGCCGGCCAGCGCGCGGTCGCCCGGTACGGCGCTGGAACCGTCGGCATCCACGACGGCGCCTTCTCCTGGTGCAACGCCGTCGCGGCCTGGTCCGGCGAGTGGGTCTGGACGCTCGAGTACGGCTGCCACGTGAGCCACCACGTCGTCTGGATGCACACCATCCAGGACACGCTGATGGCGCGAGGGGAGCCATTCCACGGCGCGACGGCGGCGATGGGACTCCACAGCGGCTGGTCCAAGCTCTACGACGCGAGCGGCGCCCCGGTCCGGGTCCCCTACGACGAGCGCTACGAGCGACAGGTGCGGGTCACGGACGTCGCGAACGACGACGTCCTGTGGATGCGCGAGGGGCCACCGGCTCGGGACGAGCTCGAGCCGCGCGTCGGCTCTCTTCCACCAGACGCGCGGTGCGTGGACCTCGTCTACCAGGGCCACGAGGGCTGGTGGAAGCTCGCCATCGACGGCGAGGCGGTCTGGGCCGCGGCCCGCTACCTAAAGCCCGAGCGCCCCGGTGCCTGCCCTACCCCGGCTCCAGGATGACGACGGGGATCTCCCGGCTGTCGCCTGCCCACTCCTGGTACAGCTCGAAGTCACTGTAGAGCTCGCTCAGAAGCGGCCACAGACGTGCCTTCTCATCGGGTGTCGCCGTCCGGGCACGTCGCGCCTCGTCCGCGCCGTCGATCAGGGTCCGACAGGCGGGGTCGGCGATCAGGTTCCGGTACCACTGCGGGTGCTTCGCCATCCCACCACTGCTGGCGACCACGACCACGTCGGGCCCGTCGCGCAGGTAGAGGAGCGGCTTGGTCCGAGGCTCCCCCGACTTCCTCCCGGTCACCGTGAGCAGCACCACCGGGCGGCCTCGGAACCGGTTGCCGAACCGCCCATCGCTCTGGCGGTAGAGCCAGACCTGGGCCTGACTCATCCACTTCACGATGAACTGGCTGTGGATCGCGTCGAGTCCTGGCGGGCGCGGGATCTTCACCGAGCCACGATAGCGCTTGCGCGCCCCCACCGAACCGGGCCAGAACATGTTCTAGAAACTCCCAGAACATGTTCTAGCTGGAGCACCACATGGAGCGGTACGACCCCGCCTACGTCGACCGCTGGCTGGACCGCCTCGAGCACGTCTTCGGAGAGGACCGGTACATGCCCGTCCGCGTCCGGGGCTGGGAGCACATGCCCGAGAAGCCCGCCCTGCTCGTCTCCAATCACAGCGGTGGCACGCTGATCCCCGACGTCTGGGGCTTCGCCTGGGCCTGGTCGCGACGCTTCGAGCACAAGCGGCGCCTGAGCCCGATGGCGCACGACATGCTGTTCAAGACGAGAGCGAGCGCGAACGCGTGCGCCAAGCTCGGCATCCGCCAGGCCGGCCGAGGAGCCGCGCGCGAGGTGCTTCAAGAGGGGCGCGATCTCCTCGTCTGCCCGGGCGGCGACCGGGACACCTGGCGCCCCTGGAGCGAGCGCTACCAGGTCTGCTTCGCCGGACGAAAGGGGTACGCGCGGCTGGCGCTGCAGTCGGGGGTCCCGGTCACGCCGGTCGCCAACGTCGGAGCGCACGAGACGCTGGTCGTCCTCTCCGACGGGCACCGGCTGGCCGAGCGTCTGGGCCTGAAGCGTCACTTCCGGGCGGCGGTGTTCCCCGTCCACCTGTCCTTCCCCTGGCTCGTCGGGGTCGGCCCCGTGCCGCACATCCCGTGGCCTGTGCACATGGACTACTCGATCGGTCGGCCGGTCCCGCTGCCCGCCGGATGGGAGCCGAGCGCCACGCCGCCGCCTTGCCTCGTGGACGAGTACGACGCCCGCTGTCGCCGGTCGATGCAGGGGCTGCTGACCGAGCTCGGGCGGGAGCGCGACACGGCCCGCGAGGCCATCGCCGGCCTTCGACGCGTCGGGGCCCGCGCCTTCCCGCGCATCGACCGGCGGGTGCGTCAGCTGATGGCGGGCTGACGCGTTCCGTCGCCGGCCCGGTCACGCGCGTAGGCGCTGCAGAACTCGTCGATCATCTCGCGGTCGACGTTCACCAGCACGCAGACTCCCGCGTACTCGAGATCGCCCTCGAGGAACTCCGGCATGGACACCGGCATCAGGTGGTACCGCGCCATCAGCTCGGCCGAAGGCCTGGGGAAACAAAGGCTGAGGCTGTGCTCGGGGGCGATGACCTGCCGCTCGCCGACCACCGCCGTGATGCCCCGCCGAAAGTAGGCGTGGTTGTCGTAGCACTGCTGCACGAGCCGACGCAGACGACTCGCGTCGGTGTGCAGGTACAGCCCGCAGAGCGTGTTGTGGAAGCTCAGCGCGTTGAACCCGGATCGGGAACCGCTGGGCGTGATGTCGTGCAGTCCTGTCAGGTAGGCCACGCTGACGTCCCGACGCTCGAAGCACGCCGTCAGGAACGCCTTGGAGGTCAAGCAGACGCCACAGATGGCCGTGCTGCCGAAGAACTTGTGGCCGGAGATCGCCAGCGTGTGCACCCCGAAGCGCTCGAACAGATCGACGTCACCCCAGGGCTGGATGATCGGGAGCACCGCGCCCATCAAGGCCGCGTCGACGTGGATGCCGAAGTGTCCGCCACGCGCTGCGACCTTCTCGGTGAGGAGCTCGTGGACTCGCGGCAGGTCGTCGACCGCCCCTGTCTGCGTGGTGCCGGCGTTCACGTTGACCAGCACGGGCCGCTCGGGTGCGGATTCGGCCAGCTCATCGAGGATCCGTCCGAACACCTGGCAGTCGATCTCCCCCGTGCGCAGCGTCGGGACGAGCCGCCCCTCGATGGCGAGCTGCTGTGCCGCCTTGCTGATGGAGTAGTGGGTCTGTTCCGAGGTGAGCAGGACCGGCGCCGCACCGCCGGACTCGTGGACGAGGTGGTCGCGGTTCCACCACAGGCCGGTGAAGTTCCCCTCGGTCCCGCCGCTGGTGATGAAGCCGCGCAGCTCGTCGTGCTGGTAGAGCCGGGCGAAGAACCGGATGATGTCCCGCTCGAGATCCCGGGAGTTGAGCCGGAACGTGGTGATGGAGTCCTGGGGCCAGCCGAGGTTGTTGATGTAGACGTCCGCCAGCGAGCCCGGGCGGACACCCAGGATCTCCCGTGGGATGAACCGCGAGCCGTGTGGGTCGAGCGCGACGCCTTCGTCGGTGAAGCGACCGCGGAGGGTGTCGAGCAGCGACACCGGGTAGCCGACCTTGGTCTCGGCCAGGTGGTGGAGATGGATGGCGTAGGGGAGGTACTGGACCTGGTAGTAGTTGCGCACCCCGAAGGACTCGAGGACGTCGGACACGCTCGTCGCGACGGCGTGCGCACCGCGGGACGACAGGCGCTCGACCTCGATGTTGTTGCCGGCCACCCCGATCACGCACATCCCCGCGGCCAGCGCCGACTCGACGCCGGTCTTGGTGTCCTCGAAGGCGACGCACAGGAACGACCGGGACGCCGCGTCCGTCGCCCCCGCCGCCGCCAGGGCCGCGTTGTGTGCCGCGACCGCCGCTCCATAGTCGCTGCTGACGTGATCGAAGCGCTCCACGGCCACGCCATTCCGGCGCACGCCGTCGACCAGATGCGGGTTCGCGTCGTAGAGCGAAGGAGCGAGGAAGAGACGGACTTCTCGCATGCGCGTACTCCCATCATGGGAAGGACTCGTAACCCCGGCTCCAGCGCGCGACGACGACTACGATGGGGGCATGCGGTTCGAGCCGGCCCACGACGAAGACCGGGGCGTCACCCGGCCCGACGACGAGCTGCGCGTCTGGATGAGCAAGGGCTGACGTGTTCGCCTCCGACCGCGAGCGACGCCTCTGGGCCTGGACGCTCGCCGTCGTGGTCGGCATCTTCT
>JAAESX010000066.1 GCA_024228935.1 Pseudomonadota bacterium
CGAAGGCCGTCCACGTCTCACCGTCATTCGACCACTCGCCGACGACTTTGTACTCGAAGTTCGCCGACTTGTCCCGGAGCGTGCCATAGACGATGATCCCGTCCAGGAAGGGGCCGATGCCCCAGACCTGCTGCGGTCCCACGCGGACCAGCACGTAGGCGCCGGTGCCGTTGGTGTTGAAGAGCCGCTCCTTGCAGAGGGGCGCCATCCGGACGGGAGGCTTGCACATTGTGTTCTCCTGGAGCATAGCCGAGACGTTCGACTGCATTCAGCAGAACACGGCGCGTGGGAGTTGGATAGCAGACAGATCGGGCCGAGCGTTTCCCGTAGGAAGTTGACCCGTCGAGGGGTCGCAGCCCAGCGTTCAGGCGAGCCGGGCCCACCCCGATCCGCGGTCCGTGAGCGGTAGGTGTCAACGTACTTGTCGCCTCGTGGGACTCGTCCGGCGGTCGTCACCGAGATTCCGTGCGGCCTGTTCGTTGTTCCGTAGACAAGGCCGAGACCGCACGGAACTTGCGGGTGATTGCAGGTCAAGACGCCAGCCTCTCGCGCGTTGCGTCGGAGGGGTTGAGAGCGACCTCGATGGGCCTGGACCAGGTGCGTGTCTTGCCGCTCCATCGCTCGGGGTGGCGTGAACGTGCCGCCTCGTAGAGCTGTCGCCGCTGGGCCAGGAGGCCGATGTCCTCGCCGTCGTGGCGCTGCGCAGGCGTCACCATTCCGAGGGCGCTGTGCCGATGCTCGTGGCAGTACCAGTCGACGAAGTGCTCGACCCATGCTTCTGCAGCGGAGCGGCTTGGGAAGGGCTTCGAGGGGTAGGCCGGGCGGTACTTCATCGTCCGGAACAGGGACTCGGAGAAGGGGTTGTCGTCGCTGACGCGGGGCCGGCTGTAGCTGGGCCGAACGGACAAGGCGTCGAGCAGCCCGAGCAGCGTGGCGGAGGTCATGGGAGCGCCACGGTCCGAGTGCAGAACCAGACCTTCGGGTGACCCTTCACGGAACACGGCCTCGCGCACCATGGTGGCCGCGTGGGTTCCGCACTCCGACTCGCGTACGGTCCACCCGACGATCTTCCGACTCCAGACGTCCAAGAGCACGTAGAGGTAGAAGAACTGCCTGTGCCCGGGGCCGCGAAGGTAGGTGATGTCCCAGCTCCAGACCTGGTTGGGGCCGGTGGCCACCTTCTCGCGGGGCTTGGTGTGAGTCGGCGGCTTGGCTCGACCGCGGTGGTGCTGCAGGCGCTCCTCACGAAGGACCCGGTAGAAGGTGGACTCGGACGCCATGTAGGTGCCCTCGTCTGCGAGTTGGGCAACGATCTGCTTGGGCGAGAGGTCTCGGAAGCGAGGCAAGGCCGCCGTCTGGAGGACCAAGGCGCGCTCTTCGTCGGAGAGCCGGTTGGGGGGTGGCGGGCGCTCGTGGGTGGTCCTGCCGTCCTCCGGACGCGTACGCCAACGCTGCAGCGTTCGCGGGTCGAGTCCGAGGAGCTGGCAGCACGGTGCCAGCCGGGCACCCGCGGCCATGGCCTCGTCGACGAGTTCCAACACGCTGGCCCTCACGTCGGGTCCGAAGAGTCGTCCTCGTCGTCCCCGAAGAGCAGTCGGCTTTTTTTTTGAAGGACCAGCAGCGCGGCGGTCTCCGCCAACGCCTTCTCCTTTCGGCGGAGCTCGCGCTGCAGTTCGCGCTCGCGACGAGACACCTTGCGCCCTGCGGCAGGAGCCGAAGTCCCGCCCAGGCCCGCCAGCGCGTCAGCGCGCCACTGCTCGAGGGTGGGCGCGTGCAGGCCCTCCCGGCGAAGGAACTCGCCGAGCTCGTCCTCCGGCAGTCTCGCGGACTCGATCACGACACGCAGTCGTTCGGACGGTGGCCAACGGGCCGGTCGCTTGTCTTTCTTCGAAGCCATGCTCTCCCTCGGGACACGCCAGGTCCCAGCACGTGCGTTGAGCTGCCAGCGTGACAGCGTCTTGGCCGGAATCCCAGTCTCGCAGGACAGCGCCACGAGTGTTGGGGGCGACTGCCCCAAGAGGCGCTGCAGACAGCGCTCGCGTAGCTCTATGGGCCACATGTGGTTCTCCACGTCGCCCCCGGTGGGTTGGTGGTGCAGAACGGGCGGCAACTACGCTGACACAGGGGGCGACCTCGACCTCGTAGTCGAACTCGACTCGGGCTCGATTCCGGGCTCCATCTCGGGCTCCATCTCGATCTCGGGCTCGATCTCGCGAGGTCCGAGTTCGCTCCCGGACCGCTCGGGTGGGTCCTGCGGGGGCGGCCCGCCTGGGGCG
>JAAESX010000067.1 GCA_024228935.1 Pseudomonadota bacterium
ATCCATTGTGGAGCCGGATCTCGGGCACGTCCTGGCTGACGGCGTCCGCCTCGACCGCGCCGAGCACCTCGATGCGCTCCCGAAGCTCGTCGCGGCTGCAGAAGCCGGCCGCCATGTCCAGGTAGGTCTGGTGATGCCGCGCTTCGCTCTTGAGGAGTGAGCGGTAGAGACGCGCCAGCTCGGGGTCCGCGAGGTTCTCGGCCAACAGCTTCATCCGCTCACAGCTCCGGGCCTCGATGAACGCGCAGCAGACCAGCGTGTCGACCAGGCGGTTGGGCTCCGTCGTCCGACAGCCCTTCCGCAGGAGCCCGGCGTACGGGCTCGGGTGAAGCCGCGCGTATGCGAGGCCCCGCCGCTCGAGGTGGCCCAGAACCCGCTCGAAGTGCTCGAGCTCCTCGCGCGCGAGCTCGGACAGCGGCACCATCAGCTCGTGGTGGTCGCCATACCGGAAGATGAGGTTCAGCGCGGTGCTGGCGGCCTTCTTCTCGCAGTGGGCGTGGTCCAGCAGGATGGTGTCGACGTCCGCCAAGGCGCGGCGAAGCCAGGCCTCGCTGGACGAGGTCGCGAGGTGCAGCATCAGTTGGCCAGCGTCACGAAGAGCGGCAGATGGTCCGACGACGGGTGGGGGTCGTCGAGGAGACCGGCTCCCTCGACCTGCACGCCGTGGACGAGCAGGTGGTCCAGGCGGCGGTTCGGGCGCTCGGCCGGGAAGGTGAACGCGCCGTCGCCCGCGAGCTCCCAGCCGCCAGACATGCAGACCTCGAGCGTGTCGTCGCCCTGGAAGTCCGTCTCCGGCTCGTCCTCGAACCCCGTGAAGTGTGGCGCGTCGGAGCGCAGCGTGTTGAAGTCGCCCACACAGACCCCCGGGCCGCGGCAGCTCTGCAGCAGGGCGGCAAGGGCTCGGGCCTGGGTGCGCCGGTTGGCCATGTCGAAGGCCTCGAGGTGCACGTTGAAGACGCTCAGCGTGCGACCGAGGCCCAGATCGAGCACGACCTCCTGGACGCAGCGATGCAGGTAGAAGCGGTTGTAGACGCGGCCGTTCCTCGCGGGCTGCACCAGCGCATGCCGGCGCTGCTCGAGCACGGGGTACCGCGAGAGCACGGCCTGGCCGGACCACATCCGCCCGTACTGCTGCTGGGGCGGCGCGGTGACGGGGTAGGGGACCCACGCCGCGTCCCAGGTCGTGGCGAAGCTGGCGTGCCGGAGCCCCGTGTGGTCCCGCAGGAACTCGAGCTGGTCGATGTGGCCGGACCGCATCGAGTCCCGGTCGACCTCCTGTAGCGCCACGATGTCGGCGCCTGACTGGTGGAGCACGTCGCCGATGCGCACCAGGTTCCGCTGGACGTCCTCGCGGGGGAACCTTCGAGCGTCGTCGAGCGTCGGGCCGGCGCCGAAGTGGATGTTCCAGCTGGCGACGCGAAGGCGCTCGTGGGCCTCGGGCCGGTCCCGACCACGGAACACGAACGTGTCGTCCGCCGTCGGGCGGTAGACCCCGAACCGGGGCGCGCTTCGCTTCTTCCGGCTCATCCGACCTTGTACCGCGGGGGAAATGGCCCTATATCGCGCGCATCTTCCCAGGAGCGGTCATGTCCATGCGCCAGATTCTGCAGGACGACGTCCTTCCTCTCGTCGAGAAGCCGTCGCGGTACCTCGGCACCGAGCTGAACGCGGTCCACAAGGACCTGGAGTCCGTCGACGTGCGCATCGCGCTCACGTTCCCGGACCTCTACGACCTGGGACTGGGCAACCTGGGCGTCCACATCCTGTACGCCGTGCTGAACGGCATGGACGGGGTCTGGTGCGAGCGGGCCTATGCCCCGGCGCTCGACCTCGAGGCCATCCTCCGGGAGCGCGGGCTGCCGCTGTTCGCCAACGAGAGCAAGGACTCGCTCGCCGAGTTTGACGGCGTCGGGTTCACGCTCCAGAGCGAGCTGACCTACACGAACATCCTCAACGTCATCGACCTGGCTGGGCTTCCGCTGCGCGCGGCCGACCGGGACGAGCGTCACCCGCTGCTGTTCGCCGGCGGCCCGGCGGTCTTCAACCCCGAGCCCATCGCCCCGTTCTTCGACTGCTTCGTCATGGGCGACGGCGAGGACATCGTCATCGAGCTGGTCGAGCTCATCCGCGCGACCCGCGGTCAGCCGCGCATCGAAGTGCTCACGGCGCTCTCGAAGCTCGAGGGCGTGTACGTCCCGGCGCTCTACCCGATGGACACCCTGCCGGACGGCCGCATCCTGCCCGCCGTCGACGGCCCCATCATCAAGAAGCGCACGCTCAAGGACCTGAACGGCGCCACGTTCCCGGTCGACTACATCGTGCCGTTCACCCAGCAGGTGCACGACCGCGTCTCGCTCGAGGTCCTGCGGGGCTGCACCCAGGGCTGCCGCTTCTGCCAGGCGGGCATGACGACCCGGCCGGTTCGCGAGCGCACCATCGACAACGTCGAGAAGCTGATGGAGCGGACGCTGGAGAAGACGGGGTATGAGGAGGTCTCGCTCGTCTCCCTGAGCACCTGCGACTACAGCAGCGTCCAGCAGCTGGTGGACCGCGTCGCCGACAAGGCCGCCGCCGACCGGGTCAGCGTCTCGCTCCCGTCGCTGCGACTCGACAGCTTCAGTGTGGGCCTCGCTGACCGGGTCGCCGACGTGCGCCGCAGCGGCCTGACGTTCGCTCCCGAGGCCGCCAGCCCCCGACTCCGCGCCATCATCAACAAGTGGATTCCGGACGAGGAGCTCCTGACCATGGCCGACCAGGCCTATGGCTCCGGCTGGAAGCACGTGAAGCTCTACTTCATGATCGGCCTGCCCACCGAGCGGGACGACGACATCGAGGCGATCGCCGATCTGACGCTTCGGACGCTGGCGGTGGGCAAGGAACACAAGCGGACCGCTCGCGTGAACACGGGCGTCTCGACGTTCGTCCCGAAGCCGTTCACCCCGTTCCAGTGGGCCCGGCAGGTCGACATCCGTGAGACCGAGCGCAAGCAGGCCATCCTGGACTCCCGCTTCGGCCGGAACCCCGGCGTGAAGTTCGGCCGCCACAACGCCGCCGAGACCTTCCTCGAGGGCCTGGTGACCCGTGCGGACCGACGCGGTGCCGACCTGATCGAGGCGGCATTCCACAACGGCGCCCGGTTCGACGCCTGGGGCGAGCACCTGGACATGAACGCCTGGAACCAGGCCATCGAGTCGACCGGCTTCTCGGTCGAGGACGCCCTGCGCGAGCGGGCCCTCGACGAGCGCCTGCCCTGGGACCACATCGACATCAACATCCCCAAGTCGTGGTTCGTCGAGGACTGGGAGCGCGCGCTCGAGCTGAAGCACGCCGAGGACTGCCGCCACAAGCGTTGCCACAAGTGTGGCGTCATCGACGTCGAGCGCGAGCTGTGCGCCAGCATGCTCCGCGACAACATCGAGGCGCGGAAGGCGGCCAAGGCCTACGAGCCGACGCCGAAGCTGGTTCGCGAGCCCAAGGAGGGCGTCCAGCGGGTCCGGTTCCGCATCGGACGCGTCGACGACGTCCGCTTCCTGTCGCACCTGGAGATGATGAACGCCTGGTTCCGCTCGCTTCGTCGGGCTCGGGCGCCGCTCGCGTACACGCAGGGCTTCCACGCCCATCCGCGCATCAACTTCAGCGCGGCCCTCCCGACCGGAGAGGAGACCACCGGCGACTACATGGACGTCGTGCTCGAGGAGCGCGCCGACGTGGCCGAGCTGTTCAGCCGGCTCCAGGCCACGGTCCCCAAGGGCTTCCTGGTGCTGGGGGCCGCCGAGGCCCCGCTGAAGACGCCCTCGCTCATGTCCAGCGTGAAGAGCATCACCTACACGCTGATGACCCCCGGTGACCGCGAGGAGATCGCGACGCGGCTCTGGTCGCTGATGGCGAGCGAGACCATCGAGAGCGAGCGCACCGTGAAGCTGCGCGGCAAGAAAAGGGGCAGGGGACGCCGGCGCGTGAAGGAGCGGAAGATGATCGACATCAAGCCCTTCATCTCGGGCCTGTCTGTCCGCGAGGGCGAGGGGGAGGTCGTGATCATCGACTTCGAGACGGTCCACATCGAGCAGAAGATGGCGAAGCCGAAGGAGATCGTTGCGTTGTTGGGCCTCGATCCCGTTCGGACCCGCGTGCTCAAGCGTGAGACGGTCCTCGGCGAGCACAACGTCGCCGTCCAGGAGACCGCGACGTGTTGATGCTCCTGCTGGCCTGTGGCAAGTCCCCCGACGTCTTCGTGGCGGCTGCGGCCCAGGCGCCCAAGGAGCTCGGCACCGTCGGCCTGGCGGCTCCCGTGTTCCTCGAGGACACGAGCGAGACCCCGTTCGACGACGGCGTGTACGTCGGGAACATCGTGCTGTCCGGCGGGTACGTCGTGACCGAGCGCGGCGAGTACGGCATGCAGACGCACAGCAAGGAGATCACGCTCTCGGGCGAGGACACCTACCGGACGCTCTCGCACGACACGGTCTCGCAGATGTTCGAGACCTCACTGACCGAGTCCGGGACGACCTGGCTGGCCGTCGAGGTCGTCGGTGGCGCGCCCGAGCGCCGCAAGCTGCGCGGGTCCCACGAGGAAGACGGCACGGACAACGTGAACCTGCCGCGCTTCACGCTGTCACCGTCCGCCATCGAGCCGGTCGAGGGCGTGGATCACGTTCTCGTGCCCTACGTCGTCCGGTACTACTCCCACAACGCGGGGTGGTTCTACGGACAGGAGAAGGGCTGCGGCGCCGGGGCTCGGCTCCGCGTGCTGTGGGTCCTTCACGACGCCCACAGCGGAGGCGTGGCCGCGTGGCGGGACATCGACGTCCGCCACATCGACCCGTACCTCTTCTCTCCGAGCTCAGCGGAGATCGAGGACGCGCTGATCGAGGTCGAGACGCTGCTGCGCCGCGACCTCGATCGGCACCTCTTCTAGCTACTGGTTGACCGTCGGGCGGTCGCCGATCTTGACGCCCTTGGCCTCGATCGTCGTGCACTTGGTGCCGAACAGGACGTACGGTCCGAGCGGGATGCCGTTGACCTCGTGGTGGATGCGGGGAGCGAGCAGGTGCGTCGCCTCGGGCATCTTCTCCAGGGCGACGTACAGCGCGCGGCTGCCCTCGCGGCCCATGGCCATGTTGTTCATCATCATGGCGCCAGCGCCGACGGTGCCGTCGAGCGTCATGGTGCCGGGCGTCATCATGGCGCCCTCGTCCTTGAACAGGTGACCGAAGTCGATGCCGACGATGTAGGTGCCACACTCCTCGGCGTTGGTGCTGCCGAGGACCGTGTAGTCCGCCTTAGCGAACGGAATCGGCGCGGCGGGGATGGTAGCGCCCTTGAGCGAGCAACCGGTGAAGATGCCGAGAGCGAGCGCGGCGAGTGCGAGACGCTTCATGTGGATTCCCTCCGAGGGATTCGTCTGAGTGGACGCGTAGCGTATGGCGCCTCCAAACCGGGGGCAACCGCGTTAGAGCGAGGGCCCGGAGGCATGCGTGTACGAGCTCGACGAGACCCAGGAAGACCTTCGCGCCGCGGCGCGTGAAGCGGCGCAGGCGATCCTCGGTCCGACCCTGGAAGAAGCGGATGAGAACGAGGAGTTCGACAAGGAGCTCTTCCGCCAGCTCGGCGAGGCCGGGCTCTGTGGCGTCCAGACGGCCGAGGAGCACGGCGGCCTGGGCCTCGGCTACTTCGAGTACACGCTCGTGCTCGAGGAGATCGCTCGCGTGAGCGCCTCGTGGGGCGTGTGCGTGGCGGTGAACGGCCTGCCCCAGGTCATCCTCGCCGAGTACGGCAGCGAGACCCAGAAGGAGCGCTACCTGCCTGGTCTCGCCGGTGGCGAGCTGCTCGGCGCGTTCGCCTTGTCCGAGCCCGAGTCCGGCTCCGATGCCGGCAGCCTGGCGACCACCGCCGTTCGTGATGGCGAGCACTACGTCCTGAACGGGACGAAGTTCTGGATCACCCACGGCGGCTACGCCGACGTGTACATCGTGATGGCGCGCACAGGAGGGCAGGGTGCTCGCGGGATCTCGGCCTTCGTCGTCGAGGGCGACCAGCAGGGCCTGACCTTCGGCAAGAAAGAGAAGAAGATGGGGCTGCGCGCCAGCCCCACGGTCGAGCTCATCTTCGAGGACGCCCGCATCCCGGCGTCTGCGCTCATCGGCGAGGAAGGCATCGGCTTCAAGGTGGCGCTCTCGGCGCTGGACTCGGGCCGAATCACGATCGGGAGCATCGCCAACGGGCTCTCCCAGGGCGCGCTCGACGTCGCCGCGGCGTACACCTGCCAGCGGCGCCAGTTCAAGAAGCCCATCATCGACTTCCAGGGCGTCTCGTTCATGCTCGCCGACATGGCGACGAAGCTGGAGTGCTCACGCCTCATCGTGCGGAAGGCCGCCTGGCTCCGCGACGCCGGACGCGAGTACAGCGCCGTCGCCGCGATGGCCAAGTGCATGGCCACGGACAGCAGCCTGGCGGTCACCTCGGACGCCGTCCAGTGCCTCGGCGGCTACGGCTACACCCGCGAGTACCCGGTCGAGCGGTACATGCGAGATGCCAAGGTCATGCAGATCGTCGAGGGCACCAACCAGGTGCAACGCCTCGTGATTGGCAGGCACTTGAAACGCCAGTACTCGTGAAGCAAGTAATATGGCCGACGCGCGACGTGAGAACAGGGCGGTGGCGACCTCATGAAGATCTGTAGCCTTTGCGGCACAACCTACGATGCTCGCGTAGATTTCTGCTTTCGTGACGGTACGCCACTGGCGCGCGTGACGGACGACACGGACGTTCCCGAGTCGCCCAAGCGCGAGGCGCTGCCCGAAGTCGGCCCGCCTGGCGCCGCGGACCCGTTCGATGCGCCCGAGCCCGGGTCACTTCGTTTCGACGACGTGCCCGAGCCGATGGGGCTCAAGGGTGTGCTCCCGGACACCGGCTCGGATCTGCCCGAGCCGCAGCACGTCGCGACGAACCTCGAGGTGCCCCAGGGCCTGTCCGAGTCGCCGACGATTCCTGTACCGATGGACCAATCGCGCCCGTTCCTCGAGGAGCCGGCCGAGCCCGCCGATGAGCCCGACTCGCCGGAAGCGCTCGCCGAGACCGTGGACCAGCCCGTCGCGGCTGAGTCCGTTGCCGAAGAGCCCAGCGTCGACGAGGAGCCCGAGCCGGTGGAGCCGGTCTTCGGCGGTGGTGTCGAGGACCTGGACTTCCCGGACGGCGGAGGCGGGGCCGACTGGGCCGACGACGAGCCTCCGCCCGCGAAGAAGAGCATGCTGCCGGTCTTCGGCGGCTTGATCGCGCTGATCCTCATCGGTGGCATCGGCGCGGTGTTCTTCACGAACGGCGACAAGGAAGAGACCCCCGAGGCGGAGCCGACCGCGGTCGTCGCGCCGCCCGACGTCGAGAAGCGCGAGCCCGTCGTCGCCGACGTCGCGCCCGAGGTGGAAGAGCCCGAGGTGGAGGAGCCCGAGGTCGAGGAGCCCGAGGCCGTGGCGGCGATCGACCCGACGCCCACGCGCTCGAAGGCGACGTCGAAGGCGTCCAAGGGCTCGAAGACCTCGAGCGCAGACCGCGTCGCGCCGGCCGACGACCCGTGGGGTAGCGCCGGAAACGACGTCCAGCCGTCCACGGTCGCGATGCGGGTCCGTACGACGCCGCCAGGCGCCACGATCTTCGTCGATGGCCGAAGCGTCGGGAAGTCGCCGACGAGCGTCGACGTCGACCCGGGACGCCACGACGTTCGGGCCGAGATGTCCGGGTACGAGACCACGAGCATCGCGACGATGGCCGAAGGCGCCGCGACCGATGCGCTGGTGACGCTCAAGAAGAAGGCGGCAGCGAAGGCGGCCGTCAGGCTGTTCGGACCCGCGGGAGCCCAGGTGTTCCTGGGCGGCGCGAGCATTGGGTACGTGCCGGTCCAGACCGAGCTCACCGCGGGAACGCACGAGTTCAAGGTCGTGACGGCCGAGGGCACGTTCTACAAGGTCACGCGCAGCGTCGCCGCCGAAGGTGGAAGCGTCGCGCTGATGCCGGAGTAGCGCGGGGTGGGGACCACAAGGTCCTCGGTTCATATAGCGCATTGAACATAATATCCATTATCGGAACATCCTGATGTGTCTGGCGAGGGGATATCCTCCGGCCGTGCTGCTCTTCGTCCTCTCGTGTGCTCCCGCTGACCAGGCCTACTTCGTGGGGGCGGCCGAGGTCATCACCGACGACGCGGTCGTGTTCGCGGCCACTGGGCTCGACGGTCTGACCACGAGTTCCATCACCCTGACGAACACGGGCCACACCGCGGTCACCGTCGACGTCGAGGTCAAGGGACGCGGGTTCGCGGCCGACGTGCCCGAGCTGCTCCTGGACCCGGACGGCGCTGCGGACCTGGCCTTGTGGTTCACGCCCTATGGGCGCGAGGACGCCGCGGGCGAGCTCCTTCTCACCAGCGACGTCGGTACGAGGGTCGTCACGCTCACAGGGTCGACGCTCGCCGACGCGGACGAGGACGGCCACGAGCACCTGGATCTGGGTGGCGACGACTGCGACGACACGGACGCGACCATCTACACGGGCGCGGACGAGGTCTGGTACGACGACATCGATCAGGACTGTCTTGGCGGCGACGACTGGGACGCCGATCTGGACGGCTTCGCGGCCGAGCCCGAGGGCCTGGACTGCGACGACACCCGCGCGGACGCACATCCTGGCGGCACCGAGGTCTGGTACGACGGCGTCGATCAGGACTGCGAGGGCGACTCCGACTTCGATCAGGACCACGACGGGTACGAGGTCTTCGAGGACACGAGCTATCCCGACCACGACTGCGACGATCTGGCCGAGAACGTGAACCCCGGCGTGCCGGAGCTCTGGTACAACGGCACCGACGACGACTGCAGCGGCGGTTCCGACTACGACCAGGACGGAGACGGCGTCGAGTGGCCCGACGACTGCAACGACACCGACCCGAGCGTCGGCACCTGCTGAGCCGCGTCCGAGCCTTCTAGAGCGGCCCGCCCGGGCTCACACGGCCGCCTTCGAGCTGAAGAGCGTCGCGCGGGCTGAGCATGGACATCAGCCGACCGGCGTTCGTGATGGCTACCATCTGGCGTCCGTCGACGAGCGGCGCGACCGTGATCCCGTCCAACAGGTAGCCGGGGTCGTGCGTCCAGCTGGCGAGTCCCGTCTCGCGCTCGACGAGGTAGACGGTGCCGTCGCTCGAGGCCACCAGCACGCCGGCATCGACGACCTGGGGCTGCGTGAGCGCGCCGGTGGTCTCCGAGTCCCAGAGCCACAGGACGTCGCCTGTGTCCGGCTCGATGGCGCGGAGCTTTCCGTCGGTTCCGCCGTGGTAGAGCACGCCGTCGTGCATCGTCGCCGCGGACGAGGAGCCCACGTCGATCCGCCAGCGGATGCTGCGGTTCACCAGGTCGATCGCGACGAGCGGCTCGCTGTAGCCACCCGTGAACGCGACACCGTCGGCGACCACGGGGGTGGCGATGAGGTCCGGGTAGCGGCCCTCCCCTACCCTTCGTTCCCACGCGATCTCGCCGCCGTCGGCCGACAGCGCGACCAGCGAGCCGTCCGAGAAGCCCGCCAGGACAAGGTCACCGACCACGACGGGGGACGGCGCGCCGAAGAGCGTGAGCTCGCTGTCCCGCAGCGGGTCCGGGGGCCGGGCGTACCGCCACTGGAGCTCACCGGTGCGGGCGTCCAGTGCGTAGACGACGTCATCGACGTTCGCGACGTAGACGCGGCTCCCGTCGAGCGTCGGTGTGGCCTCGACGGGGGCTCCACCGAAGTGGGACCAGGTCGACTCCTCGGCGCCCACGGCGTAGCGCCAGGTGTAGCCGCCGGAGTCCGCGAACAGGATCGAGTCGCCCACCAGGACCGGCTGCGACTGAACGGGGGCGCCGGCCTCGTACCGGCTCACCTCTTCGCCCGAGACGCGGCTGACCTGCAGCAGGGCGTCGACGGCGGCGCTGCCCAGGTACAGATCGGTGCCGTCTGTGGCGGGACGACCACGCTCGGTGTGACTGAACGCCTGGAGCCGAGGACCGGGCAGCATGCGCTGCCAGTGCGGGACGGGCGCCTCGCCGAAGGTGCCGGCGTAGTGCGCCTCGAGCGGCTTCCGGTCCATGTCGAAGGCCTCGCCGAGGAGGCCTCCGAGCGCCAGGAGGATCATCCGTCCGCCGGAGCGGGCGCAGGCGTCGGGGTCGAGTACTGCGCCAGGTCGGAGCCGCGCGGGCTCAGGGGGTACGCGACGAGAAACTGCTGCGCGGCCTTGGTGGCTGCGGCGTTTTCACCGGCCGCCTCGTGGGTGCTGACGATGCTCAGGAGCGCCATCTCGCCGAGGTAGCTCTTCTCGCTGTCCGCGACGGCCTGCCAGTGGGCGACGGCCCCGGCGCTGTCGCCTTCCTGGAGCGCCAGCACGGCGAGGGTGTTGTGGGCAGTCCAGCCGAGGAGCCCGACCTCCCTCGTGTCGACCGCCTTCTCGAAAGCGGCCTTGGCGTTCTCGGTGTTGCCGAGTCGGAGCCAGGTGTCGCCGGCCTTGATATAGCCCGAGGCCGCCATGGCGCCCGAGTTCGCGTCGCCCGCGCCCTCGTACCGGCGGGCGCCCTCCTCGAGGGTGGCCACGTGGTTCGGATCGTCGAGGTCGTCGAGCGGCGCCAGGCCGTACATCGCGAGCTCGGACGGCTTCGGCATGCGGCGGTCCACCTCGTCCACGGCCAGGGCTCCGGCCTTGGCGCGGTCGGTGTCCCATCCCTCGTACAGTCCGTACACGAGAGAGCCCACCAGGACGAGTCCGGCGAGCCCGAGGATGTTCTTCCAGTTCGCCATGAACGCCTTGTACAGGCTCATGCGCGCACGGAAGACGTGGTCTACCTCTTCCTCTTCACCGGGAAGCGGAAGTCCGGGAGGGTTGTCGTCGGCCACGAGGTCTCCGTTGGATGGCGACCGTGGACCTAACGTGCGTTACCCCCACCGTCCTCTGGAGGACCGATGGGTCGCAATCCGTACATCGACGCGCCGCCGCCGCCGCTCCCGACCAAGGCGTACTCGCTGACCATCGCCAACAACGGCCAGGTCATCTCGGTGGACCCGGACGACCTGCCGCCGGCGCACGACGGACACCCCGGGAGCCTGCTCACCGTGTTGCTCGCCGCCGGCCTGGACATCGATCACGCCTGCGGTGGCGTGTGCGCCTGCTCGACCTGCCACGTGTACGTCGAGAGCGGCTTCGACTCGGCTCCCGAGCCGATCGACGAGGAAGAGGACATGCTCGACAACGCGCCCGCGCTTCGAGACACGTCCCGTCTCGCGTGCCAGTGCGTGCCGGACGGCAGCGTCGACGTGGTCATCGAGCTGCCCTCCTGGAACCGGAACGAGGTCAAGGAGGACCACTGATGCCGATGCCCGCCGCCCAGCTCGCCGCCTGGCGTGAGGCGGGGGTCGAGCTCGACGGACAGGTCCTCGACGAGCTCCCCTTGAAGCTCCAGCCCATGGTCTGGGTGTTCTCGGCCCAGGCGCGACAGGGCACACCCGGCCCCGGCGACGCCGACCGACACGCCGCCCTGATCCGCTCGCTACGACAGAGCCGCGCGGTCTTCCGCGAGGTCCGCCTCACCGTCGGCGAGCACACCCTCGACGCGGTCCTGGTGCGCGGCATCACCCGGGCCAAGGCCGTCCAGCTCGCCTACAAGCGCAAGCAGTGGGCCGTGCTGGAACTCCGCAGGACCGACCGGTTCGTGGTGTACACGGGCATCAACAGCCGCATGTGATGGACCGTCGCGCGATCTTCATCGTCGCCGTCCTGGTCGTCCAGGCGCTGCTGCCGCTCCGGCACTACCTGGGCGACGACCCCTACGACGAGCGCTTCGCGTGGCGGATGTTCTCCCCGACCCGGGTCGTCCGCTGCACTGTGGCGTACACCGTCGATGACGAGCCGTACCCGCTCGAGCAGCGCTTCCACAGCGGCTGGATCACGCTGCTCAAGCGCGGTCGCGGCGACGTGCACGATGCCGTCGACGCCCGGATCTGCTTGACCGCGGGGGGCCAGACGGTCGTGAAGTCGGCTGCCTGCAAGACCGTCGAAGACGACATCGACGTCCTCGCCGCGCGCCAGGTTCTCTGCCGATGACGTTCCAGCAGCTGTGGTTCCAGCCGGGCTCGGACGACCGGGCCGATGCGCTGCGATTCGGCTTCTTCGCCGTCCTGGCCATCGACATCTGGCAGGGAATCAGCCACCTGGCGCGGTACGGCGCCGGGCACTTCAACGTGTCTCACTTCGCCGGCCTCGACGGACTCATCCCGGTGCCCGACAAGGCCTGGATGGTCGGCATCGCGCTGATCCAGATCGTCCTGGCGGTCCGCGCAGCCCTGGGCGTCCAGCTGCGCGTCACCGTGCCCGCGCTGACTCTCCTCTACGGCGCCAGCTACTACTGGAGCCAGCTCGACAGCTACCAGCACCACTACCTGATCACCGTGCTGCTGCTGATCGTGAGCGGCGGACTGTGGCTCGACGGCGATGGCAAGCGCATCCCGGCATGGACGCTGCGCCTGATGATGGCGGTGCTGTCGATCATGTACCTGTGGGCTGCCATCACGAAGGTCGACCCCGAGTGGCTCGGGGGGAAGACGCTCGGCGCCGCGCTGGTCGACGACGACGCGCGCATCTGGGTGAAGTCGCTCGCAGCCAGCCTCGACGTGGGCCACATGACCGTCCTGTCGTGGGCGTCCTGGGCCGCCATGATCGGCGAGGTGGTCCTGGCTGTCGGCCTCCTGTGGCCGAAGACCCGCCGAGTCTGCTGGGCGCTCGGCCTGGCGTTCCACGTCGGCGTGGAGATCGCCGCGCTGCGAATCGGCCTGTTCTCCTACTTCATGGTGGGGCTGTACCTGCTCTACGCGCCAGAGGTGGTCTGCTCGACCATCGCGCGCGGCGTCCACTGGCTGGAGCGACGGGGTGATGGGAGCTGGGCCGGGGCGGTCGAGGCGGCTCTCCTCACCGGCGGCGCGCTCGTGTTCGTGCCTCTGCCGGGCGCCCGTGTCGCGGCTGTCGTCGTCGCCGCGCTCGTGCTCGCCAATGGACGGATCACCCAGCGACAGGTGCTGGTGCACGCGCTCGCCGGCCTGTTCGTCGTGGGCTGCCATGTCGGGACCGACGTGACGCGCGACTACTACAAGTACTGGGGCGGAGACACGCGCCGCAGGGGACCGGTACCCGAGGCGATCGAGGCCTACGAGAACGTGGTCGAGCTGGACCCGACGTACACGTCCGGTCACTTGCGCCTCGGCGACCTGTACGAACGCGCGGGCCGCTCCGAGGAGGCCCTGGACGAGTGGCGGGCGGCGCTGGACCTCGAGCCTGACAACAGCGCGGCTCGAGACCGGCTCCAGCGGGTGGGCGCGAGCCTCTGAAGCGCGTGGGTTCGGTTGCTTCGGGCGGTGGCGGCGCATATTCTCGGCGGGCCTCGTGGGGCTCATGAGGCGCGGAGGAGTCGATGTCGGACCTGGCAGGCCAGACCACCCAGCAGCTGTTCTCGCGTTGGAGAACCGGCGATGCGACGGCGGGTCAGGCGATGGCCCAGCGCTTCTCGGACTGGTACTACGCCATCTCCGCGTCGCGCCTCGGTGAGACCAACTGTCGCCCGGCGCTCGAGCGAGCCTGCCAGCGGTTCGCGCAGGGCGTCGCCTCGGTCACCGAGGCCGGCAAGCTCGCGGACTGGGCGCACAAGATCATCGCCGAAGAGATCCAGATGGCGGGCGGCCGCGTCGAGGGTGGAGACCACCCGAACGCGCTGACCAACCAGCGCAGCCCCACGGAGCTCCTGCAGGCGGCGAGCAAGAACCTCGACGAGAGCGAGGTGCGACTGCTGGGTCTCGCATACGACTCGTCGCAGTCACTCGACGCCGTGAAGGCCGAGGCCGACAAGTCGGGTGGCTACCCCCTCGCGGTGCTGAAGGCGCGCTACGCGCTGAAGCGCTCACTCCGCTCGGACGGCGGCGTGCCGTTCACCGAGGTCCCGGAGAAGCCCAACCTCGACTGGGGTCCCCTGCCCCTCTACGAGTGCGGCCGCATGGCCCAGGGCAAGGAAGAGAAGGCGTTCGAGACGTGGATGCTCAGCGACCTGACGCTCTGCAAGGACATCGCCGAGTTCGCCGCGTTCGCGCTGGCCCTCCGCGGCGGTGCCTGGAAGCAGTCAGCCCCGGCGGTCAGCCGTCCGCCTCCCCCGCCGGAGCGCCCCGAGCGTGTCTCGCGGGACGACGACTTCGAGCCGGAGAGCACCGGGCCGAACATGGTCGTGATCGGTGGCGTCGCGGCGGTCGGGCTGTTGGCGGTCGCAGGCGCGGTCGCCTGGTTCTTGATGTAGCGCGCCTCAGGGCATGAGCTTCAAGGGTAACTGGGGCCTGAATCTGGCCGAGATCGGAGCGCTGCGGCTGCAGCACGCTCGACGTGCGTTCGAGGACCGGGATCCGCAGCTCGCGCTCATCGAGGCCGAGGAGCTGCTCGAGGACGAGCCGGACAACTCCGATGCCTTGCTGCTGGTCGCCGATGCCGCGCTGGAGCTCGGTCAGCCGGAGATCTCGCGGTCCGCCTTCCTCCACGCCATCGATCAGGGGCCGCAGCCCGCCTGGGTGCTCTCGGGCTACGCGGTCGCCTGCTACGAGCTGTCCGACATCGATGCCTGTCTGCTGGCGTGCGACCAGGCCCTGGCTCTCCAGCCCGATCTGGCCGAGGCCTGGTACTACCGGGCCCTGGCGCTCGACTTCCAGGGACGTGGCGCCGAGGCCGCCGAGGCCTTCGGAGCCGCCAGCTCGCACGACGGCAAGCACTTCCCACCGACCACGCCGCTCTCGACGGCCGAGGTCACCCACATCCTCGAGAGCGCCGTCCAGGCCCTCGATCCCAAGCTCGCCGACTGGTACGCACAGTGCCGCTTCGAGGTGCATCGTTACCCGCGGCTCGACGACCTGCGCCAGAGCGAGCTCCCGCTGTCCCCGTCGAGCGTCGCCCTGTACCAGGGCAAGCCCGCCGAGGCGGACCAGGACCCCTGGCAGGTCTTCCCCGACCGCATCGAGCTGTACGTCGCCAACCTGGAGCACGCCGGTGCGCTCGGTGCCGCGCCGGCCAGCCTGCTGGCGACCACCCTCCGCAGTGAAGCGCTGGACTGGCTCCTCCTGTCGGACGACGAGCTCCCGCTGCGGACGTGATGCGGTTCACGATCCTCGGCTCAGGGACGACCCTGCCGGACGCCGACCGCGGCCCGGCGGGCTTCGTCGTGCAGAGCGACGGCGCTGCGGTGCTCGTCGACGGCGGCAGCGGCACCATGCAGCGGCTGAAGCGCGCGGGCGTCGATGCGCGCGAGCTCGACGGGGGCGTCTACTCGCATCGGCACCTGGACCACTGTGGTGACCTGGCGCCGCTCCTCTTCACGATGAAGGTCGGGATCGACATCCCTCGGTCCCGCGACTACCCGATCTGGGCGGGCGAAGGCTTCGTGGACTTCCTCGAGGGACTACGCAGCGCCTATGGGCACTGGCTCGAAGGCGGCTACCAGGTCCCCGTGCACGAGCTGACCCTCCACGGGCCCGACTCGGTCGTCCTGCCCGGCGGCGTGCGGCTCGACACACTCCCGGCGCAGCACAGCGCTGGCGCCCTGCACCTGCGGTTCACCTCGCCGGCGGGCTCGACGGTCGTCTTCTCGGGCGACACGGGCCCCTCGGACAACCTCGTCGAGCTGGCCCGAGGCGTGGACGTGCTCGTCTGCGAGTGCGCCGTTCCGGGCCCCACGGACTACCGCGGGCACCTCTGGCCCGAGGCCGTGGCGGACATCGCGGACCGGGCGCGGCCCAAGCGGCTGGTGCTGACCCACTTCTACCCGACGGTGGATGCGGGCCCGGCGATCGAGCTGGTGCGAGCGACCGGCGTCCCGACCGAGCGTGGCTTCGACGGCCAGGTCATCGAGCTCGACTGACAGCTACTCCCACTCGATGGTGGCGGGAGGCTTGCTCGAGATGTCGTAGACGACGCGGTTGATGCCGCGCACCTCGTTGATGATGCGGCTGCTGATCCGGCCCAGCAGGTCGTAGGGCATCGGGTACCAGTCCGCCGTCATCCCGTCCGTCGAGGTGACGCAGCGCAGTGCAGCGACGTTCTCATAGGTCCGCTCATCGCCCATCACGCCGACGCTCTTCACGGGCAGGAGCACGGTCAGCGCCTGCCAGATCTCGTCGTAGTGGCCCGCCTTGCGGATCTCCTCCATCGCGATGTGGTCGGCGTCGCGGAGCAGGTCGCAGCGCGTCTTGGTGACCTCGCCCAGGATGCGGATGCCCAGCCCGGGGCCTGGGAACGGGTGCCGACCGATGCGGCTCTCGGGCAGCCCCAGCTTCCGTCCGAGCTCCCGCACCTCGTCCTTGAACAGCTCGCGCAGAGGCTCGATGAGCTCGAACGTCATGTCCTCGGGCAGCCCGCCGACGTTGTGGTGCGACTTGATGGTGGCCGAGGGACCCTTGAATGACACGCTCTCGATGACGTCCGGGTAGAGCGTCCCCTGGGCGAGCCACTTCGCGCCGCCGATCTTCTCCTGCTCGGCCTCGAAGACACGGATGAACGTGTTGCCGATGGCCTTGCGCTTCTCTTCGGGGTCGTCGACGCCGGCGAGCTTCTCGAGGAACTCGTCCTCGGCCAGTGCGACACGCAGGTCGTACTCCTGGAACTCGGCGACGACACCCTCGCGCTCGAACTTCCGGTTCAGGCCGTGGTCGACGAAGATGCAGGTGAGCTGGTCGCCGATCGCCTTGTGCAGAAGCGCCGCGACGACCGAGCTGTCCACGCCGCCGGACAGGCCGCAGATGACGCGGTCCGTGCCGACCTGGGCGCGGATCCGCTCGACCTGCTCTTCGATGAACGAGCCCATCGTCCAGTCGCCGGCGCAGCCGCAGATCGCGAACAGGAAGTTCCGCACGATCTGGACGCCCGCGGTGCTGTGGTGGACCTCGGGATGGAACTGCAGGCCGAAGCGCTTCTGGCCGGCGTGCTCGAACGCTGCGACGGGGCAGCTGGCTGAGGCGGTCGTGACGTAGCCCTCCGGGGCCCGGTCCACGTGATCACCGTGGCTCATCCAGACCTGGCTCGAGGCGTCCACGCCCTGGAACAAGGCGCCGCCTCCGTCGACCAGGTCCAGCATCGCCTTGCCGTACTCGCGGTGCTCACCACGCGCGACGACGCCATCTCCGAGAGCCGTCAGGAGCTGCATGCCGTAGCAGATGCCCAGCACCGGCACGTCCACATCCAGCCACGCCGGGTCGAACGGCGGACGGGTCTCGGACAGCACCGAGTCCGGGCCACCCGACAGCACAAGGCCCTTCAGGCTCGCCGGCAGCTCGCCAGGCGCGTCGGTACAGGGCCGGATCTCGCAGTAGACGCCCTGCTCGCGGATGCGGCGGGCGATGAGCTGCGTGTACTGCGATCCGAAGTCGAGGATGAGGATCAGCTCGTGCACGTGGGGACCTCCGAAGCCGGAGAGCTAACCGCGCTGCACGGGCCGAGGCCCCGAAGCTACCGAGCCGTCACGGCCGCCGAGAACGCTCCGCCCGTGTAGGCGTCGAGCTCGGCGGTGAGCTCCATCAGCCGCAGCTGGTTCTCGACCTGGGCCCGCACGTCTCCAGGAGGGTTGAGGAGCAGGTCGACCTGGAGCCGACGCCGATCGAAGTAGAGCCGCGTCACCTCGGACAGCACCTTGTCCCGCAGCTTCACGACGTCCTGGGTCTCCGAGATCACGCGAATGCGCTCGGAGTTCATGACCAGGTCGTCGAGCTTCCACTTCACCTCGGCCTGGGCGTACCACTTCTTGTCCACCGTGCCGTCGTCGAGGTCGAACGAGGCGCCTCCGTCGGCGTAGGTAAAGTCCTGGCCGAAGCTGTCGGCGTAGTTGTACTTGACCTTGAGCTCGGGCAGGAACGCCGAGTTCTTGCTGGCTGCGAGCCAGCGCTCGACCTGGTCGCGGTTGGTGTGGGTGTACACCATCGCCATGTCGTGCAGGTCCTGGATGCTCGGCTCGTGGTCGAACACCAAGAGCACCTCGTCGGCCGTCTTGTAGGACTTCGCCGACTTCGCAGGCATGGGGATGTCGATGGTGCTGTGCTGACGGAGCGCGTCCAGGCTCTCGGCGCCGATGCCCGGCAGGACACGCAGCTCCTCGACCGAGTTGAAGCGACCGCGGTCCTCCCGCAGGTCGACGACCGCGACCGCCAGCTCCTCGCTGACGCCCTCGACCGCGGCGATCTCTTCGACCGTGGCTCGGTTCAGGGAGATGTCCGTCGTCGTGGCGGCGGGCTCGGCGGTCTCGGTGGCGAGCGCGGTGGCGAGTAGGAAGAGCATCAGGTGCCTCCTTCTGGAGAGTGGAGTCCGGTCGTGAAGGCCCCGTCGGTGTAGCCGTCGAGGAGTGCCGTCACTTCGCGGATCTTGAGTTCGTGATGGACCTGGAGACCCAGGTCGTTGGCAGGGAGTGACGCGCGCTCGTCGACGAGGCGCGTTCGGGACATGTACAGGTCGATGACCTGGCTGGAGACGCTGTTGCGGTACGTCGTCGTGCGGCTCGCGACGTTGGCGGCGATGACCGGGAGCGAGCCGGAGTCGGCCGAGGAGAACACCTCGCCGTCGAGGACGTACAGGTTGTCCAGGGCTTCCGAGGAGGACCCGAACGTGTCGAAGTCCGTGGTCTCCCGGCCCGCCGAGCGCCACCGGAGCTCGACCTGGACGTACCACTTCAGGCCGTCGTCGCCGGGGTTCTCGAGCTGGACGTAGTCGGCGCTGATGCCCGTGCTGTCCGTCAGG
Organism: Pseudomonadota bacterium; assembly: GCA_024228935.1. Lineage (GTDB taxonomy): Bacteria > Myxococcota_A > UBA796 > UBA796 > CAJQPC01 > JAAESX01. The sequence continues at coordinate 18,806 of JAAESX010000067.1, forward strand.
CTGCCCCTGGCGACCAGCTCGGGGAGGAGCCGCGCCGCGGTGCCCGAGGCCGAGACCAGCCGCGCGGTGTCGATGTCGACGCCGGACCGCGTGAACGCCGCCTGGACCACGTCGTTCAGCGGCATGGGCTGCAGCTCGGTGGTCTCGCCGGTGCGCTCGACGACGCCGCCCTGGACGAGCAGGAACAGGCCGCCCTGGGATGCCGCCAGGAACGAGCCGTCGACGGCCATCAGGTCGTGAACCACCGGACCGGGGAGTCCTCGGCTCGCCGAGCGCCAGCTGATGCCGCCGTCCGAGCTCTGCCAGACGCCATCGCGGCCGCTCTGGATCAGGCCGCCGGGCCCCGTCTGCAAGAGGTGCGTGGTGCCGGGCAGCGGGTGCCGGCTGGCGACGTAGACGCGCTCACCGCCGTTGTCCGAGCGCAGGATCTCCTCGTCCGTGGCGATCCACACGCCGTCGTCCATGGCCGGGTCCAGCGCGATGGCCCGGAGATCGGCCGACCAGCCGCCGACGTTCCACCAGCCCTGGGCGTCGCGGGAGGCGAACAGCCCCTCGTCCGTCGCCGCCAGCCATCGGGCGCCGTCGAACACCAGGTCGCGCACGTGGACGCCCTCGAGGGGGCCCGAGGTGCGGATCCAGCTGCGGCCCAGGTCCAGGCTGTAGCGCACGCCATCGCTGGTTCCGGCCACGAGGACGCCGTCGAGCGACACCTCGATGTCCGTGGCGTTGTCCAGCTCGCCCTGCTGTTGGTAGCTGCGCCCGCCGTCGGTACTGCGCCAGGTGCCGTCTCCGCGCACGACCAGGACCAGGTCCTCGGTCGGATGGACCCAGGCGAGTCCGCCCAGACGGAGCGCGGAGTCCCGCCGGCTGTCGAGCAGGATGTCGAGCTCACCGCCGGTCGGGACCTCGGTGATCTCGAACTCCTCTTCGGTCTCGTCGTCCTCGCCGTCGCTCGAGTCGAGCAGGTCCAGCGCCAGGGTCTCCGCGTCGAGGAGCAGCGCCTCGTCGTCCCGGTCCCCGCCCCCGTCCAGCGCACTCAGCAGCGGGCGCAGACGGATGGTCCAGTGGACGCCCCCGTCGGTGCTGAGCCAGACGCCGCCGGTCAGATCGACGGCCACCAGGCCCTCGGGCGACTGCGCCAGGGACACGAACGCCATGTCGCGCTGATCCGTGACCCGGATCCATGTCCAGCCGTCGGCGTAGTCGGGCACCTCGGCCGGAGCCTCGATGACAGCGCCTTCGGTGACCACCTCGGTGGCCTCGGGGGGCTCGGCCTCCGGGACGTCCTGGGCACGCGCCACAGAGGTCCACACCAGCAAGCTCATGAGCAGGGGCTGCACGCTGGCTCCCAGGGGGCCGGCCGATGTTAGCTCCGCACCCTCGGGCGGTCAAACGTGCCGGTTAGGGGCTCCTCATGCATCGCATCTTCCAGTCCGCGGGTGTCGTCACCGGCAGCCCCGACGTCGGCTTCCTCGATGCGGACGTGCGGGTCCGAGATGGCGTCATCGTCGAGGTCGGCCCCGCGCTGGAGCCGGGCGGCGCCGAGGTCGTCCACGTCCCCGGCTGGCTCGCCCCCGGCTTCGTCCAGACGCACATCCACCTGGTGCAGACGCTCTTCCGCGGCCTGGCCGACGACCTGTTGCTGCTCGACTGGCTCCGCACGCGGATCTGGCCCCTCGAGGCGGCGCACGACCACGACTCCACCTACTGGAGCGCTCGTCTGGGGCTGACCGAGCTGCTCCTCGGCGGCACGACGTCATTCCTGGACATGGCCACCGTCCGCCACACCGACGCGGTCTTCCAGGCCTGCGAGGAGGCGGGTGTCCGGGCATTCGTCGGGCGCGCGATGATGGACCGCCCGAACGAGGCGGGGCTGTCGCAGTCGACCGAGGAGAGCCTCCAGGGCGCCTGCGACGAGGCCGACCGGTTCCACGGGCAGGGACGCCTGCGCTACGCGTTCGCCCCACGGTTCGTCCCCTCGTGCAGCTCGGAGCTCCTGGAGCAGGTCGCCGTCGAGGCGCGAAAGCGCGGCTGCCTCATCCACACGCATGCCTCCGAGAACGCGGACGAGGTGGCGCTGGTGCGCGAGCTCACGGGGCGCGACAACGTCGTGCACCTGCATGAGCGGGGGCTGTCTGGGCCGGACGTCTGCTTGGCGCACTGCATCCACCTGACCGACGAAGAGGAGCAACTGCTCGCCGACACCGGCACGCGGCTCCTCCACTGCCCCTCGTCAAACCTCAAGCTCGGCTCGGGGCTGGCGCGCATCCCGGAGCTCATCGAGCGGGGCGTCCACGTCTCCATCGGTGCCGACGGCGCCCCCTGCAACAACCGCCTCGACATGTTCACCGAGATGCGCCTGGCGGCCCTCATCCAGAAGCCTCGGCTCGGACCCACCGTCATGCCAGCCGCCCAGGTCCTTGGTCTGGCCACACGGAACGGCGCCGAGGCCCTTGGGCTCGAGGCCGGCGTCATCGAGCCCGGCAAGGTCGCGGACTTCATCGTCCTGTCCCCCGACGAGGTCAACGTGCTGCCGTCGCCCGACCCCGCCTCGGCCATCGTCTACGCGATGACCCCCTCGAGCGTCCGCGAGGTCTGGATCGGCGGTGAGCGCATGGTCCACGAAGGCCGTGTCGGCGGCTGGGACCCCGAGGAGACCCGCGCCGGGGTCCGGCAGGCCATCGAGCGTGTGGCCCGGCGAGCGGGGCTTTGAGGGTCCTCCTCGCGGCCGCCGAGGCGATGAGGACCGGGCGTCCTGCGGCGTTGGTCACGGTCGTCGGCTTCGATGGGAGCGCACCCCGCCACGCCGGAGCGCGCATGGTCGTCTACGCCGACGAGGAGCTCGTCGGGACCGTGGGCGGAGGAGAGTGGGAGCGTCGGTGCATCCTCGCCGCGCTCGACGTCATCGCCGACGGCGTGCCCAAGCGCCTGGCCGCGCACCTGACGCGCGACCTCGGCATGTGTTGTGGAGGAGCCATGGATGCCTACATCGAGCCGCTCGCGGCTCAGCAGCGACTGCACGTCTTCGGGGCTGGCCACGTCGGCAAGGCTCTCGTGGAGGTCGTGTCTGCGCTCGGCTTTCGAGTGCACGTGTACGACGAGCGGGACGACTGGCTCGACGCGGAGCGCTTCCCGGGGGTCACGCGGCACCTGGGTGACCCTCGCCGCGCGCTCCCCTCGTTGGGGCCGGTGGACCACGCTGTGGTGCTGACCCACAGCCACTCGCTGGACCAGGATCTGGTCGAGGCGTTGCTGCCCCAGCCGTTCGCCTACCTGGGCATGATCGGCTCGCGAGCCAAGGTGGCGAAGTTCCTGGTCCGGTTCCGCGCGGCCGGTCTCGACGAGGCGCTCTTCCAGCGTCTGTCCGCGCCCATCGGGCTGGACATCGGCGCGGAGACGCCCGAGGAGATCGCCGTCAGCATCGCCGCGGAGCTCGTGCGGGTGCGGCGCCAACAGGGCGGGCCGACAGTGGCGCTGAGCGAGCATCCCCTGGCCGCCCGCGGTGGAGATGGAACAGCTCGACCGCCGGCTCTGGACCGCTAGACCTCGTCAGGCGGAGCGCGCCTGGAGGTTGTTCACGGTCTCGTGGACGAGGACGAGCAGCTCGTCGAGCTTGAGCGGCTTCTGGATGAAGCCGTTGAAGCTCTCCTCCTGGACGCGGCGCTCGACCTCGACGTCGCGGTACGCGGTGCACGCGACGATGGGGATGTGCCGGGTGTCGCGGCCTGCGCGGAGCATCCGGATGACCTCGAAGCCGTCCATGTCTGGCATCATGATGTCCATCAGGATGATGTCGGGCTTGAAGCGCGCCACGGTGTAGCCAGCGGCGAACCCGGAGTCGGCGACCTCGACGTCGAACTGACCCTTGATGGTCAGGTACTCGCGGACCATGTCGCTGAAGTCACGCTCATCGTCGACGATGAGGACCCGGCGCCGGCCGGTCGACTCGGCCAGGAACTCGTCGCTGAGCGGGTAGTTGAACTCCCGGGCGAACCCGATGAGGTCGTTGCGCGCGATGCGCCGATGGCCGCCCGGCGTCCGGTGGGCGCGCATCTTGTTCGAGTTGACCCAGTTGACCACCGTGGGGAGGCTCACGCCCAGGATCTTGGAGACCTGGTAGGTCGTGTAGTACGTCGGCCCGTTTGGCTTCTGGCGTGCCATCAGGTCAGTCGTAGCCTTGGCGGCTGTTCGCTGTCAAGATAGCAATACTCACAATTCCCCAACCCCCATACTGGCGCCCGTTGAACCCTACCTCACATCGGCTTCTTCACCGTCGAGGGCATCCGCGAGCTCTTCGAGCCCCGCCGTCAGTCGCTCGGCCTGCCGCTCGATGGTCTCGAGCGCGCCCTGCTGCCGCTCGGTCAACGGTCCGAACACCTCTTCCCGCAGCAGCTCGGCGTTTCCGATGATGATGCCGAGCGGATTCCGCAGGTCATGCACGATGCGCTGACGAAACGGCTCCAGCGTGACGACCGTCACGCCGTCCAGGCTCTCAGGCGGGCTCTCGCCCTTGGGCAGCAGCAGGATGGGACCGGGCACGCGGCGACCATACCGTAGGGCGACGTGAGAGACGCCCCAGAGCAGGACGGGCCCGCCAGATGGCGAGCCCGTCGAGAGGAGTGAGCCGAGGCTCAGTCCATGATGCGGAACCGGAAGAAGGTCTCGCCGATGATCACTTCCTCGCCACCGAACAGCCGGCGCTCAGTGATGAGCTCGCCGTTGACCAGCGAGCCGTTGCTGGACTTGTTGTCCTCGATGTAGAAGTTGTCGCCGCGACGGAACACCTTGCAGTGGTAGCGGGACACCTTGCTGTCGTTCTTGATCTGGATGTCGTTGTCCCGGCCGCGGCCGATCGTGAGGACATCGCCCGTGAAGGGGTAGATCTGCTCTTCGGCAGTGCCCTCCTGGTAGATCAGCAGGGCCCGGCGGGCGTCGCCCGGCTCCAGGTCATCGGCGCTGATCTTCGGCGCGGACAACTCGACCTTGGGGCCGTCGTCGTCGCCGAGGCCCATGTCGTCCTCGTCCTCGTCGTCGCCGCCGACCAGGTCGATCTCGACCTCGTCCACGCCGTCGTCGTCCAGGATGTCGATCTCCTCGCCATCGGACTCGAAGCCGAAGTCGACGTCGACCGCGTCCTCGTCCTCGTCCTCGGCCTCGCCAGCCTCGATGGAGATCTCCGCCTCGTCCGAGTCGGGCATCACCGCGACCGCAGCGGACGCCGACTCGTCGGGGTCGGCGAACACGGCGCTGACGTCCTCGACGAGTCCACCGGACTCGATGTGGACGCCATCCTCGCCGGCTTCGACGACCTCGGGCTCCTCGATGACCTCGGCTTCCGCGGCGCTCCCGGTGTCGTGGTCGGCAGCCGTGGCGGCCTCGACGAACTGGTCGAGCGCGCCTTGGTAGCTCTCGAGCTCCTCGGTGAGGCCGGTGAGACGACCTTCCGCCTCATCGAGTTCCGTCTTGAAGGCCTTGGCCTCCTTCTTGAACTGCTTGTCGGAGAGCTCGCCGATGATCTTTCGGAGCTCGAGCTCCTCCATCTCTTCGTCCGCGTTGGCCTTCTTGCTGTTGACCGCGTCGACCTCGCTGGTGAGGTCCGCGATGACGGCCTGCAGGTCGTTGACCATCGGCCGAAGCTCGTCCGCGATGTCCGAGGAGCGGGTCTCGTTCTTCATCACCACCTTCTCGATGGTGGCGGCGGAGAACTTTCCCGACTGGGCCTTGGCCTTGTCGATGAACCCGCGGAGCTCTGCGTACTCGTTCAGCTTCTCGTTGAATGACTTGAGAAGTTCTGCCTTTTCCATGGTTCTCTGCGAACTCCGGTCATGAATCGTGTGTTGGAGCGTCGTGGTCCGAACGGGTGCCATTGCGGCCACGAGGCACAGCGCAACCGCTATTTAGTGGATGGGGGGCACTCCGGTCAAGTCGGGGGCCAGACGTCACCAATCGCTGACGAAACCCACCGACACGCCGCCTCCCTCGACAGGCCCCAGAGTGAGCGCTTTTCGGCGCCTGCGAGCGGTCCGTGTCGCGTCCGCCGCCGCGTAGACTCGGACGCCCGCATCGATGGCGGCCAGGGGCAAGAGCGGCGCGGCGTTCCCCTCCCCGACCGCGAACCAGACACCAGCCCCGATCAGCGCGGCATCGACGACGGCGTACCCGACGAACCCCTTCGGATCGCCCAGCATCAGGTGGCCGGAGCCGGGCCACAGGATGCTCGCCGTAGCGACGAACGGCGGCGCCGGAGTTCGGAGCGCGGGGCCGAGCTCTCGGCGTGCGAGGTCCCACTCCACGTAGGCCTCCAGCTCTTGCCCGAGCGCGTCGCGGTCGACCTCCCGGTCTTCGATCCAGGCGGTCTCCACGAGCGCGAGCGGGATCTCGGTGAGCTGGTTGTCGCCGCTCAGGACCAGGACGTCGGCGTCGGCCGTGTGGACCGCGCCGACCACCTCGTCGCCGCCGCGGAGCTGGACTCGCATCTCGTCGTTGGGCGCCAGCGCGAAGGCCGCGGCGCAGCCCAGCCAGATCATCCGTAGACGCCGTGGTCGGGGGCCAGGTCGTCGAAGCGGGTGAACCGGCCCTCGAACGCGAGCTTCACCGTGCCGGTCGGGCCGTTTCGCTGCTTGGCGATGATGACCTCGGCGATCCCTTGGTTCTCGGTCTTTTCGGGGTGGTAGTACTCGTCCCGGTAGATGAACATGACGACGTCGGCATCCTGCTCGATGGAGCCGGACTCGCGCAGGTCGCTGATCATCGGGCGCTTGTCCGCACGGCTCTCGACGCTTCGGTTGAGCTGCGAGAGCGCCACGACAGGCACCTCGAGCTCCTTGGCCAGGATCTTGAGGCCTCGGGAGATGCGTCCGATCTGCTGCTCGCGGGACTCACCCTTGCTGCCGGCCGTCCCCGCCCCCATGAGCTGGAGGTAGTCGATGAGGATGAGGCCCAGGTTCGGGTTCGTCGCCTTGAGCCTACGGGCCTTGGAGCGCAGCTGCGTGATGCTGACGCCCGGCGAGTCGTCCACGAAGATGGGCTGCTGGTAAAGCAGCTCGTGGCTGTCCTCCAGCCGCACCCAGTCGTCCGAGCGGGACAGCATGCCGGTGCGGATCTTTCCAGCGTCCACGCGGGCGTGAGCGCTCACGATGCGCATCGCCAGCTGCCCCGCCGCCATCTCCAGCGAGAAGATGCCGACCGCGACCCCGGAGCCGGTGCAGGCGCGCTGGGCGATGTTCAGGGCCAGCGCCGTCTTCCCCATGGCGGGACGAGCCGCGAGGATGATGAGGTCACTCGGCTGGAGCCCGGCGAGCTTCTCGTCGAGGTCGGTGAAGCCGGTCGGGACCCCGGTGACGGCGCCGCGGTTGTTGCTGCGCTCCTCGAGCTTCACCCACTCGTCGTCGATGAGGGAGCCGAGCGCCTGCCAGTCCTTCTTCGAGCGCTGCTGGGCGACCTGGAAGACGGTCGACTCGGCGTGGTCGAGCAGCTCCTCGAGTTCGTCGGTGCCGGCCAGGACCTTCTTGTTGATCTCCTGGGCGACCTCCATCAGGCGGCGTCGAACCGCCTTGTCCTTCACGAGCTTCGCGTAGTACTCGAGGTTCTCGGTCGACGGGACCTGCTCGGGGAGACCCGTCGCATACGCCAGTCCGCCGAACTCCTCGGCCTGACCGGTCGAGAGGATGTGGTCCGCCAGCCCCAGGACGTCCAGCGCCTCGGACATCGCGAACTTGCGCAGCATCAGCTCGTAGAGCTTCGAGTGGGCCGAGCTGTGGAAGTCCTGCGGATCCAGGAGTTCCGCGATGGCAGCGACCTGGCCGTGGTCGAGCAGGAGCCCGCCGAGCAGCGCACGCTCGGCTTCCAGTGACTGGGGGAACTGCCGGGTGTCCATTTGACCTCTCGAGGCGCAGAGCGAAGAAGCCCGCGCTGGACGGTATCCAGCGCGGGCTCCTGACGACAGACGTCTCTGCTATTCGCGGATGACGTAGACCTTGACCGAAGCCTCCACGCCCATCGTGAGCTTCACCGGCACGGTGAAGACACCGATGTTGCGGATCGGCTCGTCGAGGATGATGGAGCGGCGGTCGATCTCGAAGCCGTCGGCGGCCAGGGCATCGGCGATGTCCCGGTTCGTGACGGACCCGAAGAGCTTGTCCTCCTCACCAGCCGTGCGCTTGATGCTCACAGCGGCGTCGGCCAGGCGACCGGCCAGCTCGTTGGCCGAGGCCTCCAGGCGGGCGCGACGGTGAGCCGTCACGCGCTTCTGGTGGTCCAGGCGCTTCACGTTCCGGGCATCGGCCAGGAGAGCGAGACCGCGGGGAAGGAGGAAGTTGCGACCGTAGCCGTCGGCGACGTCGACGACGTCTCCGACGTTACCGAGGTTCGCGACGTCGGACTGGAGGATGACCTTCACGCGTCACCTCCGGGCGTCTGGGCCTCGGCGCGGGGCTTGGCGGCCTCACGACGGGGAGCCTCGGAAGCCCGAGCGGCCTCGGCGGCCTCGGCGCGCGCAGCAGCCTCGGCCTCGGCCTCGGCGCGCGCAGCGGCGGCCTCGGCGCGACGGGCGCCTTCCTCGACCGCGGCCGCCTTCTTGGCGTCGAGGTCGATGTCCACGTTCAGCCGCACCGTGAGGAACCGCAAGAGGTTGTCCTCGATGCGGAGGTTCCGCTCGAGCTCGGCGATGAGGTTCGAGGGACCGGCGAAGTTGATGTAGACGTAGTGGCCCTTGCTGTTCTTCTGGATGGGGTAGGCCAGCTTGCGCTTGCCCCAGTCATCCGTCAGCAGCATCGTGCCCTCGTTCTTCTCGATGATGCCGGCGACCTTCTCGTTCAGCGCGGACAGCGCGTCGTCGGGAAGCTCGGGCTTGACCACGTAGATGGTCTCGTACTCGGTGTAGATCATCATGATTGCGTCCTAGAGGCTGATGAGAGCGAAGCCCTTGATGAGGGGCGCGAGCACAAGGGCCACGACGCTCATCAGCTTCACGAGGATGTTGAGGGAGGGACCGGCGGTGTCCTTGAAGGGGTCACCCACCGTGTCGCCGACGACGGCGGCGTCATGCGCGGGCGTGCCCTTCTCGAAGAGCTTGCCGTTGCTGGCGGTGTAGCCACCGCCCTCGAAGGACTTCTTCGCGTTGTCCCACGCTCCACCGGCGTTGGACATGAAGATGGCCATGACGACACCGCTGACGGTGACGCCGGCGAGGAGACCACCAAGGGCCTCGGCACCGAAGAGCACACCGACGACGACAGGCGACGCGATGGCCAGGACACCCGGCAGCATCATCTCGCGGATGGCCGCAGCGGTCGAGATGTCGACGCAGCGTGCCGTGTCCGGCTTCGCGGTGCCCTCGAGGAGCCCCGGAATCTCGCGGAACTGGCGGCGGACCTCATGGATCATCTCCATGGCGGCCTTGCCGACAGCGCGCATGGCCATCGAGCTGAACAGGTACGGCAGCATGCCGCCCACGAACAGACCGGCCATGACCAGCGGGTTGCTGATGTCGATGGTGTCGATACCGGCCTGCTGCATGAACGCGGCGAACAGCGCCAGCGCGGTCATGGCGGCGGAGCCGATGGCGAAGCCCTTTCCGATGGCCGCGGTCGTGTTTCCGACGGCGTCCAGCGTGTCCGTGCGCTCACGGACGATGGGCTCCTGGTGCGACATCTCGGCGATTCCACCGGCGTTGTCGGCGATGGGACCGTACGCGTCGACCGCGAGCTGGATGCCCGTGGTGCTCAGCATTCCGAGGGCCGCGATGGCGACACCGTAGAGACCGGCGCAGTAGTTCGCGACGACCACACCGACGGCGATGAGGAGGATCGGAATCGCGGTGGACTCCATTCCGACCGCAAGGCCCGCGATGATGTTGGTCGCCTCGCCCGTCTCGGACTGGTCGGCGATGCTGTTGACGGGACGCTTGCCCATCGAGCAGTAGTACGAGGTGATGAGGCCGACGCCGACACCGGTCAGGAGACCGGCGACGGTCGCGAGACCGACCTGCCACCAGGTGATGACGTACGACTCGCCGATGAGGGTCGTGCCCTCGGCCGGCCAGAAGTAGAACGACAGGCCGAACGTCGCGGCAGCCATGACGCCCGCAGCGCCGAAGGCACCGATGTCGAGCGCGAGCTGGGGGTCGCCACCCTCCTTCACGCGGACGAAGAACGTCCCGATGATGGAGGCGATGATGCCCGCGGCCGCGATGAAGAGCGGCAGAACGATGGGACCGATGGTCTCACCGCTGTCGACAGCGACGTAGCCCATGCCCAGGACCATCGCGCCGATGATGGCGCCGACGAAGGACTCGAACAGGTCCGCGCCCATTCCGGCGACGTCACCGACGTTGTCGCCGACGTTGTCCGCGATGACGGCGGGGTTCCGGGGGTCGTCCTCGGGGAGACCCGCCTCGACCTTGCCGACCAGGTCGGCGCCGACGTCCGCGGCCTTGGTGTAGATACCGCCGCCGACGCGAGCGAACAGCGCGATGGACGAGGCGCCCATCGAGAAGCCGGTCAGGGCGTTGAGTGCGGTGCCGAGCTCGTCCGCGAACACGAAGTTCGTGTAGACGATGAACAGACCCGAGAGACCGATGATGGCCAGACCGACGACGGCCATGCCCATGACGGTTCCGCCGGAGAACGCGACGTTGAGCGCCTCCGGAAGGCTCTTCTTGGCGGCGTTCGTCGTGCGCACGTTGGCGTCGGTCGCGATGACCATGCCCGCGTAGCCGGCGAGGGCCGAAGCGGCGGCACCGATGATGAACGACAGCGCGATGATGGGGTGCTGCCCCTCGCCGGTGCCGAAGTAGTTCGCCACGCCGAGGGCGATGGCGACGGCGACGACGAAGATCGAGAGCACCTTGTACTCACGGGCCAGGAACGCCATGGCGCCTTCCTGGATCTGGTTGGCGATGTCGACCATCACCTCGTCACCAGAGGGCTGCTTACGCACCCAGGAGGCCTTGACGCCGCCGTAGATGAGCGCGACCACGCCCGCTGCGGGGATGGCCAGGGTAAGAGGATCCACTTTCAGATGACTCCTCCGGCGACGAGCGCCGGGTTCAGAGATTCGAAGGAGCTGGACGTGAGGACCGGGCCCGAGGGCTTCGTCCGCACGTGGAAGATGTTCATGGCGGCGGTGAGGCCGTCCTTCAGCAGCGCCTCGACGGCGTCCGCTGCATGGTCGACGGCCTGATCGAGGCCGTCACGTTCGGTCGAGGACCACTTGCCGAGCACGTAGTCGGCCGGGTTCCACCCCTCGGGGGGGCGCCCGACGCCGAAGCGCACGCGAAGGTAGTCGCCGCCGCCGAAATGCTTGTGGATGTCACGAAGGCCGTTGTGGCCTCCGTGTCCCCCACCCTGCTTCAGCTTGAGCTCACCGAACGGGATGTCCATGTCGTCATGGACGACCACGAGCTGATCGATCTCCGCCTTGTAGAAGCCCAGCAGGCTCCTCAGCGGGTGACCGGAGCGGTTCATGAAGCCCTGGGGCTTCGCGAGCACGCTCCGCTCGTGGCGGATGCTTCCGTCGCCGACGAGGGCCCCGAACTGCTTCTTCGAGCAGTCGATGCCCCAGCGCTGGGCGAGCCGGTCCACGACGAGGAAGCCGGCGTTGTGCCGGGTCCCTTCGTACTTGCGACCGGGGTTGCCGAGGCCGGCGACGAACATCATCAGGAGTCGTCGCTCTCAGCGGCGACTTCGTCCTCGCCCTCAGCATCCTCCGCCTCGAGGCGGCGACCCTTCAGGGAGAAGATGTTGAAGTCCTGCTCCGTGGCGACCGTGGTCCCCTCGGGGGTGGTCAGCGAGCTGACACGCAGGAAGTCGCCCAGATCCATGTCGGTGACATCGATCTCGAGGGCGGCCGGGATGTTCTGCGGCAGGCACCGGAGAGGCACCTCGCGACGCAGGATCTGCAGCTTTCCGCCGAGCACGGCGCCCTTCGGCTTGCCGACGGCGGCGACGGGCACGTTGACCGTGACCTTCTTGTCCGCGACGACCTCGTAGAAGTCGGCGTGGAGGAGTTCGCGCGTCAGCGGGTGCTTCTGCGTGGCGGTGAGGATGCAGTTCTTGGGGCCCGACCCGACATCGACCGTGAGGATCATGTTCGGGTTGCCGCTGCGCGCGAAGAGGAGGCGCAGCTCAGCGGGGTCGACCGCGATGTGCGTCGGCTCGGAGCCGGCGCGGTACACGAGAGCGGGGATCTGGCCAGCGCTGCGCATCTTGCGAGCAGCACCCTTGCCGAACTGCTCGCGGGCCGTGGCCTGCAGAGGAGTCGCGTCCATTTGGAAATTCCTGCGCGGCGGAGTCCACTCGCCTCTCGAGAACTTGCCCACCTCGGCCACGTGGCCGGGGTAGCCGCACGTGAAGCCTTGGACTCCGGGGGCCGTCGGGACTCGGATGCCGGTGCACCTTTGTCTCGTGACCCCGGCTACACGACGGGGGACACGCAGCCGAAACTGCGCTTGAGCGGCTGGCGTCTATGGTCGGACGCCCTGCCTGTCAACGTCTGACGGCCAGTCCGGCCATCAATCTGGGAACAGCCGGGAGACCGAGTCGCTGTGGTGGATGCTGCGGATGGCCTCCGCGAACAGGTCCGAGGTCGGGCAGACGGTCATCTTCCCGGTGGCCTTGGCCTCTTCCGAGAGCTTGATCGTGTCGGTGACGACGATCTGCTCGAGCGGGCTGTTGGCGAGCCGCTTGGCGGCCGGCCCGGAGAGCACGGCGTGGGTGGCGGTGGCGCAGACGCCGACGGCGCCGTTCTCCATGATGGCCACCGCCGCCTTGGTGAGCGTGCCCGCGGTGTCGATCATGTCGTCGACGAGGACGGCGTACTTGTCCTTCACGTCTCCGACGATGTGCATGACCTCGGCGACGTTCGGCCCGCTGCGCCGCTTGTCGACGATGGCCAGGCCGCAGCTCAGGCGCTTCGCATAGGCCCGAGCGCGCTCGACACCGCCAGCGTCCGGCGAGACGACCACCAGGTCCTTGCGGCGACCCAGCTCGGAGTCCCGCAGGTGCGGGATGAGGTTGGTGCTGCCGTAGAGGTTGTCCACGGGGATGTCGAAGAATCCCTGGATCTGGCCGGCGTGGAGGTCGGCCGTGAGCACGCGGTGGAAGCCGGTCGCCGTGATGAGGTCCGCGATGAGCTTCGCCGAGATGGGCGCGCGAGGGGCGGCCTTCCGGTCCTGGCGGGCGTAGCCGTAGTACGGGATCACCGCGGTGATGCGCTCGGCCGAGGCGCGCTTGAGCGCGTCGCCCATGATGAGCAGCTCCATCAGGTGGTCGTTCGCAGGCGCGCTCGTCGGCTGGATGACGTAGACGTCCCGGCCGCGGACGTTCTCGCCGATCTCGACCTGGCACTCGCCGTCCGAGAAACGACCGACCTTCACGTTGCCGAGGACCATGCCCAGGCGGTCGGCGATCGCGCTGGCGAGCTCCGGGTTCGCCGAGCCGGTGAAGAGCTTGATCTCACTGCTGTACATGGAGACTCCACGAGTGCGGGCAGATGGTTGGGGTGGCAGGATTCGAACCTGCGAATGCCAGTGCCAAAAACTGGTGACTTACCACTTGTCGACACCCCAGCAGAGTCGCCTTCTACTCGCGCTGAGCGGGCGGATCAACCTGCCTTGCTCGGGTTTCGACGACCTGTTGAAAGAAGGGCACAGAGCACGCCGCCAGAGCCTCGCTGAACAGGGGCTCGGTCGGCTGCCCTCGACGCTGGGCTCCATCGATCAGGGCGAGCCACGGCTCCACGGTGCACGGCGCCTCGGTCACGGCTTGTCGCCACAGGGTCTCGGCCGCCAGCGCCTCTCCATCGGCACGCGCCAGGCGCCCCCGGTCGTACAGCACCTGCGCGTCCTGGCTGTCGACAAGGCGTCGGTCCCAGCGGGCGGCTCTCTCGATGGCGATGGCCTTGGCCGCAGACGCGCCGAGCACCTCGACGCCCTCGACCCGCGCGCGAAGCATCCCGGCAGCTGCTCGCTGGTCGGTGTCGCCCAGCGGCTCAAGCACATCGATGGCCCGCGCGACCTGGCCCTCGGCGAGGCACGCCAGCCCGATGTCGACGGTCTGCGCCAGCGCGTACAGGTCGCAGGCGGCGCCGTCCTCGCCCACTCGACGCCAGCCCTCGGCCACCCACGCAGCAGCCTGGGGCTCGGCGTCCAGGTGTCCGACCGCAGCCGCCAGGGCCTCGCGGGCAGCCTGGTCCGCGCCCGACCGCGCCGCCGCCTCGGCCAGCGCGGCGTAGGCGAGAGCGCTCTGCGGGTTCACCTCGACCGACCGGGTGCAGGCCGGGATCGGCTCGTCGTCCAGCGCCAACCGGGTGGTGCAGATGTCGTGGGCCAGCTCGGGCATCGGCGACAGCGCGTACCCGGCCTCGAAGTCGGTCAGAGCGCTCTTCAGCTCGCCTGCACGGGCGTGGAGGGCTCCTCGGACGAGCAACCCCGTGGCATCCAGCGTCGCGACCTGGTCCAGCTGACGGCGCGCTCCCTCGACCGCGTCGGTCTGGAGCAGCGCTCGGGCGTAGCGCTGGCGCTGGGCGTCGGTCAGCTCATCGGCGTCGGCGTAAAGCGGGACCGCCTGCTCGGGCAGCCCCTGGGCGAGCCGCTCGTCCGCCTTGCCGGCGGGATTGCACGCCAGCAGGCTAGCGAGCCACACGGAGCTTCTTCGTCCCGTCCTTCAGGCCCTGGACGGTCAGCGGGAACATCGGGAACACGTCGCCGATGGCGCGCACGGTGGGGTGCTCCCAGTACGTCTTCGGGTCCGGGTTGAGCCAGATGCTGGCTGGGCAGGCGGACTTGAAGCGCTCGAGCCAGTCGATGCCCGGCGGCGAGGTGTCGCCGAAGCCCCCGTAGCTGCTGAACAGCTCCCACGGCGCCATCGAGGCGTCCCCGACGAAGATGAGGCGGTGCTCGGGTGTCAGGTTGTGCAGCACGTCGCGGGTGAGCGTGCGCTCGTAGTTCTCGTAGTCCGTGTACAGGAACCGGTAGATGCAGTTGTGGAAGTAGTAGTGCTCGAAGGACTTGAAGGTCTTGAGCTCCTTCGACGCCGTGAACAGCCGGGAGACGAGCTGGTGGTAGGGCGCCATCGAGCCGCCCGCGTCCATCAGCAGGACCAGCTTCATCTTGTTCTTCCGGTCCTTCTCGAAGACCAGGTCGATGTCGCCCGCGTTCTTGCAGGTCTTGTCGATGGTGCCGTCGAGGTCGAGCACCTCGGCCCCTTCCTTCGTGAGCTTCCGCAAGGCCCGCAGGGCGACCTTGAAGTCCCGGATCTCGAGCCGCAGGTCCTCGCGGTAGTTGCTCCAGCGCCGCTCTCCGGCGACGCGAACGGCGGAGCGCCCTCCCCCGCCTCCACCGACGCGGACGCCCTGGTTCGCTCGACCGTTGTTGCCGAACGGCGAGGTCCCGCCGGTGCCGACCCAGCGGTTGCCACCCTCGTGCCGGCCCTGCTGCTCCTCGAGGGTCTTCCGAAAGGCCTCCATCATCTCTTCGAGCGAGGCGAACTCGTGCTCGCCGGCCTTGCGGCCCTCCTCGAAGGACTTGGGGTCGATGAGCCAGGCCTCGAGTACGTCCTTGAGCTTCGGCTCGAGCTCGACGCCCGCAAAGGTCGCGTGGAACGCCACGTCGTACTGGTCGTAGTGGGTCTCGGTGTGGACCAGGATGCTGCGGCCCAGCCGGTAGACCTCGTCCAGGTTCCGAGCGAGCCCTGCGTCCAGGCCCTTCATGAACGCGAGCCATTCCTGCGTCCCGACCTTCACGTCCTGCGCGCGCAGGTTGTAGAGCAGCGGGAGGAAAAGTCGGCCAGCGTGTGCACCCATCGTCAG
The DNA here is from genome assembly GCA_024228935.1 of Pseudomonadota bacterium. Taxonomy (GTDB): domain Bacteria; phylum Myxococcota_A; class UBA796; order UBA796; family CAJQPC01; genus JAAESX01. Next base: position 34,613 of record JAAESX010000067.1, read on the forward strand.
TACCGGGCCTTGCGCGGGCTGAGGATGGCCTCGAGGTCCTTCTCCTGCTTGATGAGGACACCCAGGAACGGCAGCTTGCCCTTCAGGTCCTCGGCAGAAATCCCCGCGCGGGCCAGGACGGCGAGCCAGTCGATGAACTCGCTGGTGGACGGCTTCTTGCGCAGGCCGTCGGTCTTCCGGACGCTGTAGAAGCGCTCCATCGCCGCCGAGATGAGGCGGTCGTCGAGGTCGGGGTGATGCACCCGCACGATCTCGGCCATCCGTTCCTTGTCGGGGAAGTTGATGTAGTGGAAGACGCAGCGCCGCAGGAACGCGTCGGGCAGCTCCTTCTCGGCGTTCGAGGTGATGATCGTGACCGGTCGGTTCTTCGCCGTGACGGTCTCGTCGAGCTCGTGCACGTGGAACGCCATCTCGTCCAGCTCGCGAAGGAGATCGTTCGGGAACTCCAGATCGGCCTTGTCGATCTCGTCGATGAGCAGGACCGAGCTCTCCGCGTCCCGGAACGCCTGGCCCATCGCGCCGAAGCGGATGTAGTTCCGGACGTCGGACACGTCGTTGTCCCCGAAGCGGCTGTCGTTCAGGCGCTGGACGACGTCGTAGGTGTAGAGGCCCTCGACCGCCTTGCTGGTGGACTTGACGTGCCAAGAGCGCAGCGCCAGGCCGAGTCCTTCGGCGATGGCGTGAGCCAGGACGGTCTTGCCAGTGCCCGGCTCGCCCTTGACGAGCAAAGGGCGCTGAAGGGCGATGGAGGCGTTGACGGCGGCGACCAGCTCGGGGTCCGCGATGTACCGGGACGTGCCCGAGAAGCGAAGAAAACTCATGGCTTGCATCTAAGGACGCGATACGCCGAGCGCCAACCGCCGCCCGAGCCGCGCGTGGCCCTCTTCCTGCCGGCTCCAGAGGCACACACCACAGGAAACACCGTGGAACCCAGCATTGCAGTACTGATCGACTTCGAGAACATCGCAGCAGGATGTGAGAAGGAAGGTCTCGGCAAGGTCGACGTCGGCCTCATCATGAACCGCCTCCGGGAGAAGGGACGCGTGCTCACCGCGCGCTCCTACGCCGACTGGGGACGCTACGCCCGCTATAAGAAGGGCCTGCTCTTCGAGAACGTCATGCTGTTCGAGCTCTCGGCTCACGGCATGGGCGACAAGAACCGTGCGGACGTGGCGCTCGTCGTCGACTGCATGGAGCTCGCCTTCACCCGCGACTACATCGACACCTACGTCGTCGTCTCGGGGGACTCGGACTTCACGCCGCTCATCCAGAAGCTCCGTGAGATGAACAAGCGCGTCATGGGCGTCGGCACCCGCCGCAGCACCAGCCGCCTGATCGTCGAGGCCTGCGACGAGTTCATCTTCTACGACACCCTGCGCGGCAACAAGACGACCCGCACCCGCCGTGGTCGCGAGGAGTCCGGCAAGACGCTGACCCGCGAGGAGGCCATGGAGCTCGTGACCGAGGTCCTCGCCGCCCACCAGCGCGACGACCCCTCGAGCATCCACGCCAGCCGCGTCAAGGAGCTCATCCTCCGCAAGGAGCCCGCGTTCAGCGAGTCCGACCTCGGCTTCTCCAGCTTCGGCCGGTTCATCGAGTTCTGCGGCAAGGAAGGCATCATCTCGGTCGAGAAGGACCGGCGTGCCGGCGGCTACCAGGTCACCTCGGCCGATGGCGACATCGACCAGAAGAAGGCCGAGCCCCTGCGCGAGTACAGCCCCACCGCCAAGCCGCTCTACGAGCTCCTGGTCGGCGAGTCGCTCGACCCGCTCACCCCGGCTCTCCAGGCGTGGATCTGCGACGAGATCGTCTCGAACGTCGAGGACCGCAAGAAGCGGAAGCGCCGCGTGAACCTGCAGTGGGTCACCCAGGACGTGGTCAAGAAGGGCCGCGCCAACGACCCGGTCGTGCTCGGTGGTCAGGTCAAGGGCCTGATCGACGGGCTGCACGGCGCCGGCGTGTTCCGGCACACCGACGGCGAGCCCATCCGGAGCTTCTTCGCGGCCTTCGCGCTGACGCTCGACGGACCCACGCTCCTGAAGACGCTGCGCGTCGCCAGCCTGAACAAGCTGCGCGCGCTCGGAACGGACCTCACCTCGTGCGTCCCGGACCTCGCGGAGATCCTGCTCGGTGACCGGGAGATGACCCGGGAGATCGAGGAGCTCATCGCCTGGGAGATCCCCGCGGCCCCCGTCGTCGCGAAGTCGAACGGCGACGAGCCGGCCGCCGAGGAGAAGCCCAAGCGCAAGCGGAAGCCGCGGAAGAAGAAGAGCGAGGAGGCTGCGCCCGTCGAGGCCGCTGAGGCCGCCGTCGAGGCTGCTCCCGAGGCCGCTGAGGCTGCTCCCGAGACCGAGGCTGCCGTCGAGGCCGCTCCCGAGGCCGAGGTCGTCGTCGAGGCGCCCCCGGAGAAGCCGAAGACCAAGCGTCGGAAGCGGAAGACGAAGGCCGAGACCGAGGCTGCCAAGGCCGAGGCTGCTGCCAAGGCCGAGACCGCCGAAGCCGCGCCGGCCGAGGAGGCTCCCAAGGCCCCCGCCCGCAAGCGCCGCGCCGTGCGGAAGAAGAAGACGGAAGAGTCCCCGGCCGCCGCGGAGTGATCCGATGGCGCGGATCGTCACCGGCCCGCTGACCCGGGCCGTCGTCGTCGAGGACCCGCATGCGGACCTCGACGGCCTGCTCCTGGCGGGCGGCTTCACGTCCGTCGTTCGTCTCCCGGCTGCCCCGCCGCAGGACGAGCTCATCGCCGCCCTGGTGGACAACCGCGCCCAGGTGCTCTTCAAGCGCTCGCGGGTCCCCGTGACGCGCGCGGTCATCGAGGCCGCCCCCGACCTGGTCAGCATCCAGCTGTGCTGTATCGGGGATGACTCGATCGACAAGGAGGCCTGCGCCGAGCACGGCGTCCTGGTGTTCAACGACCCGATCAGCAACGGCCGGTCGGTCGTCGAGCTGGCGCTGGGCCACCTCGTGGGGCTCTCGCGCCGTCTGTACGAGACGTACGACGACACGAACGACCGGATCTGGGAGAAGAACAACCGCGAGCGGTACGAGGTGCGAGGCAAGGTCCTCGGCATCGTCGGCCTGGGCAACATCGGGCGCGCGACCGCACGCCTGGCCGAGCAGTTCGGGATGCGCGTCCTCTTCCACGACAGCCGCGAGGTCGCCCAGGAGATCGGCTCGGAGATGGGCTGGAGCTCGCAGCCGACCATCGAGGCCGTCTTCCGGAACAGCGACTTCGTCTCCCTGCACATGAGCGCGGTCGACAGCCAGGGCGCCAGCAACGCCGGCTGCATCACGCGGGACATCCTGTTCTCGCTCGGCGCCGACCGGCCGGAGAACTCCCCTCGCCTGTTCCTGAATCTTTCCAGGGGGTTCCTGCACGACCCCCAGGATCTGCTGGATGCGGTGGCCGCGGGGCGCGTGCGTCGCGCTGCGGTCGATGTGTACCCGGTGGAGCCTCGCAAGAACGGACCCGGCTGGGACAATCCGTACGCCGACGAGCCGCGAATCGCGACGACGCCCCACATCGGCGCCGCCACGCAAGAGGCCCAGCCGCGCATCGCCCGCCGGGTGTCCGCGACCACGCTGGCGTTCTCCCAGCACGGCTCGATCCGCGACTGCGTGTTCTCGCCGCGGACCAAGATCGACGTGGCCGACGGACATCGGGACGGCCGAGCGGTCCTGGTCGTCGTCCACGCCACGACCCGCGGGACCAAGAAGGCCCTCGACGACGCGATCTACGAGGCGGGCTCCGACAACCTGCGCTCGACGCATCGGGACTTCAGCCGCTGGGACGTCGCCGTCGATGTCAGCCTGCTGGACCGTCCGCTGTCGGATGCCGGCCTGAAGCGCATCCTCGAGCGCACGCGCGAGCTCACCGGTGAGCAGGACGCGGTCCGGCTGGTTCGTCAGATCAGCGCATGAGGGTCCTGGCGCTCTCGCTCGAGGGCGTCGAGCTGAGCCCCGGGCTCGTCGATCGACTCGCGGTGGACTGGCAGATCGTCTACCTCAGCGGCGCGGATCCCGATGTCGCCGCCCGCGCGTCGACCGCGAGCCCGCCGGACCCCCTCGCCCTGCTCGAGGTCCTCGACCCGGCAGCGGAGCGCTGCCTCGTGGTCGGACGAGGTCCCGAAGACGCTACCTGCGCCCGCGAGGCCTCGTTCCACACGCGGGTCCCGGTCCAGTACGAAGAACCGGACGACATCGAGGCCTGGCTGCGGGCGCTATATCCCGGGGCCTGACGGCACCACGTAGACGTCGTAGGCCCAGGAGAACAGGGCCAGATCATCCTGGCCGTCCCCGCTCAGATCCGCGCCGGAGAAGACCCGGTCCAGCCGAACGCCACCCGTCGGACCCGACAGGCTGTGGGTCGCAAGGGCGTCCACGCTCGAGGTGCCCGACACCGGGCCACTCAGGATCCAGACCGTGCCCGAGTTGGACCCGTTCTGGTCGGCGTAGCTGGCACTCAGGGTGACGTCGTCCACGCCGTCGTGGTCGATGTCGCCCGGGCTCGCGATCCAGCTCCCGAGCAGCGACGTCGAGGTCCCAACCACCATCCCGACCACGGCGTCCTCGAACAGCTCGGCCTCGAGGTCGTCGAGCACGTAGACCGCACCCTGCGAGCCGGAGTACCCGGTGGCGCCGACGAGGACGTCCAGCTCGCCGTCGTCGTCGAGGTCGTGCAGCCCGACCGCCGAGCCGAACCGGAGCGACGAGGAGCCTTCGCCCATGGTGACGGCGTCGGCGATGCTGTAGTCGCCGTCGGGCCCGGCCACGAAGACGAGCATCCCGGCGACGCTGCCGAAGGTCCGGGACTCCGAGGCGCCGATGAGCAGGTCGTCCACGCCATCCCCGTCGACGTCCCCGGTGAGCGGGCGCATCAGCTGGTCGTTCGCGTCGCCGCGGACCGTGACGAACGCGTCGTAGGCGTCCTGCGAGCCCTCGAGTGCATCGAACACGACGACCTCGCCGCCCGAGCTCTCGTAGTGGTCGGACTGGCTCGCCGCCGTGATGATGTCCGCGACGCCATCGCCGGTCAGATCGCCGAGCACGACCTCGGTCCCGAAGGCGCCGCCGTCGTCGAGCCGACCGAAGAGCTCGACGGAGGCGTCGCCTCGCAGATCGATCTCACCGACCGGGCCCGGGTGCACGAAGACGCGCCCGTAGTAGTCGCTGCCCCAGGCCGTAGCCGAGCCCACGACCAGGTCGCCCTGCCCGTCGCCGTCGACGTCCCCGACCTGGAGCGAGGTCGCGATCGTCCAGCCCTCGACCTCGGAGTGCAGGACGAGCCGGTCGTCGTCCAGGTCGCCGATGCGGACGTTGCCTTCGTAGTCCGCGAACACCAGCTCGGGTCCGTGGCCCAGGTCGCCCAGCGCGAACGCTCCCGTCGCGCTCGTCTCCGACCAGGTCCAGGCGGTGCCGACGTCCACGTCGCCACTGGGACCGCACTCCAGGGCCTCCTCGTTGCAGTCGTCGTCCAGGCCGTTGCCGCAGACCTCCTCGACGCTCGGGCTGACCGAGGCCTTGGTGTCGTCGCAGTCGTCGCTCGCCTCGGCGTAGCCCTCGGGCGGGCTGCATGCGACGAGCTCTCCGGCCTCGGTGCCGTGTCCGTCGCCGTCCAGGTCCTCGTACCAGGTGCGCCAGTCGCGGGCGTCCGGGTCGTCCTCGTTCACCAGGCCGTCGCAGTCCTCGTCCACGCCGTCCGCGTCGCAGACCTCGGCCTGGTCGGGGCTCACTCCCGGGTCGGCGTCGTCGCAGTCGTCTCCCCCCATCTCGGCGGCGTCGAAGCCATCGCCGTCCGCGTCGTCGTCGCTCTTGCCATCGCAGTCCTGGTCGACGCCGTCGTAGTAGACCTCCTCGGCCAGCGGACCGATGGTCGGATCCGTCGGCGCGCAGTCACCACCGATGGCGACGTACCCCTCGGGCGCCCCGCACTGATCGATGGCGTCGTCGTCGTCGCCCGCGCCGTCGCCGTCCGCGTCGGCGTACCAGGTGGTCGTCGCCGGAGCGTCCAGGCAGTCGCAGCCCGCGTCGCCGTCCGGGCTGGCCGTGGCGTCGTTGTCGTCGCAGTCTCCCGGCAGGAGCACCCAGCCGGCGTCGCGGCAAGCGTGGGCCCAGTCCGCCTCGGCCCCGTACCCGTCTCCGTCCTGGTCCCGGTAGACCGTCTCGGCCTCGCAGGCCGCCGTGTCGGTCACCGCATCGGTGCAGGACAGCGTCGAGAGGAGCAGGAGCACCCACCGAACATAGCCGTTAGACGCGCTTGGCCCTACACTCTGGGCGCTCGAACGGAGGCCCGATGGGCGAGGCCGCGCCGCCACTTGCCGACGGCCGCTACCGGCTCATCGACGTACTCGGCGCCGGCGGCATGGCCACGGTGTACCGGGCGTACGACAGCCGCCTGCAGGTGCAGCGCGCGGTCAAGATCCTGAGCCCGGCCCTGGCGCGCAAGCGAAGCCTCCGGACCCGGTTCGAGGGCGAGGCCAGCACGATGGCCCTGCTCGAGCACAAGCACATCGTCCGGGTCTACGACGTCGGCGCGGATGGCGACCGCGTCTACATCATCATGGAGCTGGTCGACAGCGGCTCGCTCCTGGATCGGGTGAAGAACGACGGCCCCCTGCCCCCGCGCATGGCCTGCCAGGTCACGCTCGACATGCTGGACGCGCTGACCGTCGCGCACGACCGCGGCGTCGTCCACCGCGACATCAAGCCGCACAACATCCTGCTGGCCTCGGACGGCGTCGTCCGCATCACCGACTTCGGCATCGCCCGCATGCGCCAGGACGAGGAAGACGACGGCATGACGAAGACGGGGGCCGTGATGGGCACCTGGGGCTTCATGGCGCCCGAACAGCGCGTCGACGCCAAGAGCGTCGATCTGCGCGCCGACCTGTACTCGGTCGGGGCGACCCTCTACGCGGTGCTGACGGACAAGACGCCGGTCGACCTGTTCGTCGCTGACATGGACGCCCGACTGCTGGCTGGCCTGCCCGAGGGTGTCGCCGAGTTCATCCGAAAGGCCTGCAAGTACGACCGGGACGACCGCTTCGACAGCGCCCGCTCGATGAGCGCCGCCCTGCGCGAGGTGCTCGAAGCCCTCCCCGACGACCCCGCCGGCTCGCCGCCTCTCGTGCGCTCCCAGCCGCTGAAGCCCCTGCCCGGACTCCCCGGTCACGCCGTGGGGGGCACCGGCCTCGTCCAGGACAGCCGCAACCCCGTCGAGCCCAGCACACCGGCGCTGGAGACGATGGTCCCGGACCTGGCGGACGGCTCGTTCCCGCCCGAGGACTCCGAACACGAGGAGCTGTCGGACGAGGACGTCGACGACGACCCCACCGGGCTGTCCGCCATCGACGAGCCGGCGCCTCCCGTCACGCCCCCGGCGCGTGCTCCCGTCGGCCTCATCCTGGGCGGCCTCGTCGCCGTCCTGGGGCTCGGTGGCGGGCTGTGGTTCGCGACGCAGGACCCGGTCGAGGCCCCCATCGTCGAGGACCCCGTGGTCGTCGAGGACCCGGTGGTGGTCGAGGATCCCATCGAGGACCCCGTCGTCGTCGAGGAACCCATCGAGGATCCGGTCGTGGTGAAGGACCCGGTCGTGGTGAAGGACCCGGTGGAGAAGGACCCCGTGATCACGGCGCCCGTCGTGAAGCTCAAGGGCGTCCAGCACAGCCCGCCGCGTAGCCCGACCGTCGGCAGCACCGTCACGCTCTCGTTCCGGCTGCCGGGCGACGACTACAAGGTCACGCTCTACACCAAGTCGACCGGCGGCACCTACGCCCAGAAGACGCTCTTCGGCAGCGGCGGCGCCTACTCGGGCCAGGTCCAGATCGACGCCAGCTACGCCGGCAAGAGCCTGGAGTACTACCTCAAGGCGACCCCGCGCTCGGGCGGCTCGGACCTGACCTACAAGAGCGGGTTCTCACCGCAGAAGGTCTCGGTCGAGTAGACCTACTCCTCGACCGCTTCGGCGGGATCGAGCGGCTCGTTCAGCATGAACTCGGGCACACCGGGGGCGTCGAAGCCGTCGCCGTCGAGATCGATGTAGATCGGGTTCGTGAGCGCGAACGGATGCACCGGGTAGGTCCGCGGGTACTCCGGGGACTCCGACAGCAGCGCGCCGACCGCGTCGACCTCGGACAGCGCCTCGGTGACGACGTCCTGGAGCTCGACCGGGGCGTACTCGACCGGGGTGTACATCGGCTCGAGCGAGCCCGATCCCGACGCGATGACCGCGTACCAGGAGTCGATGGCCGGTTCGTCCTCGTACGTGGCGACCAGGTTCGTGATCTCGCTGGGGTCGAGGTCCGTCCAGACCTCGATCAGCACGCCGTTCCGGTAGAGCTCGACGCGCTCGACGTCGAACCACGTCGGGCTCTGGACCTCGATGTTGAACGTGACCGGCCCGTCCGGGATGTGGTCGTCCCCGACGATGGCGATGCCGTCGGCGGTGAAGTCGACGAACGGGCCGTACGAGGCGACCACGTGGCCGTCGCGGACGTTCTCCGCGAGCTCGACCGGGTCGATGAACCCGGGCTGATCGGTGCTGGAGACGACGTAGTTGCGGGGACAGCCCGACTCGACGCTGGTCTTCCCGTGCGTGTCCGAGTTGCCGATGGCGGTGTAGCGGTAGCCCAGGTTGATGAGCGTGAACCAGTCGTCGATCTGGCCGTGGACGCCGTAGCCCAGGGTGTAGGTCCCCGCGTCGAGGTCGGCCTGTTCCTCGAGCGTCCGCTCGACGATGTCCCAGCCCTGGACGTCCTCGCCGTCGTTGTAGCCGGTGAGCTCGGGCTCGGTCGGGGTGCGCAGGAAGTCCATGCGCTTGCCGTTGAACAGCTCGAGCGCGTCGAACTCGGTCTGGAAGTTGCTGGCCGCGAGCAGCGGGTTCGTGATGGCCAGGATGGGGGTGTCGATGCGCGGCTCGCCGACCTCTCCACCGTAGGGCGAGAACCCGAACTGGTCGAAGTACCCCAGGATTCCGTCGCGGGGATGGGCGACGAACGTGACCGGCGTCTCGACCATCGGGTCGCCGAGCGCCACCAGGTCGTCGAGCATCTGGTTCGGGTTGCTGTCGGTCCAGTCGAAGGCCCCGCCGGCGTTCAGCAGGTAGTCGTGCTGGACGGGGAAGCCCAGGTAGTGGCCGACCTCGACGGTGGTGACCTCGACGCCGGGGACGGTCGAGATCCAGTACCCGAGGCCGGTCTCCTCGACGACGGGCCGGAAGTCCGAGACGAAGTCGTGGTCGGTCGGCACGACGAACTCGACGCCCTCGGAGACCATGGTGTAGATGCGCTCGTGCGCCGACACGCCGGAGTCGTGCGAGGGATCGCTGTGGACGTGCAGATCGGCGCTGACCCAGCCGGTCGTGTCCACCGAGCGGATGACCTGGAGCTCGAGCTCGATGGGGCTGCTGGCGCTCACCTCGAAGTCGACCCACGCCAGCTCGTACTCGGGCCCACGCGTCGCGTACGCCGTGTAGCTGCCGGGGGGCAGCATGATCTCGGTCTGACCGTAGGGGCTGAACACCACCGCCTCGGGCATGCCGGCGATGTAGCCGTCGCCCAGGACCGGGTCGCGGCTGCTGTCGCCGTCGTTCCGAGCGATGGTCAGCTTGGCCGGGACCAGCAGGCCGGTCTCATCGACCACGGTGAAGCCGGCGAGGCCAGCCCGCGGTGCCACGAGCGAGACGCTCTTCTCGGTCTTGTTGCCGACCGTGATGGGGACGCGTGGCCCCGTCCCGTTCTGGGACTCGTGCACGACCAGCTCGTAGTCGCCGGGAGGGAGCGTGCCGCCGAAGCTGCCGTCCGGGCTGTCGTCGTCCCAGCCGACGTCCGTCTCCCACTGGGAGTACGGCGCCTCCTCGCCCGCGACGTACACGAAGACCGACACGCCGCTGACGGGCTCGAGCGTGCCCTCCTCGACCACCACGCCGTCGATGCGTCCGGTGTCCGCGCCTCGCGCCGCCAGGATGCCGTCCAGGACCGAGCCGACGTCGCCCTTTCCGACCACGAACACGCGCTCGTAGGTCAGCGCCATCTCGTTCGGGAAGCGCCCGTCGTCCTCGCCGAGGGTCCCCTCCATACCTGCACCGAACGCGGCAGTCTGGGACGAGGTGAAGAGCGGCACCTGGACCGTCCCGTCCAGCGCCGCCAGGCCGTAGCTGATGCCGTCGGCCGTGCCCGCGACGAAGTCCAGCTCGAAGGGAGCCTGGAAGGTGTTGAGCCCCGCCGCGGTCGCCTCCTGGACCGCCCCGTCCTCGTCGAACCCGATGCCGGGCGCGAAGACGTCGACGTTGCCGCCCTGCAGGTAGAAGTCGCCGAAGCTCGCGCCGGTCTCCACCGCCCAGCCGAGCAGATCGAGCTCGCCGGCCGAGCTCAGCAGCGTCGAGTCGTCCGGCAGCGCGCTGGGGTCGGACGGGATGGTGTTCGCGGGCCGCCAGTCGTACGCCGTCGTCCGCATCGTGACCCAGCTGGTCCCGGGCTCGACGATGTAGTCGGTCGAGATGCTGAAGTCGGGGGCGCCGATGATGGCCCACAGCCCCTTGAGCAGGCGCAGGAACGGCTCCTGGGCCGCCTTGACGCGGATCACGGCAGCGCCGCCATCCGAGCCATCGGCCAGGATCTCCACGTCGCCTTCGTTCACGGCGTACATGACGTTCATGTTGACCGTGGGGAAGGTCTCGGCGAGCCGGTCGTTGCCGAAGCCGCCGCCCATGCTGCCAAGCCGGTTCAGGTCCGCGTCGATCAGCGAGCCGCCGTAGAGGCTCGGCCCCATCGAGGCGCCGGGCTGGGTGATGGCCACCCGGATCGTCTCGTTCTCGAGGATGAAGTCGCCGGTACGCGCAAGCGCCTTGGGCCCACCGATCCCATCGGACAGATCCTCCATCTCGTACGCGGTGGCGTACTCGGGAGTGTGGTTGTCGCAGGAGATCAGGGCGAGGAGGCCCGTTGTGTAGATGATGGGCATGGCGGCGTTAAGGTAACGCGCGTCCGAGGTGCTCCATGCTGCTGTTCGTCCTGCCCGCGTTTGCCTCTGAGGCCCCTGATGAGGGTCCCGACTTCGACCCGTACCTGCTGGCCCAGGTCCAGGCGACGGTGTTCGACATGGACGAGGCCGCCCAGGGCGATCCTGCGGGCTACGGCGACCCCGAAGACGACATGGGTTTCAAGGTGCGTCGCGGGCGCGTCGGCGGCTCGCTGACCGACGAGACCGGTCGCTTGAGCGGCAGCGTGATCGTGGGCGTGAGCTCGGGCTTCGACGCGTTCAGCTCGCGCGACGAGGGCGTCCAGCTCATCGAGGCCGCGATGCACGCGCAGGCCAACGACCTCATCGGCATCGACGTCGGCCTGACCAAGGTCCCGTACGGGCGCGAGAACCTGTTCTCGTCGAGCCAGCTCACCTTCCAGGAGCGCACGGTCCAGGCCAACCACCTTGCGCCGTTCCGCGAGGTGGGTGCCGTCGTGGACATCCAGAAGTCCGGCGCCCGTGTCCGCATCGGCGCGTTCAACGGCAACAACTCGCTCTTCGGGGACGACGACCCGGGCCTGCTGACGACGGCGCGTGCCGAGTACACGCTCGGCGACGGCGACGCGTACTCGACGTACGGGACGGTCGAGGGCCTGACGCTCGGTGTCGGCGGCGACTTCCTCTACAACATGGAGTACGCCACGAGCACCATGGGCTACGGCGGCGACGTCATCGTCCGGGCCGGCGGTCTCTCGCTCCTGTTGGACGGCCACGCCGAGTCCATCAAGCCGACCGCATCCGACATCACCGCGCCCGGCGTCCTGGCGCAGACGATGCGCTGGGGTGCGGGCGGACAGCTCGGATACACCGTCAACGACACGTGGGAGCCGGCGGCTCGCTTCGAGATCTTCGACGAGGACACGTCCACCAGCGACAACAACGACGTCATGCTCGGCACGTTCGGCGTGACCTCGCACTGGTGGGACGACCACTTCCGACTCGGCGCCGGCTACGTCCTGCGCCTGGAGCGCGGTGGGACGGCGGTCAGCAACGACAGCGCCCGTCTCTGGACGCAGGTCAGCTTCTAGCTCGTCCTTCAGCCAGGGCTAGCGCCCCTCGTGGACCTCGGCGATGTCGAGGACGGCGACCAGCTGCGCGTACGACGCGATGATCGCCAGGATCAGTGGCTGCACGAGCAGGATGTGGAAGCGTCGCAGGTCGCGCATCACGTGCTCGGCGAGGCCCGCCCCATCCAGGTCGGACACCGAGCAGACGACGTGACGAGCGCACTGGATGGTCGCCTTGACCACCTCGTGAGAGACGTCCCGGCCCGCTTCATCGAGCGCGTCGACCACACTCCCCACGAGCGTGTCGAAGCTCACGAGCGCGTTGTCTCGCGTTCGGAAGCTCGGGTCGCTCGCGCCGGGGAGTCCTGCGATGGTCATGGAGACATTGTCCCCACGGATCGACCATTCGCCAAGTCTCAGGTCTGTTGTCCCTCTCTCAGAAGCCCTCGCGGCGAGACAGCGACTCGTAGCCCTTGTGCTCCAGCCAGCGCTCGACCTCGAGCGCGGCCATGCAGCCCGAGCCCGCTGCGGTGATGGCCTGGCGGTAGGTGTGGTCCTGGACGTCGCCGGCCGCGAACACGCCCGGGATCTTCGTCGCGGCGGAGTCGGGAGCGGTCAGCAGGTACCCCGTCTCGTCGCTGTCGAGCCACTCGACGAACGGGCCGGAGTTGGGCTTGTGGCCGATGGCCAGGAACAGCCCGTCGAGCGCGAAGTCGCTCTCGGCGTTGGTCTTGTTGTCGATGAGGCGGACGCCGGTGACCTCCTTGTCGCCGAGCACGTCGATGACCGAGGTGTTCCAGTGCACCGTGACCTTGTCGTTGTCGAACACGCGCTGGCGCATGATCTTCGAGGCCCGCAGCTCGTCGCGACGGACGAACAGGTGCACCTCGGCGAACTTGGTGAGGAAGGTCGCCTCCTCGCACGCCGAGTCGCCGCCACCGACGACGCCGACGGTCTTGCCGCCGTAGAAGAAGCCATCACAGGTGGCGCACGCGGAGACCCCGTAGCCCTGCAGGCGCGTCTCGTTCTCGAGGCCGAGGTACTGCGCGGCGGCGCCGGTCGAGATGACCATCGCCTTGGCGTGGTGGACCTCGCCGTTGTCGAGCGTGAACTGGAACGGCCACTGGGACAGCTCCACCGACACGACGGTCCACGGGTGGTACTCCGCGCCGAACCGGGTGGTCTGCGCCTTCATGCGCTCCATCAGCTCGGGCCCCATGATCCCCTCCGGGAACCCGGGGAAGTTGTCGACGTCCGTAGTGATGGTGAGCTGGCCGCCGGGCTGCAGTCCCTCGTAGACGACGGGCTTGAGGTTGGCGCGAGAGGTGTAGAGCGCGGCGGTGTGGCCGGAGGGGCCGGAACCGAAGATGACGACGTCGTGGACCAAGGGAACCTCGAAGGGACTGGATCGCGAGAGAATGGGCAGCGTGAATAACCTCTCCGAACTGCTCCAGCGTGAGGCCGCGGCCCTGGGGCTGCAGCATGTCCGCGCCGTGTCCGTCGAAGAGCGTGCCCCGCGCATCGAGGCTTTCGATGCGTGGCTCGAATCCGGGCACCACGGACAGATGCGCTACCTGGCCCGAGGTCGCGATGACCGGGCCGATCCGCGCCGTCGTCTGCCTGCACGCACCGCCGTCGTCTTCGCCCTGGAGCACCACCACGAGCTGCCCCCGGACCCGGGCGGACTGACGGGACGCGTGGCCCGCTACGCCTGGGGCCGCGACTACCACAACGTCCTGGGCAAGCGACTGCGCAAGCTGCGCCGCAACCTGCGCCACAAAGGCATCGACAGCTGGGGCGGCGTCGACACGGCGCCCATCCTGGAGCGCGCCTGGTCCGAGTCCGCTGGCTTGGGCTTCTCGGGCAAGAACTGCGTCCAGATCCTGCCCGCGCGTGGCTCGTGGATGCTCCTGGGCGTCGTCTTCCTCCCCGTCGCGCTCGAGGTCGAGGGCTCCGGTCCCCTGCGCGAGCACTGCGGGGCCTGTCGGCGGTGCCTGGACGCCTGTCCGACCGAGGCGTTCGTCGACGCGCGGGAGCTCGACTCGACCCGGTGCATCTCGTACTGGACCATCGAGACCCGCGGCTCGATCCCGGTGGAGCTCCGGGCCGGCTTCGGTCGCTGGGTCTTCGGGTGCGACGTCTGCCAGGAGGTCTGCCCGCACAACGCCGCGCCACCACCCGGTGATGAGGCGCTCGCGCCGCGCCACGCCTGGCTCGATCTGGCCGAGCTGATCGACCTCGACGACGGCCCGCTGATGGAGCGCTTCAACGGCTCGCCGATCAAGCGTCCAGGTCCGGATGGACTCCGGCGGAACGCGTGCGTGGTCCTGGGCAACCTGGGCTCGAGCGAGGCCATCCCCGTCCTCGAGCGGGCGTTGAAGCGTGGACCGCTCGTCGAAGAGCACGCGCGCTGGGCGCTCGACCGGCTAGGGTGACCGGGTGCTGAACCGCATCCAGAAGTGGGCTCACCGCGCCTCGTCCCTGAGCGTGATCGTGTTCGCGATCGGGTTCGCGCCGACCGTCGCGTACACCGGCGGGCCGCTGGCGATGGGGTACTGGCTCTACAACGGCTGGACCGAGCCCGAGCCGGCGGAGCTCCCCTTCCCCTGGATCGTCGTCGTGCTGCTCGTGGTGGGCTCGATCGGCTCGCTGGTGGCGGAGCTCGTGACCGGCCGGCAGAAGCTCTCCATCCTCACGCACGGCCTGGCGCTGTCGGCCATGGGCGTGACCGCGTGGCACCTGGTCGCCCTCATCCAGAGCTCGGGCCCGCCTCCGTGAGCATCGAGGTCCAGGGCCCCGAGGGCGTCGAGCGGCTGCCCTTCGACGAGTTCGAGCGCCGCGTCCGACAGGGGGAGATTCCCGCCGAGACCCTCGTGCGCATGGAGGTCCTGACGGGCGAGGACTTCCGGCCGGTCGGCTCGCTGGAGCTGTTCCAGACGCTCGCCGATCCCGAGCACCTGGCCTACGCCCGCCGGGTCGGCGCCGCTGCCCCCCTGGTCACCGCGGCGCTGGTGGGGCTTCAGATCCGCATCTACCTGTCGTCCAAGGTCCTAGGTGTGGCCGACTGGATGGTCGACACCTGCACCAACTGGGCGCCGGCGGTCCTGGAGGCTGGCGAGGTCCACCGCCTGCTCACGTACGGCGTCCTGCACCTGAGCCTGACGCACCTGGCGCTCAACATGCTGTTCCTGGCGTACGCGGGCAGCAGCATCGAGCGCGCGATGGGCCGTGTGAACCTGGTCACCATCTTCATCTTCAGCGTGTTCGTGGGCGGCCTGCTGTCGATGTGGATGAGCCCGGGCCGGCCGAGCCTAGGGGCCTCGGGCGGCGACTTCGGCCTGATCGCAGCGGCGGTCGTCATCGGCTGGAAGCACGAGGACCAGCTCCCTGCGTTCGCTCGCAAGTATTTCGGCTGGGCCATCCTGCCGTACCTGGTCTACCCGCTGTGCCTGGGGCTGCTGAGCACGACGGTGGACAACTGGGGCCACCTGGGAGGGCTCATCGGGGGCGCCGCGATGGCCACGTGGCTCCAGCCCGAGGGGTTTGAGCGATACCGGCGAGGGAACCGGATCACGCGTGGCGTCGCCGTCGCGCTGGGGCTGCTGTCGCTCGGTGCCATCGCCGCCTGGGGACCGCGGCTGGTCCAGCTCGATGAGCGGACGTCAGCGACCGGGCTCACGGTCAGTGTGCCGACGGGCTGGCATGCCGGATGGGCGTTCACCGAGGACCGGGGCTGGACGAGTCCGCTCCAGGACGGCACGGTGGTCGCCACCACGAAGGTCCACCGCAAGCCACTCTCCACGGAGCAGGCCGTCGAGGGCCTCATCGCCCAGGTCCGAGCGGGCGGGACCGAGGTCGACCGGACCGACGACATCGAACTCGAGGTCGACGGGTGGCCGGCCCGCCGGGTGCAGCTCCGCTTCGAGATCTCGGGCGAGCCCCAGGTCTTCGATGCCCTGGTGGTCGTCGTGGGCACCGCTGTGCATCGCGTGCACGTCCACGGCTCGGCCGATCGCACGCGGCGCCTGCACCAGATCGCCGAGCGGGTGTTCGAGGGCGTCCAGATCGGCGACCCGGAGTCGCTGCTGGCCGCCCGCCACAAGCTGGACCGCAACCCGCGGTCGTGGAAGGCCAACCTCCAGGTGGCGGAGGAGGAGGCCAAGTTCGGCCACCCCGACGCGGCCTGGGAGGGCTACCGGCGCGCGCTACGCGACACGACCGAGGACGAGGCGGCCATCGCGGCAGCCATCCTCGACCTGTACGCCGACTACGGACGGGGCCCGGACGAGGCCCGCATCGACGAGCTCATCGGTGCATACCCCGAGGACCCGCGGGTGGTGCTCGCCGGGCACGCGGCCCGGGAGCGCCTGCAGGCCCAGCGAGAACAGACTCAGTAGAAGATGGCCGGGGCGCCGGGGTTGTCGCGCCCGTCGATGCCTTCCAGCGCCGCGATGGCGGCCTTGCTCGCCTCTTCGATGTCCTCTTCGCCGCCGCCCAGGTAGACGCGACCGAACGCGCCGAAGGACAGGAACTCGAGGATCTGGATGTCCGCGGCCTTCTCGGCCTCGTTGGCGGCCAGCAGCGCGTAGCCAGCTGGATGGGTCTCCAGCACCAGCAGGGTCTCGTCCTCGTGGACGAAGTTCCCGTGCCGGAACCGGTTCACGATCATCGAGTGCTGCCCCTCGAGGCCCGTGATCTTCTGCGCGCTCACCAGGCGCGGCTTCAGCCGGTCCTTCTCGGCGATGCCCAGGATGTCGCTGATGGCGTCTCCGGCCGCACGGACCTGCCCCTGGTCTTCGTGGTGGACCTCGAGGACGCCGTAGCGACGCTCGACGATCTGCATGCCCGGGGTGCACGAGGTGCGCTTCAGGACAGCGTCCGTGACGCGGTTGACGTCCATGCCCGGCGACACCTCGACGAGCAGGCTCGCCTGGCCCACCAGCGGCATGTAGCCACGGGAAATGGTCGCGACGAACGCAGCCGTCTGGGGCTGCAGGATGTCGATGTAGGTCCAGGTCCGAAGATCGATTCCGCTGCCCATGGACTCCTCGCCGTCGGGAGTGTGCGTTTAGCGCACGCGCGCGCCCCCGGTCAACTGCGCTCCGCTCTCGCTCGGCCGTGGTAGCCTCCCCGACCGCAGGAGACGTTGTCATGACCGTGCTGTTCGCGCTTCTCGGCTGCTCGAATGAGTGCACCGATGTGGACCGGATCTCAGGGACCTACGAGGTCTTCTCGTCCGTCACCAGCCACGCCCCCGACGATGTCGGCGACATGCCCACCTACGCGCCGTTCTACAACGGCTCGTCGACGTGGACGATGAGCTACATCCCGGCCAGCGGCAACTTCAACCTGCTCGTCGACGGGCAGGAGCTGGACGCGCGCTATCTGGCCTCGGACGTGAACTGCAACCGGTTCCAGCTCAAGGTCCCGAACGGCGACTGGACCGCGGACATCTCCGAGCTCGGCGACACCGGCGAGCACCGCTCGGACCACTCGATCGCCTTCGAGGCGGACCTGATCTGGCAGGGCGGCGAGATGTCGGGCCACTACACCGCGACCGACGACTGGTCGACGACGGACGGCGCGAGCGGCACGCTCGAGGCCCAGGGCACCATCAGCGCGACGCTGCTCGAGGAGTAGCGCCGAAGCCCGTTCTTCAGCGCGGGCGCCCACCGTGGCGCGGCGCCGGGAACGTCTTGCGACCGTGCGGGTTCTGCTGGTTGGCCGCCTGGCCCCGCTGCTGCGGGACCTGCTCGGGGAAGAACTGGTACCAACCCTGTCCGAAGACCTTGCCCCACTTGAAGCGCTTGACCTTCTTGTTGGCGATGGCCGCCTGGAGTTCCTTGAGCTTGGCGTTGCCGTCCAGGGCCTCGACCCCTTCCGCGGCCTTGCGCATGGCGTCGTCGGTGCGCTTGGCGTCCAGCAGGAGCCAGACCGCGACGCCCCACATGATGGGCTCCTTCTTGGCGAGCAGTGAGGCCTTGTCGAAGCGCTCGATGGCGGCGTCGTGCTTGCCCTGCTTCGCGTCCATGACCGACAGCATGCCCATCGCCTGCCAGTTCCGGCTCCAGGAGGCCTCGAGGAGCGGCCGGGCCTTCTTGTAGTTGCGCTGGATGTACTCCAGCGCGCCGAGCTGGGCGTGGATCTGCTTCTCGACCAGGAACTGCCACTTTCCGAGCGCGTAGCCCTTGGTGATGGTCTCGCGAGCGGCCTCGAGGCGCCCCTTCTGGAGGTCGTCCATGGCCTTGGCCATCACGGCCTCGAGCTGCTTGCCCGACCGCCGGGCCAGGAAGAAGTACGCCGCGGGAGCGACGAGCATCGCCGGGGCGAAGCCGTAGTACCACTGGCCCCCCAGGGCCCCGAGGCCGAAGGCGACGGCGGCGAGGCCGAGCGTGATGAGCAGGTTGTACATGGGGCTTCCCGTGTCAGCGCCGCCCTATAACGCGGGTCCGCCGCCCTTCCGCGGATCGCTGGCGCCGGTCCACTCGCCATCGTCGACCGCGACGATCTGGACGCTGCTGAAGAAGCCCATCTCCTTGATGGTGTGACCACGCGCCTGCAGGTTCCGGTGCACGTCGGCCGGCATGCCGTGGTCCATGAACAGCAGCTCGGGCATCCACTGGTGGTGCATGCGCGGGGCGGAGACCGCGAGCTCGGGGTCCATGCCGAAGTCGACCACGTTGCTGAGCACCTGCAGCGTCGAGCTGATGATGAACGGGCCCCCCGAGGCCCCGAGCGCCAGGACCACGTTCCCCTCCGGATCGAGCACCACGGTGGGCGTCATCGAGGACAGCGGGCGCTTGCCGGGCTCGACGGCGTTGCTCTCCTTGCCGACCAGGCCGTAGGCATTCGGCACGCCGGGCTGCGCGATGAAGTCGTCCATCTCGTTGTTGAAGAGGACGCCGGAAGCCGCGTCCACGACCTGGCTGCCGAACGAGGTGTTGATCGTCGTCGTGAGCGCCACCGCCATGCCCGAGGCATCGACGACGCTGATGTGCTGCGTGCCCGCGTCGTCGGGGAGCGCCGCGACCGTCCCGTAGTGGTCCAGGGGGAACGTCCGAGTCGGCCAGATGTCGGCCTGGATGGCCTCGATCCGAGCGGGGTCCAGCATCTGGTCGACCGGAACGTCGACGAAGTCCGGGTCCCCCATGAACTCCGCGCGGTCGGCGTACGCGTGCTTCATCGCCTCGGCCAGGAGGTGAAGATGGTCCGAGGAGTTGTGACCCAACCCCGCGAGATCATGGCTCTCCAGTACGCCGAGCACCTGGAGCAGCGCCGCGCCTCCGGAGCTGGGCGGCGGCATCGTGATGATGGTGTAGCCGCGGTAGCTCCCGACGAGCGGCTCGCGCGTGACCGGCGCGTAGTCCGCCAGATCCTGAGGCGTGAGCACGCCTCCAGCGGACTGGATGGACTCGGCCATGCCCTCGGCGAGCGCGCCCACGTTCAGCGCTTCGCCGCCGGAGCGCGCCCAGGCATCCAGGGTCCGCGCCAGCGCCGGGCGCTTCACACGCTGGCCCAGGGCGACGGCCTCGGGCGTGCCGGCGAACAGCAGCGCAGCCATGTGCGGCTTCGAGCCCAGCGCCTTCAGCAGGTGGTGTTCGACGTCGAAGCCCTTCTTGGCCAGCTCCCGGGCGGGGCGCACGAGGTCGCGCAGCGGCAGGCTCCCCTGCTCTGCGGCCAGCTGCGCCAGACCACGCGGCTCTCCTGGGACGCCGACGGCCAGCCCACCCAGGCGGCTCAGGTTGGGGACGACCTCGCCGGACTCGTCCAGGTACATGTCGGCGTGGCCCGCCGACGGCGCGACCTCGCGGAAATCGAGCACCGTGCGCTCGGTCCCGTCCACGACCACGGCGAAGCCACCGCCGCCGATACCGCTCCCCGCCGGCTGTACCACTCCCGCCGCGAGCGCTGCAGCCACAGCGGCGTCCGCAGCGTTCCCACCCCTCTGGAGCATCTGGGCTCCAGCCCACGAGGCGAGCTCGTGGTCCGCGGCGACCATCCCGCTCGTCCCGGTGAGCGGCGGAGGTGCCGCTGCGAGGAGGACGGCGGAGACGGCGAGCAGGGCGAGAGGACGGCGCATGCCGCTGGCCTAACCGAAGACGGCCACCCAGATGACGCCCGCTCCGAGCTGCAGGAGCCACGGCCGCCAGAGCGGCTTCCATGCATGGTCTCCTCGGGCGAGCAGGACTGGGCCCAGCCCTCCGATGCCCAGACCAGCGACGAGCGCGGCGCGAGGGGCGGGACCGAGCTCGAGGAACGTGCTCAACAGGTCCGCTGCGGCGAGCGAACCCGCGCCCTCGCCGGCCACCGCGGCGGACAGGGCGGCGACTCCGAACAACCCATACCGGGTCGCTGCCGGAGCGATGCCGAAGAGCCACTCGATGCCGATGGCGGCCTCGTTCAGCGTCCCGGCGTGGTCCACGCTCGTCAGCAGCACCGCAGCGCCGAGGACCCAGGCGAGCGGACCCCAGGGCACCGGCGTCGTGCGAAGGCTCCGCAGTCCCATCCCGAGCAGCGGGACGCAACCACCCAGCAGGACCCAGGGCGTGGTGTCGGCCGGGAGGAACAGCATCAGGCCCACGAGGCCTGTGAGTACGCCCAGGGCCGTCTTGTTCCCTCCCCCATCCAGCTCGCCTCGCGGCCATGCGACGAGCACCAGCGGGACCGCCAGGGCCACCAGTGCGGGCGAGGTGCCGAGGATCAGGGTGGCCGGTGTGCCGATGGGCGACACGATGGCCGCACCCGACGCGACGAGCGCGACCCGGATGGCCGTCTCCCCGTCCTTGCACCGAGGACCCAACAGCAGCGCAGTCGCCAGGTCTCCGAGCAGCAGTCCGCCCACGACCGCGGCCACACCAGCCTGGCGGGGGAGCCAGACGTTCGCGGCGCGCGCCAGGAGCCCCAGGACGAGCCAGAGGACCAGCGTCAGGACGTTCGGAGAGGCCGCGGGATCGACGGGAGCCCACGCGAAGCCGACGGCGCATCCCACCGCAGCCAAGGCCGGAACGACAGCCAGCGGCGCGAACCGGCGCCAGGGCCCGAGCACGGCCAGCAAGCCGAGGAGCCCCCCACCGATGGATGCGTTTCGGGCGAACTCCTCCACGTCAGTCGGCGCGGAGGCGGACCGGGTTCGACAGGACCCCGATGCCCTCGATCTCGACCTCGACGGTCATCCCGGCGGACAGAGCGCCTACGCCGGCCGGCGTCCCCGTGCAGATCAGGTCCCCTGGCTCGAGCGTCATCACGTGGGAGACGAACGAGATCAGCTCGGCGACGCCGAACACCATGTCGCTCGTGCGTCCGTCCTGGCGGAGCTCGCCGTCGATGCGGCATTGGACCCGCAGATCGCGCGGGTCGAGGTCGCGGACGATGGTCGGACCGACCGGGCAGAACGTGTCGAAGCCCTTGGCACGCGCGAAGACCTTGTCGAGCCGCTGCAGATCGCGGGCCGTGACGTCGTTGGCGCAGGTGTAGCCGTAGACGTGGGACAGCGCGGCCGACTCGCTGACGCGCCGGGCTCGCTCACCGATGACGACGCACAGCTCGGCTTCGTGGTCGACCCGCTCGCTCTCGGGAGGCAGCTCGATGTACTCGCCCGGCCCGACGAGGGCGCTCGGGGCGATGAGGAACATCTTCGGCACCTTCGGCAGCGGCCGGCCCATCTCCAGGGCGTGCTTCCGGTAGTTGCTGCCGATGCCGATGATCTTCGACGGGCGTCCCAGCTCGAGCAGATCAGGCATCGACCTGCTCCGCGAGCGCCTGGGCGGCCTCGGACGGGTCGGCGATGAAGAGCAGGAGCCCTCGCCACACCCACTTCTGCCAGTGGTAGTCGGAGATCTTCCCCTGGGCGACGGCCAGGTGGCAGCGCGGGAGCTCGCCGCCGTATGCCTCGGAGATCTCGTCGAAGATGAGGTCGAAGTCTTCTTCGTCCGGGCGGTAGCCGACGAAGAAGCAGACGTTCTTGCGGACCACCAGTCGGACGTCCTTTCGGATGTCGACCAGCTTGCCGGCGTCGCCCGCCGTCAGGACCATGCGGTCCGGAGCCTCGAACCCGCCCCAGATCTTGTAGATCAGCAGGGTGTCCCCGGCCAGCGGGATGGGGTCTCCGCCGTAGCGGACCTCGTACGCGATCCCCTGGGCGTCTGCGGCCCGCTCCAGGAGATCGTCCCAGCACGTCGTGAAGATGCGCGGGAAGCGCTTCACGGCGTCCATGTGGAACGAGCCCGGCTCGGTGCCCTCGGCCCCGTGGTGCTCCGTCAGCACCGCGATGAGCGCGGCGCGACCCAGTCGTCCCTCGAACGCGGCGCTCGCCTCGCGGATCGACGTCCGGCCCTTGAGCATCCGCGCCAGGCGCTTCTGGTCCGGGTACTCGCCGCCCGAGTCGACGACGGCCTCGAGCGTCGCCCGGCGGCCGACGAACAGGGCACAGCGGCGGTCACGGGTGGCCTCGACGACCTCGATCGGGACGTTCACGCCCGCGCGGCCTCGATGGCGACCTGCAGGGCCGCTCGGTCCCGGACGACCGCGCCGAGCTGCGCCACGGCCAGCGCCGCGACACGCGAGCCGAGGTCACCGCAGTGCTCCGGGTCCCAGCCCTGGCACCAGCCGTACAGGTAGCCAGCGGCGTAGTTGTCTCCCGCGCCGGTGGTGTCGACCGCAGCCACGGGGTGAACCACGACCTGGTGGACGCTGCCGTCGTGGTTCACGAGCGAGCCCCGGCGTCCGATCTTCACGACCGTCGTCCGGCAGACCTCGGCGACCTCGGCCAGCGCCTCGTGGGCTTCCTTGCCGGTGAGCGCGAGCGCCTCCTCCTCGTTGAGGAACACGATGTCGGCGTAGTCCCGGACGGCGCGCCACATCGAGTCGCGCACGGTGGAGACGACGAAGGGATCCGCGACGTCCAGCGAGATCGGGATCCCGGCGGCCTTGGCGTGGTCCATGGCCTCCCAGGCGGCCTCGGCCATCGGTCCACCCAGGAAGAGGTAGCCGGTGACGTGCAGGACCTTCGACGAGGTAATCAGGTCGGCGAACGGACCGATCGCGGCGAGCTCGACGGCGGTCCCGAGGTCCGTGACCAGCGTCCGCTCGGCGTCCTTGGCGGAGATGAGCGACAGACACTTGCCGGTGTTGCCGGTGCCCTGCTGCAGCGCGTGGCCCCCACAGGCGTCGATCAGCGAGTCCATGTAGAGCTTGCCGAAGGCGTCATCGCCGACCTGGCCGCAGAAGCGTGCAGACAGGCCCATGAGCCCCAGCGTCGCGATGGTGTTCGCGCAGGAGCCGCCGGACTGCACGTCCGGGCCCAGGTGCTCGACCTTGGCGTAGTCCGCCTCCCAGCGGTCGTGGGGCTTCGGGTGCATGTGGCCACGATTGAGCTCGAGGGTCTCGAGCATGCCGTCATCGGGCAGTCGGACCAGGGCATCGACCAGGGCGTTGCCCAGTCCGGCGACGTCGTGCTTCACAGGGAACTCCGAGGGTGTCGGGGGGCGACCTAATGCGACGGAGCGCCCCTTGGTAGGCTCCGCCCGTGGCAAGACGGCTCGACGCGAAGACACTGCTGGGGATCCTCATCTCGGTCGTGTGCACGGTGCTGTTCCTCTGGTCGGTCGACTGGGGGGCGCTCGGGGAGGCGCTGAGCAGCGTCCTCGTGCTGCCCGTGGTGGCCGCCTGCGGTCTGTTGCTGGGCGAGTTCGTGCTTCGAGCGCTGCGCTGGAAGGTGCTGCTGCGGCCACTCGCTCCGAACGCTCGCATCCGCGATCTCTTCGTCGCGACGGTGATCGGAGCAGCCGCCAACACGCTGCTCCCGCTCCGTGCGGGTGAGATCGCCAAGCCGCTCGTCGCCGCTCAGAAGACCGGCGTGGGGATCCCCCAGGTCGTGGCCACGGCGGTGATGGAGCGCGTCTACGACATCTTCGGCCTCATCTGCGTCCTGATGACCATGGTGCTGGTCCTCCCCGATGACCCCGGACGTAGCGCCACCGACGCCGTCCTGGTCGACAACCTGAAGACGTACGGCGGGATCTTCGGGGCGGTCGCGTTCAGCGCGATGCTCGTCTTCTTCTTCCTGGCTTCGCGTGGGGCCGCCGCCGGGGCGATCTTCCGGAAGATCACCTCGATCGCTCCGGCCCCTGTCGCTCGGAAGTTCGACTCGCTGTTCGACGGCTTCGTCGAGGGCCTCGCCAACGCCCGCGATCCGCATGGCCTGTGGCAGGCAGCGCTGTTGTCGATGGCCATCTGGTTCAACGGCGCGCTGGCGATCTACGTGCTCTTCAAGGCCTTCGAGCTGGCTCTCCCGCTCGGCGCCGCGTGCTTCACCGCGGTCGCCATTGCGCTGACCGTCGCCGTGCCCCAGGCCCCGGGGTTCTTCGGCGTCTTCCACGTCGCCATCGAGAAGACGATGCTGCTGTGGTCGGTCGACGGGACCCCGGCCAAGGCCTTCGCCATCGTCTTCTGGGCGGTGTCCTTCATACCCGTCACCGCGACCGGGCTCCTGGCGATGTGGACGGAAGGCCTGTCGCTGGGTGGACTGTGGAAGGGCAAGGAGTCACACTCCGCCGACGGAGACACCCCATGAGCCTAGTTCTCGCACTGACACTCGCCTGCGGCGACAAAGACACCGACGGAACCACTACGGACAGCACGCCCGAAGGCGACGCCGACACCGATGCGGACGCCGACACCGACACCGACACCGATGCGGACACCGACGTCCCGGTCTCGGATGCAGCGGGCAACATCGACCTGCGGGACGGCACGCTGACGGGATCCGTGGCGATCCAGAAGGCGTTCTCGTTCAGCAGTGAGAACGCCGTGTTCGTCTACGCGTCGAGCAACCCGGACGCGACGTGCGACACGCTGACCGCGGTCTTCGACAAGGAGATCTCGGACCCCGACCCGACGTCGCTGTTCACCCCCGGCCACTGCAACCTGACGCTGAGCAAGGTCGGGGGCATGGAGCTCGAGTCCTACGACCTCCAGACCGACAGCGGTGCGACGGTGAACGCCACCTGCGCCTACGGCGACGGCTCCTGGGAGTACGAGAGCGGCGGCGACGCCGGCTACTACTGGTCCGGCGAGTACTACGACGCCGGCGCCTGGAAGGGCACGCTGAACATGCTGTGGCACGACGAGGGGGCCGAGAGCATGGTCCTCGACGTCAGCCTGAAGGAGTGGGAGGGCACGTTCCCCTACTCGGACGAGCGGACGGGCGAGCACAAGGCGTCCGGCTCGGTGAAGGGCCGCATCTACACCGAGTGGTGCGAGGGGCTCGAGAACCTCGGGATCTTCTGATCCGCTCCTGGCTGCCGGTCATCGCGCTGGCGCTGGCCTGGGCGGTGCTCCCGGCGCTCCCCGCGATCTGGAACGGCGACCTCATCGGCTCGCCGTGGACGGACCTGTACCCGTCGGTCTGGGGCCTGTGGTGGTTCGCGAGCGAACAGCCGGGACTCCCGCTGCACACCGACCAGCTGGCCGCGCTCGATGGCGGCATGCCGTTCTACTACTCGAGCCCGCTGCACGGCTGGCTCGCCTGGCCGCTCCTGGCCGTGTTCAGCGTCCCCGCGACCTGGAACGTCACCGTGCTCCTGGCGCGCATCGCGACGCCCCTGGTGACGTTCGGCGCCGCTCGGGCCTGGGGGCTCCAGAACCGTGGCGCCCTGGTCGCTGCGGCGGTGTACGGCTGTGCGCCCTTCTTCCACGGCTACGCGGTCGAGGGCATCGTCGAGGGGCTGGACGGCTGGACGCTCCCGCTGTTCGTCTGGGCCCACCTGGCCGGCCGCCGCGGGCTCTCAGCCCTGGCCTTCGCGCTCGTCATCGTCTCCAGCTGGTACCTGGGCGCGGTCGCCTGTCTGCTGGCGTTGCTGCTGGGGAAGCGGGCCTGGCCCGAGGCGCTGGGTGGGCTGGCGCTATCGTTCCCGTTCGTCTGGGCGTTCGCCGGCGCGTTCCCCGGGTCTGCAGGTGTCGGGCCCGAGGTCCAGCGGATGATGGGGACGTCGCTCATGCCGGGGATGCCCGGCTGGCTGGCCGACAACCCGTTCGCCAAGACGAGCTGGATCGGCCTGTTCGCCCCCATCGCGGCTGCGTTCGTGGCGAAGGAGCGCCGCTGGGAGGTCGGCGGTCTCGTCCTGTTCGCCGTGCTGAGTCTGGGCTGGGGCCCCTGGTACCTGCTGCCCGGGCTGTCGTCCCTGCGCTTCCCGTACCGCCTGATGGCCGGAGCCATCCTGATCCTCGCAGGGCTCGCGGGCCTGGCTGCGGACCGGTGGAAGCACGGCGCCTGGCTGGCTCCGCTGATCGTGGTCGAGGGCCTGCTGCTGTCACCGGTCGAGCCCATCCTCCCCTCGGCTCCGGCCGACTTCCACCCGATCTACGCCCAGGTCGAGGGTCCCGTACGCGACATCCCTGGTCCGATGGCCGTCGAGCCGGGTCGGATCAACCCGTCCCGTCCGTGGGCGCGTTGGTTCCTCTACCAGCAGGCCGGGCACGGCCAGGCGAGCGTGTGGGCGCCGGACTTCAACGGCGTCGGCGTTCAGGTCGAGACCAGCGAAGGGAAGGCTCCCTACGTCGTGGTCCACACCGACCTCGTTCGGGACGCGGACGAGGTCGAGTCAGGACTTGTAGCCGCTGACTACATTCTGCTGGACTCGGTGGACGACAAGCGCCTCTACGGGATGCGCTGATCCAGGACGAACGGCAGGTGGTCGGTCGACCACGGGGCCTCGGACTCGATCAGGTTCCAGTTCAATCGGCCTGCCGAGACGCGTGACAGCGACAGGTACGCGAGCTCGGAGCCGCCATCGACGATGTAGACGTCGACTGCATCAAGCCCCGGGTCCGCGTCGAGGAACAGCCGCGTGCCCCCGAACAGCACCGTCAGCGCCTGGGACAGCGTCGCTTCGTCCGCAACGCCGGACTGGATGCGAAGAGCCAGCCGCGCGTCCTCTCGAGCTGACGAGATGCTGTTCGGGTGGGGGGTCGCCACCAGGACGGCGAGTCCCAGGAGGCCCGCCGGTGGATCGACCAGGAGGCCCGCTGCGATCTGCTCGGCGGGGGTGCTCGCGACCCGCTCCGGAGCCTGGAGGGCCAGCCGCATGAGCTGGACGCGCTGGAACATCGCGCGGGTGCGCTCCAGCGGCGAGGCGCCATCGGCGATGAGCTCGGCGAGCGTCGCGTCGGACAGGGACTCGGTGCTGGGGAGCGGCGACAGGATGCGTCCGCCAGCGCGCACCTCCTCGCGGGCGAGCGTGACGGTGCGCTCATACGCGCTCGTGCGGGCCAGGAGCTCACGGCGCTCGACGCGCGCGTCACGGGCCCAGACGTCGTCCGGCGACAGCGCCCGGGCCAGCCGGCCGTCGTCGTCCATGAGCGTCCGGATCGCGGCGTCCTGGTTCTGGAGCGCCTGGTCGAGCACCGACATGCCCCAAAGGCGGCCCTCGAGCGTCCCCCACTCGCCCCGAACGCCCAGCATCAGGCCCTCGAGCGGCGCGATGTCGCCCTCGGACAGCCCGGAGAGGACCTCGGCCTCGGCCGTCCGCCGATACCCCTCGCCCGCATAGGCGAGCGCGTGAGCCGCTGAACCGCGGCCTCGACCGCGCTCCTTCAGCTCGGTGAGCAGAGCGTCGGCCTCGCGCTGACGGAGCTCGACCACCGCGCTGGAGACAGCGTCGGAGAGCTCCTCGGCTCGGGCCAGGTCCTGCAGGGCGCCGGCGGCCTGCAGCCGCTCGAACCGCGTCCGTGCCCGCTTCAGGTAGAGCCCTGCCAGGAGCATCGGGTCCGCTCCACCGAGCCGGCGGGCGTGCTCGAGCTCCTCGATCGCCTGGTCGAGCTGGGCACGGGAGGCGGCCCGTCGTCCCAGCGCCTCGCGGGCACGCGCCTCGATGGGGCGGGTGTCGAGCTGGTCGTCGAGCTCGGCCGCGCGAGCGATGTGGTCCAGGGCCCGCTCGGGCATGCCGTCGACGATCGCGTCCTCGGCCGCGTCCAGTGAGCGCGAGGCCAGGATCTCCCGACATCGGCGCTCGGCGGCGGTCCCAGGGAACCGACGCACCAGCGCGAGGAGATCGCTGTCCGAGGCCGAGCGTCCCAGGCTCCGGAGCGCCTCGTCCGCAGCCAGCTGGTACCGCAGGCTCTCTACATCCGCTGCCATGGGACCGCGGGGGAACCAGTCCAGGTAGTCGTCGCAGAGCGTGACGGACGGATCCGCGTCGATGCGGTCCCACAGCGCCAGCTCGGCGATCTCGAACGCTCGATCGGCGTAGGGACGGAGCCCGGGCACGTCCGACCCAGCGCGAATCAGGTCGAAGTTCTCGGCGTAGCCCAGATCACCCAGGACCAGCAGCGCCCGCCCGGCCGCGTCGTCGTTGCCCATGATCTCGGCGCGCAGCGCGGGGACCGCGTCCCGGTCGAAGGCCACGAGCTCGCGGTAGGCGGCCTGCCACACGTCGTCCCGATCCGAGGCCAGCGTCTTGACCAGCTTCTCCAGGTCACGAGGATCCTCCTCGGCCTGATCCGCGAGCGCGACGACCTGCTCGGGAGTGTGCGGAAGACACGCGAGCACCAGGAGGAAAGTGAGCACGGCCGGCCTCTATCCCGCGACAAAGACACATTCTCCGCACAGGGTGTAAGGAACCGCCTGGGAGGCTCGTTGTCGGCTCAGAGACCGTCTCTTCTTCGTCCGTCATGGAGTCCTCATGCAGCGCTGGCATCTCACCGCAGGCCTCGGCCTCGTCGCCGCCCTGGCCGCCCTGGTCGCCCCCGACCTCCGAGCGAGCACCTCGTCCCCCGAGCTGCCGGTCGATGTCCCCACGCACCAGGACCCCGTGGTCCTGGACGTGTCCCCGGTGCCGATCGACATCGGGAACCTGCACGTCACCGCCGGCCTCGACCACCCCGCCGTGCTCGATGGCCAGACCGTCGAGCGCCTGATGGTCATCACCATCGCGGCCGATGACGTCGAGGGTGAGAGCGCCCGACCCGTCAACGTCTCCGTCGTCATGGACCGCTCCGGCTCCATGGGCGAGCGGGGCAAGATGACGCACGCGAAGGCCGCAGCCCGCGAACTCGTCGAGGCGCTGGACGCCGACGACCACTTCTCGTTCATCACCTTCTCGGACCGCGCGCAGGTGCGCGTCCCGATGAGCCAGGTGCTCGATGGCAGCTCGCTCATCCGCTCGATCGACGCGGTCAGCGAAGGCGGCGGCACGAACCTCTACGAAGGCCTCAGCGTCGGCCTCTCCCAGCTGAGCGGCGTCGCCTCGGACAGCGCCGTGAACCGCGTCATCGTGCTGTCCGACGGCAAGGCGAACGTCGGCGTCACGAGCCTCTCGCAGCTCAGCTCGCTGGCCTCGCGCGACAACGACGGCGGCGTCCGGGTCAGCACCATCGGACTGGGCCTCGACTACAACGAGGACCTGCTCGCTGAGATGGCCGACCGCGGCGGCGGCACCTACCGCTTCGTCAGCGATGCGGACACCCTCGC
Source organism: Pseudomonadota bacterium (assembly GCA_024228935.1). Taxonomy (GTDB): domain Bacteria; phylum Myxococcota_A; class UBA796; order UBA796; family CAJQPC01; genus JAAESX01. The sequence continues at coordinate 64,103 of JAAESX010000067.1, forward strand.
GGGCGTCTTCCGCGAGGAGCTCCACCAGATGAGTACCGTGGCCGCCAGCGGCGTCTCCGTCGATGTGGACCTCGAGGGCACCGAGCTCATCGACGTCTATGGCTACGACGAGCAGGTCATCGACGATGGCTTCCGCATCTGGATCGGCGATGTCTACGGCGGCCAGACCCGCAAGGTGGTGGCGCGCGTCCGCATGCGGGCCACCGGCGTCGGCACCGAGCACCTGGCGGGCGTCGTCCAGGTGTCCGAGTCGGCCGGGGCGCTCCAGCCCATCGACGTGACGGCCTCGGTCGAGAACAACCGCCTCGTCGTCGAGAAGACCGTGAACCGCGAACTGGCCATCCTCGGCAACGAGGCCGAGGCCGGCGACCTCGCCCAGCAGGCCGCCTCGGCGTACCAGAACGGCGACCGGAAGAAGAGCGTCGATCTGCTCGATGCCAGCTCGCTCGTCGCGGGCATGGCGGCCAGTCGGTACAGCTCCCCTCGCCTCGAGGACCGCGCCGCAGCCCTCGAGGAGCAGAACGTCCAGTACGAGGCCTTCGAGCCCGAGACGGACGAGGGTCGCTACAACATCAAGATGAACAAGGAGGTCGGTCGTGACTGGGCTTACTGAGTCTCGGACCTCCGAGGCCCTCGCACCGACCGCTCACGGCACGCTCGCCCTTCGCGACGGTGGCCCCCGCCGCGTCGCGATCGAGCTCGCCGCGTTCACCGGTGGCTTCGCCTGCACGTTCGCGTGGGCCGAATTCATGGGCTGGCTGCACAGCTCGCCCAGCGTCGTCTTCGGCGCAGCCCTCGGCATCGGCATGCTCGCGTCCGCCCCTCGGAAGTTCCTGTGGGCGCCGCTGTTGCTGGTGCTCGGCGCCGGGCTCGCCTGGGCCAGCCCGATGGGCATCCCCGCCGTCCTGCTTGCCGGCGCGTCCGTCGGAGCGCTCGGCGCCTACGTGCGCACCGAGGACTCGACCCGCCTCGACCTCGCCAATGGGGCCCTGGCCGGTACCGCGGCGGCCGGCATGGCTGCGGTCCTGCTCGTCAGTGGCGCGCTGTTCGGCCTCCACCCCGTCATCGGCTTCGCGCTGGTCGGCCTGCTCGCCGCGCTGGCCATCGTGCCGAGCCTCGTCGAGTTCCGGGCCCAGTCGCTCGTCCCGTCGGCCAAGGCCGTCGAGGCCACTCTGGCCCAGCCCTACCGCCCCCCAGTCCACCGGGCCCTCGAGCTGCACGCCTTGCTGCGTGCAGCCAAGCCGGACCGCGAGATGATGGAGGGCCTGCACGAGGTCGTCAGCTGGGTCTACCGGCTGGCCCAGAGCATCCAGACGCTCAGCCAGGACCTGTCCGCCGTGGACGACGCCGACCTGAACGACCGCATCGAGATGCTCATCCTCGAGGCCGACGAGTCCAAGGACGAGTTCCTGCGTGACCGCCGCCTGGCGACCGCCGAGCACCTCAAGAAGCTGCTGTCCCACGCCGACCAGCTCCGGCTGGAGCGTGAGCGCTGTGCGTCGATGCAGGACTACGCGCTGGCCTACCTCGAGGAGGCCCGCCTGGGTCTCACGCTGGCCCGCAGCCTGCCCGGCGAGCACGCTCCCGCCCGCCTCAACGAGGTCCTCGACAAGCTTCGCGGCCACGCGCGAGACGGAGACGCCCGACGCCGCACGGCGCGCGAGGTCCAGTCCCTCAGCGCCTGATCAGCACAGCCGCTCGAGCCAGCCGTCGGGGCCCTCGCCTTCGAGTGGGACCCGGCGGCTCTCGTCGTCCCGGTCGATGATGGCGACGGGCCCGTTCAGCCCACCGCGCAGCTCGACGTTCACGGCGCGTCCGTCGACGATCCCCTCGCCCGTCCAGCGCGCACGCCATCCCGACGGGCGCATCGCGAAGGGCGCGCCCTCGGCGAACGGGCGCAGGGTCGAACGCCACAGAGCGTTGACGACCCAGAGCAGCCACAGTCCAGCCAGCCCGAGAAGGATGCCGCTGAGCACCCCGTTCAGGTACACCTCATCGATCCACTGGGTCACCCCTCGAGGTCGAGCACGTCACCCTCCCGCGCGAGCGTGACGAGCGGCTCGCGGTGTGGTGTCCACTGGGCGGCCTGTTCGTCGAGCTCGTCGTCGGACGCGTCGGGCGCATGATGGAAGAGGACCAGGTGCTTCACGTCGGCGACCTTGCAGAGCTCGACCGCGTACTCGGGGTAGCTGTGGCCCCAGGTCATCTTCTCCAGGTACTCGTCGAAGCTGAACATCGTGTCGAAGACGACCAGGTCGGCGTCCTGCATCGCGGCGAGCAGCGCCTGCTCGAGCTTGTTCGGGGGCTGGCCGGCTGCGGCCCCTTCCCCGGGGGCGGCAAGCGGTGCGGTGTCCGTGATGTAGACGAACACCGACTCGCCGGCCTCGATCCGGTAGCCCACCGAGCCACCCGGGTGGTTCAGGCGCACGGCCGTGATGCGGAACGGTCCCCGCTCGAACGCGCGCCCGGGCTGCACCGCAGTGAACGACAGGTCCGCCGGCATCTCGCGCAGACGCACGGGGTGGTAGACGCCGTTGCTGTACCGGGCCAGCCGCTCACGAGCTTCTCCCGCCGAGAACGCCGGCACGTTCACGCGGACCTGGTAGCCCGGGGCGTAGACCGGTCCGAAGAACGGGAAGCCGAACACGTGGTCCATGTGGAAGTGCGTGAACAGCACGTCGATCTCGCGCGTCGACCGGCTGAACAGGTCACGCCCGAGGTCGCGCGCACCCGTGCCCGCGTCCAACATCAAGACCGCGTCGCCATGCGTCACCTCGACGCACGAGGAGTTGCCTCCATAGCGAGCGGTGTGCGATCCCGGGACGGGAATGGAACCGCGGACGCCCCAGAATCGGACCTTCACAGCACCCCTGCGTGATGCCGGGAAGTCTATCGCACACCGGAGCAAGCAGGCTCAGGGAGACGGTCGGGGGAGGTGGTACGCGGTACAGGATTCGAACCTGTGGCCTCTGGCTCCGGAGGCCAGCGCTCTATCCAGCTGAGCTAACCGCGCCCTTCCCCGAGGGGTCCCTCACCGCAGCGAGAGAGCGCCTCCGAGACTAACGCCGGTCCATCGAGTGTCAACCCCCGACGCCGTCGCGGACCCACGCGCGCATGGCCGGAAGCGTGGCCTCGTCCCAGCTCTCCGCGGTGCGCTCGCCGGCGAACTTCCGCAGCAGACCGGCCACGATGAACGTGAGCTCCTCGTACAGGCCCATGCGGTCGTAGATCGCCTCGTCGCCGCTGACGGCCCCCGGGAGCTTGACCTGGGTCAGGTCCAACGTCGGGTTCTTCAGCGTGAGCGCAAACTCCCGATCCTCCCGGCGGATGCAGATACGGAGCTCCTTGACGAGCCGGCCACCAGCCAGGGCGGCGAGCGCCTCGATGGCCTCGGCCGTGTTCTCACCCGTCATCACGGCGCGGGGCTTGTCGTCCCCCGCCGCGCGAAAGGCGATGCGGTCGTCGACCCAGACGTCGATCCAGCCGATCTCCCCGCCCAGGTTCATGTTCCCACCGTCGCGAATGCTCGCGAACCAGAGCCACGTCAGGAACTCGGCCGGCAGGTGCTGCAGCAGCGGACGCTCATCCAAAGCCCACCTCCTCGTCTTCGTCGTCTTCGCCGAAGCGATCGGTGTCTACGATGCGGCGCTCGGGTCCGATGCGAAGCTCCGAGCCACCGGTCTGCTCGAGCCCATGGGCGAGCGTCTCGTCCCCCAGCAGGTCGAGCGGGTTGGTCGCCACGAGCTGGATGCCGAACGTCTGATGGAACAGCTTGCGGAAGCGGTCGTTCTCGCGCTCGGACAGCGAGCCGAACAGCACCCAGTTCTCGGCCACGTTCCAGCAGACCTCGGTCACCTTCACGCGGGGGAGCGCATTGGCGAGCCACTCGAACTCGAGCTGCTCCTTGAGCTCCGTCTTCACGTTCCGCGGGGCCTGCTTGACCCCGTTCTCCTCGCACCAGGCCTCGATGCGCTTCTGGAGGTGGGCGTTGAAGTACGGCTTCGGCAGGACCTTCTTGTCCACGCGCAGCTGGAAGACGGCGTAGTGGCCGAACAGCCACGCGTTCAGGTCCTCGAAGTCGTGGTCGAGGAGGTTCTGGGTCAGGACCCAGCCGTAGTGCTCCTCCGTGCTCGTGCGCGACGCCGGCTCGCGAAAGCCGTAGGCGTTGAGCATGTCGACGAAGGTCACCCGGAACCCGTCCGGGACCTCGCCCATGACGGTGTAGCGGCGCGCGGTCATCGCGCCCTTCAGGATTCCCATCTCAGCCCTCCGGGCTGCCCGGTGTAGCGCCGTCGGAGATCTCAAGCCAGTAGTACGCGCCCACGAGTCGTCCGTCCTCGCCGTCGAGCAGGAACAGACGACGCCGGATGTGGTCGACTCCCGCCTCGCGCCACGTCTCCTCGACGTCGGGCTCGACGAGCAGCCACTCCTGGCCATCCCGCGAGGCGAAGCCCTCGGGACGCGGCTCGCGCACGGCGTACGGCAGGGGCCGATCGAAGAACAGGACGCGATCGCCACGGATCGGTCCCGCGTGGTCCCACAGGTCGAGGCCGATCGAAACCAGCTCGGCATGGCCGTCGGCGCGCCGCACGAAGACGGCGGGTGCGCTCACGGAGCGGTCCCGATGTGGACCAGCGCATGCCGGAACACGGTGATCTCGACCTTGTTCTTCACGAGCAGGCCGAACTCGAAGCGGCCGACCCAGGTCAGCTTGCCGCGGAAGATCTCGCCCTCGAGCAGCTTGACCTCCACCACGGTCTCCCGGTCGAAGTAGCCGAACAACCGGCGGTTGCTGCAGGTGTACCGGTCCTGCGGCTTCCAGACCGGCTCGCGCGGCTTGTCCTTCAGGTCCGACCACGACAGCGTGCGTCGCGCCTTCTTCTTGATCATGACCGGGCAGCACCACTTGACCTGGAGCTTGTGGACCGGCTCGTCCTCGGACTCGAGGTGCACCTCGTAGCGGTCGAGGCTGGCGATGCGGGACTCGACGTCCCGACCGTGGAGCGCCAGGGCCAACTTGGCCTTGCTCTCGAGCGCCTCGGCCAGGACCGACCGGTTGGCGTTCGCGCCGAGGTGGTCGGCCATCCGACGCTTGAAGAGCACGGCCTCGAGGTCCGCCTGACCGAGCGCCACCTGGGTCGCCAGGGCGCGGGACAGCTCGTGCCGACGGATGAGGCTGTCGACCTCGGCCGCCAGAGCCATCTTCTTCAGGACCTCGTTGAGCTCGAGCCGGCCCAGGGCGACCTGCGTGGCGCTCGCGCGGGACAGCCCGCTGTCCCGGATCAGCGCCTCGATGCGACGCTCCAGTTCCGGGTCCCGCCGCCTCGGTCGTCGGCTCTTCCGGTTCTCCATCGCGGCTCCAGGTCCCCCTCTCCCCCAGGGTACCTCGGCACCTGTCTGGCGTGCGTCAACCCGCCTCGCGCAGCGGAGAGATGGATCCGGAGACCACCCGGTTGCGTCCGGACTCCTTGGCCTCGTACAGCCGCTGGTCCGCCGCGTCGATGAGTCCGGCCAGTCCGGCGCGGACATCGTCGGCATCCAGGCAGCCGACCGTCACGCCGACCGAGGTCGTGACGCGAAAGGCGCCGTCCGAGCCATCGAACAGCTGGGCCGAGACCGTTCCGCGGATCTCCTCGGCGATGCGACAGGCCGCGACCTCGGGGCAGTCCGGCAGGACCACCACGAACTCCTCGCCGCCCCAGCGACCCACCAGGTCGCCGCGTCGTCGTCCGTCCATGAGCAGGCGGCCCGTGCGCTCGAGCACCTGGTCACCGACCGAGTGTCCGTGTGTGTCGTTGACCCGCTTGAAGTGGTCGATGTCGCAGAACAACACCGCCACCGGGGCGCCGACCTGGGCGCAGGCCTCGCCGATCTCGACGAGCCGGACGTCCAGGGCTCGTCGGTTGAGGCAGCCCGTGAGCGCGTCCGTCTGGGCCACGTCGGCCAGGCGCCGCTGCTGTCGGAGCAGGTCGACCTTGCGCTCCTCGATGGCACCGATGAGGCGTCCCTCGGCCCGGCGCAGTCGGCGCGTGAGCAGGATGAGCCGGTCCGTGACGCGGCGCTGACGCTCCCGCTCGTCCGCCAGGGCGTCCAACAGCGACCCAAGGGCCAGGGCGAGACCTCGCACGGCCTCGTCGGGCCCGGTGGCCTGCAGCCTCGCCACGATGCGGGCGCCGACCCGAATCGGGACGCCCGTCTGACGGGTGTCGACGACACTGGCGAGGCCGTAGTGGCGCTGGTGGTGCTCCAGGAGCCGCGTTGCTGGCTCGGACCGGAGGAGTCTTGGGGACTTCATGGGCCCCTCGTCGGTCCGGAGAGGCCTCGGGTTTAGGCCTTCGTGGCCACCAGACGCCGGTAGAAGCCCAGCTTGTCCGTCTTCACGGTCCAGTCGAGGGCCGAGACCCGCTCCGTCATCGCGCGGAGGCCGTCCGCCCCCAGGCTGTGCTGCTCCCACATCCTCTTGATGAAGACATCGGGGGGCCATGGTCCTCGGCGAGCGATCCAGCCCGACGGCACGTCGCCGTCCGCATCAGCGTCCAGCAGCACCAACTGGCCGGCCGGCTTGAGCACGCGATGGAGCTCCCGCAGGATGGCGTCGGGATCCGACCAGTGGTGCATCGTCTGGACCGCGACGATGCGATCGAACGTCGCGTCCGGGTAGATGATCTCGGCCGCGTCCATCACCTTGAACGTGCAGTTCAGCCGGTTCCCGCGGTTGCGCTCGGCCAGGCGGACCATGTCCGGAGACAGGTCGATGCCGACACAGTCGAGCTCGGGGTTCCCCACCGAGGCGTGGATGGCGACCCACCCGGGGCCACACCCGACGTCGAGGATGGCGCCGCTCGTGAGCTCCAGGCTCCCGGCGATGTAGCGGTAGGCCGGCTGGTAGTACCGGGCCGGCATCAGGTCGTAGGCGCGCACGCTCCAGGAGTTCATCGAGCGTTCCACGCGGTCAGCGCCGTCAGCATCCCGGCGAGCCCGCCGTCGACGTGGACCACGTCGTCCGCGTCCGGGCCTTCCCAGGTCAGGGTGAGCTGCGCGTCGCCGACCTCATCCACGGTCCGAATGCGACGCGAGTCGACGCGCCCATCGAGGCCCGACCCGAGGAGGCGGAGGTGGGTCGTGGGTCCGCCCAGCAAGGCCAGGCGCGTCACGCCAGACAGCAGCAGGACGTCCGAGATCGCTCGCAACACGCCCTGCTGGCCCTTGCCGGCGCACAGCTCGCAGCGGTCACGGCGGGTCGAGACGGCCGCCAGGTGCTCGGGCAGCGGGCAGTCCGCCTCGCCGCAGTGCAGCACCAGGTGGTGGTCGAGCACGCGGCGCGCGCGGCGCAGATCCACGACGTCGATCAGGGTGGCCAGCTCGTCCCAGCGGTGGGCGTCGATCAGCGAGCGGACCGCGAGTCCGCGCACGTCACCGCGCAGTCCCCGCTCCTCGAGGAGCTGAGCCAGGGTGTGGACGTCGCGCTCGGCCACGCGGGCCTGTGCGTGCTCGAGGTCGTCACGGGTGCCGGCCAGCTCGGTCCGCAACGTGCTGAGCGCTTCGACGGCAGCGGCCTCGGCCTGACGGGCGCTCACCAGCTGGGCCTCCAGCTCGGCGAGCCGAGGGTCGGCGACCGGAGCAGTTGGCGCGACGGGTGCCTTGACGGGCGTCGGCGCCGGCGTCGTGCGGCCGCGCTTCGCCGGCTTGGCCTTCTTCGGCTTCGGCGCGGGCTTGACGGAACGAGGCGTGCGCCCGAGGGGCTTCACCCCGGACTGCCGCATCACGTCGTCGAGGGAGAGCGTGCCCGAGGCCAGGGCCTCCAGTTCGTCGTCGAGGGTTCCGCCAGCCATGGGCGCCCTCTAACGCGTCGCCTCCAGGATGGAGTCCAGCGCCTCGGCGAGCTCGCCCGCGTCGTCCCGGACCTCGAGCGCGAGATCTCGAGCCAGCTCCACATCATCGGCGTTGTAGGCGTCGACCGCGACGCTGTACATCGCGTAGACGGTCTGGGGGTCGCTCGGCGCCAGCGCATAGGCACGCCGGGCGAGCCGGGCGCGATCGTGGAGCTCGCCGGGCTGCTCGACGAGGGCTGCCCAGCAACGGGCCGCCACGTCCGGGAGGCCCGTCTTCTGGGCCAGCTCCCCGGCCTCGGTCAGCTTTCGGGTGGTGCTCCCCTGCCCCAGCTTGGCCGCAGCCAGCGCGGAGGCGGCCGTCGTGCGGGCGAGCAGCTCGGCGTCGTCGAGCCGATGCGCCTCGGCGATGAGCTCCGACCAGAACGGCCAGGACTTCTCCAGCGGCAGGCCGACTGCGATGTTGTAGTTGGACCAGGCGAGCGCGACCTCGGCCCGCTCGGCGTAGGCGGTCTCGCCCAGTTCCGCGAGCACGTCGGCCGAGGCCCTGAACGACTTGCGGGCCTCGCCGTAGTCGCTCTTCGCGTAGTGCGCGAGGCCGGTCTCGTAGTCCGACAGGGCCAGCTCGAGGCCCTGCTGATGCGCGAGCGCCGACGACACGCCCCCTTCGCTCGCGAGCCGGGCTGCGTCTTCCGAGGCGCCGAGCAGCACCAGCGCCTGGGCCGCATTCCGCTCGGCCGTCGCCGCGACGAGCTCGCCGCGACCGGTCGCCCGAGCCAGCTCGGCCGCCGTACCGAACGCGGTCAGCGCACCCTCGAGGTCCTCGGCCTCGACCCGCGCCAGCCCCCAGGCGAGCTGGACATGCGCGGGCCCCAGGGTGTCCTTCGACTGCTGGAACAGCGCTTCGGCGCGCGGTATCCAGGTCGTGCCCCCAGCGACGCCGGTCGCCCGGACCATCGCGGTCGCGACGCGCGCGGCCTCGGCGTAGTGCCCCTGCGCCTCGCGGTAGGACAGCGCCTTCTCATAGGCGACGACCGCCTCGTCGAGCTTCCCCTGCTCGGCCAGTACGCCGCCGTGGAGCTCGTCTCGGGCCGCGTGAGCGGGGCCGCGGTCCATCCCGCCCAGGTCCCGGGTCGCCGACGCGAGGCGCTCCTGGGCGACCTCGAGGCGACCGAGACGGAGCGCCGGGCGGCCGAGCTCGATGCCCACCTGGACGGCCTCGGCATCGAACCCGGCGCTGCGATGCGTCGCCTCGGACTCGGCCAGGAACGTGAGCGCCAGATCCTCGCGTCCGGCCAGGCTGTGCGCGATCCCGAGCGAGAACAGGGCCTGGCCCGTCTCCCACGCCAGGCCGCTGACCCGAGCCTCTTCGAGCGTGCTCATCAGGCTCTCCGCCGCCGCGTCCGGTCGACCCGACGCCCGAAAAACCGCGCCCTCGGCCAGGCCCACTTCGATGCGCTTGCGGGGCGTGTCGGCGAGCTGCCGCATCCTGTCGAGCTCCTGCTCCGCTGACGCCAGCGCGCCACGTCGCAGGGCCGCACCGACCGCGTCGAGCCCCTGGCCGCCGGCCTCCTCGCGGGCTCCCGCAGCTCGGCCCAACAGGTCGCTGGCCTCGGCCTGGACCGCGGGGTCCTCGCTCGACGCTGCGACCTGTTCGAACACCTTGGACGCGGCCGCGACCCGGCCCGCATCCAGCTCCATCGAGGCCAGGTTCAGGCGTGCCCGCGCGACGACAGCCTCGTTCCCGCTCTTCCGAGCGCGCTCCAGGTCGGCCCGGGCGCCGGTGGCATCCCCTCGCTCCCGGCGGATGAGCCCGCGCAGGTTCAGGGCCTCGCCGGACGTCGCGCCGTCCAGCGCCTGCTCAGCGTGCCGCAGTAGGCCGATCTCGTACAGGCACATCGCCTGGAGCACGCGCGCCGGCTCGCCGGCCCCACCCTCGGCCAGCCCGTCGAACAGGGTGGCCGCCTGGACCAGATCACCGGCCGCGAGCGCCGCATAGGCCTCCTCGACCAGCTCGGCGCCGTCCTCGGCGACCTGGAGCTCAGCGCTCGAAGGAACCACCACGGCGCCAGCCTGGGCCAGCGCTATCCACAGAATCCAGGTCATCGGTCCTCCAGCCATCGGCCCAGACCCCGCAGGAGCCATGCCGGTTCCATCGCAGTCGAGATGTGCACGAACGCCACATCCGTCCCGGCGAGCCCTCTGGAGACGCCGTACAGCCACGCGTTGCAGACGTAGTCGCCGGCATCGTTGGATGTGCCGATCTCCAAGGCCGCGGCGAGCGGATCGGCGATCGGGCAGCGCACGACCTCCGGGCCCCGGCCCAGCCGAGTGCGGCGCTGACCGTCCATGTCCGCGTGCTCCTGCGAGCCCCGGTTGCGCGCCTGTCGCTCGACCTGCGCTCCGCTCCGGCGGGTGGCGACGCCCAAGCCCAGGACCAGCACCGGCGCGAACGAGCGCACCAGCTCGATGACCTGCCGCGGCGCCCGCTCATAGCTGACGGGCAGCTCCACCCCTCGGACGGTGTGCCCCCGCACCCGGGCCCCATCGACAGCGCGCGCGAGCGCACCGGACGGGTTCTCGCTCACGTCGAGGAACGGGCCGAACCCGGTGACGACGATCAATCGGCCTCGGCGACGCGGGCCAGCAGCTCCCGCGCATGCACGATGGGGTAGCAGCGCATCGTCGCGACCACGCCGGCCCGGTCCGCGCGGACCTCCTCGAGGCGCCGTCCGCCGATCACCTCGGTCACGGCGCCGATGAGGTGTCCGGGACCGACCGTCTCGCCGACCGCGACCTCGGGGACCCAGAAGCCACCGCAGCCGCTGTAGTGGTACGAGACGCCGGCTCGTGTGGTGTCGACCCGGCTCTCGCCGGGGTCGGTGACGCCCCGGATGTTCCCGACGCTCGCCAGGAGTCGCAGGATGCCGTTGGCCAGGAGCCGCGCGTGCCCGACGTCCAGGCTCGCCGCGCTCCCGCCGACCACGTGCAGCGCAGCCCGTCCAGCCTCGCGCCAGGCCCCGACGAGGCCGGTCGCCTCGAGCCGATCACCGGCCCGCCGCCAGACCATCGGGAGCTCCATCGCGCGGGCGTGGGCCAGCTCGGGTCCCGAGAGAGGCACCCGGACCTGCGGAAGCTCGCGGACGACGCGGCTCCCACTGTGGACGTCGACGCAGACGTCAGCGCGCGTCGCCGCGAGCAGCGCGTGCGCGATCCGCTCGACCGGGGCCCCGCCGGGGTCGCCCGGGAAGGCCTGGTTCACGTCGCGGTCGTCGAACGGCCAGCGCTTGGTGCCCTGGTCCACGCCGAAGCTGTTGACCAGGGGCAGGATGTCCACCCGCCCCCGCACACGCAGCATCCCGAGCGTGCGAGCGACGATGTTCAGCGCGTGGACGCCGGTCAGCTCGGTGCCGTGCAAGCCAGCCACACAGGCCACCACGGGTCCGTCCCCGTCCCCGAACGACAGGCGCTCGAGAACGAACGGCTCGCGGTACGGCGCCTCGAGACGGAACACCTCACCCATCGACGAGCTCCACGATCCGGGCGACCATCGTCCCCGGGAAGACCACCGGCTGCTCACGCATGGCGGCGATGCGGCCGGCGTGAGCCGAGCGGACCTCCTCCAGGCGGTCACCCGTCGTGGGCGAGATGACCTCGCCCAGGACTTCATCCACGTCGATCTCGTCCCAGCAGGTCTTCTTGGGGAGAAAGAGCCCCGCCCGGCCGGCGCGCACGCGGTGGACCTGATCGTCGGTGACGGTCACCGGCCGGGTCACGGCCGCCCAATGGAACGGCAGCGCGTCGTCCGGCAGGACCTGCAGGACGTTGAGCAGGTTCAGGACGCCCTCGGCGAGCGCCTGGCCCACACCCGGGGTCAGCCGGTTCCCCGTCCCCCCCTCGAGCGTGATCGTGTCGGCGAACTGCGCGGCGAACGTCGACGGCGCCGCCAGGCCGGAGTCCCGCACCCAGACGAGGTTCACGTTGGCGTGGAGCGCCGCCTCGGCGGCCTCGGGCGACGTGCTCCGGACGTGGGCCTGGGCGGTCTCGGCGAACGCGGGGTGAGCGCCGCGGAGCTCGATGACGTGGTCCGCATCGGCCAGGTCCTGGGTGAGCTTCCAGGCGACCACGTCAGGCGCGTGTCCGTCGGCCTTTCCGGGGAAGCGCCGGTTCAGGTCCTGGTCGAAGAACGGCCAGTTCCGCACGCCTCGGTGCGCGGCGAGCGGGTTGACGCACGGGAAGAGGTCGACCCGACCGTTCAGGACCGCGTGATGCTCGGCCAGGATGTTGCCGACGGCATGCGCCACACGCACGCCCTCGGGCGCGTCACCCCGGATCCCGGCGACGATGGCGACGCGGGGGCCCGGACCGCCCTCGAAGGAGCGCCGGACGATGTCGACGGTGTCCCCGGAGGGCATCCCGATCGAGTGCAGGACATCGAGGCGAACGCTCACAGGCGAAGCCTATCCCGTCAGACCGCGCGAGCGACGATGGCGGCGTATCCGCGGGCGGCCGCCTCATACGACATGCCCACGAAGAGCCGAAGGTGACGGTCCACCGCATCGGGATCGTGGCCGGCGCGCTCGACGACCTCCTCGCTCCGGGCGTGCCAGGCGGCGACAGCCTGCTGCCGGACGAGTCCACGAACGATCTCGGTGCCCTCGGGGGTGCTCAGCGACCGGGTGCTGTCCCGCGCCCAGTGCACGACCACGTCGATCGCGTCCCGAGCTGCGCCGGGTACGTCCCCGCCGTCGAGGAGCACCTTGTCGAAGTCCGACAGCGCCGTCTCGAGCTGCGCGTCGGCCGTCTTCCGCCAGCGCGCCAGCAGCTGCGCCTGGGGCAAACGGACCATGCGGGGGTCGAGGTCCGGGAGGTTCGGGAAGAGATGGTCTTCCGTGACGGGCGGCGCTCGGAGGACCGAGAGGTGGGCAGTCATGGCGGGGCAGCCTTCAGCGGGGAGGAGCGGGAGCAGGAGCTGGCGCGGGGGGAGACGCACCGGGGGGACTCCAAGCGTAGCTATGTCGCTATTGCCACGTCAACACCTGTATCTGCACCACAAAAGCAGAACCGACCCGAAAGATCCGTGGTCTGGTGTGCGTAGTTGAATCGACAGGCTCGCGTGCGGGCTACTCCTTTGTGCCGTCCCGACCCGTTCCAGGAAAGCCGAATGCGCCGACTGAACACCGTCCTCATCATCGTCTCCTGCCTCGCGATCCTCTGGGTCCTGCGGCCGGCCGCCATGTCCCGCACCGGGGAAGAGGGCGAGGCGGTCCATGCCGATCACGCCGCTGGCACCGTGGTCTTCGACCTGATCGACGACACGCCGCTCCCCGACATCGAGGCGCTCGAGCGAGACCTCGGCATCGACCTGGAGTACTCCTCGGACGTCTCCGCCGACGAGGCGCTCCTGCGCGCCGAGGTCTCCGATGTGGCCGCCATCGTCGCCGCCGCCCAGGGGCACCCCCTGGTCGAGGTCGTCGAGCCCGTCGTCGAGTTCGAGGCCTCCGGGTACCCGAACGATCCGATGTGGGACAAGCAGTGGAACATGGAGATGATCGAGGTCCAGCCTGGCTGGCGCTCGGGTGGTGGCAAGGGCGTGAAGGTCGCCATCATCGACACGGGCGTGACGGCTGTCGAGGACCTGCAGGGCATCAAGATGGGGCCCGGCAAGTCGTTCGTTCCGTTCACCCGCAAGCCGCTGGACGACCACGGACACGGCACGCACGTGGCCGGCACCATCGCCCAGGCCACCAACAACGGCAAGGGAGTCGTCGGGGTCGCTCCCAACGTCGAGATCATGCCGTACAAGGCGCTCACCAGCATGGGCTTCGGCTCGAGCGACTGGATCGCCGCGGCCATCGACCACGCGGTCGACAACGGCGCCGACGTCATCAACATGAGCTTGGGCGGCGGACACTCCGCGGTCCTGCACAAGGCGGCCGAGGACGCGGCTGCCAAGGGCGTCGTGGTGGTCATCGCCGCAGGCAACAGCGGCAAGGAAGGCGTGGGCTGTCCCGCACACGGCGAGGGCGTCATCGGCGTCTCGGCCGTCGGTCCGGACGACACCAAGGCCCCCTACAGCTCGTGGGGCAAGGGCGTCGAGATCGCCGCTCCGGGTGGCGACAAGCGCAAGACCAACGGCGGCATCCTGCAGGACACCGTCAACGGCAAGAACGGGCACCAGTACGCCGAGTTCCAGGGCACCTCGATGGCAACCCCGCACGTCGCCGGCGCAGCCGCGGTCCTGCTCGGGATGGGCCTCGACGCCGACAGCACGATGGACACGCTCTTCGCCACGGCCGCGGACCGCGGTGAGGACGGCTTCGACACGGTCTACGGCCACGGTCGCCTCGACCTGGGCGCCGCAGTCACCCGCACGCTCGTGCGCAAGAACGGCTTGCAGTTCCTGGTCGGCGGCATCATGGCGTTCGGCCTGGCCGTCCTCTCGGGCGTGAAGAAGCGCGTTGCGGTCCCGATGATCGCTGCGGCCTCGGTCACCGCCGGTGGCCTGTTCTTCCTGCCGCTCCTTCCCCTCCCCCCGAACGCGGTCGTCGAGTTCCTGAGCCACGACCTGCTGAGCCTCCCGGCCGTCGTCGTCGGCGCGGACTGGGTGCACTTCCCGCTCTGGGCCAGCGCCCTGGTGCCCGCGGTGCTCGCGTTCATGTTCGGTCCGTCCAAGCACCTGGGCCCGCTCGTCGCGGGTCTGTGCGTCGGGTTCGGCGCCTCGCTGCTCTACGGAGCCGCGGCCGGCACGATCGACGTGTGGTGGATGGGCATGGGCCTCGACAAGGCCTGGCTGTCCCTGAACGGCACGGTCTGCCTGCTCGCGGGCATGGCGGTGGTGGGCATCCTGAAGCTCGAGCACCAGGCGCGCGCGTGACGCTCGTCGGGACGCTCAAGCGCGAGTTCTTCGGCGGGCCCGTCTGGGTCCTGACCGCGGACGACGGCGCCAGCTACCAGCTCAAGGGCAAGGTCCCGGACGACCTAGAGGGGCGCCGGGTCCGCGTCAGCGCCAGCAAGGCCGAGCAGGGCTTCGGCTTCTCGATGGTCGGCGAGGTCCTCGAGGTGCGCTCGGTCACAGCCGAGACGCCCTGAAGCCCTAGTCGCCCCAGCTCGGGGACTTGCAGACGACCAGGCCGTCCTCGGGCTCGCACTCGTACACGCCTCGCGCGGCGACGAAGACCGAGCCCGACAGCTTGAAGTTGCCGTCGAAGCCGCTCACCGTGCACGGACCGGCCAGGACCTCGCGGGCGTAGCAGGTGGGATCGCACGTCAGCGTCGACTGCTCGCGGCACGCCACGGTCGGGCTCGCGAGCCCCTTCATGACGAACTTGACCTTGTCGACGGTGTGCGTGGGCAGGATCTCGGTGGCCTCGCCCTGCTCGCGGATGAAGATGACCTCGGCGGGCACCTCGACCTGCTCGCGCACGACTACCACCTGGGTCTCCCCGGTCGTCGCGGCTTCGCGCAGCGTCTCCTTGAACGTGACCCCTGACGACAGCGGCAGCCCAGCGTCGAACTTGCCGCTGACGGCCGGGTTCTGACCGGAGACCACCCGCGGAACGGCGATGAGCACGTACCGGTGCAGCTCGGCCGCGGTGACGGTTCCGTCCTTGTTCGTGTCGGCGCCACCGGTGATGGCGTCGATGAAGTGGCCGCTGAAGACGCCCTCGGCGCCGAACTCGCCTGTCGAGGTGGCCGACAGCAGCATGGTGTTGCTGCCGAGATCAGGCCAGGAGTTCGCCACAGGACCGACAAGCGCCAGCTCGCCGAGGCGTTCGTCGTGCGCGGCGTCCGTGACGATGGCGTAGGAGCCCGCCTGGAGCCACTGGGGCAGGCTCTCCCCGAAGCTCTTGACCGAGAGCGCCGTGCCGGGCAGATCGTCCGGTGACGTGTCGTGGGTGAGCAGGTAGGGGTCGTCGAAGTCCCCGCCGACGCCGTGGCCAACAAAGTAGATGAGCACCAGATCGTCGCTTCCGACGGTCCCGCTCAGGTCGTCGCGAAAGACGGCCTCGATGCGCTCACGCGTCGCCTCGGCGTCCGTGATGAGCCGTACGTCGGCGAACCCGGCCTCCTCGCGCAACGCGAGAGCGACGCGGGCGGCATCGCCGTGTGCCGACTCGAGCCCGAAGCCTTCGGGCATGCTCGCGTACTGGGACAGCCCGACCACGACGGCGTAGCGCTTCTGCTGCGGTGCCGTCACTTCGGACGGCGCGTCCTGGGCCAGCGCCGCTCCGACCAGCCAGATCAAGGCATCTCCTCGCCGGACTCGAGCGCCGCCATGAGCGCGTCCAGCCGATCGATGCCCTTCTGGCTGGCCTCGGTCTGCTCGACCGCCCGGATCTCCGCGAGCAGCTCGCGCTGTTCGTTGAGCACGGTCGCAACGTCCACGTCATCGGTCTTGTTGTGCGAGCGCACCATCTGACCCATCGCCCGCGCCTGCTCAGAGAGCTCGGGCGAGCTGTTGTGCAGCTCCATCCCGATGCCCTGCCAGGTCGGCGCGGCCTTGGCGCTGAACTGGTTGTAGTCGCGCTCCTGGAGCTCGGCCGCCTTGGCCGCGAACGGGTTGACGCTGCCTTCGCCATCGGCAGGCTCCTTCTTCTCGGCCTTGTCCACCCGCTCGACCTTCGGCGAGTCGACGTCGTTGGGAGCGATGACGATGCCCGTGTTCTCGACCGCGATGGGCCCCGAGTCCGAGGGCCGCGTCCCGTAGAAGAGTGCGACGGCGGCGCCGAGCCCCAGGACGGCCCCGAGGCCATAGATGGCGGTCTTGTTCATCCGAGGTTCCGGTAGAGGCCGACGACGACGGTCTTGTCGTCCCCGCCCATGTTCGCGGTGAGCCCGACACCGGGCGTCGACGGCATCTGGTAGTCGCCGCAGCGCCCCTTCATCTGCCGGTGGATCTCGAGGGCCTGCTTGACCCCGGTGGCGCCGACCGGATGGCCGAAGCCGACCAGTCCACCACCGGTGTTGACCGGCAGACGGCCATCGATCTCGACGGCGCCGTCCTTCAACAGGTCTGCGCCGCGACCGGCGTCCGCGAAGCCCAGGGCCTCGTACATCAGAAGCTCGGTGAGCGTGAAGCAGTCGTGAACCTCGGCCACCCCGACGTCGCCGGCGTTCAGGCCGGTCGCAGCGTAGGCCCGCTCTGCAGCGAGGCGGGTGGTGTCGAGCGCGCACGGGTCGCCATCGACGTAGAGCGACGAGGTGGCGTGGCCGTACCCGACGATCTCGGTCACGTCGGCTTCGGTCAGTCCGAGCTTGGCCAGGCCATCCTCGCTGACGAGGAACATCGCCGAGGCGCCGTCGGAGACCTGCGAGCAGTCCGAGACCTTGAGGTAGGGCGAGAACTCCTCGTTCGCGAGGAAGTTCACGTTCCGGTCGTTCGGAGCCGCCGCATTCTCGAGCGTCATCTTCGCGGCCTTCATGTGCGCCAGCGGGTTCTTGTTCGCGTTGGCGTAGGCCTTGACCGCGGCCCGGCCGATGTCCTCCTCCGTCACGCCGAACTTCTCGCGGTAGTGCTTGGTCCGTCGAGCGAACAGCGCCGGGAACGTGAAGTCGTCGATCGATCGCTGACGCGCGTAGTCCGCAGCACGAGCGAGGTAGTCGCCGCCGACACGGGCGGACGCGGTGGTCTGGACCTCGACACCGGCGACGAGCACGACATCAGAACCCGCGCGAAGCGCATCGATTCCGCAGACCATCGCCAGGCCGCCGGACGCACAGGCGCCCTCGACCCGCATGCTGGGCTTGCCAGCGAGACCGGGGTGCACGCCCGCGAGCGCCGCGCCCAGGTGTCCCTGGTTCACGAACAGTTCGCCGACGAAGTTGCCGATGTAGGCCTTGTCGACGACCGCCGGGTCTGCACCTGCGTCCTTGGCTGCCATCGTGACGGCCGAGGTGAGGTGTTCCCGCAGCGTGGGGTTCTCGCGCGTCCCGAAGTCGGGGTGGCGCTTCCAGATGAAGTCGGGCGAGCCCTTGCCGAGAAACGGCGTGTGGGCTCCGCCTGCGATGAAGACCCGACGGGTCATGGTGGCTCCAGGTGGGAGTGTTTACTCCCCCTGCTTAACCACTCGTCCGCGGGCGGGTTCAGCCGACTGCAGCCCGCCGCTGCTCGCGGAGGATGCGCTCCACCTCGGGATGCACCTGGTACAGCGTGATGACCGTGCCGAAGGTGTTCTTCCACTGCCGGACGCGCTCTCGGCTGACGCCGAACTCGTTCGCGATCTGCTGGCCGGACTCGTTGCCACCCAGGGCCTCGAGGAGCCGCCGAAATCGGCTACGGCCATAGGTCTTGATGAAGTTTCGAGCGACTCGCTCGCGACTTTTGGCTGATGCGGCCATGTCGTCTCCCTCGTGTCGCCGGCCGAGGCCAGCTGGTTTCTCCAAATCCGCGTAGGAACATGAGTTCCCAGCAGGAGCGTACCACGAGAGGTTGACACGTCAATCGTTTCGCCCACGACCCCGCGGGGATCCGCCACAAACGCCGGTTTTCCGCCGACGATCTCGGGGCGAAATGGCCCTCAGGAGGCGATCGTCCGGCCGCTCGCTCCGGTTGAGAGCGCCAGCGCGGTCCCCGCTTCCCAGGCCGCCTTGCGCAGCACACCCAGGCCCACGACCCGGTCTCCGTCGACCGCTTCGCTGGTGATGGTCCCGACCTCGTCGCCGTCGATGGTCACCGTCGCCCCGATCTGTCCGACCGCGTCCAGCTCGACCGTCGTCAGCCGCTTGTTCACCTTCCCCATGGTGTCCATGCGGTTGATGACCTCCTGGCCCATGTAGCAGCCCTTGTCGAAGGCGCAGATCCGGTCCCGGAGGTTCATCTCGTGGACGAAGGACTTGTCGGTGAAGTCCGCCGGGAACCGAGGCAGCCCGTTGAGGATCCGGCGCCGGTCGTACTCCTCGGGCGTCGCGACGTCCGTCAGCAGCGCTGCTGCCTCGTCGAGCGGAAGGATGTAGTCGACGCCGGGCTCGCCCAGGCGGTCCGTTCGGGCACGCCAGCCACCCTGGAACGACTCGATGCCGGACTCGGGCCCCTCGCCGCCCAGGACGTGCACCACCCGGTAGGCCGAGGTCAGATCCTCGAGCTCGATGGGGTCCATGATGATGTACATGTCGAGGCGCTCGGCCGTGCTCTCCGGCTCGGGACCGTCCAGGACGATCAGCGCCTGCTCCTCGCCGATGCGCCAGGCGTCCAGCAGGCCGAGAAGGCGGCCCTTGGGATCGGCCATGCCGGAGTGACTCCCCTCGCCCACCGCCAGCTTGCGGAAGTCATTGGTCAGCATCGAGTTGCAGTACCGGACGGTGTCGGCGCCCGTGAGACGCAGCACGCCGGGGGTGCCCAGGTCGAAGGTCATGTCCGCTCCAAGGAAAAGAAAAGGGAGACCCTGGGGCCTCCCTCATTCCAGCGAGTGCCCGGGTCTAGTCGACGCGGGTGTAGGGCAGGAGAGCGAGATGACGTGCGCGCTTGATGGCGGTCGTGATCTGACGCTGCTGCTTCGCGGAGAGTCCGGTCAGCCGACGGGGCAGGATCTTGCCTCCTTCGGTGAGGAACTTCTTCAGCGTATCGACATCCTTGTAGTCGATGTTCTCAATCTTGCCGGTGCGCGGTGCGCGGCGACGGGGCATGGTCTCTCTCCTGTGAGTCGACGCGCTCGGCGCCGTGGGCTTGACTCAGGGTCTGGTTCTGGAACCGGCGGCAAGTAGCGCACCGGACCCGATTCGGCAAGGCCCGCAGGCCGGAAGGAATCAGTCTTCTTCGAGGGCGTCGCGCAGGGCTTGAAGCGACTGGCGCCACGTCTTGTCCTGGGCCGCACGCTGTTCCTCGTCCTCGAGGAGGCCGCCACCGGAGTGCACGAGCCCCAACCGGGTCTCGTCCCCGTCTCGGGCGACCGAGAACACGAGCATCGTGCCCTTGGTGACCGAGGGCGAGTTGCTGTCCCAGCGGAGCTCGAACTTGCTGGTGGGGCGGTAGGTCATGATCGTCCCCACCTCCTCGACCGGCTCGCCGTCGTCGCCTTCGCTGGTGAGCACGATGCGCCCACCCTTGCGGCCGTCGATTCGGGCCTCGTCGGCGTACCAGGACGTCCACCCTTCGGCGGTCGTGAGCATGCGCCAGACGGCCCGAGGACCAGCTGCGATGTGGATCTGACGACGGATCGCGGTCACACGCCCTCCAAGCGGCAGGCCGCACTAACGCGTGGTACGCCTGTGAGCGATGTGGTGGCTCCTCGCTTGCAACGGACCCGGGACAGACACGGCGCTGCCCGAGTCATCGACGGGGTCCAGCCCGGAGTCGAGCGCGGACTCCGACCTCGTCGACGAGGAGCGGCGAACCGAGGGCAGCGGCGGCGGCTTCGGCTTCCGGCTGGCCACAGACGGGGAGACCATCTGGACCTCGGCCCCCTGGGGCGACGAGGCCCGCGTGCACGTCCTGGGCGAGGCCGACCCGGTGGCTGTGGGGAGCACGTCGTTCGGGTACACGCTCGTCCCCGGGCCCGCGGCCTCCACCCCCTTCGAGGACGACGTCGTCGTCTGGCGGACCGAGCCCATCGAGATGCTGGCGACCGGGACCATGTCGTCGTTCGAGGGGGTCACGACCGAGCACCCCCTGCCCCCGAGTGACCTGGTGTGGTGGCGGGAGCAGCCTGTCGCCGGCTTCGCGCGCGGGGAGTTCGCGCTCTGGATCGACGGCCAGTTCGTCGGACGGGACGAGCCGGGCGACGGGGCCGGGAGCTCGCTGTGCGTCACCGACATCGACGGCGATGGCGTCAACGAGCTGCTCGTCGGCGCCCCCGGGGCCGGGCGGGTCGACGTGTATGTGGATGGCGCTCTTACCCCCTTCCTCGAGGGCACGGGTCGGTTCGGTGCGGCGCTGGACTGCGGCCCCGGCCGGGTCGCCATCGGCGCCCCCGAGACCGAGCCAGCCCGGTCCGGCGCCGTACACGTCTGGGAGGGCGATCTGGTCGAGGCGCTGGTGGGCGAGCCGGGAGACCGCCTCGGGACGAGCGTCCTCCTGACCGGCGACCTGGTCTACGCGGGCGCTCCGGGAGGCAGCGCGGCCGACGGAGCCGTGGTCTGCGGCCTGTTGGAGTAGAGCAGCAGCCCGCCGGGCAGGACCAGGAAGAGGACCCCCGACACCAGCCCGATGAGCAGCAGGCCCGCCCCGAGGAGGAAGCCCGAGCGTCGGGTGGTACGTCGCGCCCCGCGACGGCCTCGGAGGGCTGTCCAAAGGAGCTGCCCGCCGACGAGCGGCCAGGCCGGCAGCAACTGGACGGCGCCGAGCGCCATCGCGACGAGCCCGATGATCTCCCACCCGGGCACGGTCAGGAAGCCCACGAGCGGCAGCGTCGCGACCACCGGCAGCACGGGGAGCCAGGGAGCGCCGCGGTCCGCGGTGACCAGCACCCCGAGTCCGTGCACCCGCATCCGACCGGGCCAGCGACGGAGCCCCGCCCAGCCGACCGCGCCCTGCAGTCCCACGACCAGCGCCAACGCGAGGCACAGCAGCACAGCACTGCGCGGCGATGCACCCGCCCATTGGAGGCCCGTGAGCATCCCGGGCAGGACCGCAGCCGAGGCGCCGATCCTCATCCTCGCGACCCAACCACGACCACGGGCCCGACCAGGGCCTCGATCTCGGCGCGAGCCGGCCCGAGTGACAGGCCTGCCACGTCCCGCGCCTCGATGGCGAAGCGTCCGATGGCGGCGGGCGGGCGGTAGTCGAGCCCGTTCAGGTCGTGCTGGTCGCCGCACGAGCAGTCGAGCGTGCGTGCGCCGCCGTGCTGCCAGGCCGTGATGGCGCGCCCCAGCAGCGGGACGATGTTGGCGCCGGTCTGCGGGCAGAGCGCGTGGAAGCCTCCCTGCCGGTTGCCGTACAGATAGGCCCGACCGGGGTGATCGACCCGCAGCAGCTTGAATCCGCCCGGCAGCAGCTCGTCGGCTCGGGGTCCCGGCCCGCCGCGCGTGTGCAGGCCGAGCTCACCCAGCGCGTCCATCAGTCCGTCTGGCGCCATACGGTCGGGATCCTCGGGCACGAGCAGGACGTTCAGACGACGGCTCGGCTTGAGTCGTGACGACACGTCTCCCTCCTGATCGGATGTTCCCGATGTGGGGTTTATGCTGTGGGGGATGAAGAGCTACGACCCTTTCCGTCTGGACTACCGCGCCGAGCCCGAGCCGGTGCCGGGACACGTCCAGCCCGCGGCGCGCCTGGTCGACGAAGACGACGACCTGCTGCACTACCCGCGGTTCCCGACATGGGTCCGCGTGAGCGCCGCTGCGATGGCTGTCGGCTTCTTCATCGCCACGGCCCTGACCGCCGCCGCATCGGGCGGGACGTACTCCCTCCTGACGGACAGCTGGCTGCCGCCGCTCGAGGAGCCGGACGTCGCCGCTCGCTGATCTCAGGCGTTGAAGAACGCTGGGATCTCGACCTCGATCGGGCCGTGGATGCGCGCCTGACAAGCCAGCCGGTCGCCTCGAGCGACCGCGTCCGAGCCCAGCACGACCTCCTCGTTCAGATCCATCGGCGCCAGGTGGACCCGCTCGCCGGTCACGCGAACGCGGCACGTGCCGCAGCTGCATCGGCCACCGCAGAAGCTGTCGATGTCGATGCGCAGGTTCTTCGCGGCCTCGAGCACGGTCTGACCGACGAGCGCGGTCCCCTCGCCCCGATCCCCGAACTGGACCGCGACCACGTCGCCCTCGCTCCAAGGCAGCCGAGGACCGACGGCCCGCTCCCGAGCCTTCTTCGCGATGCCTCGAAGCGCGCGTCGGATCCGTGAGGAGACACTCTCAGCCATGGCGCGACTGTAACCATCGGCCGCGCCTGGCATACGTTGGGTGGGAGGTTCGATGACGTTGGCTGCCACGAAGCCGGAGACAGACCTCGAACTCGTCAAGGCGACGCTCGGGGGGGCTACAGCGCGTTCGAGCAGTTGTGCCAGCGCTACTCCGACCGGGTGTACGGGATCGCGCTCGGAATGGTGCGCAACGACGCGGAGGCACAGGACATCGTCCAGGAGACCTTCCTGTCGGCGCTCCGCAAGCTCCACACGTTCCGACAGGAGAGCCCCTTCCGAGGCTGGCTGTTCCGGATCGCGAGCAACGCGTCGCTGATGAAGCTCCGCACGCGCCGGGGCCGGCCCGAGGTGTCCCTCGAGGTGCGCCGTCCGGGCTTCGACGACGACGGAGGCCACGAGCGCCCGAGCGTCGACTGGTCCCCGATCGCGGGGCAGCTCCTGGAGAACGAAGAGCTCGGGACCCGGCTCCACACCGCGATCGACGAGCTTCCTGAGAAGTACCGCCTCGTCCTGCAGATGGCGGACTTCGAGCACCGGAGCATGCGAGAGATTCGGCGAATCGCTCGAGCTCTCGGTGCCCGCCGTGAAGACCCGCCTCCATCGCGCCCGCTTGTCCGTGCGCGAGTCCTTGACGACCTGCCTCGCCGGAGCACTCTGACGATGCCGAACGACCTCAAGAACGCGGATGAAACCGCGATGAACTGCGAGACGGTGGTGACCCGCCTCGTGGACTACTACGATGGTGAACTGGACAGCGACACCTCGGCCGCCGTCCGGAGCCACGTCGACGAATGCCCGGACTGCCAGCACTTCCTCCGGACCTACGAGGCGACCATCGCCCTCGCGGAGCAGAGCTTCGCGGTGGTGATGCCGGACTCGGTCCGGGCGAGCCTGTCGGAGGCCCTTCGCAAGGAACTTCTCGAGACCGGCTGACCAGGTGGCCCGAGGCGGTGGCGCTGAGCTTCCTCCTCCACCTGTTCCTCCTGGCGATCCCTGCGTTCGCCGAGCCCGACGTGCCCGAGGAGCTCCTCGTCGACGATGACGAGGAGCTCGCGCTCGTCGAGCTGATCGAGGTCGAGCCCGAAGCGTTGAGCGCCGAGGACCCGACCCCTTCGGATGCTCCCGCGCCCACCCCGGGCGAGGTCGAGCCCGACGACGTCACGATCGCGGACGCCGCCATTCCCGACACCCCGAAGGAAGAGAAGGTCGTCGATGAAGCCGATCGGCGCGAGGAACGCCATGTCCGACTCGACGACGCCCAGCGGACCTCGGAGGTCGACCCGAACACCCATCGCGTGGCCAGCCGGTCGGTCGTGGTGGAGGAGGACGTACGGGCTCCCGTGCCCAGTCTCGAGTGGGGCCCCGAGTCTCCAGGTCAGGTGGGCGCGCCCGGTCGCATCGGGAACGCCGCCCCCACGAAGCGCAGCGCCGAGAACGCGGACGGCGCTCGTCGCGAGGACGACGCCGAGGAGGTCAACCGAAAGAAGCAGGCGAAGACCGTCCGGCGCGAAGAGGAGAAGCAGGCCGACGGCACGGATCGCGGCCAGCCCACCGCCGCCGGCAGCAAGAGCCTGGCTGAGCGTGACGGCGGAAAGGAGGGGCGCGATCTCGCCGGCGAGGGCGCCCGGAAGAAGAGCATCGCCAGCGCGGGCAGACCGGCCGAGCACATCGACGGGAGCGCACCGTCCCCCGACAAGGCCCCGGATGGCTGGGAGCCCCTCGCCCTTCGCATCGATCCGAGCGAGGGTCGTCCCGCACCGAGCGCGAAGGCCAGCGAGGTCGAGGGCACGGTGGAGACCGAGACCCAGGTCCCGGTGCTGGCGCGCGAGGAGAAGCGGTCTCGAGCCACCGGAGACGGCGGCGAGGGTGAGTCCCGAGCCGAGGTCCCCTCGTTCGACGAGGAGTCCCCTGCCCTGGCCGAGCTGGAGGACGAGGGGGAGCCCACGCCCGAGAGCGCCAAGGCCTGGGGCGGCGAGCAGCTGCTCGACCCGGACACCGAGGCCGGCGCGACCGGGCGAGTGGCCCTGGTCGGGGCCCAGGCGACCACGACCCCGACCAGCGTCGAGCGCGATGTGGACGACGGCGACCTGACCCAGGTGTCGGCGCGAGCGCACGAGCTCGGCCCCTACCGCGACTCGCTCGAGGACGGCATCCACAACCGCTGGCTGGAGCTCACGCCGCTCGAGGTCCGCGCGATGGGACTTCAGGGCACGAGCGTGGTCCGGTTCGAGGTCGACCACAAGGGCCGCGTCGTCACGAAGACGCTGGTCAAGAAGAGCGGGTACAGCCAGCTCGATCAGGTCGCCCTGGCCTCGATCCCGACGCGCGTCGAGCGGCCTCCGAAGGGCTCGGCGGATCCCGTGTTCGAGCACACGCTGGAGTTCAGCTACACCGATCGGTGGGCCAGCCGTCAGTAGGCGCCTCGAAGTGCCTCCGCGCGCGTCATACTGGGTGCTGGTGCACGCATGAGCCGCTCACGTCGCAAGGTCCGCGAGGCCTGGGTCGCTCGCCTCCTCACGTGGGGGGCGGTGTCGCTGTTCGTGCACGTGCTGTTCCTCGCCGTCATGGACCCGATCTGGCCGTGGCTCAACGACCACCCCGACAGTGACGCCAGCGTGCCCCCCTCGCTGGTGTTCCTCGAGCCCATGGAGATCGAGGATCCGGAGAACCCCGAGCCGGAGACACCGGAGTTCCGTGGGCAGATCGTCGACATGCCCGAGCCGACCGAGAAGGAGAAGCCGGACGACGCCGACTACCTCGCCGAGTACGACCAGACGGTGCCCGAGGAGATGCGCAGCGAGAAGTTCCGCATCAACCCCGAGGTGGTCTCGCCGGAGTTCAGCCGCGAGGACAAGCTCGAGATGGAGGACCTGGTCGACCTCAACATCGAGGAGAAGAGCACCGGAGCCCAGGTCGGGAACGACAGCTTCGATCCGGACCGCCACGGCCGGCTCGCCTCGCTCCCCTCGCCCTATGCGGTGACCAACAAGGACGGACTGCAGAAGCCGACGGCGGCGTCGCACAGCACCTCGGCCATCGCCGGAGCTCCGAACAACGACAAGCTCGACGAGGCGGTCGGCAACCGCACGCTCCTGAACACCAACGAGTACCTGTACGCCGCGTACATGCAGCAGATCCGGCGCCTGGTGAACTTCTACTGGCAGCAGAACCTGGACAACCTGCCGCGCACCACGCCACTCGCGAAGAGCGAGTACGTCACGGTCGTCGAGGTGACCCTGACCTCGACGGGCGCCCTGGACTCCATCGTCATCGCGGGCAAGTCCGGCTCGGACCCGGTCGACAACTGCGTCGTCGAGGCGTTCCGGATCGCCGGTCCGTTCCCCCCGCCGCCCGAGCAGCTGGTCGATGGCGAGGGCCGCGCTCGGATCCCCGACTTCGCGTTCACGCTGAACATCGGCCAGGCCAAGGCCCAGTACGAGGGCATCGACCCGCGGAGTGGCGTCCAGTTCCCGGGCATCCTGAAGGCGCCCCGCTAGGGCCGGGACCTGGCGGCTACTCAGCTATTCGGGACAGCCCGAAGTGGTCGCACGGCGGCAGGAACCCGATGTCGTAGCCCTCGGACAAGTAGACGAGACCGCCCTGCGCGATGAGCTCCCACCGGTCCTCGTCGCCGATCTGCTCCGAGCTGACGAGCATGTGGTTGACCTTCTTGTCGTGGGGCCGAGCCGGCAACATGCAGACCTTCTCGGCCGGACAGGTCTCGAAGTCGGCGCACGCCGTCTTCTGGGTCGCTAGGTACAGCTTCTTCCCGGCCCGCTGGGCGAAGAACGCGTCGCCGTTGGTGAGGATGAAGTTCACCACCGGGTGGTCGTCGGCCTCGACGGCCTGGGTCTTCGCGTACAGCCGATCGACCGCATCACGGAGCGCCGCCGCCGCAGCTCGGGTGTCGTGGACCGTCTCATGCCCATGGGTGTCGACCCCAGCCCTCTCCAACGCGCTCAGCATGTAGTGGAACAGGTGCTCCGAGTCTGTCGTGCCCAGGATGAGCATCCTGCGGTCCTCGGGGATCTGCTCGAGCATCCAGTCGCGGATCCGATCGAAGTCGAAGATCGTCCCGTTGTGCGCAAACACCCACCTGCCGTATCGAAAGGGGTGGGAGTTGAGGTCGTCGGTCACCCCGACCGTCGCGCGACGGACGTGCACGACGAACGTGTGCGACTTGAGGCGCGAGGATGCCAGGCGGAACCTCTCCGAGGTGTGGGCGGCATCAGCGGACTTGAGGATATACGCGTCGCGGCCCACGAAGTACCCGATCCCCCACCCATGAGGGTGCTGGGTCGCCTGGGTCGCGAGCGCATTCTCGGCCTCGATGAGCGAGCGGTGGGCGCGCGATGGCACAGCGCTTCGGAACCCGAACAGGCGGCACATGTCGCTTTGGCCCTTCCTCGCTGGACGCCGGGTTAAGCGCCATTGAACCACGGCGGGCCCAGACCCGCCCGGAGGAGACGTGGCGAACCTGGGCCTGACGGAGATGCTGGTCGTCTTCATCCTGGTCATCGTGTTCGTCGGGCCCGACGACCTGCCCAAGATGATGCGGTTCCTGGGCCGCACCTACGGGAAGATCCGCCGAGCCAGCGACGATCTACGGCGAGCCTTCACGCTCGAAGTCGACAAGGTCGATGCCGAGGCACGTGCTGGCGAGATCAAGCGCCGCCGCGAGGCCTTGTTGGCCCGCCGGAAGGAAGAGGCCGCCAAGCGGCGCGAGGCCGAGGCCGAGGGCGAGGAGCTGGCTCCGGAGACCGTGCCGATGGCCGACAAGCCAATCGGTGAGGCCGCCCAGCCGAGCATTGCCCCGGAGACCCCCGAGCACACCGAGCTCGCCGAGAAGGCGCTCGAGGACCGACGCCTGGCCGACGAGGCCCGTTCCGACGCTGTCTTCGGCGCCGATGAGGAGTCCGCGTGAGTCAGGAACTCGCAGACAAGACACCCGCGGAGCAGGCCGACGAATTCCGCATGTCGATCATGGACCACCTGGCCGAGCTGCGGAAGCGCCTGATCATCGCGCTGAGCGTGACCGGCGTGGCGGTGGTGATCTGCTTCGGGTTCTCGGCCCACATCTTCGGCTGGCTCGTCGAGCCGATGAACCAGGCGCTCGCGGCCCACGGTGAAGGCACGATGGCCATCACCGACCCGACCGAGGCCATCGTCACCTACATCAAGGTGGCCGTCCTGGCCGGAATGGTCGCGTCGAGCCCCGTCATCTTCTGGCAGATCTGGTCGTTCGTGGCCCCCGGCCTGTACGCCCGCGAGAAGAAGGCGGTCCTGCCGCTGGTCATCGCCTCGACCACGCTGTTCCTGAGCGGCGCGGCCTTCGGCTACTACGTGATCTTCCAGTACGGGTTCGAGTTCTTCCTGTCGCTCATCGACCCGGAAGAGACCGCCGCGGTGCTGTCGATCAACAGCTACCTCGTGACCGCCACGAAGCTGCTCGCCGCCTTCGGCCTCAGCTTCCAGCTCCCCGTCGTCGTGTTCTTCCTGGCCCGCCTGGGCCTGATCGACCACCGCGACATGGTCAGCAGCTTCCGGTACGCGATCGTCGCCATCTTCGTCGTCGCGGCCGTCATCACGCCGCCGGACCCGCTGACCCAGACGCTGATGGCCGGCCCGCTGTGCCTGCTCTACATCTTCAGCATCGGCATCGCCTGGCTGGTGACCACCAAGGAGCGCCTCCCCGCGGAGGACGAGGAGGCCTCTTGAGGATCGAGTCGCTCTACACCGAGGCCGACGTCCTGGCCGGGCGGTTCGGCCGCTCGGGCCCCTGGGAGATTCGCGAGGCCGTCCGGACCCGCGCCCAGATCGAGGAGGCCCTCGCCGGGGGTGTCCACGGGCTCCTCATCGAGGCCCCCGTCGCGCTGGCGGACCTGGATCTCACGAGCGTCGCGGTGTCCTGGGGCGGCAACATCGATGCGCTGGGAATCCACCCGGCCTCGAAGGGTGGCAACCTGGGGCTCGATCCGGTCGAGGGAGCGAGCGACGAGGTGGTCGCGCAGGCCGAGAAGCACGGATGCACCGCCTTCTGCATCGACACCGCCGCCTGGCATCACGCGGGCTGCAGCGACGAGCAGGATCTGGGCCTCTCGTTCCGTGCCTTCGTGGACGCCTGCCGCGGCCCGGTTGAGGCGTCCGTCCTCGCCCGGCACGTCGAGCTGCGCTTCCGCCTGGACGCCGAGCTGTTCGGCGGCATCGCGAAGATCCGAGCGGCTCGCGCCATGTGGGCGCGAGTCCTCCAGGTCCTGGGCATTCCGTTCGTCCCGGCCCGAATCCACGTCCGCGGCTCGCGTCGCATCTGGACCGAGCGCGACGTGCACACGAACCAGCTGCGCAACGCCGCGGTCGTGTTCGCGGGCGCCGTCGGAGGTGCGGACAGCATCACGTCGGCCCCGTTCGACCTGCTCGACGGCGGGACCCCCGCCAGCCGACGGGCCGCGCGCAACAGCCAGCACGTCCTGATGCGGGAGAGCCACCTGGGCCGGGTCTTCGATCCCGCCGGGGGCAGCTACGCCCTGGAGTCGATGACCCGCGACCTCGCCGAGCACGCCTGGCTCGAGCTCCAGCGGCTCGAGGATGGCCGCGTGGACTTCGACCACGTCGTCGACGCCCGCGAGCGCGCACTGGCCACGCGCAAGAAGAACGTCCTGGGCGTGAACCGCTTCGCGAACCTGGACGACGTCGGCGGTCCCGGCCGCTCCTCGCGGTTCGCATCGAGCTGGGAGGCGCTGCGCACGCGCTCGGACCACTACCTGCGTGACCACGGACACCGCCCACGCGTCCGCGTCGTCCCGCTCGGGACCCCGGCGCAGCACACGGGGCGCCTCACCTGGCTGACCAACCTGCTCGCGGCAGGCGGGCTCGAGGCGACCTCGGGTCCCTCCCCGGTGTGCGCGTACGCAGGCCCGGACTCGCTGTACCAGGACCTCGTCCACGAGAGCTTCGCGGTCCTGGCCGGCCGTGGTGACGCCGACGTCGAGCTGTACGAGGGCGCCGACGTGCTGGGCGAGCTCGAGCGAATCTGGAGGGAGCTCGCATGATCCACGACCACGACGTGCCCGACTTCTCCAAGGTCCCGTTCGCGCCCACGGACGCGCTGCCCACGGGGGCCGACTCGACCACGCCCGAGGGCGTCGATGTCGCCCCCGTGTACACCGAGGCCGATCTGGCCGAAGTCGCGCACCTGGGCACCGAGCCCGGCAAGCCCCCCTTCGTCCGGGGCCCCTACCCCACGATGTACGTCCAGCGACCCTGGACGGTCCGCCAGTACGCCGGCTTCTCCACCGCCGAGAAGAGCAACGCGTTCTACCGACGCAACCTCGCCTCGGGCCAGAAGGGTCTGTCCATCGCCTTCGATCTGGCGACCCACCGCGGCTACGACTCGGACCACCCGCGGGTCCCAGGCGACGTCGGCATGGCGGGCGTCGCCATCGACTCCATCCTCGACATGCGCATCCTGTTCGACGGCATCCCGCTGGACCGGATGAGCGTCTCGATGACCATGAACGGGGCCGTGCTCCCCATCCTCGCGCTCTACGTGGTGGCGGCCGAGGAACAGGGCGTGCCCACCGAGAAGCTCGCCGGGACCATCCAGAACGACATCCTCAAGGAGTTCATGGTCCGGAACACGTACATCTACCCCCCTCTCCCGAGCATGCGGATCATCTCGGACATCTTCGAGTTCACCTCGCAGAAGATGCCGAAGTTCAACAGCATTTCCGTCTCGGGCTACCACATGCAGGAGGCTGGGGCCTCGCTGGATCTGGAGCTGGCCTACACGCTGGCGGACGGGCTCGAGTACGTGCGCGCCGGGGTGGCGGCAGGACTGGACGTCGATGCGTTCGCGCCCCGCATCAGCTTCTTCTTCTGCATCGGCATGGACTTCTTCATGGAGGTCGCCAAGCTCCGGGCCGCACGGCTCTTGTGGGCCGAGCTCATCGCGCCGTTCGAGCCGAAGAACCCGAAGTCGCTCTCGCTCCGGACGCACTGCCAGACCAGCGGCTGGAGCCTCACGGCCCAGGACGTCATGAACAACGTCGCCCGCACGGCCATCGAGGCGATGGCCGCGACCCAGGGCGGCACGCAGTCGCTGCACACGAACGCGCTCGACGAAGCGCTGGCGCTGCCGAGCGAGTTCTCCGCGCGCATCGCCCGGAACACACAGCTCTTCCTGCAGCTCGAGACCGACACCTGCCAGACCGTGGACCCGTGGGCCGGCAGCTACCACGTCGAGAAGCTGACCCACGACCTGGCTGCGCGAGCACGCGAACACCTGGCGGAGATCGAGTCGCTGGGCGGCATGGCCAAGGCCATCGACAAGGGCATCCCGAAGCTCCGCATCGAGGAGAGCGCTGCCCGGGTCCAGGCCCGGATCGATGGTGGACGACAGGCTGTGGTCGGCGTCAACTGCTTCCGGCCCGACCAGGTCGAGCAGCTCGACGTCCTGAAGGTCGACAACGCGGCCGTCCTCCAGTCCCAACTCGACCGCCTCGCGACGCTGAAGGCCGAGCGGGACGAGCTCGAGGTCGACCAGGCGCTGGGCGCTCTCACGGCGGCGGCGGAGTCCGGCGACGGCAACCTGCTGGCGCTCGCCATCGACGCCGCCCGGGCGCGGTGTACCGTCGGGGAGATCAGCCTGGCCCTGGAGCTCGTCTGGGGCCGGCACCGCGCCGACACCCTCGCCGTCCGCGGGGTCTACGCCGGCGAGCTGGTCGAAGGTGGCATGGACGCGCTGATCACCCAGGTCGAGACGTTCGAGGAAGCGGAGGGCCGCCGTCCCCGCATCCTGCTCGCCAAGATGGGCCAGGACGGCCACGACCGCGGCCAGAAGGTCATCGCCACCGCCTTCGCCGACGCCGGCTTCGACGTCGACATCGGTCCCCTCTTCCAGACGCCGGACGAGACCGCGCGACAGGCCGTCGAGAACGACGCCCACGTCGTCGGCGTGAGCTCGCTGGCCGCGGGACACCTGACCCTGGTCCCAGCGCTGAAGAAGGCGCTGGTCGCCGAGGGCCGCGACGACATCCTGATCGTCGTCGGCGGCGTCATCCCGCCGGCGGACTTCGAGGCGCTGACCCAGGCCGGGGCCGCCGCCATCTACCCGCCGGGAACCGAGATCCGCGGCGCTGCCAGCGAGCTCCTGACCAAGCTCTCCGCTCACCTGGGGCACGAGTGAAGGACGCGCTCCTCGCCGGCAAGCGGGGAGCCCTCGCGCGCGCCATCACCTTGGTGGAGAGCAAGCGAGCCGACCACCGCGAGCAGGCCTCGGCCCTGCTCGAGGAGCTGATGCCGCACACCGGCGACGCCATCCGCGTCGGCGTGACGGGCGTCCCGGGCGTCGGAAAGAGCACGTTCATCGAGGCGCTGGGGCTGAAGCTGGTCGAGGCCGGCCATCGCGTCGCCGTGCTGGCCGTCGACCCCACGAGCGTGCGATCTGGCGGCTCGATCCTCGGCGACAAGACGCGCATGGAACTGCTGTCGCGGGACCCCCGCGCCTTCATCCGGCCTTCGCCCAGCGGCGGGACCCTGGGTGGCGTCGCGGCCCGAACGCGGGAGACGATGTTGCTGTGCGAGGCCGCCGGCTACGACGTCGTCCTCGTCGAGACGGTCGGTGTCGGCCAGAGCGAGCTGGCGGTCAGCGGCATGACCGACACCTTCCTGGTGCTGATGCTCGCGGGCGCGGGCGATGAGCTCCAAGGCATCAAGCGCGGCCTCATGGAGGTCGCCGATGCGCTGGTGGTCCACAAGGCCGACGGCGACAACGTCGTGAACGCCGGTCGCGCTGCCGCCTCGTACCGCCACGCGCTGCACCTGCTGCACGCGGGGACGGACTGGGAGCCGCCGGTCTCGACCGCTTCCTCCATCACGGGCGAAGGCATCGATGAGGCCTGGCAGGTCGTGCTCTCGCATCGAGACGCCGTGGACCTGGCCGAGAAGCGGCGCACGCAGGCGCGCTCGTGGCTGTGGTCGATGGTCGACGAGGGGCTCCGCCGCCGAGTCCGGGCTCGTCCTGACGCCCAGGCCATCGAGGACGCTGTGGTGGCCGGGACGTTGCCGGCGACGGTCGGGGCGAGCAGACTGCTGGAGTGATCTGGGCTCTCGTCGCCGCATTCCTCGCCTCTCCGGTCGTCCTGACGGGCCTGCTCCTCGTGGTCCGCAACAAGCGCCTGCTGCAGGAGGCCGAGGCCGGGGATCCCCCAGGCTCTGTCGAGGTCGAACGCCAGGAGGGGCTGCGGCTCCCCGTTCGTGTCCTGCGGCTGCACAACGGGAAACCACAGCTGACGGTCGGCGAGGCGCATCTTTTGGCTCTCTCCGGCCTTCTGTGAGGCTCTGCGCAAGGGCGAGACCGGCCGGTTCGAGAGCGGACCCCACACGGTGGCCATCGTCTCGCTCGATCCTCTCGTCCTCCGAGCCGAGTTCGACGTGGTCCTCCCGCTGCACCATTGCATCGAGCTGAAGCCCCACACGGCGAAGGCCCTGCGCCAGCTTCTCAGCTGACACAGGGCCTGTTCTCACCGGGGGGCGGGGCTACTTGGCGCCGACATCGTGCGGGGGCTCGACCATCTCCATGCACTCGACCGGCTCGGGGACCGTCGGGCAGACCGTGAAGCTCGGGACGGCGTGCGCCGTGGCCCAGCTGGGGCTCGTCGAGGGCCAGTCGTCCCAGGTCCGCGACGGGTCGCTGCCGCTTCCGCGGTAGAGCTTGTCCTTCTTGTTGCTGTCGTCACCGAACATCGCGTCGGTGTCGCTGTTGCCCCAGTGACGGTCCTTCTGGTCGTCGTTGGTGCTCGTGCCGTCCATGTCCGCGCTCATCGTGTCGTCGCCCTTCTGACCGAAGGCGAAGGACTTGCCGCGGCTCGCCTGGACCCAGTCGGCGTCCTTCCCGCCGAACACGAAGGCTCGGGTCGTCGAGGAGCTGCTGGCCGAGGTCCAGCCCGTGGCGCTGATGGTGTCGTCCTCGCTGCCGCCGAAGACGAAGGCGATGGCGCCCGACTCGTCGACAGCCAGCTCGTCGTTGCCGTCCGAGCCGAGCAGGAAGGCGACCGAGGTCCCGACCTGGGCGATGAGGTCATCGTCGTCACCGCCGAAGGCCACCATCGAGGTCTCGATCTCGTCCTCGCCGTCGCCGCCGAAGCCCACACCGACGTCCAGGGTCACGTCGTCGCCGTCACCGCCGAAGCTGATGTCGAAGCCGCCGTCCGCGTCGGCACAGTCGGATCCGTCGCCGCCGAAGACCAGGTCGAGCGTGTCGCCGCCCTGGATGACGTCGTCGTCGTCGCCACCGAACAGGATGCCCAGCTGGTCGCCGCCGTCGATCTGGTCGACGTCTGCCCCACCGAGGATGATGTCCAGCCCGTCGTCGCCGTGGATGAGGTCGCTGCCGCCGCTGCCGACGAGCAGGTCGAGCTCAGTTCCACCGACGATCTGGTCGTCGCCTTCGCCGCCGAAGCCGAAGTCGACGCCCTGCTCACCCCAGACACAGTCGTCACCGGAGC
This sequence comes from Pseudomonadota bacterium, assembly GCA_024228935.1. Classification (GTDB taxonomy): domain Bacteria; phylum Myxococcota_A; class UBA796; order UBA796; family CAJQPC01; genus JAAESX01. The sequence continues at coordinate 98,237 of JAAESX010000067.1, forward strand.
TCGCGAACAGCAGGTCGAGGTCGTCGCCGCCGAAGATCACGTCGTCGCCCTCGCCACCGAAGGACAGGTCCACGCCGTCCTCGCCGTCCATCCAGTCGTCGTCGTCGTTGCCGAAGCTGACGTCCAGACCGTCGCCGCCGATGACCACATCGGTCTCGCTGTTACCGAACAGCAGGTCGACCGCGCCAGCCTCGCCGGTGACCCAGTCCCGACCGGAGTTCCCGAAAGCCAGGTCGATGCCCTCGCCACCGGACACGGTGTCGTTGTCCGAGTTGCCGAACAACAGGTCGAGGCCGTCGTTGCCGTTCACGAAGTCCTTGCCTGAGTTGCCGAACACGACGTCGAATCCGTCCTCACCGCTGACCGTGTCGTCACCCGAGTTGCCGAACACGAGGTCCAGCGCTCCAGCACCACCGGCGACGTTGTCGTCACCCGAGTTGCCCATGACCAGGTCGATGCCGTCGCCGCCCGTGACGGTGTCGTCGCCGGAGCCCGCGAACACGAGGTCCAGGTTGTCGCCGCCGTCCGCGATGTCGTCACCAGGGCCGGCGAACATGAGGTCCAGGCCGCCGTTGCCGCTCATCACATCATCGTTCTTGCTGCCGAACATGAGGTCGAACTTGTCCGAGCCCGTGAGCTCGTCGTCGCCCTTGCCGCCGAAGTGGAAGCTACCCACCTCGAAGTCGATGCTGTCGATCTGGATGCGTCCTTGGCGCAGGTTGACGAGCTCGTCGTCCTCCCACTGACCGAACAGGAAGTCGATGCCGGCGCCGCCGTCGATGACGTCCTGGCCCGCAGAGGACTCGGTGAGGCCGTCGCCGAACAGCAGGTCGGTGTACCCGAAGTCGCTGGCGTCGGCCGCGTCGTAGTCCGGGTCGCTGCCACTGATGTAGTCGTCGCCGCTGCCGCCGAAGACCACGCTGCCGAGCTCGACCTCGATGTTCACCGCGCCGAGCGTGAACGTGTAGTCCTCGCCTTCACCGGCGTAGATGGTGTCGTCACCGCTCCCGCCCAGGATCAGTTCGTGCTGGTCGCCGCCGTGCAGCTCGTCGTTGCCCGGGCCGCCCATGATGAGCTCGTGGCCCTTCAGGCCGTTGATGCAGTCGTCGCCCTTGCCGCCCCACATCACCTCGAAGCTGTTCTCCACGTCACCGCCGCGGATGACGTCGTCGAACGGGGTGCCGATGGCGAAGCCCAGGCCCACCAGGTTGATCTGGAAGACCGGTGTCACGTCCTCGCAGGCGGAGAACGAGGAGTCGGCCTTGGCCGACGGGCTCGCCTTCGAGCTGACGTACAGGGGCGCGCCGCCGAGCGACTCGTCGAACATGTCCGTCCCGATCTCGGCCTCGATGGCGTCGGTCGCCGTCGTCGCCGGGTCGGCCCAGCCGAGGTTGGCCCAGAGCGTGCCGGCCTCTCCGTCATTCGCGTCCGACCACTCGGTGTCCATGTCGGTCTGGAAGGCCTCGGCGTCGACCGCAGCGCTCTCGGCCGAGGCCGTGGCGTTGGCCCCGATCTCCTCGTACGGGGTCGGGTCCGTCTCGGTGTAGGTCACGGTCGTGTCGCCGATGGCGTCCTCGATGCAGTCCTCGATGGCGATGGTCAGCGCCTCCTGGCCTTCGAGGTACGTCTCCAGGTTCGCCTCGAGCTGCTCCCAGTCACGGTCGAGCTCGTAGCCGTCGGCCTTCTTGCCGTCATAGGTGTCGCCTTCCTTGTCAGGGTAGGCCTCGTCGAGGGCAGCCTCGATCTCGTCGCCCCATGCCTCGAGCTCGAGGCAGTCCTCGATGGCCGCCTGGAGCGCGGCCGGGTCGGGCGCGTTGGCCTCCATGGCGTCCGCCTCGCTCTGCGCGAGCGAGGTGTCGGCGAGCGCCTGCGGCTCGATGAGCGCCATCTCGTCTTCGATGTCGGTGGCCCAGCTGGCCAGGCCCGACGTGCCGCCCTCGGCCGCGTCCAGGTCGTCGCTGTCCAGCAGGATGAGCACACCCTCCTGCATGTCCGACTGGGCGCTGGTGACCTGGTCGTGGGCCACGGTGACGAGCGCGTCGTTCTGGAGGCCCTTCTCCGCCTCCCAGACCGTCCGGATCTCGTCGGCGGCCACGAGCATGTCCTCGTGCTTGCTGAACATCGCCGTGGGGAGGCCGAGGCGGATGTCCTCGAATCCGGCCTCGTCGGTGTCGAGGTAGCTGAAGACCGCGTCGTCCTTGACGCTGCCATCGAACGCGACCTCGTACCCGGGGGCCGTCGCGTAGGTCGGCGTGGTGACGTAGAGGCCAGCCGCCTGGTCGGCGTGGACCGTGACGCTTCCGAAACCGGTGACGACGAGCTCGCCGTCCTCGATGATGGAGCCGCTCGAGTCGAGGATCCAGTAGTCGAACTGGCCGGACTGCACATCGGCAGCCAGGACCTCGTCCGGACCGACGTCGATCTCGTAGTGGCTGGCGGGCACGGGGCAGGCGGTGAGCAGCGCGAGGCCGACACAACCGAGGCCGGTCATGAGGTAGGTGGAACGGGACATCTTTCTCTCCTCTCTTGGGTGGGAGAGGCATGAAGGGCGTCCGTTCGAAGCTGTTTCAGCTCTCTTGCGAGAAAGTTCGAGAAAGGCGGATTCGCCGCGTTGGCGGCTGGACCTGAGACGGCCTCAGGGGCCGTCTGCCTCGACCTGCATCAAGCTGGCTCCGGCGTCGATAGCCTGGCCGGCCTCGACGTGGATCTCGGTGACGACGCCGTCGATGGGGGCCTTGACCTCGTTCTCCATCTTCATCGCTTCGACGACCATCACCGGCGTCCCCTTGGTGACGCTGGCCCCGACCTCGACCAGGAGCCGCACGACGCGGCCGGGCATCGAGGCCGTCATGGCGCCCGACCCGCCGCCCGCCGCCAGGCGCAGCGCCTTGCGTCGAGGGTCGACGACGTGGCACTCGTGCAGCTGTCCACGCAGGTCGACGTCCCAGCCGTTGGGTCGACGGACGATGCCGGCGTCCACGCTGCGCTCGCCGACGAGCAGGTGCAACACATCGCCGAGCTTGCGAGCGCCGACCTGGTGCTCGGTCCCATCGACCACGACGCGGTAGCCCGCGTCGTTCCGCTCGACCTCGACGGTCAGGACGTTGTCGCCCTGGGTCACCTCGTAGATCATCGCGTCACCCGGTGGTTGTTCTTCCAGCGACCGGCGCGCTTCCACGCCGACTCACCGGCTCCGTTCGACGGCGCCGTCTTCGGCGCGAAGTCGGCCTCGTACTGCGCGATGGCAGCGGCGATGGCAGCGACCTCGTCGTCCTGGTGGCTCTCCAGACCGGACAGGAACTCCGGCGTGATGAACCCGGTCGTGTAGTCGCCGGCCTGGAAGTCCGGGTCGGCCAGCACGGCCCGGAAGAAGCCGATGGACGTCCGGATGCCGGTCACGCGGTACTCGCGCAGCGCCCGGTCGCAGCGACGCATGCAGTCTTCCCGGTCCCGGCCCCAGACCACCAGCTTGGCGATCATGGGGTCGTAGTGGATGGGGACCTCGAAGTCCGCGGTGACCCCCGAGTCCACACGGACGAAGGGTCCGCTGGGCTCGCGGTAGGTCTTGATCCGACCCGGCGCGGGCATGAAGTTCTGCGCGGGGTCCTCGGCATACACACGGCACTCGACCGCGTGGCCATGGATGACCAGGTCGTCCTGACCGAACCACAGGGGCTCGCCCATCGCGATGCGGAGCTGCGCCTGGGCCAGATCGATGCCCGTGATCATCTCGGTGATCGGGTGTTCGACCTGGAGCCGGGTGTTCATCTCCAGGAAGTAGAAGCTGCCGTCGGCACCGTACAGGAACTCGACGGTCCCCGCCCCGACGTAGTCGACGGCGCGTGCGGCCTGGATGGCCACCGCCGCCATCTCCTGCCGCGTCGCGTCCGGCAGGACCGGACAGGGCGTCTCCTCGATGACCTTCTGGTTCCGCCGCTGGATCGAGCAGTCGCGCTCGAACAGGTGGACGGTCATCCCGTGCATGTCGGCGAGGACCTGGATCTCCACGTGTCGCGGGTTGACGACGAACTTCTCGATGTAGACCGCGTCGTCGCCGAAGCTCGACTGGGCCTCGCTCTTCGCTGCGCGGAAGGAGGAGATGAGGTCGGCCGGGGACTCGACCCGGCGCATGCCCTTGCCGCCGCCGCCCGAGCTGGCCTTGAGCATCACGGGGTACCCCATGTCCTCGGCCAGTCGCAGGAGTTCGTCCTCGTCGGTGACGGCCTCGACCGTCCCGGGCACCAGCGGAACCCCCGCCGCCTGCATGAGCTGACGGCTGCCGGTCTTGCTACCCATCGCGGTGATGGCGTGCGGCGAGGGGCCGATCCAGGTCAGCCCGGCGTCGATGACGGCCTGGGCGAACCCAGCGTTCTCCGACAGGAAGCCGTAGCCCGGATGCACCGCGTCCGCGCCGAGCTCGCGGGCGACCTCGAGGATGAGGTCCCCCTTGAGGTAGCTCTCGCTGGCGGGCGCCGGCCCGATGCAGCGCGCGTAGGTCGCGAGGCGGACGTGGGGAGCGTCGCGGTCGACCTCGCTGAAGACCGCGACGGTCTCCAGGCCGAGGTCGGCGCAGGCTCGAAGGATGCGGACCGCGATCTCGCCGCGGTTGGCGATCAGGACTCGTTTCACGAGGCACGGGTAACGCCCGGACGCACGAGAAACGAGCCGAAGGCGAGCCGGCCCGAAGGGCCGAAGAAGCCCGTCGCCGGGCCACGCGGAGACCGAGCGAGGCACGAGCCGGTCGAGCATGGCTACTCGGCGGCGCGGCGCCGAGC
>JAAESX010000068.1 GCA_024228935.1 Pseudomonadota bacterium
AGGCGCTCAAGGGCCAGGGCTTCAGCCACACCGACGTCGTCGACCGGCTGGGTCGCGAGGTCATGTCGGCGATCGACGAGAACAAGGAGCTCGGGCTCGCGCGGTTCTCGGACCTCAAGGGCACGATCTAGACCTGTCCCCGGTCACCCACGCGCTGGTCGGCTGGCTGGTCGGCGAATCCACCCCGATCTCGCGGCGTGCCAGCGCCTGGACGCTCGTCGCGGGCATCGCGCCCGATCTGGACGGCGTCGGCATCGTCGCCGAGCTCGCGACGCGCACCTGGGACGAGAGCCTGACCTGGTACACGGACTACCACCGCGTGCTCTGCCACAACCTGCCGTTCACCACGGTCGTCGCCGGGCTCGCGGCGGCGCACTGTCGCAGCTGGAAGGCGGGAGCGCTGGTGTTCGTCAGCGGCCACCTCCACCTCCTGGGTGACCTCATCGGCAGCAAGGGGCCCGAGGGCCACATCTGGAGCGTGCCCTACCTGCCCGGGGTCGAGCTGGCGTGGTCCGGGCAGTGGGAGCTGAACGCCTGGCCCAACGTCGTGCTCACGCTCGTGGCGCTCGCCGTGACGTTCCGCCTGGCGTGGAAGCGGGGGTACAGCCCAATCGGCGTGCTCAGCGCGAAGGCGGACCGCGCGTTCGTGAGGGCGTTGCGGCGACGGTTCGGGGAGCCTCAGGGGACGGGCTCGTAGTTCGGCTCGTCGCACGTGCTGAAGAAGGTCAGGAGTTCGGGCTGGATGGACTCGTATTCGTCCGGATCCCCCGGGTGGTCCTCGCAGGCCCGGCCGCGGACATCCTGGTGGTACTCCCG
>JAAESX010000069.1 GCA_024228935.1 Pseudomonadota bacterium
ATCCTCGTCCCGGTCTTCTCGATCGCCCACCCCGGGCTGGTGCTCGGCATCGGCGGCGTGATGGTCGTCCTGGCCGGTCGGGCGAGCATCCTGCGCACGAAGAAGCGCTTCGGGGGTGACCTGCTGGTGGGCGTGGTGAGCATGGTGATGGCGGCGGTGCCGACGACGCTCTTCGCAACGACGCTGCTGCTCGACATCGAGCCGTTCTGGAAGCCGCAGTACGCCATCCCCTTGCTGGGCATGATCCTGGGCAACACGCTGACGGGGGTCTCGCTGGGAATCGACCGGGTCCTGACCGGAGTGACGGACCGCCGCTCGGAGCTCGAGCTCATGCTCGCGTTCGGCGCCCGACCCTGGGAGGCGTCGAGGCCGCTGGCAGCGGAGGCGCTGCGCACGGGCATGGTGCCCATCCTGAACTCGATGACGGTCGTCGGACTGGTGACGATTCCCGGGATGATGACGGGGCAGATCCTGGCAGGGACGGACCCGGCGCTGGCGGCCCGCTACCAGATCCTGATCCTGTTCCTCATCGCGGCGGCCGTCGCGTTGGGCACGCTGTCGGCCGTGCTGCTCACGGTTCGGCGTATGTTCGACGAGGCGGGCCGGCTTCGGCCCGAGCGCATCGTGGAGTCGGCATGAGCACTGGCGTGAAGATCGTCCTGGGTCTGTTGGTCCTGGGTCTCGTCGGCGGCGCCGTCCTGTGTGGCGGCGGCTACCTCTGGCTCGAGAACAACAAGGACGGCCTGGTCGCGATGGGCGAGGAACAGATCGTCGCGGGCGAGGCGTTCGGCTCGACCACGGAACAGATCGGCTGCATCGACGAGGGCCTCGCGAAGCAGGACACCTGTGGAGACTTCGACCCGATGTGCGAGGCCGGCAACGGGATCTGGCTGAAGGCGTGCCTCGGCGTCGCGAGCGAGAGCCCGGGACTCTGCGATGGCGTCCCGTCGAAGAGCGACATCATCGACTCCGCGACCTGGGCTGTCGGGACCTGCGGCAACATGGGGCGTCCTCAGGACCAGCCGTGCGGCCGACTGCTCCAGCAGGTGCAGGAGCACTGCCACGGGCCGCTGTGAGCTCGGTCCTCCTCGCGCTGGCGTGCACGGACGCGGCGGTGGACTCCGGCAGCCACTCGGATCCACCGATCTGGACGCCGGACCCGGTCGTGCTCGAGGTCACCCAGGACCTGGACGTCATCGAGTACGACGGCACGTTTCCGGGGCTCGCGCTGGGGGACCTCGACGGGGACACCGACCTGGATCTCGTCATCTCCGTCCCCCGCGAGCGGACGCTGATCTACTGGAACAGCGGGGGCGTCCTCTCCGAGGGCCTCACCCTTCCCGAGTCGGTGAGCCCTGCGCTCGGTGACCTCGACCAGGACGGCGATCTGGATCTCGTCCTTGCTGGCGAGGGCCAGGACTCGATCTGGTGGAACCTGGGAGATCGGTTCGCGCAGGAGCTCCTGACCGGGAGTGGCGGCATCTCGTTCTCGGTGGCGCTCTTCGACAAGGACGGGGACGACGATCTGGACATCGCCATCGCGCGCTACCCCGACGCGTTCACGCCCGAGGACGTCGTGGACGGCTCGCTCGTGGGCCCGGGCAACAGCCTGTACGAGAACCAGGCGGGCGCGCTCGTCGAGGTCGGCCTGCCGGCGGACGTGGGCGACGTGACCTTCCTGTTCAAGCCCTTCGACGCGGACTCGGACGGCGACCTGGACCTGCTGCAGTGCAACGACTTCGGCCCGTTCCTGGAGCCGAGCCGCCTGCTGCGGAACGAGGGCGGCTCGTTCGTCGCGACCGACCACGTGCTCGACACCTACGCGATGGGAGCGACCGTCTCCGACGTCGATCGCGACGGACAGCCGGACGTCTACGTCACGGACATCGGCGGTCCGGACCTGATGCTCGCTGGGTGGATCGAGGCGGCGGCGAGCTTCGGCGTGGATGTGCCCGCTGGCGAGCGACTCACCTCCTGGGGCACTGCGTTCGTGGACCTCGATCTGGACGGGGACGACGACCTGGCGACCGTCTTCGGGCCCCTCGAACCGGGAGGGGCGGATCTTTCCGGGCTGGGCATCGACGACTCGGACCCGGCGGAACAGGCGGACCTCGTGCTGGTGCGTGACGGAGAGACGTTCAGCGAGGTCATCACCGGCTTCGAGGACACGCACGCGAACCGGACACTCGTCGTCGGCGACCTGGACCGGGACGGCGC
>JAAESX010000070.1 GCA_024228935.1 Pseudomonadota bacterium
ACGAGGCAGCGGACTTCCTCGAGCGTGCAATGCGCCCGAGAATCGCCGCTTCTCGCGGCGACAGGTCGACTTTGAGTGCGTGCGGACGAGCCATCGAACCTCCTCGGTGGAGGTACCGCGGCCACGCCGGGTTGTCTAGTCGCATTCCCTCTCGAGAATTCGGATCTGCTGAACTAGGTCAGCGCGCTCGCCAGGAACGGCAGACTGAGCTCGAACCGACTGTTCAGCTTGAAGTGCCCGCCCTCGTGCTCCTCGTAGTGGTGCTCGACCTCGTGCTGGTCGAAGGCACGGCTCAGCATCCGCGAGCCCACCTGGAGCCGGAACTCGTCCCGGCGGCCACAGTCGAGCCAGATGGCGACGCCATCCAGCGCCCGTGCGTGGTCCGGCACCAGCGTCACCGGGTCGAACGCCGACCAGCGCGCGAACACCTCGCCGAGCGTCTCGCCCGTCTCCAGGTCGACCGGCAGCTCCACATCCAGCGGGGTGCTCTCGGCTGACGCGTAGCACATGGACATCGCGACCAGGTTGATGACGCCGTGGTCGCTCCCGGACAGCTCGCCTCCGCGGTCGAACGCCGCCCACCAGGCCTCGAGTCCGCCCGCGCGGCGGATGGCCTCGACGGCAGACGGGAAGTCCGGCTGGTAGCCGTACGAGAAGCCGGCGTCCGGCGCATGGGCCGCAAGTGCCTGGAACCGTTCCGGTCTCGTCATCGCCAGGTGCAGGGCGCCGAAGCCCCCGCTCGACTTTCCGAACACGCCCCACTTGCCCGTGGCCGGGACCTGGGTCTCCACCCACGGCAGAAGCTCGTCGCACAGCCACGTCGCGTACCGACCCACACTCGGCGAGTCGAGGTACTGCGAGCCGCCGATGCGCGTCATCACATCAGGCATGACGAGCACGCACGGCGGCATGCCCTGGCGAACCAGGCGCGCGGCGCGATCGGGGAGCGTCTCGGTTCGCCAGCGCCGGTTCAGGAACCCGTAGAACGAGCCTGTGAAGCCGGGCAGCGCCAACAGGCAGGGGAACGGCCCCGGCCCGTCCGGCACAGCGATCACGACGTCGCGCGTCGCGGCGTCCCCGAGCGGGTTGCCGGCGAGCGCGGCGCTCTCGTGCCGCAGATGGAGCAGCTTCACGCGAGGCGCTCCTCGGCGAGCGTCCGCAGCGGGTTGCGCTTCGTGGCCTTCTCCAGGACGTTCGACCACGCCTTGCGGGCGAACTCCATCTCGCCCTCGGCGGCGTGCACCTCGCCCAGGTAGAACCACGCATCGGCGGGAGCCGACTTCTTCTCGCAGATGGCCTGGAGCCGGTCGCGCGCTCGGTCGACGTACCCCGCCGCGAGTTCGACGCGGGCGATGACCCGGACGCCGTTCGCGTTGGTCGGAAGCCGCGGGATGAGCTGATCCGCCACCAGCCGGCGCCAGGGCTCGGACAGCCCGCCGGCCCGCTCGAGGAAGTACTCGGTGGCGGTGACCAGGTCGCTGTCGGCCGCTCGGAACCACGTGTTCGAGCCCACCTGGATGGCCTCGACCCAGTCGCGCGACGTCGGCTCGTCGAGGACCATGCGACGCATCGGCCAGGCGTCGTCGCCCTGGACCTCGAGCCGGTTCGGGTCGTCGCAGGTGTACCGGAAGGCCCGGATGCGGTCGATGCCGACCTCGAGCCCGATGCCGTCCTGGAGGACGAGCCACGTCCACGGCTTCTGCACCGCAGGGACCTCGCCCCCGTCGGTCCCGTAGCTCTTCCACAGACCCTCGATCGCGTCGGGGTCACGAGCCGTCTCGAGCCGCGCGAGGGCCTGGGTGGCGGCCTCGGCCACCTGGTCGGCGCGAGAGGTCAGGGCCTCGAGCGCCGGGACCGCGTCCTGCCAGCCGCAGTTGGCGGCCAGTCGGACGATCCAGGCCATGGCGTCCGGACGAAGCCGCGGCGAGTTCAGCAGCTCGAGCGTCTTCTGGCGGATCGGCTCGTCGTTCACCGCCGCGCTGCTCACGAAGTAGCGGTAGAGCCCGACCAGTGCGCCCGTGCGGACGTCGAGTCGCGGGTCCTGCACTCCGACGAGGATCCGGCGCGCCGAGCGCGGGATGCCCAGCGTCGCGAGCACCGAGAACATACCGGCGTTGACCTCGGGGTCGATGCCCTTGAACCCTTCGAAGATGCGCCGTCGCGCCACCTCGTCGATCGTCGCCGCCGCGGGTCCGACCCGGTAGCGACTCAGGATGTCCGCCGCCGCTCCGACCGCGTACAGACGCGCCCCGGGAGAGGGGTCCTCGAACGCCACGTCCAGGAGCCGCGGGACGTCCTCGGGGACGCCGCAGCGCGAGAGCTGACGCCCCGCCTCGGCCCTGTCGTGGATGTCCTTGCTCTCCAAGAGCTCGATCGGCGACTTCGACACCGGCACCTCCAAGGCTCAGTCGTAACAGAGGGATAAGCTCCCGCCATGCTCGCGGTCCTCCTCCTCTCCTGTGCTGCCCGGATCCACGACCTTTACGCCGTGTCGAAGGAGTACGCACTCCAGCCTGCTTCTGAGCTCGCCGACAGTTGGACACCGGACGCCACGGTGCGCGTGTCCGGCGATCTCGTCGGCCAGCTCCTGACCCATGCCATCGACGGGGCGTTCAAGGGCGTCGAGCCGATCGACATGGGGCTCGGGACGGTGCTTCCAAAGCTCTCGGTGAAGAAGCTAGAGGTCATCGAGCAGGACGCCTGCCCGAACTGCGTCGCTGTGAAGGGCGTTCTGCGGGGCAAGGCCGAGCTCTCCGTCGGCCCGGTCGAGACCGCTGTCCCCCTGGCCCTGAAGCTCGGCGCGAACCTGAAGGTCCGCTCGGTCGAGGACGGCCCGACCCAGATCATCCAGCTCCGCGTGGTGAAGGTGCGGAACTTGACCGTCGTCCTGGGCGACGACGATCTGGCCGTGGACGCCACCAGCGCGCTCGAGGCCTGGGGACAGGAGCTCATCGAGGAGCTCCCGCCCATCCCGCTGGGTCGACTCGGTGGGGACGACCTGCCGATCCGGGCGCTGCGGATCCTGCCGGACGGCGGCGGGGTGAAGGCCGAGCTGCGCACGTCGGCTGCGCACGGTGGCGACCTGGTCGACCTGGGCGAGGCTCCCGGTGACGGTATCCAGGTCGTCGTCGCGAGCGACACGCTGCTGGACTACGCGCGGAAGGCCGCGTTCGAGCAGGGCGCGATCGACCTCGACGTGCACGTGGAGCCCAGCCATCTGGCCTTCGACGGCGACCGCTTCGAGCTCGTCGTGCGGCTGTGGCGGCTGAAGGACCGGCGGGCCTGGTGGCGCGACTACCGCGTGGCGGGCCAGGTCGACATCCAAGACGGCAAGCTCTCGCTGGTCGCCGACGATGTCGAGGAGCTCGCCGCCAGCCGGGGCGCGGGCTTGCTGGACCCCATCGCGCTGCTGGCTCGCGGACGGATCCTCGACGGCATCGCCAACGGCGCCCAGCAGGCGTTCCCGCTGGACAAGGTCGTGACCACGAGGTCCGGGCTGCGCATCGAGGCGCTCATCGACGAGGCCGAGGGCACCGGACCCCAGCTCGTCCTCCGCGGGAAGGCCTCGGTCGAGCGGGTGGAGCCGAAGAAGGACAAGAAGGACAAGAAGGACAAGAAGGACAAGAAGGACAAGAAGGACAAGCCGCAGAAGCAGGAGAACAAGGCGAAGAAGACCCCGAAGAAGGACGCGGGTTGAGGGGCACACGGCAGCGCCTGGCGTTCGCCCTGGTGGTGTTCCTGGGGACCTGCGTCACGCTCGAGGTCCTGTCGCGCCTGATGTTCCAGGACGAGCTGGCCGAGGCGATGGGTGCCCCGCCGGACGACCCCGACGGCGCCGCCCCGCCGCTTCTGAAGGGCAGCCCGTACCTGCTGTGGGAGATGGCTCCCGGGCAGCGCTACGAGCGCGATGTGTTCGTCACCATCAACGCGCTCGGCATGCGCGGGGACGAGGTCGAGATCCCAAAGCCCGAAGGCGTTCGGCGCATCCTGGCCACGGGCGACAGCTCGATCTACGGCTACGGCGTCGAGGACGACGAGCCCTTCATCCGGGTCGCCGCGGACGCCCTGGGCGTCGAGGCGCTCAACGCGGCCACGCCCGGCTGGTCCACCTGGCAGACCGTGAACTTCATGGAGATGCGGGGCTGGTCGACCGAGCCCGACGTCGTCGTCATCGGCAACCAGTGGTCCGACAACAACTTCGACACGTTCGTCGACATCGACCTGCTCGAGGAGTTCGCGCCCCACGCCGGGACTGCGCTGGTCAGCGACGCGCTCAGCTCGCTCGCGTTCTACCGGCTCCTTCGCTACCGCCTGGCCGTCCAGCAGGGCGACAAGGCCGAGGCTCGGAAGGTCGGCTGGACGCTGGGCGGCCCCACCCGCGCAGGCCCCCGCCGGGTCGAGGTCAACTCGTATGCGGCGAACCTGGACAGGCTCGCGAGCGAGGCCATCGCGCGAGACGCCGAGGTCGTGTTCGTGGTCCTCGCGAACACGGTCGACGGCACCGAGCAGGCGCCGCATGCGGCCTGGAACACCTACCGGAACGTCATGCGAGACGTCGCCGCGCGTCACGGCGCCCCCGTCATCGAGGTGCCGGATCTGTTCGCCGAGTCTCCCCTGTACGTCCGCGAGCTCTTCCTGGACGAGATGCACCCGACCGCTCCAGCGCACGCGCTGATCGGCCAGGAGTTGGCTCGCGTCCTGACGCCCTGGGCCGAGGGCGGGACGGTGATGTCCGAGCCGTCGGGTGAGCCCCTGAAGACCTACCGGGACCCGTTCGTCGAGGCACACATGCAGCGCTGAGGTCAGACCTCGTGCTCGAGCCACTTCCCTCGGATGCAGGCGGCCCCCTTCAGGCTCGACTTGAAGACGGTCGTGAGGTTGACGGCCCACCAGATGCCGGCCGCGCCCAGGGCCCCGGCGCCGAGGATGGCCAGAGGGATCCGCAACAGGTTGAACGGGACCGACAGCCAGAACACCGTCCGGGTGTCACCGGCCCCCGTCAGGACCCCCTCGCCCAGGGCCTCCCACGCCACGAAGACCTGGGAGAAGGCCAGGATGGTGGCGTACTCGGTCGCGGCGACGTGCACGCCCTCGCTGGACGCGAACCAGCCCGTGAGGACCTCGCCGCCGAAGAAGAACAGCGCCCCGGCGAAGAGCCCGGCCACCGTGGACAGCACGAACGCCTTCTTCACGGCGGACACCGCGATGTCGGGACGCTTCGCCCCGAGCGCTCGGCCCACGACGCTGCTGACGGCCAGGGAGATGCCCCAGAAGGCCGGCCACGTGAACCCCTCGAGCGCCGAGAAGCCGATGCCCAGGGCCGCGTTGACCTCGGGCCCGAGCGGCGAGATGGCGGTCTTCAGCATCGCCCAGTAGACCGCCGCGTACGCGAACGTGCCCGCTGCCATGGGCGTCCCGACCTTGATGATGCGGCGCGCCTGGGCGACCACGGGACTCAGGTGGTCGGCCGTGAGACCGACCCGCCGCCACAGCAGCACGAGCCCGATGGCCGTGGCCACGAACCGACTGGCGTTGCTGGCCAGCGCGGCGCCGACCACGCCAAGCCCCAGCCCGGGGACCGGCCCGACCTGGTCCATCACGGCCAGCGGTGTCCAGATGCAGTTGAGCAGAAGCGACAGCCCCTGGAGCCACATCGGCGTGCGCGTGTCCCCCATCGCGATGAACGCCTGGTCGACGAGCGGCGTCAGCGCCAGCGGCACGATCGTCCAGCCCAGGGTCCGCAGGTACCGACTGCACTCGGTCGCCGTCTCGCCCGACAACCCGATCGCGCCCGTGATCGGGTCGGCGGCCAGCACCAGGACGGCCGCGACGAGCACGCCGATGACGACGGACATCGACAGCCCCGTCCCCAGCACGCGCCGACGCAGGGCATCGTCCCCCGCTCCTGTCGCCCTTGCGACCAGTGGCGCGACACCGACCGCAGTCAGCCAGAACGCCGACATCAGCCCGATGAGCACGAATACGGACGAGCCGATGGCGGCCTGTGCCGCGGTGGAGACGTCCTGGATCCAGTACTGATCCACCGACCGGTAGGCGTTGGTCAGGATGACCGAGGCCATGCTCGGCAGGGCCAACCGAAGCAGGTCGCGTGTGGAGAGAGGGCTCACCGCACGCGGTATATCCGTGCCCATGAGCGACAACGCGTCCGGACCGACCGCACGTCACGCATTCCTCGCCGGCTGCGGCGGGCTGATGGTCCTGGCGTGCGCCGGCGTAGGACTGGGGGTGCTCGGCGCCCTGGTCAGCTACGCACAGACCGGGAAGCCCCACTTCGAGGAGGCGTTCACCGAGTGGGGGATGCTCGGGCTGCCGTTCCAGCACATGGCGCTCGCGGGCCTGGCCGTGTTCCTGGGGCACCGGTACGGCGGCTGGAAGAGGACGCTGGCCTGGAAGAAGCCGCCGATGTGGTGGCCTCTCCTGTTCGTCCTCCCCATCGGGCTGATCTCGGACTGGCTCGCCCAGTTCCTGTTCGAGCACGCGCCCTGGCTGGACCTGGGCGGGCTCGACATGCTCGGGGACGCGCTGACGAAGAACGGGACGCTCGGCATCGTGCTGGTCGGCGGCGGCGCGGTCCTGGCCGCCCCCATCGCCGAGGAGCTGCTGTTCCGCGGGTTCGTCTACAAGGCGGCCGAGCGCAGCTGGGGTCCCATCGGCGCCATCATCACCTCGAGCGTGATGTTCGCGGCGATCCACGGCGATCCGCTGCACGCCATCGCGGTCCTGCCCTTCGGCGTGTTCATGGGCTGGATGCGCTGGCGGACCGGGTCGGTCTGGCCCGGCATCCTGGCCCACATGCTGAACAACGGGCTGTGGATGGGGATGGCCCTGACGATCGGGGAGATGCCCGACCTCCACGTCGGCGTGACGATCGCGTCCTTCGCGGCGGTCGGCGGCCTGATGGTCGGACTGGGCAAGGCGAAGTCAGCGGGAACCTGACAGGGGTGTCAGAATGACCTTGCGCAGTGCCTGGAGGCGTGCCAGATAGAAAAGACTGACGGGGGCGTCAGTGAAATCGCTCCACCCGAGGTTCTCCATGATCGGCTTCCCCATCGGCCTGGCCTACACCCACGTCCTCGAGTGGGCCCTCCACAAGCACGTGCTGCACGGGGCCGGAAAGAAGCGCGAGAACTTCTGGTCGTTCCACTTCCACGAGCACCACCGCTCGGCCCGCACCACGAACCACCGGGACGCGATCTACGACGGGCACCCCTTCAACTGGGACGCCTCGGGCAAGGAGCTGTTCGGCCTGGGGCTGTTGAGCCTCGCGCATCTGCCGCTCGCGCCCATCGCGCCGTTCTTCTACGGCGCCCTCGTCGTGGCGGGCGTCAACTACTACCGACTCCACCGCAAGGCGCACATCGACCCGGCGTGGGCCCGCGAGAAGCTGGCCTGGCACTACGACCACCACATGGCTCCGGACCAGGACAAGAACTGGGGCGTCCGCAGCGACTGGGTCGACCGGCTGATGGGCACGCGCGAGGTCTACGCGGGCACGGCTCGTGAGGCCCGGGACTGGGAGCGACGCGAGGCCGCGTACCAGGCAAAGCTGGCTGCTGGAGAGAGCGCCCCGGCTGCGGCGCAGGCGGCCTAGGAGCGGGAAGCGACGGCGCGACGCAAAGGTCCGAGGCTGACCGTCAGCCTGCGACTTCTGCGCGGCCGCACCGTGGACCGAGCCTACGCAGCCACTTCCTCCAGGCTGCCGTACAGGCTGACCCGGTCCCGCCCTGACTCCTTCGCCGTGTAGAGCGCGGCGTCCGCGAGGCACAGCGTGTTCTCGAAGGTGTCGCCGTGCTCCCGGCCCGCGACCCCCATCGAGACGGTGAAGGGCGTGGCGCTGCCGCGGACGGCCTGCGCCAGTCGGACTCGGATGCGCTCGGCGACGATGACGGCGTTCATGGCGCTGCTCTCGGGCAGCACGACGGTGAACTCCTCACCGCCCGGGCGGCAGGGGGTGTCAGCCTGGCGGCAGACCTCGCTCAAGACCCGCGCGAACAGCTTGAGGCAGCGGTCACCGCAGTCGTGGCCCCAGGTGTCGTTGAGCTTCTTGAAGTGGTCGAGGTCACAGGCGATGACGGCGTAGTCCGCCGTGCCCTCGTCGAGCTCCTCGCCGATCGAGCCCATGTGCCGACGGTTGGCGAGGCCCGTGAGCGGGTCGGTTGAGGCCTGCTGCTCGCGCTCGTCCAGGGTCCGCACGACACCGAGACGCGCGCCCAGCGCGGTGGAGAGCGACTCGAGCGCCTTCAGGTCGTCCCGTCCACTGCCCTCCCAGGAGCTCTGGGCGATGGCGATGGTCTGACCGGCCGCCGAGACCGGCACGCAGATGGCGTGGGTCTCGGGCGAGCTCAGCTGGGCGCATCGGGCCAGGCCGCCGCCAGGATGGAACTCGAGCGTCCGCCCCTTTCTGAGCGCGGGACAGTTGCGGGCCTTGGGACAGGCGCACGCCGGGGTGCCCCGGGTGACCTCCCACGACAGGTCGCCTTCCTCGTCGGTGCAGATCACGTGGAAGCGGCCGGACAGCGCCATGTCGGCGGCGCGCCCGGCGGTAGCGAAGACCTCGCTCTCGCTGTCGGAGAGCTCCAGGGCCTCGGTCAGGTCCCGCGAGAAGCTGCTCTGCAGGCGCTCGTGCTCGATGGTCCGACGCAGATCGCCGTGCTCGCGGGCCAGACGGGTGACGGCATCGTCCAGGTCCAGCGGCCACGAGTCGTGACGCTCGACGACGGCGCCCACCCGGATGCCGTCGAGGGCCAGGGCCAGCGTGAAGCTCGAGTCTTCCTGTTGGGTCCGAAGCCTGCGCAGCGAGCGCCGAAGGATGGCCCAGCACCCGACGAACACGCCCAGCCCGAACGCGCTCGAGGTCAGCGCCAGGGCGATGCCCACCGGGCTGGTGACGGCCTCGGTCGCGACGCCGACCATCGCGGCACCACAGACGAGCGTGGACGACAGCACCGCACTGGCCTGGGTCCCCAGAACCTGCTCCGGTCGACCCTCGAGCCGACGGAGCCACTGTCGGTCTCGACGTGTCCGCATGCCCTCCCGATCGGATCAAGCGACGTCCGAGGTGAGCCCCTGGGCAACTCGAGCCCGGTAGCAGCGCACGAGCAGCACCGCGATGACGCCCCAGGCGACGGCGACCGCGACGCTCATCGGAGCCACGACGGCGGCCAGGCCGAGCGCCAGGAGTCCCTGGATCAGCAGCGCCGTTCCCCCCTTGGCGAGCCGGTACGTGAGGATGTCGATCAGCGCCTTGCCCTGGGTCTTCTCAGCGTACGACAGCGGCAGGTAGAGCATCTCCTTCGCCGCGCGGAACACCGAGTAGTCGAGCACCTTGGACGTCACCTTGGTGGCCGCCGCGACCAGGAAGACCGGGCTGAAGAAGAGCGCCATCGAGGCTGCTCCGAACAGCGCAGGGACCCCGGTCAGCACGCCGCGGACCCCCACCACGCGCACGATCAGCGCCGTGGTGAGCTGGAGCCCGAGCGCCCCGTAGCTGATGGTCTCGTACACCTTGGACACAGCCATCGTGCGGGCGTCGGTCTCGGGGTAGGCCTGGGCCGCGATGTCCTGGAACTGGTAGTCGAGCAGGTTCATCAGGAGCTGGCCGAACAGGACCAGCAGCAGCAGCAGAGCCAGGTAGCTGCTGCCTCTCAGGAGCGAGATGCCCTGGCCCAGGTCCACGCGGTTCTTCCCGGCGGGGGCCGGGATCGGGGTGGCGGCCCCGAGAACGACGGCCAGCACCGAGCCAGCGACGAGGAGCGGGACGACGAGCCAGATGGCGTCCTCGGTCCCCCACTCGGCCGTGCCCCAGCGCAACAGCCGAGCTCCAGCGATGCCGCCGATCGAGCCCGCCGCGCAGAAGAGCCCGTACATGCGACGCGCGGACTTCCGGTCGAAGAGCTGGTTGGCGATGCTCCAGAACGCCTCGACCAGGACCACGATGTAGACATCCTTCCAGACGTAGAACAGCACAGCGTAGCCGGGGACCTCGGCCGCCCGTGCCGCCTGGATGCCGACGAGCAGGAGCGCGCTGACCAGCGCCGCCCCGGCGAACAATCGGTCGAGCCGAAGCCAGCAGACGACGCGGTTGTACACGCCGACCGTGACCGTGACGCCCAGGGCGACCGCCAGCCACGCCTTCGGGATGTTCTCGACGCCGTGCACACCCACGAACAGCGACTCGGCGGCCGGCCGAGCGATCTCGTACGAGGACATGACCACGACGGCGAGCAGCAGCAGACCTGCGGCTCGCGCCACGTCTCGACGCGAGGCCACTCAGGCGGCGCGCGCCAGGAGCTCCTGGACCTCGCCCCGAAGGCGCACGACCTCCTCGTCGTAGAACTTGCTCTTCGACGCCCGGGACTGGAACTTCCGGAACGCGAGCGTCGTCGCGGCCACGACGTACTGCTCGTGCGGGACGCCCTTCGGCAGCCACGACTTGCGGTTCCGTTTCAGGAAGCTGGAGAGGAACAGGACGTGGGCCTCGGGCACCTCGCCGGCCAGCTCGCGCTTGATCATCGTGGACTCGCTCCACAGGCAGCCCTGGAAGACGATGAACAGGAACAGGAACTCCATGGGGAACAGCACGAAGTCGAGCCCGGCGAGCAGTCCGCCCGCGCCGACCGCGCCCTCGGCGGTCAGCAGGCCGTTCCAGAGCGCGTGGATGCCCATGGCGATGGCGAGGCAGATCGCGGGGACCGTCAGCCGGACACCCCAGCCTCGGAACTTGGCGAAGCCGAGCCCGGCGCCCACGACGGACGTGGCCGAGGCGTGCATCATCGCCGAGTAGAGCGTGCGCACGACGACGGTGCCCACCCAGGCGTCGATGTCGCCCGAGTCGCCGACGCTCGTGAAGTACATGAAGTTCTCGGTGACCCCGAAGCCCAGGCCGGCGGCGGCTCCATAGACGAAGCCATCGGTCGTGTTGTCGAAGTGGCGCGAGAACACGATCAGCAAGAGGATGAGGGCCTTGCCGGGCTCCTCGACCAGGGGGGCGATGAGGGTCGCGCCGATGCCGTCGGCGACCTCGGGCGAGGCGACCATCTCGATGGGCAGCATCAGGATCGAGCTGCCGATGAGCGCGAAGATGACGCCGCCGAAGCCACCCCAGCCGAACGACAGACCGACGAGCCACACGGGCTCGCGGTCATAGCGATCGAGCCACCACACGAGCCACAGGAAGAAGCACAGCGGCAGCACCGCGAACAGGAGGCTGAGGACCACGAGGGCAGCAGACATCGACCGAGACTACCCGCAACGTCAGCCGGACCGAGGGTTATGCTCGGTGCAGACCCCTCCGAGGCCCATCCCATGAGCGTCCGCAAGCGCGTCAAGAAGCTCGTCCTCCCCCTCTTCGGCAAGAAGGAAGAGCCGGCTCGAGCGGGCGCGCCCCGTCCGAAGCCGGTGGCACGCAAGGTGTACGAGGAGCCCAAGAGCCCTCGGGGCGATGCCGAGCCGAAGGCGTGGATCGACGAGCAGGTGAAGGGCCACAAGCTGGTGCTCTTCATGAAGGGCAGCCCGCTGTCCCCGTCGTGCGGGTTCTCGGCGAATGCGGCCGGCATCCTGAAGGCGACCGGGTTCGAGCTCCATCACGTCGACGTCCTGCTGGACGGTGACGTGCGTGAGGCCGTGAAGGACTACTCCGAGTGGCCGACCATCCCGCAGATCTTCATCGACGGCGAGTTCGTGGGTGGCTCGGACATCCTGACCGAGATGAACGGGAACGGCGAGTTGCAGCAGGCGCTGGAAGAGGCGTTCGCGGAGTAGAGCGGCGAAAGGGCAGCAGGCCTCGACGTCAGGATGGCCGTTCTGGGGGTCAGGGCCCCCGAAGCTCCGGTCCTCACCCTCAGGACACGAGCCCTGGGGGCCAGGAGCGCCAGTCCTACAGCACCGTGAGCGTGAAGCTCGAGTCGATCGGCGTCCCGTCGATGGTGCCTTCGGCCACGAAGCTGAAGCTGTTCGTCGTGATCTCGACGTTCGCGGTGTAGTCGACCTCGCCCGTGCCCGAGGCGTCTCCGTCCGCGGTGACCTCGCCGAACACGCCGTACTCCAGCGAGCCGCTGTCGTGGTCGCCCTCGAGGTCGAGCGTCCAGTCCAGGCCGCCGTTCAGCGTGACGCCGTCCTCGACGACGTCGATGTAGTCCAGGCTCCAGGCGCCCGAGAACGTGGTCGCGGTCCAGCTGGCCTCGCCGGAGACCTCGACCGTTCCCGTCCAGTCCGAGGTGCCGGTCACGCTGCCCTCGAAGGTGAAGCCGTCGTCGGTGCTCGTCCACGTGAACACGCCCGAGTCGCGCTCGCCGGCGTTGCTGGAGTCCGAGTACAGGTCCACATACGTGTCGAAGCCCACGCTGTTCGCGCGCTCGAACACCATGTGGGCGTCCTGGTTGTTCATGCCGGAACAGGCAGCGAGCTGGATCAAGAGCATGGGGGTCTCCTCGTCGGTGCTTGGACCATCGATCCTTGGACACTGGGAGTAACGCCCGGCGCTACCCGACCGTTCCGTACACCGCCTCGATGCGGAGCGACAAGCGCTCCTGGCTGAAGCGCTCCCGCACCATCGCCTGGCCCGCTCGACCCAGCTCCAGCGCGCGCTCAGGCGTCAGCTCCGACAGATCCGCGCCATCCCACGGCAGAGAGCCGACGTCCGCCCACTCGTCCATCCCCCCTGTCACCTGGGCGATCACCGGGGTCCCCATCGCCAGCGCCTCGACCCCGACGATGCCGAACGGCTCCTGCCAGCGGGACGGGAAGAGGCACACCCGAGCGCGCCGCAGCACCTCGCGCAGGACGGGGCGGCCGATCCAGCCCATGTGCTCGACCCCGTGCATCTGGTCGGCGAGCACCCCCACACCGCAGACCGTGAGCGGCATGCCCCAGGCCTGGCAGAGCTCGACCGCCGCGAGCGGGGCCTTGTGGGCGACCAGACGGCCCGCGAGCACGGCCCCCTCGCCGATGAGCGGCTCCGGTCCCACGTCGACCCACGGCGGGATGACCTGGCTCTCGATCCCCACCTCGGCCAGCTGGACCTGCATCCAGCGGGACAGCACGATGCATCGCATCCCGAGCAGCGCCTGCAGCCGGGCACGCGTCAGGGCCACCAGCCGCTCGCGGTAGGCATCGTCGGGGAGGCACACGGCACACGCCTCGTCGGTGAATCCCGTCCCGCACACCTGGCCGCTCGGAAGCGTCTTGCCCGGCCCCGGACAGAACACGCGATGGTCCTGGACGGTCACGACGCCCTTGCCCGAGGCGGCGACCTGCTCGAGCACCACGGGGTTCATCACGTTGTGGCAATGCACCACATCGGCTGTCTCGATGAGGCCGGCCAGCGCCGAGAGCCCCGCCGTCGAGGCGACCGGCGAGCCGAGCCCGCGGACCTTCTGGACCGTGACGCCCGCGGGCGAGGACGCTGTGACCCGTCCGACCGCGAGCGTCAGCCGATGCCGCGTCCGCTGGGCAGCCAGGACGTCGCGGAGGTGGTGGTCGGCCCCACCCCGACGGGAGAGCCGGTCCGCGAGGTGGAGGACACGCACGGGCTAGTTGTTCTTCTTCTTCTTCTTGCTCTTCGGGGGCGTGAAGTCGCCGAAGAAGACCGACGCCTCGACCCCGAGCATGCCGTAGCGCGAGCCCGCGGCCTTGATGACCTGTTGGGTGTTGCCGGGGTCGACCATGTGCTCGATGGGGGCGTGGTACGCGCCGAAGATGCCCAACTCGTAAGCCTGCGTCTTGTTCCGGTAGATGCCGCCGAACTGCGCCCGCAGCACGACGTTGCTGACCTCGAGCTGCTGGCCGAGGTCGTCCGTGAAGCGGTCGCGTCCCAGGCCGAGTCCCAGGCCGGCGAGCGTGTGGAAGCCCGAGTTGCTGGACAGCATCCGGTCAATCCCGACATCGGCCCAGCGGGTGAACCAGCCCTGGCTCCCGCCGAGCCCGACCCGACCCGTGAGCCGTGACTCGTTGTTCAGGTAGAAGGCGCCACGCAGCGCGAACTCGACGTCACCGCGCGACGGCGTGTACTCCCACGTGTCGTCCATCGCGTTGGGGAACGAGCCGGGGAAGCGCGTCGGGTAGATGACCGTCGAGACCTGCGGCCCGACGCCCCACATGTAGGCGATGCTCGAGCCAGCTTCGGCGGTGTTCAGACAGGCGAGGAGTGCGAGCATGTGATGAGCCTATCAGCGGTCGCGGCGCTTTTTCTTGTCGTCCAGCGGCGTGACCTCGATGCGGACCTCCTTCGGTCCGGGCGTCACCGTGAACGTCTGCGACGCAAAGGTGTAGGTGCCCTCGGGCAGCATGCCGTCGTAGTCACCATGTTCCTCGACCCGCCGGCGCGCCGCCTCGACCGCAGCGCGCTGGTCCGGGAGCATGGGCATGGTCTCGATGTCCAGGCTCGCCGGGCCGGGAGGGTCGGTCACGAGCGTGACGCGGCCATACGCGGTGTCGATCGACCACAGCCACTCGATCACCTCGCGCGTGCCCTCGATCTTGGCGGCGGCGGTCAGGCGCTCGTAGGCCTCGAGCACGTCCCCTTCGTGCCGAGCAGCCATCGCGCCCGCGACGTAGTCATCGTAGGACAGGACCACGCCCTCGAGCGCCGCGAGATCGTTGTAGAGCCGAGCCACCCCGGTCCAGACCTGCCGCTTGGCCAGCTTCTGCATCTCGTCGTGCAGCCGCCAGTACTCGGCCCGGACCGCAGCATCCATCTCGACCACGGGCACGTCTTCCGAGTCCGACACGGTGTCGTCCGCGAGCGCGAGCGTGGCGAGGAGCAGAAGGATCACGGCACTCCAGTAGCGGGAGCGGGGGCGCCTGGGCGCTGGGTTGACGGACTATCTACGACCGATGGGGTCCCTGTACAGGATTCGTGGACCCGGCTCGGCGCAGGAAGCATGCCAAGACGCCATATGCCTGAAATCATTGAACCCGCGGGGATGGCACGACCGTTGCGAAGAGAGGGTGTGCCCACTGCGGGACACCAACCAACGGAGAAACCCATGACCCTCATCGCGCTTTCCCTCCTGGCCTGCTCTTTCAGCGACTCCTCCGAGCCCACCGCCGAAGCCCCCGAGCCCATCGAGGCCAGCGAGCCCGCCGAGCTCGAGGCCATCGAGATCACGCCCTCGGACCAGATGGCGTCCATCGACCTCGAGGTGCTGCTCGACACCGACGCCCCCGAGCTCGAGGCCACCGACGCTCCGCCGGCCCCCGAGACCTTCGCGGTCCAGGTCCGCTCGGGCGAGAATCTGGTGCTGATCGCTGGCTGGGGCGACGTGTCCGTCGAGGACCTGGTCGCCACGAACGACGGCCTCGACCCGGCCGACCCCGTCTTTCCCGGCCAGGAGATCCAGCTCCTGGGAGGCGAAGAGGAGTCCATCGCCTACACCGCGTCGCGGCAGGCGTTCGTGGACGCGAAGCTCGAGCGGTACATGAACCGTCGCGGCGGCCTGGTCGGCGTCGACGAGCACCGCGTCGAGACGGGCGACACCGCCTGGGGCCTGGCGAGCGAGGTGGCCGAGGTGCCCATGTGGGTCCTGGCCGAGTTCAACAACAACGGCGACCTGGACCGCCTGCGCATCGGAGACCGCGTGATGCTGCCCGTCCTGGGCGACACCATCGAGCTGGCCGAGGCGCCGCCCGAGGCCATCGGGTCCTCCGAGCCCGGCGCGCTGGAGGAATAGACCCACCGAAGCAGGACAGGGGTGTCGTGGTCTCCGAGGAGGCCGCGGCACCACCCTTCGCATTTCAGCTACTTGCGTGCTTGGCACGCGCCTTGCTGCGGACGGGTGTAGATTTCGAACCTGTCCGGAGACGTCATGCTTTCCATCCCGCTTCTGCTCTCGGCCCTCACCGGCTGCAATCTCCGCGACCCCAGCTACGCGCTGACCCCGTACAAGAGCTGCGATGCGCTCGAGTCGGCCATCAAGGGCCAGGCCGAGGAAGAGATTCGCTGGGCTTATGCCTGGGGCAACGGCGGGAGCTGGTCGATGGGCGGCGGCGGCTTCGGCGCCACGAACGACATGGCGCTCGAGTCCGCTCAGATGGACGGCGCGGACGCCGGCGGCGGCGACGACCGCAGCTACTCGGAGACGAACACCCAGGTCGAGGACGTCGACGAGGCCGACCTCATCGAGACCGACGGCACCTGGATCTACGTGCTCGCCGGCGACTCGCTCGTCATCACGCAGGCCTGGCCGGCGGAAGACATCGAGCAGGTCGCCCGCCTGGACGTCGAGGGCAGCAGCCAGGGCATGTTCCTGCGCGACGACGGCAAGCTCATCGTCCTGAGTCAGCTCGGCTGGCAGGAGCCCGACCCTCTGTCCGGCAGCCAGCCCGAACACCTGACCAGCAACGGCCCCATCGTAAAGTCGACCACCATCGACGTCTCCGACCCCACCGACCCCGCCGTCGAACGCGAGGTCTACACCCAGGGCACGATGTACGACGCGCGCCTGGTCGAGGACCAGCTCTACCTCGTGAGCTACTCGACCCTCGGCGTGAACCAGGACACCTGGTACGAGAGCAAGGCCGACGCGCTGGACGCCGTCGAGATCAGCACGCTCGCCGACTGGATGCCCGACCGCTTCGACAACCTGCGCAGCGGCGACGCCTGGCTCTCCGCCGAAGAGCAGGTCAGCGACTGCACCAAGGTGCTGGGAAGCGCACGCGAGTCCGGCAACTACATGGTCAACGTCGAGTCGCTCAACGTCGTCGATCCGGACGCCGAGTTCGTCGGCACCTCGGTCCTCGGCTCGCTGGACGCCATCTACGCCAACGGCCGGTCCCTCTACATCGTGGGCAGCGAGTCCGCCGACGGCCCCTGGCAGTCGTTCGACTCGACCATCGAGTCCATCGTCCACCGCTTCGACATCGTCGCGGACAGCGGCGAGGTCGAGTACGTCAGCTCCGGAACCGTGCCCGGCTGGGTCCTGAACCAGTTCGCGATGGACGAGTGGGACAGCCACCTGCGCATCGCCACCACGGCCGTCGACCCCGACGGCGGCACGACCAGCGCCGGCGTCTACGTCCTGGAAGAGGACGGCGACGACCTCGAGGTCGTGGGCCAGGTCGACGAGCTGGCCGAGGGCGAGCAGATCTTCGCGGTCCGCTTCGAGCAGGACGTCGGCTACGTCGTCACCTTCGAGCAGATCGACCCGCTCTTCACCTTCGACCTGTCCGACCACGAAGACCCCCGCGCGGTCGGCGAGCTCGAGATCACCGGGTTCAGCAACTACATCCACCCCATGGACTCGGGCCACATCCTGGCCGTGGGCATGGAAGCGGACACCGACGGCTGGACGCAGAACCTGCAGGTGAGCCAGTTCGACGTCAGCGACCTCGAGAACCCGGTCCTGGACTCGCGCCTGCAGCTCGACTCCTACGGGTCAGAGGCCCAATACGAGCACCACGCCTTCAACTGGTTCGCTCCGGTCGAGACGCTGCTGCTGCCGTCCGGCTACGGCGATGAGAGCGAGATGTTCCTCATCCACGCCGCGCCCGGCGACGAGCTCGCGCTCAAGGGCTCGATCGACCAGGACGAGGTCCTGTACTCGGCCGGCTCGGACAACGACTACTGCACGAACTTCCGGCGCAGCGTGGTCATCGAAGAGGTCGCGTACGGCATCAGCAACGCCGGCATCACGGTGACGGACCTGGACGGCGAGAAGCTCAGCTACGTCGCCTTCGACAACGTCGAGCACTGCGCCAACGAGTACTACTACTGGTAGGTCGGATCGGTGCTCTCACGAAGAGCACCGCGTCGCACGAGCAGGGCTCGGGCCCTATCATCCCCTCCCATGTGGCTTCTGGCAGCAGTCCTCGGGTGCGGAGAGGCACCTTCGCGGAAGGCGGTCGAGGCCGAGCGCGTCGCGATGGACGAGCTCGTCTAGGAGCTCCGCGACGCCGAGGCCTACACCGCCGAGCTCAAGGCCGGGCTCGACGACGGCACCATCCGCAAGGCCGACCTCACGTCGGAGCTCTCGCGACAGCCCAGCCTGAGTGAGCTCGGCTACGTACGCGATCCCATCATCGGTCCCCAGCGACTGGACGCGTACGCAGCACGGCGCATCGACGGCGACGTCCAGTGCGTCCCGATCGACGAGCTCGAGGACTACCGGCCCGAAGACCCCGAGAAGGACCGAAGCGGCCTGTGGGTCGACGAGATGGAGGCCCACGCCCCGGGCTGGATCGGCGAGACCTGCGACGACGTCGCGATGACCCACTCCGCGCGGTACGCGATGCCGCTCGCAGAGGGCGGCTTCGCGTTCACCCAGCTGGACCTGCACCAGCTCTCCGAGGCGCTGCACTCGGTCCCGACCGGCCCCGAGGGCTACATCGCGCTGCGCGACACGGAGACCGGCCGGTACCTCGTCCACCATGGCGACAGCGACTGCGTCTACCACCACTTCTCGGCGCTGGGAGCCCTTCCGGGGAGCCTCATCCCCCCGGACACGGTTCGCCCCGATGCAGACCACCCCGAGCCCCCGGACTCCTGCCGGGCGCCCGCGACGTCGACCCGGGATCTCCAGGCCACCCGTACGCCCGACTCCTGGGCTGTGCGTTCCTGGCGATGCTCCTGTTCGGGGCGTACTGCTGGCGACGGAACCAGCGAGGCTTCGGCGACGGCCACCTGCCCGAGGACACCCTCCACGAGACCCTGGTCGACGCCGAGGGCGCGCCGCGTCACGAGTCCGCCCGGGCACCCGATGCCCTGCGCTTGTTCCTGAACGGGTACACGGTCGTCCTGACCGGGCTGCTTGTCGGCGTGCTGTGGGTCGCGTACGACCACTCGCACGACCCCGCCGAGGAGTTCGAGCGGATCGTGGACGCGCACGTCCTCAACAGCTTCCTCGACGACCTCGCCGAGACCGAGCTCGAGGCCCGCGAAGAGCTCCCGCTCACCGTCCCCACCGGCGTGTTCGTCCAGTCCGTGACGTTCCAGTCGAGCGGTCCTGCACAACACGGTCACCGGCAACAACGCCAAGGGCGACGGCGGCGGCATCCACGTGTGCGTGACCTGCTACCCCCACGCGGCCCCGGCCCTGCTCGGCAACGTCGTGACGGACAACACCTCTGAGTCCGACGACCCCACCGAGTCGGCCGGCGGCGTCGGCGCGGCGTATCTGCGCGCGACCACCGACAACGTGCTGCGCGGGAACACCCGGGACGGCGAGCCGTCGGACTTCGGCTGGTTCCACCGCGTCGACGCCGGCTGCCCGGAGTGGGTCTCGTCCCCCTCGCTGGCCGAGAACTACTGGGGCACGACCGACGCCGAGTCCATCGAGCTCGCCGTGTTCGACGGGACCGACGACGACGACTTCGGCCTGGTGGGCCTCGAGCCGGTGTTGTCCGAGGCCCCCACCGCGTTGGCGCCGCGCGTGGTCATCACGACGAAGAAGCTCCGCCTGGATCAGCCCGACGAGGAGCTCGAGGTGTTCCTGTCGGTCTACAACCCCGGCCAGGCCGCGACCCTGACGCTGGAGCTGACCCACGAGCGCGACGGCCTGGACGCCGGCGTGCCGAGCTCGCTCGACTTCCCCGATGCGGTCCAGGTGACCGACGGGGTCTGGGAGCTGCCGATGCCGGCGGACGGCGTGTGGTTCGGCGAGCTCACGTCGATGAGCTGGGACGGCGGCGACACGGTCGATGGCCGACGAGCATCAGCATCCGGTCACCTCGACGTGGAACCGCAGGTCGATGCTCTCGCAAGCCGCGTCCCGCTCGGTGTCGTCAGCCAGCTCCACCAGCACGTCCAGCCACCGGTAGACGGTCTTGCGCTGCTCGTCCTCGGTCAGTCCGTCCTGCGCGGGGATCTCGCGCTCGGCCCAGCGCTGGGTCGTGCTCGCCACGAGGACCAGCGTCGCGTCTCGGTCCCCCGTCGCCTCGAAGACATCCCAGACCACCGCCGCGAAGACGGACCCCAGCGGGTACGGGTCGTAGCCGTCGAACAGCGACTCGCTGTTGGGGTCGTAGTCCTCGGGCAGGAGCGCGACGCCATCATGTCGGCGTGTCCTTCGTCCAGCGAGCCGACACCCGGCCCGGCCAGGCTGTCCACCGCGAAGCCCCGGTCGGCGTACGGGCCGCCCGCTGTCCACAGGTGGAAGATGCCGTGTCCCAGCTCATGCGTGACCACGCCGGCGTTGGCGGCCAGCGGCACCTCGCGGTCCCCCAGATCGTCCAGCAGGATGAACGCGTTGGCCCCGGGGGCATACGCCGCGTTGTCGACGGGCGCGAAGGCGAACCCGATGTCGGGCATCGCCGGGGTGACGCCGAAGTCGATCGGGAACAGCGGCGTGATGTCGACCCCCGCCTCGCCGAGCGTGTCGCGTGCGTCTTGCAGGTGACCGTAGAAGCTGAACAGGATCAGGCCGTCGCGGTCGAGCGGCGTCGCGACCCCCTCGACGACCTGGTACTGCACGTCCAGGGCCTTGCCGGGCTCGTAGCTGAGCGTGATGGACTCGAGATCCACGCTCATCACGCCACCTGCGTACCCGGTGCCGAGCGATCCGCTCAGGCGACTGGGGTCCTGCAGCGTGTCGATGGTCCGGGGCTGGACGACGTGCTGGCTCGGGTCGGCCCCGAGCGTGTAGGCGCGGAATCGGTCGGCGTCTCCGCCGGCGCACGCGAGGAGCCAGATCACCAGTTCTTCTCCCCGTAGCTGTTGGAGGCGTACGTGATGTTCGACAGCGACCACTTCCCGCTGCCGCACGTCGTCGAGTACGTGTACAGCCCGTAGCTGTCCGAGTACTGCGTCGTCACGTCCGTGAGCGTGATCGAGCTCCCCGTGAAGCAGTGGATGTGACCGCTCACGCTGCCGGCACCGCCGTACTCCAGCGTGGTGTGGTCCATCGTCACCATCGAGGATCCGCCGAGCACGTAGACCCCGGCCCAGTCGCCGGCGGCCGGCGCAGACTCGGCGCTGGTGAAGACGATCGGGCTTGCGCTCGTGCCGCTCGCGGTGAGGTCGCCGGAGTTCAGGTACCACCAGCCCCCATCGTGCTCGAGCGTCACGCCCGCCTCGATGTCCGCCGAGCCCGTCACCGTGACCTTGCCGGTGATCAGGTAGTCGACGTCCTGGAGTCGGAGCGTCTCGACCGCCGCGTCGAGCGTGCCCGAGTCGAGCACGATGAAGTCGCTCGTGTTGCCGCTGTACGTCGAGGTGCTGTCGAGCTCGCTGACGCTTCCGGCGTTGATCCGCACGGGGTAGCCGCCGTTGCCGGTGACCACGTTGCTCGCGAACGTCGGCGAGCCGGCTCCGCTCAGCACCTGGGCGTGCACGCCGTCGTCCTCGTTGTCCTGGATCGTCGAGCTCTGGACGTGGAAGTAGGAGTCGTCGCTGGCCGCCTTCAGTCCGTGCCCGGCGTTGTCCTGGACCGTGCAGTCGTCGAGGTAGATGGTGCCAGCCTTGTAGGCGTAGATGCCTCCGTGGCCGTTGCCTCCGGCGTACTCGACGGTGAGTCCCACCAGGTCACTCGAGCCCGAGTCGTTGCCGTAGCCGAAGTAGAGCCCCTTCCAGTCGCCCGCGGCGGGGCTGCTCTCGGCCGAGGTCATCGTCACGCCAGAGCTCGCGCCGTCGACCACCAGGGCGCCATAGGTGTAGCTGGTCGAGTAGCCGCCGACGTAGAAGGTCGCGTCGACCGCGAACTCCAGCTCCAGGCCGTCCGACAGCGTGAGGACGGGCGTGGATCCACCGGACACGTCGACCTTCTCCGCCACGTACCAGGGCACGTCGAGCGTCTGCCAGGTCTGGGTCGAGCTGACCTTCGCGTTCCGCAGGTAGATCAGGTCGTCTGTGTTCCCGCTGTACGTCGACGTGCTGTCCAGGTCCTCGCCGGCGTTCGGGTACAGCCGAACGGCGTAGCCCCCGTTCCCGGTGATGGTGTTGCCTGAGAACGCGCCCGCGCCACCGAGGCCGCCGTAGGCATCGACGCCATGGCTGGCGTTGTCCTGCACCGACGAGTCCTGCAGGGTCAGCTCCCCGTCCTCGTGCAGGTAGATGCCCGCGTTGTCGTTGTCCGCGAAGGTCGAGTCCGTGACCGTGGGGCTGCTCTCGCCGACCCGCAGCCCGCCGTAGCCGTCGTACCCCGCGTACTCGAGCGTCAGCCCCTCGACCGAGGAGCCGCCGACCAGGTGGTTGCCCAGGTAGACGCCGTCCCAGTCTCCGGCCGCCGGACTGGAAGCGGCCGAGGTGAACGTGACCCCGGTCGACGTGCCCTCGACCGCGAGCCCACCATCGCCGCTCCCACCGACGGAGAGCCGCGTCGCGGCCTCGAACTCGACAGTGACGCCGTCCTCGATCACGAGCTCGGGCGCGGCCGAGCCGTACACCTTGACGTCGCCGTCGACCTGGTAGTCCACGTCCTGGAGCTGCCATGTGGCGTCGGTCGAGACCTGGTCCGCCGTGATGACGATGTGGTCGTCGGTGTTCCCGGAGAAGCTGCTGGACGCATCCAGCTGGTGCACGTAGAGCGCCGGGACGGTGATGGGCACGTCGTTGCCGGTCAGCACGTTGTCGACGAACGTGGGGCCACCCGACGTCTCCAGCGTGCCGGTCGACGTGATCCAGACGCCGGAGTCCTCGTTGTCCTGGACGGTGCAGCCCGACATCTCCAGGACGCCGCTCGTCTGCACGTAGACCCCGTGGTTGGCGTTGTCCGCGATCAGGCAGTCCTCGAGCGCCACATCGGCGCCGTTGACGCGCACGCCGCCATACCCGTTGCCCCCGCCGTACTCGACCGTGACGCCGGACAGCATCGTGTCCCCGATGACCGTGTCGTCGCCGAAGTGGATGCCGTCCCAGTCCCCCGCCGCTGGGCTCGCCTCGTTGCTGGTGAAGGTGATGCCGCTGACCGAGCCGTCGGCGTACAGCGCGCCCGGGTTCACCCCACCGACGCGCAGGCCGTAGCCGGCATCGAACGACACCGTCGCGCCGTCCTCGATGGTGACGACCGGCGCACCGCTGCCCTCGATGTAGAGCTCACAGGTGACGGTGTGCGGGACGCTGGCCAACCAGGTCTCGTCGCTGGTGATGTAGCCGCAGTGCTCGACGGGACAGCCGTTGTCGGCCACGCCGTCGCAGTCGTCGTCGATGCCGTCGTCGCAGACCTCGGCGGCCCCGGGGGAGATGTCGGCGTCGCCATCGTCGCAGTCGTCGTCCGCCGCCTCGTACCCGCTGGGCTGGGAGCACGACTGCATCGAGCCCGAGCTGGCCGCGCCGTAGCCGTCGCCGTCGCTGTCCGCGTACCACCAGTCGGCGACCTCGTCTGTCTCGCCGTCGCAGTCGTTGTCGACATCGTCGCAGTACTCGACGGCGTCGGGCGAGACGGTGGCATCGCCGTCGTCGCAGTCCAGGTCACTGGCCGAGTAGCCGCTGGGCTGATCGCAGGCCGAGACCGGGCTGGCGGCGTCTCCGTGCCCGTCGCCGTCCAGGTCCGCGTACCAGCTCGGGGCGTCCAACGCGTCCAGATCGACGTCGCCGTCGCAGTCGTTGTCGAGCCCGTCGCAGACCTCCTGGGCGGCGGGGCTGACCGTGTCGAGACCGTCGTCGCAGTCCCCGCCGTAGTAGACCGTGCCGTCGACCGGGTCGCAGGAGTACACCGCGGAGTCGTCGTCGCCGTAGCCGTCCTCGTCCGCGTCCTCGTACCAGGGGACGTCCGGGTCCTCGTCCAGTTCGCCGTCGCAGTCGTTGTCGACCCCGTCACAGACGTCCAGGGCGAGGCTGTTGGCGAGCGGGTCCGAGTCGTCGCAGTCGAAGTCGTTGTCGACCCAGCCGTCGGGCGAGACGCACGCCTCGAGCCCCTGGCCCGCGCCGTAGCCGTCCTGGTCGAGGTCCTCGAACCAGGTGGTGGCGACCTCTTCGTCGACGCTGCCGTCGCAGTCGTTGTCGATCTCGTCGCAGACCTCGACGGCGTCGGGATGGATGTCCACGTCGCCGTCGTCACAGTCCCCGCCGCGCGGCACGTACAGGGCCTCGTTCTCGGGTCGCGTGCAGGTCTGGACGCCCGAGTCCGCGTCGCCGAAGCCGTCCCCATCGTCGTCGACGTACCAGGTGAGCTCGACCTCCTCGTCGACCTCGCCGTCGCAGTCGTTGTCGAGGTGGTCGCAGATCTCGTCGGCGCCTGGGTAGACGGAGGCGTTGTTGTCGTTGCAGTCTCCGGCGGACGAGGTGACGCCATCGGCGTCGGCGTCTTCGATACCGATGAGACCGGTGTCCCCGCCCCGATCGGGCGAGGTACATGCGAGCAGGATCCAGATCATGCGCACCCTCGTCGCCGACATCGGCGGAACCAATTGTCGCCTTGCCCTGTTCGAGGGCCGGACGCTCCACAGCCGGTCGATCGTACCGACCGAGGGCGATGGACTGCTGGGACCGTTGCGCCGCTTCCTCGGCACCGAGCCCCCCGCAGCGGCCTGCATCGCGGTCGCAGGCCCCGTCCGCGACGGACACGCCGCCCTTACGAACCACCGGTGGCAGTTCCACGAGGCCGACCTGTCCGAGGCGCTCGGCTGTCCGACGCGCCTCGTCAACGACTTCCACGCCGCGGCGCGTGGCGTGCCGGAGCTCCCCGCCTCCGGCCATCGAGGCCTCTGCGGCCGGGAGCCCGGCCACGGTGTCGCGGCGGTCCTGGGGCCCGGGACCGGGCTCGGGCAGGCGCTTCTCGCGCCGACCGACGACGACTGGATGGTGTTTCCCGGCGAAGGCGGCCACGTCGAGTTCGGCCCGAACGACGACGAGGAGGTGGCCCTCTGGAGCTTCCTCGCCGAGCGCTACACCCATGTCAGCTACGAGCGCATCCTGAGCGGCCAGGGCTTCATCGACCTGCACGCGTTCTACCGACACCGCGGCCTCGAGGGCCCCGTCCCCGCCAAGCCGTCGGACGTGACCACGGGCCCGGACCCCGCGTCGACCGCGGCTGTGGCTCGCTTCGTACGGATCCTCGGGGCGCAGGCCGGGAACCTGGCCCTGTCGCTGCTGCCGCCCGGCGGGGTGTGGATCTGCGGCGGCATCGCCCCGCGGCTCGACCTGACGGGCCTGGTCGAGGGGTACACGCACAAGGGTCGGTTCGGCGAGGTCGTCGCCGACATCCCCCTGAGACTGGTCACGGACCCGCGCCTCGGGCTGCTGGGAGCTGCCGCGCTCGCGCGTGAGGTCGTGCGGTAAGGTCGGGACAGTGAACCCTTTCTCCGCCGCGTTTCAACGGGCGGTCCATTTCGGCTACCTGGCCGCAGTCCATCTCCCCGACAGCAAGGAGCCCGTCCCGGAAGCCGTCCTCGCACAGCTCGACGATGCGGAGCGCGAACACGCGCTGACGCTGTCCGGCTATCGCCAGGTGGACTGGGTCGGTGGGCGCCTCGCCCTGCGAGGAGCCCTGGGCGCAATGGATCGTCAGACCCCGCCACTCCTGGTGAACAACTGGGGTGCGCCGGTCCTGCCGGACAACCTGGCCGGGTCGATCTCACACAAGCGGACGCTGGCCGTGGGCCTCGTCGCGCGCAGCCGCCACGGCTCGGTCGGGATCGACCTCGAGGACCTGTCCCCTCCCCGCGAGCGCATCGCCCCGCGCGTGCTCCTGCCCGAGGAGCTCGCCGCGGTCGAGGCCCTGCCCCCCGAGCGTCGCTGGACCGCCATCGTCCTGCGCTTCTCGATGAAGGAGGCCATCTACAAGGCGCTGCACCCGTTCGTGCATCGCTACGTCGACTTCAAGGAGGCGCTGGTCACCCCGGATGTCGACTGCACCGCCGACGTGCAGCTCCGCCTGGCCAAGGGCGAGGGACCGTTCCGCGTCGAGGCCCGCTACACCTGGCTACCCGGCCGCGTCCTCACCCAGGTCCGGATCCGGGAGCCGCGTCCGAGCCGCCCGCGCCGACGCAAGAAGAGAAAGCACTCCGAGCACCGACAGGCCGAGCGCTCCGCCGAGCAGGGGGGGGCGGTAGCGAACAGCGCTGCGCCCGGCACCAACGTCGACGGCGACGAGTCCGTCTGAGGAAGAGGGCCAGCCGTCCAGCGCGGTCTGGCTCAGGACCAGCCGCCCCGCCTGGGGCGCGTCCACGACGAACGCCCCTTCCCAGTGGACCTCGATGGGCACCCCGTCGAGCCGTGCCTCGGCGTGTTCGGGGTCGCCGACTCCGGTGACTGGACCAGGACGGTCGAGCGCGATGGCGGACGAGGCCTCGATCACGCCCCGCGAGGACCGGGCCGACACCCAGTTGGTCTCGTCCCCGGCATGCACCTGCGCGAAGGGACCCGCCGTCGGCTCGGGCGCCATCCAGCCCCCGAGCTGCTGGGCGCCCGCGATGTCGGGGAGTCCACGGCCCAGGCCGACGAGCACGGCGATGGCGAGGAACCCGGCGCCCACACGGCTCCGCTTCCATGCGGCGTCGACGAGCCAGCCAGCGCCGAAGCCGAGGAACGGCGTCCAGATGAGGCTGAACCGCTCGACGACCCGAAGCTGCCCCAGCACGGGGAGCTCGGACAGCCAGGCCCAGACCGGCATCGGTCCGGTCCCCGACCAGCCGAGGTTCCAGAACACCAGGCCGACCAAGCCCCAGCGCGGCCGCTTCCAGGCCGCGACCATCAGCCCGACGAGGCCCACGGCCCAGACGGGGGAGCCAAAGACGTTCTGTCCCTCGTGGCCTCCGTAGCGGGCGCCCCGGCCGCTCAGCACGTCGATGGCCATCGGCCAGGTGTAGGTGCCGTCGTCGGCCACGCGACCGCCGAAATCGTGGGAAAGGCGTGACACGTCGTCCAGCAGGCCGCCCATCAAGAGCCAGCGCGGAGCGGTCAGGAGAGCCGCCGTGCCCAGTGCCAGCGCGGCCCACGTCAGCACCCGACGCCGTGAGGGCGGACGCGCGTCGAGGCCCCCGCTCCATCGCTCCACCACCGCCAGCGCCGGCGTCGCGTGGACCACCACGACGGTCACGAGCGACAACACGACGAGCACCGCCGCACCGCGCCCCTGGGCCCCGATGGCCAAGCCGTTCAGCAGCAGGACCGGGGTCCACAGCCGAGCGCGGTCCGGGGGCACCAGCCGAAGCAGCGCGTCCACGCCGAGCCAGATCGCGCCGTACACGACCAGGTAGTGACCGCCTGAGAACAGCGCCCCGGCGAGCGCGAGCGCAGCCAGACCCCACCGGCCTCGGCGCGACGCGACCCAGGCCAGCGGCAGCCACCCGAGGGCGGTGAACATGATGTGCCCGACGCCGATGAACTCAGCCAGCGCGAACGAACCGAACAGGAACGCCGCTCCGAGGTTCGCCGAGAACCACGACAGGCCGATCTCCCGGCCAGCCACGCCGAAGCCCACCGCGATGAGGACGAGGTTCACCGCGATCCCGAGCTTGACGCCGACCACCGTCCCGAACGCCAGCGCGAACGCGAACGTGGGCGAGACCAGCGGCAGCTCCGGGTTCGCCAGCAGCGGCTGCCCCCCTTGGGTGAACGGGTTCCAGCCGGGCACCTCGCCGGCGAGGACCGCCATTCGGGCGACCTCGATCTGGGTGAGCTGCCAGTCCCAGTCCTCGCCGAGCCCCATGGGAGGTGGCGCGTCCAAAGGGGCGCCCATCCAGGCGAACGACCACAGCCCGACCGCCGCGACGACCGCCATCATGGCGACGAAGAGCCCGCGACTCACCACGTCGGGTGCGTCCCGACGACCGGGAGGTCCAGCAGCTGGAGCGAGCCATCTGCGGCGACGATGGCCAGCCGCGGCTGGTCCTCGCGCAGGACCTCCCAGATCACGCCGGCCTCGCCGCAGTGGCCTCGGACCACGACGTCGTCGAGCTCGAGGGGCTCGCAGGTCGGCTCCAGAGCCGAAGCCCCGGGCAAGGCGACCCGCGTGGTCGGGTCCCAGCGCCACGTCTCTCCTGCGTACCGGAAGGTGAACGAGGACAGCGGGGCCTCGAACGCCAGCCTCCCCGGGACGACCCCACCGGCCGCCTGGATCCAGACGCCAGCCTGCTCGACGGGCACGCGCACCCCGATCTCGGTCGCCACGCGCGGGGCCAGCGGGTCCATGCGCGGCATCTCGGGGTGCGCGGCGACGAGCAGGGCGAGCCCCTCGGCCTCGTCGCCCGCACAGAGACGCCCCAGGCCCTCCCAGGCCCGGAGCCGTGCGGCCGGCTGGCTCCGACCGGTCCTCCCGTCCAGCAGCTCGACGCCCTCGACGCAACGCTCCGCCTCGATCCAGGCGACCGCCAGCCAGTAGGCGACATCGTCGTCGAACGGACGCTCAGCGTGGAGCGCTTCGAGCTCGCGGACCGCTTCGGCGTCGCCGGCGAGGTAGCGCTCGACGGCCCCGGCCAGGCTGTGTTTGTGCGGTGCAGCGCCGAAGAACAGCGCCCAGATGAGCGGCATCAGTGCCGGAAGTGTCGCACGCCCGTCGTGATCATGGTGATGCCCGCAGCCTCGGCGGCGGCGAAGACCTCGTCGTCCTTGACGCTCCCGCCCGGCTGGATGATGGCGATGACGCCCGCATCACAGGCGGCCTGGATGCCGTCGGGGAACGGGAAGAAGGCGTCGCTGGCCAGGACCGAGCCCGGAACGGGGCGGGTCGCCTTGCGGATGGCCAGGTGCACGCTGTCGACGCGCGACATCTGGCCGGCGCCGGTGCCGTTCAGGACCAGGCCGCCCTCCTCGGTCCGAGCCAGCACGATGGCGTTGCTCTTCACGTTGCGCGCGACCTTCCACGCGAACTTCAGCGCCTCGACCTCGTCGGCGCTCGGCTCGCGGCTGGTGACCAGGTTCCAGGCGAACTCGGCGCCGTTGTCCCAGTCCTGCACCAGGAAGCCGCCCTGCACGCGGCGGATGTCCATCCCGTCGGGAGCGCTGGTCGCCCAGTCCTCGGGCAGCTTCATCACCCGCAGGTTCTTCCGACCGGCGATCCGCTCCAGCGCGTCGTCGGTGAAGCCCGGCGCCGCCAGGATCTCGAAGAACGTCCGCGCCGAGCGGATGGTCCGGATGTCCTCGCCCGTGAGCACGCGGTTGAAGGCCACGATGCCGCCGAACGCGGAGACGGGATCGCCCGACAGCGCCAGCTCGAAGGCCTTGCTCGGCCCATCGCTGTGCACGCCGACGCCACAAGGGTTCATGTGCTTGACGATGACGCAGGCGGGCTCGTCGATGAACTCGAACGCGGTCCGCAGCGTGGCGTCCAGGTCCGCCAGGTTGTTGAACGAGAGCGCCTTGCCCTGCAGCTGCTCGATGCGCGCCAGGCTCCGTCCACCGGTGCCGGGCTGGGCGTAGAACGTCGCCTTCTGGTGCGGGTTCTCGCCGTACCGCAGGCTCTGGACCCGGCGGAGCGGCAGGCCACCCTCGGCCATGTCCTCGACGCCGTGGGCCTCGCCGAGCCAGGTGGAGATCAGGCTGTCGTACGCGGCGGTGTGCCGGAAGGCCTTCACGGCCAGGCGCCCCCGGAGCGCGTCGTCCAGCGTGCCAGCCTCGAGCGCCTCGAGCACGACCGAGTAGTCCGTCGGGTCGACGACGACCGCGACGCTGGCGTGGTTCTTGGCGGCGCTCCGGACCATGCTCGGGCCGCCGATGTCGATGTTCTCGACCGCGTCGGCGAGCGTGACGCCGGGCTTCGAGACGGTCGCCTCGAACGGGTAGAGGTTGCAGGCGACGACGTCGATCCAGCCGATGCCGTTCGCCTCCGCCTCGGCCTCGTCGGTGCCGCGGCGGCCCAGGATTCCGCCGTGGATCTTGGGGTGGAGGGACTTCACGCGGCCGTTGAAGACCTCGTTCGCGCCCGTGTGGTCGCTCACCTTGGTGACGGGGAGGCCTGCCTCGGTCAGCGCCCGGGCCGTGCCGCCCGTCGAGAGCAGGGTGAAGCCGAGCTCGACCAGGCCGCGGCCCAGGTTGGCGATGCCGGTCTTGTCAGAGACGGAGAGAAGCGCGTAGGGCATGGGAGGACCTCCAAGGTCCGCCACCTAGTCGGGCCGGCTCACCAACGGAGTGGTGTCGCCGAAGCGTCACCGGCCCACCGGGGGACCTAGTCCAGGACGCGGTAGCCCATCACGACGATGACGTGGGCGGCGTCGACGTACCCGATGACGAGCACGGTGTGGCCGGCGTAGGCGGCCAGCTCCTCGCCCCCGTCGAGCACGACCGTGGTGCCCGAGTTCCGGTCCTCCATCACCAGGTTCGCCCCGTGCTGACGGATGGGCCCCAGGAACGGCGCCGAGCCGTCCTGCGCCGCGAGCACGCTCCAGTCCTGGACCGCGATGCGCTTGCCGACCTTCCGGCCCTCGACCTCGACCGTGAGATCCGTCAGCTCGCGCAGGATCTGGTCCTCGGGCTTCAGCACCAGGCGGAAGCTGCCCCCGTCTGGGGACTGGAGCCGGCCGTCGTCCCGCATGAGCCCCTGCCGCGTCGCCGAGCAGGCGAGCAGGCTGAGCCCGAGCGCGGTCAGTCCAACCACTTGAAGCCGTCCAGCTTGTGCAGGCCGGCGGGCGTCAGCGGCTGGGAGTCCACCGGCTGGTCGTCGAGCCCGTGGGTCTCGAGGAGCGTGATGCGATCGTCGTAGGCATCGAGCAGCTGCTCGGACGCGCTTCGGAGCACCTCGGGACACCCCTCCTCGGCGGCGACCACGATCCACGGCAGCTTGTAGAGCGCAGCCCAGGCCAGCGCGCGCAGCTGGATCTCGCCAGGGTTCTCCGCGAGCTCGACCAGGGCCTGGCGGATCACCGGTTCGGTCCGGAACGAGGTCCACAGGATGGCCGCCTCGAGCAGCATCAGGTCATCGAGCTGGTCGAGCGCCTGCTTCAGCGTCCGACCGGCGACGAGGCTGGCTTCGAGGAGCTGGGCGTCGCTGCGAGCGAGCGCGTGCAGGACCGGGAGCTCCGCCTCGAGCCCCGGGTAGTGCTCGACCGAGAGCGCCTGGGCCACGACCGAGTCCGCGATGAGCAGGCTGTTCGAGAGCGACATCGCCGGGACCGGAGCCTCGTCCTCGGTGTTGGCCTCCTGCCAGTTGAAGACGTCGAGGTGGAAGTCCGTGACCTCGACGTCGGTGTCCGCGGGCTCTCCCTGGCCGGTGGCCTCCTCGTAGACGACCGCCTGGGTCGCCTCGGGCTCGTCCTGCGCCGCCTGGACAGCGACCTCGGTCTGCTCGACCGGCTCGTCCGGGACCTCGAGCGTGGCCTCGCCCGTCTCCTCCTCACTCTCCTCGGGCAGGACCGAGATGACCTCGTCGAGCTCGACCGTGGGCTCCTCGTCGACCGAGACCTCACCGATCTCTTCCTCCTCGGTGTGGGCCTCGGGCGAGATCTCGGACAGCCACGTGACCTCGGTGATCTCGTCGTCCGGGAACATCGGGTCCGAGAGGCGCATCCGCGATCGGGCCTTCTCCGGGTCGACCCCGATCTCGGTCACCTCGTCGTCGTCGATGAGGTCCGGGATCTCCAGGTGACGAGCCGCGTCGATGCTGTCGAGCGAGTCCGGATCGGGGTCGACGTCCAGCAGCTCGATGTCGACGACGTCGGTCTCGACGTCCAGATCGAGCTCGAGCTCCTCGATCACCTCGCCGGGCGTGGCCTCGGCCGGAGGCGCGCCGGTCTCGACGGCCTCGGCCGCGACGGGCTCACCGTCCTTCGACAGGAGCTTCCGGACTCGGTCCCAGAACGCCATCCGCGGATGCTAACCGACGGCCGGCCGATGCCCTGGCGCCGCGGCCAGACCCTCGGCCCCAAAACATGTCGCGAGCGCTGCCCTGCGACCGAAGCTGCGTGTCTCAGCCACGCAACGGAGGAACAGTGCACATCTCGATCCTGCTCGCGCTCGGCTGCATCAAGTCCGAGGTCCCAACCGACTCCAACCTGGACAGCGGCCCCGTCCTGATCGACGAAGACGGAGACGGCTGGGCGCTCGAGGACGACTGCGACGACGACGACGCCGCCGTGAACCCGGACGCGGCCGAGATCTGCGACGACATCGACAACGACTGCGACGGGACGGTCGACCAGGACGCGACGGACGCACCGACGTGGTGGACCGACGCCGACGAGGACGGACGCGGGGATCCGGCGAGCCCCACGCTGAGCTGCGAACAGCCCGATGGGACCGTCGACAACGAGGGCGACTGCGACGACTCCGACGCGGCCTTCCACCCGGGCGCCGACGAGTCGGACTGCACGGATCCCAGCGACTACAACTGCGACGGCTCGGTCGGGTACGCCGACGAGGACGCCGACGGCTGGCCCGCGTGCGAGGACTGCGACGACACCAGCGCCGACGTCAACCCCGATGGTGAGGAGGTCTGCGACGACAGCGACAACGACCGTGACAGCATGGTCGACGAGGACGACGCCACCGACGCGGAGACCTGGTACGCCGACGCCGACAGCGACGGCTACGGCGACGCGTCCACCGACCTGACCCAGTGCGAACAGCCCAGCGGATACGTCGACGACGATCAGGACTGCGACGACACCGACGGTGACCTCAACCCCGACACCGTCTGGTACGCGGACAGCGACACGGACGGCTACGGCCGACGCCGACTGCGAGGACGAGGACTGGCAGTTCATCGTCGCGCAGGCCAGCAAGGCCTCCGCAGAGAGCTGGACCGTCGTGTGGGCGGAGACGTTCTCGGCGGCGACCTCGGCGACCACGAGCAGCCAGGTCGGCATCGCGATGGACGACGAGCACTACTGGGCTGTGGGCACGACCGCCTTCTGCTCGAGCGGCGAAGCGACCTGGAAGTACAGCACCAACTCATGCACCAGTTCGGCCGGCTTCGCGAAGTCGAAGCGCTACCTTTGGAGCGACTCCGATCCTGGGACGCTCGCCGTCGGAGACACGATCTCGGGCGACGGCTGCAACGGCTACAGCGTATCCCTCCGAGGAACCCGTCCTGACGTGGCTCGCGTGACGGCGTAGACCTTCCCTGGAGGTCGAGATGGCACGACGAACCGAAGCGGAGAAGCGGCAGATCCTGGCGGCCTGGGGGGCTTCCGGTCTGGGGAAGGCG
>JAAESX010000071.1 GCA_024228935.1 Pseudomonadota bacterium
TATTGCGCGGGGCCTGAGGGTTGATCGGGCGTGTGATCGGGTGTTCGGAGGTCAAGATGCCCGGAGCGCTACCTGTCGAACTGCGTGAGCGAGTTGTCGCAGCGCACCACAATGGCGAGGGAACATACGCCGAACTCGCGGAGCGCTTCGGTGTCGGGGAGGCGAGCGTGAGCCGGTGGCTGGCGCGTTCTCGTGCCGGGCATCTCGCTGCACGAGAGCAGTCTCGCTGGGCGCCCGAGGAGCGCCTCTTGCAAGCGCAACATCTGGCGTGGCTGACCGAGACCATCGAGTCCATTCCGGACAGCACCGCTGCCGAGCTCGTCGCCGGCCTGGAGGAGCTCTTCGGAGTTGCGGTGAGCGAGACGACCGTGAATCGGACTCGTCGACGACTCGGGTTCACCCCCAAAAAGGGGACATCAAGCCGCCGCAGCGCAATCGGGAAGACGTTGTGAAGGCGCGCCAGGATTGGCGAGAGCGGCAGGCAGCGCTCTCGAAGTGCAGGCTCATCTTCCTGGACGAGACCGGCTCGAATGCGGCGATGGCCCGGAGGTCCGGCTGGGCACCCCGCGGCCAGCGCGTCGAGGTCATCAAGCCCTACAACGCCACAAACGTCAGCCTCGTCGGCGCGATGAGCGCTGAAGGCGTTCTGGGCACCATGGCCATCGAGGGCGCCTACGACGAGGCGGCGTTCGTCGCATTCCTCGTCCACGTCCTGAACCCAGAGCTCAACCCGGGCGACGTCCTGGTCATGGACAACCTCAGCGTCCACAAGGTCGCCGCCGTCCGTAGGCTCCTCGAGGAAGCTGGCGTGACCTTGCTCTTCCAGCCGCCCTACTCCCCCGAGTTCAACCCCATCGAGCTCCTTTGGGCAAAGCTCAAGGGGCGAATTCGGGCGCTTGCTCCTCGCTCCATCCCCCGCCTCATCGAAGACATCGGAATCGCTCTCCGAGAAGTCACCGCGACGAACTGCTCAAACTGGTTCAGGCACTGTGGCTATTCTCTCCCTCAAGCATCCTGACCGGCGCAATATGCCTGCTCGTCTTCGACGTCGTCGAGCGCGTTCCACCACGTCCATGAGAAACCGTAGAAGACCGACAAGTTGAACTGTTCGGCCGGGCTGATGGTGTCGATGGTGGCCAACGCGATCGCCCGCTGGTTGCCGTTCGTCGCGACATCGCCGAACATCAACGAGCCCATCGGATCGTTGCTCAGCAGGACCTGCAGGGGTGGGAACTCGTCCTCGCACCCCATGAGGAACTGGCCGGCGACGAGCAGATCCGCGACCGAGTGGGATTTGGCGCCGCCATTGGTGTAAACCCGCCACTCCGCGTACTGGGGGGCGGCCTGGATCACGAACGTGTCTTCGCCGCAGTCGACGCCCTTGTCCTGCTCCATCTTGTACGGAGCCGGTGTCTCAGCCTCTGCTACCCCCCCCCTCATCGCGAGAAAGGCCAGTGCAAACGCCGTAAACCAACGAAATACCTTCGTGTTCATCCCCACCTCGACCTCCCCACAGGATCCGCCCCGGACGACCGAACGCTGCCAGAAGCACCGGACACGATCAAGAAGAACCGAACTACTTCCCGATGCAGAACCGCGAGAACAGGCTGTCCAGGACCTCCTCTCGCGTGTCTCGTCCGGTCAACGCATCCAGCCGCTCGAGCGCGCCGTAGAGCTCCTCGGCGGCCACGGCTGGACCGGCCTCTCCGGCGAGCGCCTCCGCCGAGCTCGCGCACGCCTCGGCGATGCCGACGAGCAGATCCCGCTGACGCTGTGACGCGATGATCAGCCCGGCGGATCCAGGCTCCTCGCCGACGAGCGCCTCGGCGATGGCCGTGGCCAGCTCGGGCACGCCTCGTCCTCTCGTGGCCACCGTCCCCAGCGAGCCGGCGAGCACCGGACCGCGGTCTGCATGGTTCGTGACCAGCAGCTTGGGATCGGGAGCATCCACCACGAAAGGGTCGTGCGCCGGCACCACGACCACCCGCAGATCCGCATCGGCGACCAGGCGTTTCCCCAGCTCGATGCCGGCCGCCTCGAGCCCCTGGGCCTCGCGCTGCCCGGCCGTGTCCAGCAGCGTCACCGAGACCGACCCGAGCCGCACCTGGCGCTCGACCACGTCGCGTGTCGTGCCTGGAATCTCCGAGACCAGCGCCCGCTCGCTGCCCCCGAGCGCGTTGAACAGCGAGCTCTTGCCGGCATTGACCGGACCGACGAGAGCCACTCGTGCCCCTTCGACGAGGATCCGGCCCGTCGAGTACGTGTCCGCAGCGGCCTGGGCCCGCCGCCCGAGGACGTGAAGCCGAGCGCCCAGCGCCGCGTCGTCCTCATAGGAGAGGTCGCCGTCCGGATGATCCAGCCGGGCCTCCAACTCGGCGACGGCCTCGATGATCTGCACTCGGAGTCCATCCGCCAGCCCACCGACCGCG
Source organism: Pseudomonadota bacterium (assembly GCA_024228935.1). Classification (GTDB taxonomy): domain Bacteria; phylum Myxococcota_A; class UBA796; order UBA796; family CAJQPC01; genus JAAESX01. Next base: position 2,430 of record JAAESX010000071.1, read on the forward strand.
CCGCCCAGCCCCTGCCGCGCGATGGCCAGCCCGGCTGCGCTGGAGGCCTCGATGGCCTGCATCACCGCTTCGGCGCGGGTCAGATCTACCCGGCCGTTCAGGAACGCCCGCCGCGTGAACTCCCCGGGTTCGGCGATCCGCGCTCCAGCACCGACCGCGGCCGCCAACAGCCGCTCCACCAGCAGGGGGTTGCCGTGGCAGCCGATCTCGACGACGTCCTCGCCCGTGTACGAGCGAGGACCGGGGAACCAGGTGACGAGGGCCTCGTCGAAGGTCCCGTCGGCATCGAACAGCTCGCCCAGCCGGGCCCGGCGAGCCGGTGGCCAGCCTCCACGCAGGCGAGCGAAGGTCTGCACCAGAGCGACGACGCCCTCGCCCGACAAGCGGACGAGGGCGACGGCGGAGCGTCCCCAGGCCGAAGCGCTGGCGACGATCACATGGGAGGAGGCGCTCAGGCCTGGGCTCCCTCGGCCTCGGAGGTCTCGACCGCATCCGCGGTGACGGCCTCGACCGGCTCGTCCACGCCGTTCTCGGTCGTGTCGTCGTCGGCCGACTCCTCGAGGCGGTAGATCTCGATCTGCTTGTGGTTGCCCTCGCCGATCGAGCGGCTGCCGACACCCAGCTCCTTGGCCGCGACGTGCACCAGGCGACGGTCGTAGCTGTTGAGCTCCTTGCGGATGACCTCGGCCTCGCCGGTCTCGTTGACGCGAACGGCGATCTTCGAGGTCAGGTCCTTCAGCTTGCGGGCGTTGCGCTCGTCATCGCGCTTGTCCCGACGGCCACCGCCATCCCGGTCGCGGTCGCGGTCGCGGCCACGGCCACCCCGGTCACGGTCACCATCCCGGTCACGGTCGTCGGCGACGTCGATGCGGAACGTGGTGTCCTCGTGGTCGGCGCCGACCGAGCCGGCCAGCAGGTGCTGGATGGCCTGGAGCGTGCGGCCACGCTTGCCGACGAGCTTGCCACCCGACTCGCTCTTGAGCTGGATGGTGATGTTGCTGTCGTCGCCGTAGATCTTGACCTCGGCCTCGATGTCCATGTGGCCGAGCAGGTCGGTCACCCAGGCGCGCGTGTCGTCCGCGACCTCGCCGGTGGCCTCGGGGGTGTCGGCGGCGATCATCTCGCGGCGGGGACGGTCGTCACGACGGCCACGTCCACGGTCGTCGCGGCCACGGCCACGGCCACGGTCATCGCGGTCACGGCCACGTCCACGGTCGTCGCGGCCACGACCACGTCCACGGTCGTCGCGGTCACGACGGGGGCGCTCCTCGCGAGCGGGGCGGGCGGCGGCCTTGGCGGCGGCGGCGGCGACCTCTTCGGGGCTGCGCTCCCAGGCGTTGATCTTCACGGTGTCGCGAGCGACGACGCGCCCGTCGTCGGTGCGGAACCAGGACTTGTCGAGCTCCCAGCCCACGGCGCTGGCCTCGATGCCGAGCTCGGCGGCGGCGCCCTTGATGGCCGCGGCGATGTCATCGCCTTCGGTGTTGACGGTGTTCACGCCCTCGGGGGCTTCGTTCATGTTCATGCTGCTGTCCTTGTCGCTTACTTGGCCGCGACCGCGGCCTTGGGTCCCGCTGTGGGGTCCTGGTTGGAGTATTTCCGCCGCACGAGCCACATCTGGAGGATGGAGAGGCTCGTGTTGACCGTGGCGTAGAGCGCCAGGCCGGCCGGGAAGATGAAGTAGATGACGACGAACATGAACGGCATCAGGCGCATCATTCGCTGCTGCGCCGGGTCCATGTTCGGGCTCATCGGCGTGAGACGTTGCTGGAAGAACATCATCATGCCGACGAACAGGGGCAGGACCGCGTACGGGTCCATCACGGACAGGTCGTCCAGGTAGAGGAACTCGGCGTGGTAGAGGTCCGCCGAGTAGAGAAGGGCCGAGTACAGCGAGATCCAGACCGGCATCTGCAGGAGCATCGGGAAGCAACCCGACATGGGGTTGACCCCCTTCTCCTGGAAGAGCTTCATCTGCGCCTGGCCCGCGGCCTGGGCGTCATCGCCGTACTTCTTCTTGAGCGCGTCGATCTCCGGCTGGAGATTCTTCATCTTCTGGCCGGACTCGAACGACTTCTTGGTGAGGGGCCAGAAGGCCGCCTTCATCATGAGCGTGAGCAGGATGATGGACCATCCCCAGCTGCCGACCACGCTCTGCACCAGGTGCAGGACGAAGAGCAGGATCTTGGCGAAGAAGCCGAAGAAGCCGAAGTCGACGGCCAGGTCCAGGTCGTGGCCCAGCTCGTCGAGCGTGTCCAGGTCGCGGGGACCGATGTAGACGTCGAAGTCGATGCGCTCGCTGGCGCCGGGGGCCAGGGCCGCGGCCTCCTTCACGACGAAGGCGCCGTAGCTGCCCTCGGCCTCGCCCTTCGCGAACCGGAAGGTGCCCCAGTTCTGCTGGTTGGGGACCAGGACGGCCAGGAAGTACCGGTCACCGAGGCCGAACCAGCCGGTCTCGCCCTCGAGGTGGTCGGGGCCGTCCTCGTCGATGTCCTCGAGCGACTCGAGCTGCTCGTAGTCGCCGTCGACATAGGCGAACGGCCGGCCGAAGTTCGTGTACCGGGCCATCATGCCGTCGCCGCCCGTGAAGCGGTCCCAGGAGCCGACCCACAGGGGGCCGACGTACTGGACGCCCGAGCTGTTGACGAACTCGACGCTCGTCTTGAGGACGTTCGGGTCCTCGGTCGGCTGCCAGGTCTTGCGCACGGTCAGGCCGCTGGCGGTCCGGGACGTCGCGACCCAGCCTTCGCCGTCGGCCTGGAGGCTGTACTCGCTCTCGGCGAAGTCCAGGCTGGCGCCGGCGCCGAGGAGCATGCCCTCTTCGCGCACGACGTTCTCGATGCCGGGGTCCTCGCCGTACGCGCTCCACTCGCCGACGTCCTCGCCCGTGACCTTGTCGTACAGCCACATCCACCAGGGAGTGACGTCGTACGGGGCCGCGTGGTTCGGGAGCGTGGTCTGGCGGAGCGAGCCGCCGTGGCTGCTGACGGTCCCGGCGAGCTCGGCCGTGGTCATCGGCACATCGCGGGCAGGCACGACCTCGACGGGCTCGATCACCGGGGTCGAGGCACCTCCGGCGGTGGTCGGCGTGTCCGGGACCACCTCGACGGGGACCTCGGGTGCCGGCGCGGGCTCGGGCGCGAAGAAGTAGGTCCAGCCGGCGTAGATCGCGAAGACCACGAACATCGCAAGGATGGTTCGCTGTTCCTGACCGTCACCGCTGCGCTTCTTAATCGCCATGCTCGACCTCACAGAGGCGCGGCGGGACCGGGTCCAGGCCGCCCTCGAACAGGGGATTGCAGCGCACGATCCGCTTGGTGCCGAGCCACAGGCCCTTCACCGGTCCGTGCGTTCGCAGCGCCTCGATCATGTAGTGGCTGCAGCTCGGGTGGAAGCGGCAGACCGGAGGCATCCAGCTCGACACCAGCAGCTGCCAGAGTCGGACGGGGAGCACCAGGGCCTCGACGATCCACTTCATCGGGCGCGCTCGGACAGCGTGGAGACGACCTGGTCGATCTCCGACTGGAGCACGTGGAAACCCACCTCGGTCGCCCGAGGAGACGGGATCACGGCCAGGTCCCAGCGTCCGCGCAGGTCACCGCGCGAATGGCGGATCGCCTCACGCAGCCAGCGCTTGACCTGGTTCCGCTTCACCGCGTTCCCTACCTTCCTGCTGACCACGAGCCCCCAGCGGGAACTCTTCCGGCGACCCCGCGTGTAGAGCACCAGCAGGTGCGGGGTACGGAGCTTGCGCCCCCTTCCCTGCACACGGCGGAAGTCGGGGGAAAGGAGAAGGCGAGCAGACTTGGGGAACCCTCGAGAGGGCTCCACGAGATCAGGACCGCTTGGTCCGAACCGTCGGGTTCAGCTGCTTGCGACCCTTCGTCCGGCGACGACCGATGATCTTCTTGCCGCCCGGCGTGGACATGCGAGCCCGGAAACCGTGGCTGCGCTTACGCTTGATGTTGCTGGGCTGGTACGTGCGCTTCATGGCGCCCTCCATCGGGTCCTGGCGACTGCCTGACCCGTCGATGTGGTGCGGCGACCCGGCCAAAAACCGGAGCCGTCGGAGCCCGGCCATCTATCGCCGACCCGCCCGGCACGCAAACGGATCGAAGCAGTCGATCGTGATCGCGATCCGTCCCTCCAAGCAACTGGAATTCCAGCCCTTTCCAATCGGCACCTTCGAGGGCGTCTATCACCTTGTGGTCCGCGCCCACGTCCGATAGCGTACGGCTCCGCCCGGGATTCGGCAGAAGTGCCCGGTCGGGGGACCCCAGCCGGCGGCGAAAACACGCCACACCGGACAGGAGCGGTGCGGTGGCGACAGAGCAGTTGTGGACTGACGTCCAGAGGCGGATCGAGGAGCGCATCGGCGTCCAGAACTTCGAGATCTGGATCAAGCCCATCCGCATGATCGAGCTCCGCGGTGACGTCGTCGCCCTCGAGGTCCCCAACCGGTACTACTCGGACTGGGTCCGGGACAACTACCAGCAGGTCTTCCTCGAGGAGCTGGCGCTCGCCGTCGGCCATCCCGTCCGCGTCGAGTTCTCGGCCGAGGACGAGGGCAAGGCCGGCGCGCTCGAGCCGACGCAGACCCCGGTCGCGCCCGTCGAGCCCCCGCCCCGCGGTGGCCTCCTCTCGAACGAGAAGACCTTCGAGAACTACGTCGTCGGCCAGTGCAACCAGTTCGCCAACGCTGCGGGGCTGGCCGTCGCGGACTTCCCGGGCAGCAACTACAACCCCTTGTTCGTCTTCGGCGACACGGGAACCGGCAAGACCCACCTGGTCCACGCCATCGGCAACCGCATCCGCCGCCAGAACAAGGCGGCCGGCATCATCTACACGACCGCCGAAGACTTCGTGAACGACATGATCGGCGGCCTGCGCTTCAAGCGGATGGAGCAGTTCCGCGAGCGCTACCGGAAGAGCGCCGATGTCCTCATCATCGACGACATCCAGTTCCTGAGCGGGCGAGACCGCAGCCAGGAGGAGTTCTTCCACACCTTCGAGGCGCTCAAGAACGCCGGCAAGCAGATCATCCTGACCGCCGACGTGCTGCCCAAGGAGATCGAGGGCCTGGCCCCCCGCCTGCGGACCCGCTTCGAGGGCGGACTGCTCGCCGACATCCAGCCGCCCGACGTCGAGACGATGATGGCCATCCTCCACGCGAAGGCCGCACCGCTGGGGCTCCACCTGCCCGACGAGGTCGCACTGTGGATCTCAACGCGCGTGCGAGGCAACGTGCGCGAGCTCGAGGGCGCCGTGAACCGCCTGGCGGCCCTGAACCGCTTCTACAACGAGGCGATGAGCATCGAGTTTGCCCAGCGGCACCTGGGCTCCATGCTGGCCGAGGACCCCAAGGTCCTGACCCCCGACCGCATCAAGAAGTCGGTCGCCCGGTTCTTCAACATCAAGGAGACCGAGCTCAACGGCCGCCGCAAGCTGAAGGTCATCGCGCGTCCCCGGATGATCGCCATGTACCTGGCCCGCAAGCACACCGAGCTGTCCTTCCCGGACCTCGGCCGCGCCTTCGGTGGCCGGGACCACTCGACCGTCCAGCACGCCTGCAAGAAGGTCGCCGAACTCATCGAGCGTGACCCCGACGTCCGGAACCACGTCGAGGCCATCGAGCGGTCGCTCGGCGTCTGATGCCCGACGCCATGCACAACCCTGGTGACAGCCCTGTGATCGATCACCCCACAGCCCTGCCCACACCTTGTGGGTCTCCTGTGGGCAATCTATGGATGACTGGGGACAACTCAGGCCGTCCCCAGAACGGCCTGGGAAGTCCACATCTGAGCCACATCGGCATCCCCCGATCCATCCCCCGATCGACCTGGGCAGGACCCACCGTGATCCCGAAGGGTTGCGGGGTTATCCCCACCATCAACAGCCCTCGATTACGACGATGATCGAGAGAAACTGAAAAGATCCTGATCTTCTTTCTCCGCGCGGAGCCGCCCCCATGGAGCTGTACATCGATCGTGACGCCTTCCTCGCCGGCCTCGGCCGAGTGCAGGGAATCGTGGAGCGACGCAACACCCCGAACCCCATCCTGTCGCACGTCCTCCTCGAGGCGGCCGACGGGCGCCTGCGGCTGACGGCTACGGACACCGAGCTCGCCTTCATCGGCGACTTCCCGGCGAACGTGGTCACGCCCGGTGACGTGGCGGTCGACGCCCAGTCGCTGTTCCAGATCGCCAAGGTCCTGCCGGACTCGACCGCGCACCTGTCGCTCTCGAGCCAGATGCGCCTCGAGGTCACCAGCGGTTCCGCCTGGTACAAGGTCGTCGGTCTCCCGGCGGCGGACTTCCCGACGCTGCCCGACTTCGACGGCAAGAGCGCCATGACGCTCACGGCCGGCAAGCTGCGCTGGCTCATCGAGCAGGCCGGCTTCGTGGTCTGCCAGGATGACAACCGCTGGGGCATCAACGGCGCCCACCTCGAGGTCGTGGACGGCAACGAGGGGGAGCGCCTGCTCCGCATGGTCGCGACCGACGGTCACCGCCTGAGCTACGCGCAGATCCCGTTCGAGGGTGAGTTCGGCATGCCCGAGCGTATGCTCGTCCCGCGCAAGGCCCTGGCCGAGATCAAGAAGCTCTGCGTCGTCGACGACGAGGAGATCGAGCTGTCGTTCGGTGAGAGCTCCGCGCTCGTCACCACGAGCACCGCCCGGTTCTACTTCCGCATGATCGATGGCGAGTTCCCCGACTACCGCCAGGTCGTGCCGACCAGCTTCCAGCGTCGCGCCTTCGCCACGCGGGACACGCTGAACGCAGCGCTCAAGCGCGTCGGCGTCCTGGCCCAGGACCGGGCTCGTCCGGTGCGGTTCGCGTTCGCGGACGGCGCCGTGACCGTCACGGCCAGCCACAGCGACCTGGGCGAGGCCCGCGAGGAGGTCCCGATCGAGCTCGAGGGCGACGCCGTCGACATCGGGTTCAACATCCGGTACTTCCAGGAGGTCCTCCAGGCGGTGGCCGACGAGCGCGTCATCATCGAGCTCGGCGACGCCCTGAGCCCGGCGCTCATCCGCCAGCCGGAAGCCGACGACTCGCTCTTGATCGTCATGCCGATGCGCCTGGACTGAGGCCGCTGGTCGAAGCGTGAAGCTGCTCCGCCTGTCCGTCCGTGACTGGCGGAACCTGCCCGAGGTCGACGTCGAGTGCGACGCCGACTTCGTCGTGTTCTGGGGGGACAACGCCCAGGGCAAGACGAACCTGCTCGAGGCGGTCTACGGCCTGGCCACGCTGAAGAGCTTCCGCACCCGGAAGAACCGCGAGCTGGTTCGCTGGGGAGCCGACCGCGCCCTGGTGAAGGGCCGGATCCACGACGGGCACGTCGAGCGCGAGCTGAAGCTCGAGGTCACCCACAAGTCCCGCTCGGCCACGATCGACGGCAAGCCCCCGCGGGTCCTGCGCGAGTACTTCGACGGCATCCGTGCGGTGCTGTTCGCGCCCGAGGACGTCGCCATCGTGCGAGGCGCCCCCGACCTGCGACGGGCCTTCGTCGACCGGGCGGCGTTCACCGCCAGCAGCACGTTCCTCGAGGTCGCCCAGCTCCATCGTCGGCTGCTCGACCAGAAGGCGGCGCTCCTGCGTCGGTTCCCCGCCGATCGCGTGCAGCTCTCGATCTTCGACGAGCAGCTCGCCCAGGCCGGGGCCCACCTGGTCCTGCGTCGTCGTCGGATCGTCGGCGAGCTGGACGAACGCTTCGGCGAACTCCACAGCCGGATCTCGGGTCACGGGGACTCCACGATGCGGTACCGCTCGTGCCTCCCAGCGGGAGACGAGGTCGAGCCGCTCGCCGCCGCCTACCTGGCGCTCCTGGAGCAGTCACGCGACGGCGACATCGAGCGTGGGGCCAATCGGGTCGGTCCCCAGCGTGACGACCTGGTGCTCCAGCTGGACGAGAAGTCCGCTCGGAACTTCGCCAGCCAGGGTCAGGCCCGCAGCGTCGTGCTCGCCCTGAAGCTGTCCGAGCTGCTGGCCGCCAGGGAGCGTGGAGCCCGTCCGTTGTTCCTGCTGGACGACCTCAGCAGCGAGCTGGATCGCCTGCGTCGGGGGCGCCTCGTCGAGCTCCTCTCGGACCTGGATCTCCAGTGCTTCGTCACCACGACGGACCCATCTGTCGTGGCCGCTGGAACAAGCGCAGATGTCCGCTCGTACGAGGTGGAGAACGGGGGGGTCACCGGTTAGGGAAACCTGTTCAGAACGCGCCGTCTTCGAGCGCTGCAAGGAGCCGACTTGGCGACTGAGATTCCCGACGAGCCGGCGACCGACGGCAGCGACTACAACGCTGACAACATCACCGTCCTCGAAGGCATCGAGCACGTTCGGCTTCGGCCGGCGATGTACATCGGCGACACCTTCGAGCGGGGTCTCCACCACCTCGTCTACGAGGTCGTCGACAACTCGATCGACGAGGCCCTGGCGGGCTGGTGTTCGGCGGTCGAGGTCACCCTCCACGACGACGGCAGCTGCTCGGTCCGCGACGATGGTCGCGGCATCCCGGTCGGCATGCACGAGACGGGCAAGTCCGCGGCCGAGGTCGTCATGACCGTCATCGGCGCCGGCGGAAAGTTCGACTCGGACTCCTACAAGGTGTCCGGCGGACTGCACGGTGTCGGCGTGTCCTGCGTGAACGCCCTGTCCGAGTGGCTCCAGCTCGAAATCTGGCGCGAAGGCCGGCACCACAGCCAGCGCTACCAGCGCGGCGTCGCCGACGAGCCCCTGGCCGAGATCGGCGAGACGACCGACCGGGGAACGCAGATCCGCTTCAAGCCGGACTCGACGATCTTCGAGCAGACGACCAACCTGCAGTTCGACCTGCTGTCCCGTCGTCTCCGCGAGCTGGCGTTCCTGAACCCCGGCGTGCGCATCCGCATCGCGGACGAGCGGACGGACAAGGATCTCGACTTCAAGTACGAAGGCGGCATCAAGAGCTTCGTCGAGTTCCTGTCGGAGAACAAGCAGCAGATCACCGACGAGCCCGTCTTCCTCAGCGCCGAGCGCGACGGGGTCCAGGTCGAGCTCGCCTTCGCCTGGAACACCTCGTACCAGGAGACGATCCTCAGCTTCGCCAACAACATCAACACGATCGAGGGTGGCACCCACGTCAGCGGCTTCAAGGCCGCGCTGACCCGCACCATCAACAGCTTCGCCAACGCGAACAACCTGTTGAAGGCCAAGGACGCCTCGATCTCCGGCGACGACACCCGCGAGGGGATCACCGCGGTCATCTCGGTCAAGCACCCCGACCCCCAGTTCGAGGGCCAGACCAAGACGAAGCTCGGAAACTCCGAGGTGAAGGGCCTGGTCGAGAGCATCGTGAACAGCGAGCTCGGCGACTTCCTCATCGAGAACCCGAAGACCGCCAAGGCCATCGTCCAGAAGTGCGTCGATGCCAGCCGTGCTCGCGAGGCCGCCCGGCGCGCCCGCGATCTGACCCGGCGGAAGTCGGTGTTGGACGGCGGCGACCTGCCCGGCAAGCTCGCCGACTGTCAGGAGAAGGACCCTGCGAAGTGCGAGCTGTACCTGGTCGAGGGCGACTCGGCGGGTGGCTCGGCCAAGCAGGGCCGCGACCGGTCGACCCAGGCCATTCTGCCCCTGCGCGGCAAGATCCTGAACGTCGAGAAGGCGCGCTTCGACAAGATGCTTCAGAACAACGAGGTCAAGGCCATGATCTCGGCGCTGGGCACCAGCATCGGCGAGGACTTCGACCCCGCCAAGCTGCGCTACGGCCGCATCATCATCATGACGGATGCCGACGTCGACGGATCCCACATCCGTACGCTCCTGCTGACCTTCTTCTACCGGCAGATGCGGCCGCTGGTCGAGCGCGGCCACCTCTACATCGCCCAGCCGCCGCTCTACAAGATCAAGCGCGGCAAGAAGGAGCAGTACCTGAAGGACGACCCAGCCCTGACCGAGTTCCTCCTGGCCCAGGGCACGAAGAATGTGACCATCTCGAATGGCCAGGAAGAGATCTTTGCTGGTGACGACCTGCTCCGCCTCATCCGCGTGGTCACCCGCTACGTCGAGCGCCTGGACAGCCTCGGCCGCCTGTACGAGCCGAGCATCGTCGATGCCTGGCTCGGTCTGGGTGGACCGGACGCCAGCAGCGACCGCGAGTCGATGGAGGCCCTTCTCGAGCCGCTCAAGAAGCGCCTCGCCGAGGCCAGCCCCGAGATCAGCCTGCAGTCGGTCGAGCTCGAGCAAGGCGAGGATGGCTGGGCCCTGGTGGTCCAGGCATTCCGCGAGGGTCAGCCGACCTGGACCCGCCTGGGACCGGAGATCAACCGCGGCCCGGAGCACGCCACGCTGCGCACCCTGGCCGACGCGCTGAAGCCCGAGCTGACCTTCCCGGTCTACCTGGGCGAGATGCGTATCGACACCTGGCGCCAGCTGGGGAACACGGTGATGGCCCAGGCCAAGCGCGGCTACGAGATCCAGCGGTACAAGGGTCTCGGTGAGATGAACCCCGACCAGCTGTGGGACACCACGATGAACCCGGAGACCCGGACGCTGATGCAGGTCCAGGTCGGCGACTTCATCGACGCCGACTCGATGTTCACCATCCTGATGGGCGACATGGTCCAGCCGCGCCGCGAGTTCATCGAGAAGAACGCCCTCGACGTTCGCAACCTGGACATCTGACGTGCGTGGCTCCCGCATCATGGGGCTGGGCCACTTCGTGCCCTCCCGCGTCGTCACCAACGCCGAGCTGGCGACGATCCTGACCACCAGCGACGAGTGGATCCAGCAGCGCACCGGCATCAAGGAGCGGCGCTGGGTCGACGGCGACGTCGGCGCCAGCGAGCTCGCTGAGCCCGCTGCCCGTCAGGCCATCAAGAACGCCGGCCTCGAGGTCAGCGACATCGACCTCATCGTCTTCGCGACGCTCTCGCCGGACGTGTTCTTCCCGGGCAGCAGCTGCCTGCTGCAGGACCGACTCGGCCTGAACGGCTGCGCAGCGCTCGACATCCGCACCCAGTGCACGGGCTTCCTGTACGCCCTGTCGATCGCCGACGCCCACATCCGGTCCGGGCTCGCCGAGCACGTCCTGGTGGTCGGGGCCGAGGTCCACAGCAGCGGCCTGGACATGTCCGACCGCGGTCGCGATGTCACGGTCATCTTCGGCGACGGCGCCGGCGCGGCGGTGGTCGGTCCCTCGGACGGCACCTCGCGCATCCTGGGCCACAAGCTGCACGCCGACGGAAAGCACGCGGAGATCCTCAAGATCGAGGCACCCGCCAGCCGACGGAACCCGCGGATCACGCACGAGATGATCAGCCAGGGCCTGCACTACCCGCACATGCAGGGACGCGCGGTCTTCAAGCTGGCGGTCTCGCTGGTGCCCAAGGTCATCATCGAGCTGCTCGAGGAGCACGACCTGAAGATCGACGAGGTCGACCTGCTGGTCCCGCACCAGGCCAACCAGCGGATCAACGAGATGGTGGCCCGCCGGCTGGAGATCGACCCCGAGCGTGTCTACAACAACATCGAACGGTTCGGAAACACGACGGCGGCCAGCATCCCCATCGCGCTGCACGAAGCGGTCCTTCGCCAGAAGGTGAAGCCGGGTGGCCTGGTCTGTCTGGCCGCACTCGGCGCCGGGATGACCTGGGGGGCGACGCTCATCCGTTGGTGAGCCCCGCATCATGAAGGACAGCTTCGACATCGCCGATCTCGTCTTCGGACGCGTGGTGCTGATCAGCGGAAAGGGCGGGGTGGGGAAGACCTCGACCGCCGCGGCCCTCGGTCGACTGGCCGCGGCCCAGGGACGCAAGGTCTGCATCGTCGAGGCGGACGCCCAGCGCTCGGCGCTCGGCCCATTGTTCGGGGCCGAGGTCGGATACCAGCCGGTCGAGGTCGAGCCGAACCTGTCGATCTGCAACGTCACCTGGTACGAGGCGATGCACGAGTGGATCGAGCGGGTCGTCCCGAGCGCCCGCATCGTGGACATGATCCTCGCCAACCCGCTGGTGCGTCTCTTCCTCGACGCCACCCCGGGCAACCGCGAGGTCGTGACGCTCAGCAAGCTGACCTGGCTCCGCGACGACTTCGACCTGTTGATCGTCGACCTGCCCGCCAGCGGCCACGCGATGGCGCTCATGGCCTCGCCGGCACGGACCCTGTCGCTCTTCCGGGTCGGTCCGCTGCACGCGCGCTCGGTCGAGTCGCTCGCGATGCTCGAGAGCCCCGACACCCACCTGGTGCTCGTCGCGCTGCCCGAGGAGATGGTCGTCAACGAGACGGTCGAGACCTTCACCTACCTGAAGAACAAGGTCGCCAAGCTCTCGGTCCCGCTGGTCGTGCTGAACCGCGCCTCGCGTCCCAGCCTGTCGGCGGACGAGCGCACGCTCCTGGACCGCATGAGCGAGGTCATCCCGCAGGGCGACGACGCCGAGAGCGAGCTGCTGCTCGCCGGTCGGTGGGAGGCCCGCCTCGAGGTCGCCACGGGGAGTGCTCTGGAGCGCCTGGCGAACGAGGTCGGTGTCGCCGTGATCGACGTCCCCCGACTGTCCCAGGAGCACGGTTCCGCGCGGCTGGTGCAGAACCTGGCCGCGGCCCTGGCTCGGACGAGCTCGCGGAGCCTGTCCCGATGACGGGCCTGAACGACCAGGTCCTGCCTCGCAAGCTGATCGTCGCGGTCGGCAGCGGCGGCGTGGGCAAGACGACCACCGCGGCCTCGATCGGGCTGTGGGCTGCGACCCAGGGCAAGAAGGTCCTGGTGCTGACCATCGACCCGGCCAAGCGCCTGGCGAACAGCCTCGGCCTGTCCGAGTTCGGCAACGACGAGAAGCAGATCGACCTGTCCGGCGTGCCCCAGGCCGACGGCGGCGAGCTGTGGGCGATGATGCTCGACACCCGGACCACGTTCGACGAGCTGATCCGCGAGACCGCGCCGAACCAGGACACCGCCCAGCGCATCCTGACGAACCCGATCTACGTCACGATGAGCGACACCTTCGCGGGCAGCCAGGAGTACATGGCTGCCGAGAAGCTCTACGACGTGGTCTCCAGCGGCAAGTACGACCTGGTCGTGCTGGACACGCCGCCGGTGAAGAACGCACTCGACTTCTTCGAGGCCCCCGGGCGCCTGTCCCGCTTCATGGATCGGCAGGTCATCGACTGGTTCCTGCACCCGCCGAAGAAGGGCTTCTTCAGCACGGTCGTCAGCGGCACCAGCGCCGTGATCTACAAGCTCCTGGGCTACGTCTTCGGCCAGGACTTCCTGCACGACCTGTCCGAGTTCCTGCAGCTCTTCAACGAGATGGTCGACGGCTTCCGCGAGCGGCACGAGCACGTGATGGCGCTGTTCGCCAGCGATCGCACCCGCTTCATCACCGTGTGCGCTCCGACCGAGCCGAGCGTCGAGGTCGCCGGGTTCTTCGCCGAGGAGCTCAAGCGCCGCAGCTACCCCCGCGCTGGGGTGGTCGTGAACCAGGTGCACGGCTGCACCCAGGGCCCGCTCGAGCCCCAGGTCCTGCTCGGGGAGACCGCCAAGGAGCTGGCGGCCGACCTGGAGCCCCGGACGGCCGCGTCACTGGTCGCCCGCCTCGGAGCAGCCCACGGGCGGCTCCGCCAGCAGCACGCCACCGAGCAGAAGCTGGTGCGTCAGGTCGAGCGGCTCGGCAGCGGTCGTGTGCACGAGGTCCCGCGCCTCGAACATGAAGTTCACGACTTAGCGGGGCTGCTCGAAGTATCCACTCACTTGTTCACCGAGCCGCTCTCTCGGGAGGAGTCGTCGTGAAGCACGTCTGGATCTGCATGATTGCGCTGTTGGGGCTCTTCGCCTCGACCCCCGCCGAGGCCGCGCGCCCGGCCATGGACCCGGAGATCAAGCTTCACGCTGGCGTCTCCAAGGTGGCTGCACCGGGTGCCTACGGCTTCATGGTCGGCATGGACTCGCGCATGACCCGGTTCGTCTACCTGGACCTGGGCGCGTTCTTCAGCCCGGTCCCCGTCGGTGAGCTCGAGGACGCCGAGCTCGACCCGCAGGAGTACTTCCGCCTGCGGCACACGGTCTACATCCTTCCGGGCTGGCGCATTCCTCACAAGCAGCCTGATGCCATCACGTGGGACGTCCTCCTTCGCGTCGGGCCGGGCGTGACCTGGTCGGCGAGCATGTTCCCGAACGACACGCCGAACCACGAGAACCTGCTCCAGGTCGACAGCTCCGGCGTCGCCGGCATCGATGCGTACGTGAAGAAGGGCGACATCGGACTTCGCGCCAGCGGCAAGTTCATCGTGACCGCGCCGTTCTACGAGTCGAACTTCTCGGACGTCATGTTCTGGGGCACGCAGTTCGGGCTCGAGGCGCTGTACCAGTTCTGATCGACGGAGGCGGGCGACCCCGCTGACCGTCACATGCTGAAGATGAAGCCCGCGGTCAGGTCCCGGCGTCCGACGTCCTGCATCCGGTAGGTCTTCGAGACGGCCTGGAACCGGTCGTAGGCCAGGTACAGCCCGAAGCCGTCGGTGGCCTTGAAGCGCACGTCGGCCTGGGCGTCCCAGTACATCGGGTTCGGCGCCGCCTTCCACAGCGTCTCGGTCTCACCGGGCCCGAACGCCTGCCAGGCCAGCGGGTCGAACGAGCCTCGGGCGCCGATCTCCCAGCGCTCGCCGCCGTACGGGACCGAGCTGAACGGACTCCCGATCCAGGAGCGAGAGCTGGCCACCGGCGACGTGCTGCGGCTGGGGGACACGTTCCTGCTGGTCCGTCAGGTGCCGGCGGATCTGCGGCCGACCCGGGCTCGCGGTCCCCTGCGTGGGCTGGTCGGCGAGGCGCCGGCGGTCCATCGACTGAGGCGTGAGCTCACCCTGGTCGCGCCTCGCCGCACGATTGTGATGCTGCTTGGCGAGTCCGGGACCGGCAAGAACGTCGCGGCCAAGGCGCTGCACGACCTGTCGGGTCGGAAGGGCCCGTTGGTGGTCGTGAACTGCGCCGCGATCCCCGCCCAGCTCGCCGAGTCGACGCTGTTCGGCCAGCTCGACAGCCTCGTCCAGGCGTCCCTGGACACGGGACATCTCGGCCAGATTGCCGAGGGCGTTTGCGAGCTTCGCCTGGAGACCAGTCTCGGTGAGCCGCTCGATCGCGCCCTCGAAACAGCGCCTTGCTGCGCTCAGATCGCCGCGCAGGTAGTGGACCGAGCCGAGGTTGCTCATGACGACGGCCTCGGAGCTGATGCGCCCCAGCGCGCGGTGGTCCGCGACAGCGCTCTCCATCGCCAGCTGGGCGGCATCCAGGTCGCCCAGGTCCATCTGGAGCACGCCCAGGTTGCCGCGGCACAGCGCGGCGCCCTTCCTGTCCCCGACGTCGACACAGGCCCGGATACTGGCTTCGTAGTCGGCTCTTGCATCGCCGAGGCGCCCAAGGTACCGGAACAAGTTGGCGCGATTACCAAGGATGTACGCCGTCTCCCGTCGGTCATGGCACATCGCGAGCGCCTGGCCGAACTCGGCCTCGGCCTCGGCGAACCGTTCGAGCTCGAAGAGCGTCTGGTCCAGGAGTCGGTGTGCTCGAGCGGCGCGTCCGGGGAACCGCGTCATGCTGACCAACAGGCGTGCTGGATCGCCGCGCGAAGCTCGATCAGGTGCTCGGACTGCGGTTCGTCGAGCTCGAGCAGCCAGCGGCGATGGGGCTCGCGGTGGCGCGCAGCCGCCGGATGGTGGTGTCGACTGTTCGGCTCGCCACGCCGTCGGCGTACCCCCAGACCTGGCGCAGCAGCTCGTCTCGGCTGACGTCCTGGCCTGGGCGGTCGGCCAGATACCGTAGAAGCACGGCCTCGGTGGACGTGAGCCGCAGGGTTGCATCCCCTCGGCGTACGACTCGCTGGTCCAGATCGAGCGAGCACACCGTGAGCTGCATTCGCCGAGTCTACTCGGCCTCGTAGAGCCGTCGGAACTGACGCGGCGCCCGGCGCTTTCGCGCGCATCGGACGTCGCCACCGAGCAACGACACGCTGACGGCTCGGCGTGGGTGCCCGGTGTGGTTGTGCCCGGTGCGGTGCCAGACGTGGTTGTGGACGAGCAGGGCCTCGCCGCGTCTGGCGGGGAGCGGGACCGCTCGGGCCTCGGCGTCCGCTTCGGCCAGGGACTCGGGCGTGATGGTGCCGCCCTCGGGCGTGGCCAGGCCGCCGCGGTGGCTGCCAGGCACGACCTCGAGGCAGCCAGCCTCGACGGGGGCGTCGTCCAGGGCGGTCCAGAACTGCAGCGAGGGCGGTCGGTCCAGCCCCCAGAACCGGCCGTCGTCCTGGTGCCAGGGGGTCGCCATGTTCCGCCCGGGCGCCTTGTTCCAGAGGACGGCCCGGTAGAGCTGCACGTCCGGTCCGAGCAGCGCGTGCGCGATGCGGCCGAACAGCGGGTTGTCGATCCAGGCGAAGAAGCTCGCGTCGAGCTCCAGCCGCTCGACCTTCCGATAGCGCCGCGACGGCCCGACCCAGCCCGCGTTGAACGCCAGGTCCTCGTACCTGCCCGTCTCGGAGTCGTGCTGGAAGAACAGCCCGGGGTCGGGCTGCACGCCCATCATCAGGTCGTCCGCGCGCTCGGCCAGGGCGACGGCGCCTTCATCGGACAGGACCCTGCCCAGCCGCGCGTACCCGTGCTCGGCGAAGTGAGCGAGCTCAGGACCCAGGTCCCGGTCGCCGTCGAGCAGCACTCAGTCCCGACGTCGACGAAGCAGCAGCCCCAGCAGGCCGAGCGCCCACCAGCCGCCACCGGGCGCGCTCGTGCAGGCCCAGTTGCCCTCGGCCTCCTCGATGTGGTCGTCGATCTCGGGCTCGGGCTCGGGTGTGATCGCGGACTCGCCGTCGCAGTCGTTGTCGATGCCGTCGTCCAGGACCTCCTCGGCCAAGGGGTGGATCTCCGCCGAGGTGTCGTCGCAGTCGTCGGGGTGGTCGGCGCTGCCCTCGGGTTGTTCGCAGGCCACCAGCTCGTCGGTGCCGTAGCCGTCGCCGTCCTCGTCCAGGTACCAGGTGCCCATGTCGATCGCGTCGCTGTCGATGTCGCCGTCGCAGTTGTCGTCGATGCCGTTGCAGACCTCGTCGGCGCCGCTCCACACGGCGCCATCGGTGTCGTCGCAGTCCAGCGTGGTGTCCTCGCCGTCTTCGTCGTGGTCCTCGACCACCGCGTTCGGGCCCTGGTATGCGCCGAAGTCGACCAGGGGTGCGTCCGCCCCCATCCTCAGGTCGTAGGCACAGCCGGCCTCGTACTGCTCGAACCCGGGCTCGTCCGCGACGACGTTGCCGTCCTCGCCCTCGACGATCCAGAAGTAGCCGCCGCCGTTCAGCACGTGGTTGTCGGCCCAGCCGTTGTCGACGAATGTGGTGTACAGCAGCGTGTTCGTGTCGTGTGCGACAACGCCGTTCCCGTCAGCCGTATGGGCCACCAGGTTGCCGGTCCACGTCGAGTACGCGGCGTTGCCGTAGTAGGCGCCGCCGTCCTCGACCCCATCGTTGCCGACGAAGCTGTTGTAGCTGACGTACCCGGTGTAGCTGGCGTACCTCCACAGGGCGCCGGCGTAGTCGGCGGTGTTGTCGACGAAGCGGCTGTTCCAGGTCGCGTCGGCGCCGACCCACTCGAGCGCGTGGCTGCCGCCCACCCGCGCGGTGTTCTGGCAGAAGTCACTGTGTGAGGTGTCGACGGTGTTTGCGACGTAGACATACAGACTGCCGCCGTAGTTGCTGGCGGCGTTGTCCTCGAAGGTCGAGCCCGTGAGCTCGGCCGCATCCGCCCAGGCCGTGTACAGGGCGCCGCCGTGTCCGTCGGTGGCGGTGTTGTTCGTGAACGTCGAGTCCGTCGCGACCAGGTTCCAGCCTCCGGACTCGTACGGGTAGTGCAGGATGGCGCCGCCGCTCGTGCCCGAGTTGCCCGAGAAGGTGCTCGTCGAGACGGTGACGTGGGCGGTGTAGTAGCTGTAGATGCCGCCACCATTGCTGCCCGCCACGTTGTCCTCGAACACCGAGTCCGTGATGACGAGATCCGCGTAGAACTGCATCGCGATGCCGCCGCCATGGCTGGCCGCCGTGTTCCGCGAGAACGTGCTGTGCGCGATCGGGACCTCGGTGTCCTGGGCGTACATGAAGATGCCGCCGCCCTGGCCACCGGCGTCGTTGTCCTCGAACGTGACATCGGCCAGCGACAGGTCGCCCCAGTACCCGTGCCACAGTCCGCCGCCGTTGCCGCCTGCGGTGTTGCCCGAGAACGTGGTGCCGGACAGCACGACGACGTTGTCGTAGTAGCTCTCGACCGCTCCGCCCGCGTCGGCCGCGGTGTTGCCCGAGAACACCGAGTCCGTGTCGGTCCAGGAGCCGTACGCGTACAGATAGATCGCGCCGCCGTAGTCGCTCGAGTTGTTCGAGAACGTGCACGCCGTGGTCGTGAGCGCGCCGCCATAGGTGTAGATGGCCGCGCCCGTGTACTCGACCGAGTCCCGGATGGTGACGCCCGACAGCGTGGTGTTGCTGTAGTACTGGCTGACGCCGTAGCCGTTGGCGTTGGTGATCTCGAGGTCCTCGACGGTGACCGACTCGCCGTCGTTCACGGTCAGCACCACAGCGCAGGTGCCCGAGCCATCCAGCACGGTCCCGGTCGTCCCGCGGATGGTCAGGTCGATGCCGGCGTCGATGCACTCGGTGAACGTGTCGCCGGAGAGCTCGAGCACGTCACCGGTCACGGCGACCGCGAGCGCGTCCGCGATGGAGGTGTACTCGCCACCGTCGGGGTCGACGACGAGTGTGGCCGCAGAGGCCTGGGTCAGGAGTGCGAGGATCATCGCCGCCTCCGGACCAGCAGGAGACCGACAATCCCGAACAGTCCCAGGTAGATGGAGCCTCCAGGAGTCGTCGAACAGCCCCAGTTCGGCTCGGCCTCGATGACGGGTGGGTCGTCCTCGGGCTCGGGGTCCGGGTCGGGTGGCTCGGTGTCCTCCGGAGGTGCGGTGTCCTCGGGAGGCGCGGTGTCCTCGGGGGTCACCTCATCGACCCCGTCACAGTCCTGGTCGATGCCGTCGTCCAGGACCTCGGTCGCGCCGGGGTGGATCTCGGCGTCCTCCTCGTCGCAGTCCTCGTGGCACCAGTACCCGTCGCCGTCGGTGTCCTCGACCGGGTAGCAGTCGGCGGTGTCCAGTTTGTAGTCCCAGATGCCGCGGCCATAGGTCGCGAAGCGCAGGGTGTTCTGCGTCGGGTGGGCCTCGACCGCCCAGTAGGTGGTGATGGGCGCGCCGCCGGCGGTGATCTCGGACCACTCGGCGTCGTCGGGGCAGCGCTCGTAGGCGGAATGCGTCGTGCCGGCGAACAGGCAGCCCGTGCCATCCATCGCCTCGATCATGCTGTAGACCAGAGTGTCCGGCAGGCCCTCGCCCCAGGGCTCAAAGGTCAGGCCGGCGTCCGTGCTGCGGTACACCGCCGGGACACCGTAGCCGCTGCCGCCCAGCGTGATGACGTCGGGGTCGGTCCACGACGGCGCGATGGCCTGGCCGTAGTACCAGTTGTCATCGGGGCCGCGGGACTCGGACTGTGTCCAGGTCTGGCCGTGGTCGCTGCTCGTGAAGACCTTGCCAGCGCTGGTGGCCATGTAGACCCTGTCCGAGTCCGCGGGCGAGAACGCCATGGCGCTGACGTACTCGCCGCCACCGATGCTGAACTCGCCGGTGGCCTCGTACTGCCAGCCGTTGTCGTCACTCCGCGTGTAGCGGTAGAGCTGGTCGCCGGGGAAGTAGAAGACCCAGTTGTCGTCGGGGTCGGCCACGACCGGAGGGATCCACGGCACGTAGCTGGCGCCGCTCGGGAAGCTGGCTGACTCGGTGTACGGGGTGTCCTCGCCGATGTTGATGAGGATGAAGCCCGGGTACGTCGTGTAGACGATCTCGTGGGTGCCGTCGCCGCTGGTGATGTGGCCGTAGTCGCCGCTCACGAGCTGGTAGAACTCGTACGCCAGGTCGCTGTCCTGGGTGGCGTAGGTCGTCAGCTGCCAGCCCTGGTCCTGGGCGCCGGCCAGGACGTGGTCCTCGTTCGCCCAGCTGGTGTGCACGTCGTAGTACTGGCTCACGCGCAGGCCCGACAGGCTCAGGTTGTGCACGCTCTGCATGTTGTCGCGCGACTCGTACAGACCGCCGTCGGTGTTGACGTACCAGACCTCGTCGTCGCCGTCGGGCCGCACGTCGATGCCCATCGTGTCGGCGTGCAGCAGGGTGTCCTCGTCACCGCCGTAGACCGAGTAGTACAGCCACCAGTTGTTCATCTTGGCCGAGGTCTGTCCGCCATCGCGGCTGACCCACTGCTCCATGCCGCCGTACATGAACAGGTCGGGGTCGACGATCGAGGCGTTCAGGGCACCCCAGTAGTCGTGGCCGGCGTTCATGCCCGCCGTCCAGGTCCAGCCGTCGTCGTCCGAGCGATGGATCGTGCCGCCGTCCAGGATGGCGTACAGAGCGCCCGCTTCGCTGCCGGCCATCTCGGCTCGGGTCGAGCCGTCGGCGATCGTGCCGCGCGTCTCCCAGTAGTCGCCACCGCTGGTCGACACGTACAGCACGCCGCGCTCGATCAGATACAGATCCGTGCCGCCCGTCCGGGAGACCCACGCGTCGGGGCGGGTCGTCATCGTGTGGACCTCGGTCCACGAAGACGCGTCGTCCGTGCTGCGCCACAGACCGTAGTAGTCGCCGACGCTGGCGATCATGTACAGGGTCTGTGTGCCGTCGTTGGTCATCATCAGCCGACGGATGCCGTTGAACTCGGCGATGCCGTCCGGGACGACCCAGGTGGCGCCGTGGTCGTCGCTGACGTGCAGCAGTCCGCCGTCGGTGGCCGCGACGACCCGGGGGATCTCCGCGTCGACGTCGAGCACCTCGAGCCAGTGCACCCCGCCGTACAGCGAGTCGCCGATGGGCTCCCAGCTCGAGCCGTCCTCGGCGCCCATCCAGACGCCGCCCTTGGACGAGCCGGCGTACAGCGTGCCGTCGTAGGCCAGGCGCGCGACGTGCATCCGTCCGGCCTGGTTGTCGCTGCCTCGCTCGACCCACTTCCCCTCGCTGGGCGGAGCGACCCCGCCGGCGATGGCGTTGCGCCGCTCGAGCTGGCGAAGCCCCTCGGTGCGCTTGGCGGCCTCGACGTCGACGTCCGGGTGGGCCCGGTGCATCTCCTTAAACCACTCCTTGCGGCGCACCTTCTGGTCCTTCTTCGTGTCGATGAAGGTCTCGAGATCCAGGAACGGACCGGGCGTCGGCGGGGGCGGGTTCACCGACGGGTCCAGGGACTCGGCGGGGGTGGCTGCACTGTCGGGCTCGGCCGGGAGCACGAGCACGGTGACGATGGCGCCGGCAGCGGCGAGCGTGGCGATCAGGGAGAGGCGCTTCATGCCGTTCCATCTACCATGTCGGCATGCACGTTCGAGAGGCCTCGACAGCGGATCTGGACGAGATCCGGGGGGTGCTGGACCACGAGATCGAGCACGGGGTGGCGCACTTCGGCCTCGAGCCCACGGATGCGGCCGAGCTCGCCGCGTCCTTCGCAGCCCGGCGACAGCCGTGGTTCGTCGCCATAGGCCCGGACTTCCTCGGTTTTTCTCGTACGAGTCCACACAAGTCGCGCGGGGCCTACCGCCACACCTGCGAGCTCGGCATCTACATCCGGCCCGAGGCTCGAGGACAGGGGGTCGGCCGGGCGCTCTACGAGGCGCAGATTCCCGCGGTTCGGGCCGCTGGTGTGCGCACGATCCTGGCCGGGATCGCGCTGCCGAATCCGGCCAGCGTGCGGCTGCACGAGTCCTTCGGGTTCACCCCCTGTGGGGTGTTCCCGGAGGTCGGTTTCAAGCACGGCCAGTGGATCGACGTCGGCTACTGGGCGCTGTGCGCGGGGGATGCGACGGCCGTGGGCTGAGTCGAGGGTGTGGTCGCGAGTCCCCGGGTGAGTCCCCCTGGTGGCCACGGTGCGGGTTGAGACTGCTGGGGCCGTCTCAAGTCCCCTCGTGGCCGCGAGAACGCGAGTTGAGACCGCTGGGAGGGTCTCAACTCCCTTCGTGACCCCTGGTCGCCCGGCATCCCCCGCGCCTACCGCCAGTACATCCACAGGTCGTAGCTGGACTCGCTGTGGTACCGGTAGGACGTCTCGAGCGAGTCGACCCCGACGAAGCCGGCGTTGTCGTACCCGGCACCGAACGCCGTCTCGGCCCAGCCGCGGTCGTCATCCAGATAGAAGCTGTACGTGCTGCCGTAGCTGTTGTCGTACCAGAAGCAGTCACAGCCGGGGTCGTAGTTGTTGTTCTCGTCGCAGACGTAGGGGTCGTCGGTCATCGTGCCGTCCTGCGCGACCGGCTCCCAGGCGTCGTTGCAGGCCGAGCCGTACGAGGTCGTCGTGCCCGACGTGAACGCCGCGAGTACGTTTCCCGACGTCGTCGTCGAGTCGAACTCCCACACGGCCCAGTCCCCGGTCTGGTTCAGCACCAGCAGCTCGTCCGGTGAGCTGACCGGGATGCTCGCCTGGCACTGCGTGTCGCTCGACGGGTCGCAGTCCCACACGTCCTCTTCCCCGAGCACATCCGTGATGCCCGTGAACGAGCTGCCCGCCTCGAACCACCACCACAGCGTCCAGCCGCCGCCGTCGAGGGTCATGTCGCAGTAGGCGTCGAAGGCGTCGTCGCCGCCGGCTCCGTCCAGGTCGATCTCGTAGACACCGTCGGTCTTGGTCGGGTCCGCGGTCAGGAGCGCGTTGCAGTCCTCACAGCTCGACAGGCCCGCGTCGCTGTCGCAGTCGTGGTCGGTCGTGTCGCACTGCTCGTCCTCGCTGGGGTTCACGTCGTCCGCGGTGTCGTCGCAGTCGGTCGCGTCGTCGACGTACCCGCTGGGCTGCTCGCAGCTGGCGGTCGTCGACGTCGAGTCGCCGTACCCGTCGCTGTCGGTGTCGGCGTACCAGACGGTGTCGGGGTTCAGGTCGGCGTCGCCGTCGTCGCAGTCGCTGCTGTCGTCCACGAAGTTGCTCGGCTGCTCGCAGCTCGCCACGGTGATGTCCCCGCCGTAGCCGTCCCCGTCGCTGTCCACGTACCAGACGGTGTCGGGGTTCAGGTCCCCGTCGGTGTCGTCGCAGTCGTCGTCGTTGCCGACCCAGCCCGACGCGGCTTCGCACGAGACCGTCGTCGAGTCCGGGTTGCCGTACGTGTCGCCGTCGGCGTCCTCGTACCAGGTCGTCGCGTCGGCGGCGTCGTCCTCGTCGATCTCGTCGTCGCAGTCGTCGTCGATATCGTTGCAGAGCTCGGTCGCGTAGGGCGAGACGCTCGCCGATGTGTCGTCGCAGTCGTCGCTGTTGTCGACGAAGCCGTCGCCGGCCTCGCAGCTGTCGCTCGTCACCGCAGCATCCCCCGCGCCGTCGGCGTCGGCGTCGGCGTAGAACGTGCTCTCGACGTCCTCGTCGATCGAGCCGTCACAGTCGTCATCCAGCTCGTTGCAGATCTCGGTCGCGCCCGGGTTCACCTCGGCGTCCCGGTCGTCGCAGTCCGTCGCGTCGGCCACGTACCCGGTGGCGCCATCACAGCTCTGCACACCGAGCTCGGCGTCGCCGTACCCATCGCCGTCGACGTCCGGGTACCAGGTGTCGCCCACGGCGTCGTCCACCGAGCCGTTGCAGTCGTCGTCGATGCCGTTGCAGCTCTCGATCGCGTCAGGATTCACCTCGGCCGAGTCATCGTCGCAGTCGTCGGCGTAGGCAAACCCGTCGCCGTCGAGATCGTCGTCCGGGGTCGCCTCGTCGCAGTCGTCGTCGGTTCCGTTGTAGGGGGTCTCGGCGTTGCCCGGGTAGACGCTGCTGTTCGTGTCGTCGCAGTCGGTGGTCTCGTCGACGCCGTCTCCATCCGCATCGACAGCGATGTCCTCGGGCGGGCTGCTGTCGATGACCTCGACGTCCTTGGTGCGGCAGGCGAGGGCGGTGAGGAGAAGGAGCATGGGGTCTTCCGATCGAGTCCTGCGCACCATAGAATGTCGGGGTCCGGGCTGAGGAGGAACCATGACGTTCCTGCTGACGTTGGCGTGCACGACCCCTCAGGATGCGAGCGCGCGATCGCCACGGCGGTGCCCATGGCCTGGGTCGGGACGCATGCGATGGACGCCTACGACGGGCTTCCCAGCGAGTGCGTCGTGTGGGAGACCGAGTGCTTCTCGGCGCCGTGCGTCGGGGCGTTCGAGCTGATCCCCGACGCCGAGGCCTGCCCGCTGCCGATCGCGGGCCAGCTGGACGGCTCGGTCACGAGCACGGTGAGCGGCAGCGACGAGGAGGGCGCGGCGCTGTTCGGGGCCTATTTTCGGTGACCTGACGAGCGACGGGACCGAGCTGTGGCTCGAGAGCGCGGATGGGGCCATCGGGTCGCGGAACGGCGCCGACTACGACGACGAGACCACCGACACCTTCATCACGTTCACGGACATCGAGGTCCCCGACGATGGCATCGAGGTGCTCGAGGCCGCCTGGGTCGTGCTGGTGGACGACAAGGACACGCGTGGGGACGTGCGCGACGACGCCCTGACGCTGATGGGCTCCAGCCAGTGGGTGGCGACCGACGAGGACGCCGCGCTGATCAAGCAGACCTTCCTGACCGAGGTCGAGCTGACCCCGGACTGTCGGCGCAACCCCATCTCGGGTGGAGGCGGCGTCCAGAACACGGGCGCCGACGGCGCCGACGACGCGACGTCCCCGGTGACCTACGAGGTGGTGAGCGTGATCTTCCACGAGGAGTGCGATGGAGCCGCCGAGATCGTGGCCGGCGGGACCAGTGGCCCCAGGCGGGGAGCTTCACGCTCTCGCTGGAGCGCTGAGCGGCTCGAGCGCGGACCTCTCCCCGATCTGACGTTCGGTGAAATCCGACCGTTCGAGGGTCCTTTGTCAGGTAGTGAAAGACACCACCTGAGGTCCCGACCATGCTCTCCATCCTGATCGCTCTCGCCTGCACCAAGGGCGACCCCACCGACTCCGGAACCACCGACTCCGGCGACGTCGCCGTGGACGCCGACGAAGACGGCTTCGATGAGACGGTCGACTGCGACGACAGCGACGCGGCCGTGAACCCGGATGCGACCGAGGTCTGTGACGGCCTGGACAACGACTGCGACGACCTGGTGGACGACGCCGATGACAGCCTGGACGCCAGCACGGGCGTCTCTTTCTACGTGGACGCCGACGGGGACACCTACGGCGCCGGCGACGCGCAGTGGGCCTGTGAGAGCGCCGGCGTGGACAACGCGGACGACTGCGACGACGCGGTCGCCCAGGTGAACCCGGGCGCGGCCGAGGTCTGCAACGACGTGGACGACGACTGCGACGGCCTGGTCGACGACGACGACGACAGTGTCTCCGCCGACACCACCTGGCACCCGGACGACGACACCGACTGCGACGATGCCCTGTCCGCGGTGAACCCCGGGGGACCGAGGTCTGCAACGGCCTGGACGACGACTGTGACGCCGGCACCACCGAGGACGGCCTGGCCAGCTTCGACGACGGCAGCACGGTCACCGACTACACGGCGACCCTGGCGGCGGGCGACGCCTCGACCCCTGCGGACGTGGTGCTCAGCACGGCCGGCACGCTCTCGCTGTGCGACGGCACCTACTACGTGAACCTCGACATCCAAGCCGACGTGGACATCGCCGGTGCCCTCGGCGACGAGACCGCGGTCGTGCTCGACGGCGCCGCATACGGCACGGTCATCGCCATCGAGACCGACGGCATCGCGGTCTCGGTCGCGGACCTGACCATCCAGAACGGCTTCGCCGACGTCAACGGCTACGGCGGCGCCTCGCTGGGCGGCGGCGGCATCGCCTGCGACGGGCTGAGCGCCGTGACGGCGGACAACGTCGTCCTCGACCAGAACTACGGCTACGTCGGTGGCGCGGTCGCGCTCAACACGTGCCCCGGCGTCTTCACCGACGTCACCATGAGCAACAACACCGCCAGCTACGCGGGGGCGCTCTCGCTGACGGACACCACCGCCGAGCTGTACGACAGCTTCGTCGAGAGCAACGCGGTGATCGGAAACGCCGGCGCGTTCTACATCATCGCCCACAACGGCACGGGCTCGGATCTGTACCTCGAGGACACCTCGGTCGCGGACAACACGGCCGACTCGGGCATCGCCCAGGCGCTCATCCACACGAGCTCCACGCTCGAGTGCATCGGCAGCACGGGCACCTCGGGCCTGGGCTTCACCGGCCACGACGACAGCATCTATGGCGCCCAGTACGGCTCGTACTCGGGAGCCGTGCTCGACGTGACGGACTGCGACTTCGACGCGACCGACAACACCGACATCTACTGGCAGGGCCGGCGGTTCGACGGCCTGGGCGACGATGAGACCTTCGTCTGCAACGACAGCGGGTGTGGGGACGCCGAAGAGGTCGAGATCGGTGGGACCGTCTCGTCCACGTACAACACGAGCCTGGGCATCTTCGGTGACATCGTGCTCGCCGACGAGGACACCACGCTCTCGAGCTTCGAGGTGTACGCCCAGGCCGGCGAGGCGTCGTGTGACCTCGACTACCACGTGCTGTCGGCCAGCAGCGGCTCGGCGACGAGCTGGACCGTCGAGTGGTCCTCGACCGGCAACGAGCTGTCCGAGACCGCCGGCTGGCACGACTCTGGCACCGTCGATCTCGATGTGACGAGCGGCACCTACTACGCACTGGTCTGGGCCGCCGACTGCGACAACAACTACTACTACGACACCGCAGGGCTCTCGACGGACGGCGGCTTCGGCACCGTCACCGGGTACATGTACAAGGCCTACGAGGAGGTGAGCGGCACGCTGTCGTCGCCCTCGACCTCGACCTCATACATGGGCCCCTTCGGGACCAGGATCGTGACCGGCACGGCCTGGTAGCGATACACCAGAGAGACCAAACGGAGGGAACCCACCATGCTCTCGATCCTGATCCTGCTCGCCTGTACCAAGGACGAGCCCACCGACAGCGGTGACATCGGAGCCGTCGACGCCGATGGTGACGGCTTCGACGAGACCGTCGACTGCAACGACGACGACGCGGCGATCCACCCCGACGCGACCGAGGTCTGTGACGGCATCGACAACGACTGCGACGACGCGGTCGACGACGCGGACGACGACTGGGACACCAGCACGGGCGTGAGCTTCTACCTGGACGAGGACGCCGACACCTACGGTGCGGGCGACGAGGTCTGGGCTTGCGAGAGCGCGGGCGTGGACAA
>JAAESX010000072.1 GCA_024228935.1 Pseudomonadota bacterium
CGTGTAGCCGCCGTACGCCGCACAGCGCTGCGGGAGCTCGAAGGGTCTGCCGCCGAAGACCTGGAAGCGCTTCGCCTTCCGCCCGAGCGCAGCCGACCGACCTGCGACCGCGGCGGCCTGGATGACCGGGGAGAGCTACGGGCCTCTGGTCCGAGGTGGAGGACACCGCGCTCGCGAGCCTGCCGGAGCTTCACGGTGGGGCGCTGCTCACGCTGGACGGTGACGTCTGGTAGCTGGGCGGCGAGCGCAGCCACAAGGGCCGGGTCTCGGGCGTGCTGCGTCACGGGTCCGAGGGCTGGGAGCCCGCTGGGAGCATGGCCTTCGCGCGCGTGGGGGCCACCGCGACCGCGCTGCCGGACGGTCGCTTCGTGGTGATCGGCGGCTACGGCGGGGAGACCGGAGGGGCGAGGATCCTGGCGGAGTAGTCGGCTGGGCGAGGACCCGGGCGCTTCGACCTACTCGTCCCAGTGCGTGTCGGAGAGCTGCATCAGGAACACCGCCCCCTGGTCGCCGGTGCCGCTGCTGTCGAAGTCGTCGAAGGCATAGGGCGCCCCGAAGGCCAGCTCGGGGTCGCCGTCGCCGCTGACGTCGCCGACCGCCAAGCTCCAGCCGAAGCCTGCGTCGTCGTCCTGGGTCCAGCGGTCCACGTCGTCGTCCAGCGCAAGCGCCCCCGTCCAGGGCCCCTCGACCACCCAGACGGCGCCGTTGTCGTCGTCGTGGGCGTAGTCGCCGAGGACCACCTCGTTGACCTCGTCGCCGTTCAGATCCACGCCCACCGTGGCCGGCTGGGCCGACAGGGCGTCCGAGGTCCAGGCGTCCGCGTCACCGGAGTCGCCCGCGGTCAGCGGATCGAGGAAGACGTAGACCGTGCGGCTGCCGTCGGTCGTCAGCAGGTCGGGCGTGCCGTCCCCGTCGACGTCGCCGACGCCCTCGAGCTTCTTGCAGAGCTCCTGGCTCGAAGCGGCGCCGGTGATCAGGCCGTCGGCATCCGCCAGGCTCGTGATCCCCCAGCTCGCGGCGCCGAGCACGACGTAGCAGCTGCCGCTGTCGGTGCTGGCGTCGTCGGCGCCGGGTGCGCCGAAGCCGAAGTCGTCGATCCCGTCGCCGTCGAGGTCGCCGAAGCCCGCCACGACGCCGTTCGCGTACAGGTCGGTGGGCTTGTCGAACCAGGCGTCGGCGTCGGGGTCGAGGTCGGTCGAGGTCGGGCTGCCCGAGCCCAGCACCACCGCGTGGCTGTAGGTGGTGGCGGTGCTGTCCTGGGCGGTGAAGCCCAGGTCGTCGTACCCGTCGCCGTTCACGTCGCCGATGGGGGCGGCCTTCTTGGTCTTGGTGTAGACGACGGCGGAGTCCTGGGTCTCGTCGCCGGTCCATGGGCCGAGGAGCAGGTACGCCCGGCTGTAGCTGTCGCCCACCAGCACATCGGCGACGCCGTCATCGTCGACGTCTCCAGCGTGCGCGACGACCGTGCCCACGTAGCGGTTGCTGGAGTCGTCGTAGGTGAGGGTGCCGTCGGCCACGTTGTCGACGAGGGTGTCGGGGAAGGCGGTGTCGCCGGCCACGACGTAGGCGCGGCCCTGGTTGCCGTAGGTGTCGGACCAGCTGGGCGCCCCGGCCACGATGTCGTCGTAGCCGTCGGCGTCCTGGTCCACGAGGGCGACCGCCTTGCCGAGGTAGGAGCCGGAGCTCAGCGACTCGCCCTCCAGCGTGCCGGTGAGGTAGGCGCTGTTCCAGGCCAGCTCGATCTCGGCCGGCGCGTCCACGCAGTCACGGTCGACCGACGCGAGCACGGGCTCGGCTTCGCCGGGGTGCACCGTGTTCGTCGTGTCGTCGCAGTCGACCTCCAAGAACAGCTGCCCCGTGTCGGCGAGATAGCCGTCGCCGTCTGCGTCCCAGTCGGCGTCCCCGCCGCAGTCCTGGTCGATGCCGTCGTACCAGGTCTCCGTCGCGCTCGGGCTGATCGCGGCGTCGTCGTCGTCGCAGTCATCGCCCGCCGGGAGGGTGTCGTGTCCGTCGCCGTCGGCGTCGTGGTCGCTGGC
>JAAESX010000073.1 GCA_024228935.1 Pseudomonadota bacterium
ACCACCGAGGGCGGCTCGTCGGGCAGCCCGCTCTTCAACGAAGACCACCGGGTCATCGGCCAGCTCCACGGCGGCTACGCGAGCTGCAACAGCAACGACGCGGACTGGTACGGCTCGATGGAGACCAGCTGGGCCGCCGGCCTGGACGACTACCTCGACCCCGAAGGCACCGGCGAGCGGGTGGTCGACACCCTGGCGCCCTGGTCCCGCGGCCTGGACATCGCCCCCGAGAGTGGGCTCAGCGCCCAGGGCCTGGCGGGCGGCCCCTTCACCCCGGATGGCGCGAGCTACACCCTCACCAACGACGGCGACGACGACGTGGACTACGCGGTCAGCGTCGACGCCGGGTGGGTGGGCCTCTCCACGACCGACGGAACGGTGCCCTCGGGCGAAGACCTCGACCTCGAGCTCACCTTCGGTCCCGCGGCCGCGTCCCTCTCCACCGGGCTCTACACCGCGACGGTGACGGTGGCCTGGGACGACGAGGGCGAAGACACCCGCGAGGTCACGCTCCAGGTGGGCGAGCGCAGCGACGTGCTCACCTGGGACATGGAGTCCGAGCCGGAGTGGAACGCCGACGGCGGCTGGGCCTGGGGCATCCCCGAAGGCCAGCGCGGCTCGATGGGCCTGCCCGACCCCGAGAGCGGCGCCACCGGCGACTACGTCTACGGCTACGAGCTGGGTGGCGGCTACGGGTCCTTCATGGACGAGGAGCACCTGGTCGCCGGCCCCTTCGACCTGCGCGGCTACGCGGGCACCGAGCTCCGCTTCCAGCGCTGGCTGGGCGTGGAGGGCCCGCCCTACGACGCCGCGAGCATCTCGGTCAGCGTCGACGGCGCCGACTACGACACCATCTGGGAGGCCGAGAGCGAGACCGACGACGGCACCTGGGTGGAGGTGGCCTACGACCTCTCCAACTGGGACGACGAAGCCCAGGTCTGGATCCGCTGGACCATGGGCGGCAGCGACCGCGACGTCGAGTTCTGCGGCTGGAACCTCGACGACGTGGTGATCAGCGCCATCGTCGCGGGCGAGGGTGGCGTCGACAAGGGCTTCGACGACGAGTCGAGCGCGGTGTGTGGAGGCTGCGCGAGCGGCGGCGCGGTGGGCTGGCTCGGCCTGCTGGGCGCCCTGGGCCTGGTGAGGCGGCGCCGGTGAGCCTGCTGCTGTTCTTCGCCTGCTGGGGCAAGGCGAGCACGGCGCACCCCGTCAGCTCGGTCACTCCCCCCACGGAGCAGGCCGAGCCCGCCCCCGTCGACGACGTCGTGGACCCGGTCGCCGCGGCGAGCCGGGGCTGTTCGGACCTGGACGAGGCCGCCTGCTTCGAGTCGGCCGAGTGCATGGTCGCGCTGGAACCCGGGGCGAAGACCTACACCTGCCGGGCGGCGAGCGGGCCGTGCGAAGCGGGCTTCGTGCAGGCCGACACCAGCACCTGCCCGGTCGAGCGCGACTGCGAGCTGGTCCCGGCGAGCTGCTACTGCCCGCCCACCGTGCTGTGCATCTGTGGCGGCGGAGAGCCGCCCGGGTGCGCGGGTGTGGAACGACGTCCCCCCGCCGCCGCCGGAGTAGGTCGAACCGCCGCGACGGGCTCAGGGCGTCTCGGCGCTCCCCAGGCTGGTGCTCACGCCGTCCATCAGGCCCCACACGGTGTCCTGCACGTCGGCCCAGTCGCCGGCGTGCGGCACGAGCACCATGACCACGTCCTCGACGAAGGCCGTGCCCGCCGCCCAGGTCGCTGACGCGCCGGCGCCCGCGTCCTCCAGGTCGTTGCCGACGACGATCAGGTAGGGATCGTAGTTCGACAGGCTCAGGGCGTAGGCCGGCGGCTCCACGTAGCCGAAGGCCACCCCCTCGCTGCCGTCGCTCACGTCGGCCCAGAGGTAGCTGCTGTCGAGCTCGAACGTGGCGCTGCCCGAGATGGCGGACTGCTGGCTCTCCCACGGCCGGATGCCGCTGGTGTACTCCGACGGATGGCTGAAGGTGGTGGACGCGTTCGTCTCCATGGTGACCTTGGCCCACACCTCGGGCCGACCGTCGAACATCCAGTAGCGGTAGCGCACGTCGTAGGTGCTCAGGGCGCTCTCCGCCTCGACCACACCCACCACGGGGCCCTCGTCGAGCACCGTCACCGTGCCGCTCACGTACATCGGCGTGTCCGACCACGTGCTGGTGTACGCGCCGTTGCCACAGCAGCTGTCGGTCTGGGACATCAGCACCGAGCCGCCGTCCAGGGTCAGGCTGTCGAGCAGGCCGCCGGCGGTCGCGTCCAGGGTCGCCGCGGTGCTGGCGTTCTCCAGCGCGCTCGTCGCCACGCTCAGGTCGGTGGCGTAGCCCGGGTCGGTGCCCGAGGTGCCGAAGTAGAGCGCGAGCTCCACGCTGTCACCCGCCCCGAGGGTCTCCAGGCTCGTGGTGTCACCGTCCTCGTCGTAGAGGAAGGCCACGGTGCCGTGCCCGTCGTCCGCGGTGGCGGTCTCGTCGCTCTTCTCCTCGAGCCCCACCAGCTCGTCGAGGAACTGCGAGGGCAGCTCGGGCAGGTCCAGCGAGCAGTCCTGCACCACCACCCGCAGGCTGTCCGGGTCGAAGTCGTCGCTGTCGCCGAGGTCGTCGAGGGCGGCGGAGAAGTCCACCTCCACAAGCACCGGCGGGCCGTCCACGTCCCAGCTCGACGCGGTGACGGTGAGGGGCAAGCGGTAGGGCCAGTCGGCGTCCCACCACAGGTCGTCCGGGTCCGCGTCGCCGTCGCAGTCGTCGTCGAGGCCGTTGCAGACCTCGGTGGCGTCCGGGTTCACCTCGGCGTCCCCGTCGTCGCAGTCGCTGTCGTCGGCGACGTAGCCGCTGGGGGCGTCGCAGGCCTCGGAGCTGTCGTCGGCGTCGCCGAAGCCGTCCCCGTCGGTGTCCGCGTGCCAGGGGGACAGCCCGACGGTCCCTTCGTCGACCACGCCGTCGCAGTCTTCGTCGTCGCCGTCACAGACCTCCTCCGCGTCGGGGTAGGCGGTCGCGTCCGCGTCGTCGCAGTCGTCGCTGGTGTCGACGTAGCCCGAGGGCGCGTCGCAGCTCTCCCACGTGAACGCATCGCCGCCGACGCCGTCTCCGTCGACGTCCAGGTACCAGGTGGCCGGGTCGGAGACGTCGGGGTCGTCGTCG
>JAAESX010000074.1 GCA_024228935.1 Pseudomonadota bacterium
GCGGATGTGGCCGCAGTCCTCCGAGCCGCGCAAGCTGTGGCGCCGACCGATGGGGGTGGCTGATGTTCGTGCGCGCTTGGCTGCTGGTGGACGCCCCGCCGCCCCTGTGGCGTTGCGGTTCACAGCGCATCGGAAAGACCCGGGGGCGCACCGGGTGAGCCTCGCGGCCAGCCTTCGGACCCGCCGGGCGGATCTGCTGCGCACGTTCCGGCCATCGCCGCTGTTCGCCGCGGCGATGGCGGACGACGCGCACCACATGCTGTGGCGCACCTGCAACCGGCTGGGCAAGACCACGTCGCTGGCGTACCTGATGTCCTCCGAGGCGCTGGCGAAGCCGGCCTATCGGGGCAGGGTCATCGCTCCGACGCGCGCACAGGGCCGAGAGGTCATCCAGCGCTATCTCTTCGACTTCTTGCGTCCGCACCTTGATCCGCGCTCCACCTACTCGCCTGGCACCGGCTTCAACCGGAATAGCGTCGTGGTGTTGCGCAACGGATCGACGATCGAGTGTCGGAGCCTGGAGGACAACCCGAGCTCGCACGAGGGCGGCGAGTTCGACCGCATCGGCTTTGACGAGCCGCCGACGATGGCGCACCTGAACGCCAACACGGGGCGCACAGGGCCGTCGCGTGAGGGCCTGGTTCTGGTGACCGCCACGATGGTCAACCGCGCCGTGGGCGATTTGCTGCAGCTGCGCACCAAAGTTGAGGGTCGCGACGACCTGCCCGAGACCGGCCCTGGTCGCCATGTGATGCCCACGGGCTGGGTGCAGTACGTCGGCGGCTGGGAACGTGAGAACGTGCCCTGGCTGACGGAGGAACAGTACACCCGGCAGTTGGAGAAGTGGCGCGGCACGCTCGAGGAGCCACAACGACTGTGGGGGGCCTGGGAGGGTGCGAGCACTGCGCGCGCGCTGTCGTACTTCTCGACGGACCACATCATCAGCGGCATGGCGGATGCGCACATGAGGGACTGGCCGGTCTACTACCTGGGCATCGACCATGGCAAGGGCATGGGCAAGCAGGTCGCCCAGCTGGTGGGCGTCGACCCGTCCGGCAAGAACGGCGCCCCGGAGATGTACGTCATGCGGGAGTTTGTGGGGGCCGGGTCGGACACGCCCGATGTAGACGCTCGGGGCATCCTGACGATGTTGCGCTCCGTCGGGATCTCGCCTTACCAGATCAGCCTAGCCCGTGGCGACGTGGGAGCCGGCACCGAGAGCAAGTCTGGGGTCCTTGGCGAGAGCCGAAACAAGTGGATCGAGCGGCAGATCGCGACCCAGCTGGGGCTTAGCCAGTGCCCGTTCCGTATCGAGGTTCCCTACAAAGTGGGAGGGCTCGAGCGCGTGGGTATCCTCGGGATGAACCGGGCGTTCAAGGA
This sequence comes from Pseudomonadota bacterium, assembly GCA_024228935.1. Taxonomy (GTDB): domain Bacteria; phylum Myxococcota_A; class UBA796; order UBA796; family CAJQPC01; genus JAAESX01. The sequence goes on from JAAESX010000074.1 coordinate 1,381, forward strand.
TGACCGCATCCATGTCTACGAAGGCTGCCAGCGCTTCATCACGAGCGCCCGCACCTACCAGGCCAGCCGGGAGCGCGCGGACCGCGACCGGAAGGACGGGATCGACCCGTTTCGGTACGCGGTGCAGGACCTGCTTATCGAGCGCCAGGGGGCGGAGTGGGTGCCGCTGTTCTGGTGAGGTCGGAGGCCAGCGCGAACAGTCGGTGAGACGCTCGCGTGTCGACCTGCGCAGCCCGCAGGGCGACTTGTGCGACCTCGACCGCCA
>JAAESX010000075.1 GCA_024228935.1 Pseudomonadota bacterium
ACCCCGTCGGACTGCATCCGCTCGACAAAGGCACCGATGGCGACCGCATCCCCCGACACCACCGTCGAGCCCGGCGTGTTCACCACCGCCACCGACAGGCCGTCGCCGTCCTCCTCCAGCAGTGCCGCCACCTCGGATGCGGCAAGCTCCACCACCGCCATGCCGCCGCGGCCCGCCAGAGAGACCAGCTCCCGACTCCGAAGCGCCACCACCTTCGCGCCGTCCGCCAGCGTCAGTGCGCCGCAGACCACCGCGGCCGCAATCTCGCCCTGGCTGTGACCCACCACCGCGGCCGGCTCGAGGCCCAGGCTCCGCCATGCGGCCGCCAGACCCACGCCCATGGCGAAGAGCGCCGGCTGCACCACGTCCACCCGGTCCAGCGGCGGAACGTCCTCGCCGGCATCGCCACGGAGTACCGCCGTGACCGACCAGCCCGTGTGAGGGAGCAGTGCCGCGTCACAGGCCGCGATGGCCTCGGCGAACGCCTCGGACTCATCGAGCAGCGTGCGACCCATCGCTGCCCACTGGCTCCCGTGACCTGGGAAGACGAACACCACGCTGCCGCGCGCAGCGGCCTCTCCGACAGCCACCGCCGGGTGGGCACGCTCTGCCGCCAGCGCCGTCAGCGCCTCGACCGCCGCGGGACCATCCGACACCGTCAGCGCGGCCCGGTGGTCGAAGTGAGTCCGGTTTAGCGCCGCCGTACGCACCACATCGGACCAGGGCGTCTCGGCGTGCTCAGATAGCCACCCAGCCCATCGCCCAGCCTGCTCCCGAAGCGCGGCCGCATCCCGACCCGAGACCAACAGCGGGAGCACAACGGTCGTCGGCGCGTCCTGCACCGCTGGATGGGTCTGGCCCGGTGCCTCCTCCAACACCACGTGCGCGTTCGTACCCGACACACCGAAGCTGCTGATGCCCGCACGTCGCACCTGGCCCGGCTCACGCACCCACGGACGCGCTTCCTGCAGCAACGCCAGGCCGCTGCCCTCCCACGCGATGTGGGGTGACGCCTCGTCGGCATGAAGCGTCCGCGGAAGCGCCTCGTGCTGAAGCGACAGCACCATCTTCATCACGCCCAGCACGCCCGCCGCCGCCTGCGCATGGCCGATGTTCGACTTGCTCGAACCCAGCCACAGCGGACGGGCCTCCGACCGGCTCGGACCGAAGACCCCGGTGAGCGCACCCGCCC
>JAAESX010000076.1 GCA_024228935.1 Pseudomonadota bacterium
CACACCTGAGCCCGAAGGGTGCTGGGTACTCTGCGAAGATCGAGCAGTTCGCCGCGGCCGACGCGCTGCCGGTCACCGACACCGCGATCGGGACCGACGGGGCGATGTATTTTGTCATCGGCGGCCGGCAGATCCAGTCGGCGCTGTACAGAATCGCCTACGTGGGCGATGAGCCGACCGACTCACCCGTCCGGGAGGTGGTCCTCAGCGACCTGCACAAGCTGCGCCGTTCGCTCGAGGCTTTCCATGGGGTGAAGCACGGGGAGGCGGTTAAAACGGCCTGGCAGTACCTAGACCACAAAGACCGTTGGATTCGGCACGCGGCTCGGATTGCTGTGGAGTCGCAGCCCGTCAACGCTTGGCGGACCCGTGCCTTATCGCCCGCGAATGATCGGATGCGGATCCACACGGCGGTGGCGCTGGCGAGACAGGGCGCGCCGTCGGACCGTGAGGGGTTGATCGCCAGCCTTGCTTCAATCGACGTCGCAAACCTGCCCGACGAGCAAAAGCTCGAGTACCTGCGCGCCGTGTCGCTGGTCTACGCCCGCCTTTCGGTGGACGCCGAGGGCAAGGGGCCGGGCCCCGAGAACGGCGCGTCGGGG
>JAAESX010000077.1 GCA_024228935.1 Pseudomonadota bacterium
GACGTGAGCGGCTCCATGGACCATGAAATGGAATCGCTGGTGAGGCTCTTGAACAGCCTGCGCAAGTGGCTCCGGCTCCCGCTCTGGGCGTTCAGCGACGAGGTGGTCCCGGCGACCATCGAGGGCGGGGCCCTGAAGACCAGCACGACCGGGGGGACCGCAATGAACTGCGTCCTCAGGCACATCGCCGAGACCCGTCCCGAGAACGCGCTGGTGGTCACCGACGGATACATCGAGAAGTGCAACCGGGCACTGCTCGGGGCGGCCCGTGACACCTCCATCCACGCCCTCATCGCCAGGCACGGGGACCCGGCAAGGCTCGAGGGGGAAGGCATCCCGACGACCCAGCTCGCGGAATACCCCACACAAACTCCTTAACACCATAGAATCATGATACGACACTCCGAGGCCGTCCTCGCCGGCCACCCTGACAAGTTCTGCGACCAGGTCGCCGACACCATCATCGACGCCGCCTACGCCCATGACCCGGGCACCTACGCCCAGGTCGAGGTGTCCACCTGGTCGGATGAGATCTGGCTCAACGGCATCATCGCATCCGCCGACCCCATCCGCGGGGACTTCAGGGAACTGATCACCGGCCTCGGCAAGCGGATCGGATACTGCCCTGACCGGGACCGTTACGGGGAAGGGGACGGCTGCAACCACATCGACGCC
>JAAESX010000078.1 GCA_024228935.1 Pseudomonadota bacterium
CCGTCGCCGACCACCGTGCTGCCGTCGTCGTCGCCCCACCCGTCGCCGTCGTCGTCGACGTAGCACAGGTCGCTGTTGTCGCAGTCGTCGTCCACGCCGTCGGCGATGATCTCGGTCGCACCCGGGTAGATCGTGTTGTCGCCGTCGTCGCAGTCGTCGTTGGACTCGGACGTGTACTTCGTCGTCTCGTTGGGCTCGCAGTACGTCGCGCCGGTGTTGTCGAGCTCGCCGTAGGTGTCCTCGTCGCCGTCGTAGTAGTAGGTCGACCCGCCGATGCTGTTGATGTCGTTGTCGTCGCCGTCGCAGTCACTGTCGACCGCCGGGGTCTCGCAGTACTCCTGGGCGCCCGGGTAGGTCGTGCCTTCGTCGTCGTCGCAGTCGGAGCCGTAGGAGCCGTCGCGCTGCTGGTCGTCGTCGGACTCATAGCCGTCGCCGTCGCCGTCGAAGTCGGTGTCCCCCGCACAGTCGGCGTCGATGCCGTCGTAGACCATGTCGTACGCGGTCGGATGGATGTCCTGGGCGTCGATGCTCGAGTAGCCGGGGAGCGGCGTGTACTCGGTCGGGATGTCCGCCGGGTCGTCGACGCAGTCGCCGTAGCCGTCGGCGCCGAGGCCGTTGAAGTGGGCGGAGAACTCCTCCCAGTTCGGACACGCCTCGGTGTACTCGACGCTGACGTAGCCGTCGCCGTCCTGGTCGCCGTCGTTGCCGTCGCAGTCGTCGTCGGCGCAGTCGTACCAGATCTCCTCGGCACCGGTCGGCTTCTTGTCCGGGTCGGTGTCGTCGCACTCGTCGCAGGTGTCGAACCCGTCGGCGTCGCTGTCGTAGTCGCTCTCGCCGTCGCAGTTCGCGTCCAGGCCGTCGTACCACTCGTCGGTGGCCTGACCGGCGTTCACGTCGGCGGTGGTCCACCCGTAGAGCTCGAGGAGCTCCTCGAGGGTGGTGTCGTCCCCGCAGGCCAGCTGCAAGGCGTCGTCCCGGTCGGTCCCGTCCGCGCAGTCGTCGCCGAGCGTGCCGTCCTGACGCGTCCAGCCGTTGCTGTCGTAGCCGTCGCCGTCCTGGTCGAAGTCGGAGTTTCCGCCGCAGTCCTGGTCGGGGCCGTCGTACCAGCTGTCCTCGGCGTCCGGGTTGACCTCGGCCGCGGTCGGCTGGGTGAAGCCCTCGCCCTCGACGATTTCGTAGTCGGCAGGGATGCTGTCGGGGTCGTCCCAGCAGTCACCCTCGGCCACGTGGGCCTCGAACGCGGTCCAGTCGTAGCCGGCGGGCACATCGACGCTGATGAAGCCGTCGCCGTCCTTGTCCGCGTCGTTTCCGTCGCAGTTCTGGTCGATGCCGTCGTACCAGATCTCGTCCATACCGGGCCCGATGTCCGCGTTGGACTCGTCGCAGTCCTCGGAAAACGGCACGCCGTCGCCATCCATGTCGACCACTGTCCACTCGGCGCCACAGGCGGTGAGAGCTGCGAGGGCGACGAATCCCGAGAGTGTCCTGAACATGCCTGCGCCTTGGAACCGTGGGGCCATGCAGGGTACCGCAACACAACGCCCTTGACGCGCGTACACCGCTCATTACCAGTCGGGCTCGGAAGGGACGGCATGATCGAAGTCCAGAAGCTCACAAAGCGCTATGGCGCGACCACAGCGATCGAGGACGTCTCGTTCACGGTCCCCCAGGGCGAGGTCGTCGGCTTCCTTGGTCCCAACGGGGCCGGGAAGACGACCACGATGCGCATCATCACCGGCTCGCTCGGGGCGACCGAGGGCACCGTGACCATCGACGGTCTCGACGTCTTCAAGAACCCGCGCAAGGTGAAGAAGCGCATCGGGTACCTGCCCGAGGTCCCGCCGCTCTACCCCGACATGACCGTCAAGCAGTACGTGTCGTTCGCCGGGCGGATGAAGGGCGTCGAGGACCCCGGTGGCGCGGCCGACAAGGTCATCGACCGCGTGGGGCTCGGCCCCATCGGCCACCGCATCATCGACCACCTGTCCAAGGGCTACCGGCAGCGCGTCGGGCTGGCCCAGGCGCTGGTGCACGACCCCGAGGTCCTCATCCTCGACGAGCCGAACTCGGGCCTGGACCCCGCCCAGCGCGTCGAGATCCGCGAGCTCCTGAAGTCGCTCGCCGCCGAGGACCGCACCGTCATCCTCTCGACGCACGTGCTCGCCGACATCGAGGCCATGTGCAAGAGCGTCGTGATCATCAGCAAGGGCCGCGTCGTGGCCCAGGACGACATCGCCGCGCTGGGGGCCGACCGACACGCGGTCGAGGTCCAGCTCGAAGAGGTCGAGGGTGCCGCGGACGCGCTCTCCGCGCTGGACGGCATCCTCTCGGTCAAGCAGACCGGGCCGGGTCACTTCTACATCCAGACCCAGGACGACTGCCGCCGCGACATCGCTCGCGCCGCCGTCGAGTTCGGACTGTTGGAACTGCAGGGCCGGCAGCGGCTCGAGGACATCTTCTTGCGCTTGACCGAAGACACGTTCGCGCCCGACGCGGACGATCCGCCCCTCGAGACGTCCGAGACCGAGGTGGCCGAGTGACCGGAATCAAGAACGTCTTCGCCATCGCCTGGCGAGAGATCCGCGCCTACTTCGCGACGCCCGTCGGATGGCTCTGCCTGTGCGCCTTCATGGCCATCAGCGCGGTGTTCTTCGTCGCGGTGCTCGGCCTGTACAACATGCAGGCTACCGAGATGCAGTTCAACCCGTACGCCGGCACGGAGATGAACATCGACGAGTACCTGGTGGCCCCGTTCTTCGGGAACACCACGGTCATCCTCCTGTTCATCTGCCCGGCGCTCTCGATGCGGCTCTTCAGCGAGGACCGCAAGACCAAGTCGCTCGAACTGCTGCTGACCTCGCCGGTGACCACCACCGAGATCGTCCTGGGCAAGTACCTGGGCGCGGTCGGCTTCCTGGCCATCATCCTGCTGTGCACGGGGCACTACCCCCTGCAGCTCGTCCTGCTCGGCGAGCCCGACCCCGGCGTCATCGCGAGCAGCTACCTGGCGGTCTTCCTGCTCGGAAGCTGCTTCATGGCGGTCGGCCTGCTCTTCAGCTCGATGACCGAGAACCAGATCGTCGCGCTGGTCCTGAGCTTCGTCACCCTGCTCGGCTTCTGGATCCTGGGCTGGGTCGAGGAGCTGGCCAGCGGCACGCTCCAAGAGGTCGTCGGGTACGCCTCGCTCATCAACCGGATGGAGGACATGACGAAGGGGCTGATCCACACCAAGGATCTCGTCTACTACGTCACCTTCATCTGCTTCTGGCTCTTCGCGACGCACCAGCGCGTCGAAGCCTACCGGTGGCGCTGATGGACGCGGCAAAGAAGTACGCGTGGGTCTTCGGGGTCCTGGGAGGCCTCGGCGTGTTGGTCTTCCTCGGCCACCGCTTCGTCATGGGGACCTCGGACACCCCGTTCATGGTCGTCGGCGGCATCGGCGGAGCCCTGCTCGCGCTGTACCTGTTCCTCGACAAGGACGACGTCGGCAAGGCGGCCACCGCCCGGACCACGGTCTACAGCAGCGGCGCCATCCTGATGGTCGCGCTGGCGGCCGGCATCCTGATCGCCGTCAACGTGCTCGCCAAGCGGTACGACGAGCGCTGGGACTGGACCAAGAGCCAGGCCCACACCCTGAGCGAGCAGTCTGTCCAGACCGCCCAGAGCCTCGACGAGCCCATCCAGGTGGTCGCCTTCTTCGGCGCCGCCACGGTCGAGGAGTCGAGCTTCGAGGACCTGTTCGAGAACTACGACGCGCACACCGACCAGCTCGAGCTGGCGATGTACGACCCGATGCAGGAGCCCTTGCTCGCCGAGCAGTGGGGCATCACGAGCGCGTTCGGCACGCTCATCCTGATCCAGGGTGACCGGCAGCAGCGCCTGGAGAACGACTTCGGCGAAGAGGCCTTCACCAACGCGCTGATCAACCTGCGCAGCGGCACGGTCCACACCCTCTGCTTCACCGAAGGACACGGCGAGCGAGGCGTCGACGACGACTACGGCGAGGACGGCTACGGCGGCATCGTCATCAAGCTCGAGGGCACGAACTACCAGGTCCTGAACTTCTCGCCGCTGCGCGAGGGCAACGTCCCCGCCGAGTGCGAGAGCGTCGTCGTGGCCGGCCCGCAGATCGACTTCCTGGACCCCGAGCGCGAGGTCCTGGCCCGCTACATCGTGGGCGGCGGCTCGATGCTGGTCCTGCTGGACCCCCTGCTCACGCCCGAGCTGGCGAGCGACATGACCCGGTACGGCATCGCCGTGGGCGCCGACGTCCTCATCGAGGACAACCCGGCGGCCCAGCTCCAGGGCATGGACGCGAGCTACCTGATCGCGGGCGAGGAGAGCTTCGACCTCCACCCCATCACGACGGGCGCCAAGCTGGCGCTGTTCCGCCTGGTGCGGTCGGTGTCCGCCGTCGAGGGCGCCCAAGGCGTCCAGGTCCAGGTCATCGCCCGGAGCTCCCCCGCGAGCTGGGGTGAGACCGGGCTCGGCGTCGACGAGGCCCCCGTGCCGAACGTCGGCGAGCTCGGCGTGGGCCCGACCGCCGATCAGCTGATCGGCGCGGTGCCCTTCATCGCGGTCAGCGAGGTCGTCGACCCCACGGTCATCGAGGTCGGCTCCAGCGTGCTGCCCGGCTCGATGCTCGAGGAGCTGGGGATCCCCACGAGCGAGGTCGGCCTGAACGCGCCGGGCGTGCTCGACACGCCGGTGACCGAGGCGGGTGGCCGGGTCGTGGTCTTCGGCGACGCGGACTTCGCGAGCAACTCGTACATGGTCCAGGGCAACAACCAGGACCTGTTCCTGAACTCGCTGGCGTGGCTCGTCGGCGAGGAAGACCAGATCAGCATCCGCACCAACGAGTCCGGCAAGGGCACGCTCACCATGAGCACGGTGGAGTTCGCGCTCAGCCTGCTGGTGTCGCTGCTCATCGTGCCGGGCCTGCTCATCGGGGCGGCCGTGTTGACGTGGGCGCGGCGGCGGAAGCTGTAGGTCTCGGAGCCGCGGAAACGAGCCGAAGGCGAGCCGGCCCGAAGGGCCGAAGAAGCCCGTCGCCGGGCCGCGCGGAGGTTGAGCGAGGAACGAGCTCAGACGAGCACGGCTACTCGGCGGCGCGGTGCCGAGCGCCAGCGAGGCGCCGAGGGCTTCCCCGGGAGTGCGGGCCGATAGCCGACGAAGTCGGCCG
>JAAESX010000079.1 GCA_024228935.1 Pseudomonadota bacterium
AGACCCTCCGTCTCAGCACTCACGCAGGAGTGTCCCACGGTGGGTTCGATTCCCACCTCCGCAACCATTGCCTGGTCGTTCAATCGGCAGGACACCCGCCTCTGAAGCGGGAGACGAGGGTTCGACTCCCTCCCGGGCCACCACGCGGACGGAGCGCGACAGGCTGCGCACCGGGGCGCCACCCCGGAGGCTGCGGGTTCGACTCCCGTCGTCCTCTCCATCACGGGTGTAGTGCGCCACGTACATGCTCCCCCCGAGCGCCCACCGCGCCACGAACTAGGGACCACCCCCGCGCCGCGATCTAGGGACCACCTGCCGCGGCGCGCAGGGCTGCCTCTTGTTTGGCGGTCTCCTCAGGCATCCAGCCGAGGAAGAGATGGCGTTCAGGGAGCTACACGTGGTCGAGATCAAGGAGATGCTGCGGCTGTGGAGCCGCGGGCACGGGTACCGGACGGTGGCCAAGAGAGTCGGCGTCGACCGCAAGACCGTGCGTCGCTACGTCGAGGCGGCCGAGGCCGGCGGCCTCGTTCGCAGCGCGGACACGGTCGTCGACGACGAGCTGGTCGCCTACGCCGTGGAGGCCGTACGCCCGGGCTCGGCGTCGCCGGTGGGGTCGATGCGCGAGCACCTCCGCGCACATGCCGAGCCGATCCGCGGCTGGGTGGAGGATGGCTGCCACGGACCAAAGCTCGCCCGGCTGGTCCTGCGAACGACGGGTGTCCCGGTGCCCCTGCGCACCCTGCAGCGCTTCGTGGCCGAGGACCTCGGGGTGAAGAGCGGCCAAGGCGACACCGTCCGCGTCGTCGACCCCGACCCCGGGCTGCTGGAGGTGGACTTCCTCGAGTTCGGCGAGTTCACAGAGATCGGCACGGGCAAGACGCGCAAGATGTACGCGCTGCTGTGCACCGCCGGGTACAGCCGGCAC
>JAAESX010000080.1 GCA_024228935.1 Pseudomonadota bacterium
AGAATGAAGCGCTACAGCGCCATCGATGGTCGGACCACGCGGCACGCCAGCTACCGCCGCAGTCTGGCCTGGCGCCTTCTGGTCGAGAAGCCCTTCGGCTGGCTGAAGACGACAGGCAACGGACGACGAACTCGCTACCGCGGCCGGGACCCCACACGACAGTCGGTGTTCCTTGGACTGACGGCTTTCAACATCCTCCGAATCGCACGGCTCACGGCCGCGTAGGGCCCAGATACGCCTTCCTCCCAAGGCTTTGGCGATACGGAGCGTCTGGGGCCTCTAAAACCCCTTCCTACAGACCGAAGAACCTCGGAAGTCGGGAGTTCTTCAGCACCCTGCTAGAGGCTGGCCTGAGCGCGCTGACCGATGCGAGCGTGACCACCGCCAGTTCCGGTGCAGCAGCTCTGGAGGTGCTGTCGTCACGCTCGTTCGACGCCGTGATCTGCGATCTGACGATGCCCGACATCGGTGGCACGGACATCTACGCTGCGCTGGTCCGTCAGGGACGTGGGGAGCGCATGATCCTGCTGACGGGGGGCGCCTTCACCGACTCGGGCCGAGCGTTCCTGGCCCGATTCGACGGACCGGTCCTGGGCAAGCCCTTCCGGATCCGGGACGTCGCGCAGGCGCTGTCCGAGCTTCAGGCCTCGTAGCGCGTGATCATCGGCTGCATCCAGTCGACCTTGCCGCGCACACCGCTCAGATACATGTCCTGGACCTTCCCGGTGATCACGCCCGGGGTGCCGTCGCCGACCTGTCGGTGATCGACCTCGCGGACCGGGGTCACCTCGGCCGCCGTCCCCGTCATGAAGACCTCGTCGGCGACGTACAACAGGTCACGCCCGAACTGTGTCTCGATGACCTCGTAGTCGAGGCGACGCAGGATCTGGATCGACGTCTTGCGTGTGATCCCGCCAAGGATGTTCGTGATGCTAGGCGTCTTGACCCGACCGTGTCGCATGGCGAACAGGTTCTCGCCCGTGCCCTCGGCGACGAACCCGTTGTGGTCGAGCATGATGGCCTCGTCGAAGCCGTTCATGTTGGCCTCGTACCGAGCCAGGATGCTGTTCACGTAGTGGCCGATGACCTTGGCGCGCTGCAGGTTCGAGTTCACCGCGTGGCGGGTGAAGCTGCTCGTTCCGGCACGGATGCCCTTCTTCAGGCCCTCGTCGCCCATGTAGGCGCCCCACTTCCACACGGCGATGGCCACGTGGACCTGGTTGTGCCGGGCCCCGAGGCCCATCTGGCCACTGCCCAGGAAGATGATGGGGCGGATGTACGCCTCGGTGAGCTTGTTCGCCTTCAGGGTCTCGAGGCAGGCCTCGCGTACCTGGTCGTAGGTGAACGGCACCTCGAGGAGGCACATCTTCGCCGAGTCGAAGAGACGCTCCAGATGGGCGTCGAGCTTGAAGATGCCGCCCACGCCGGGGGCCTGCTCGTAGCTGCGGATGCCCTCGAACACGCCGAGCCCGTAGTGCAGCGTGTGGCTCAGGACGTGGACCGTGGCGTCCTCGTACGGGACGAGCTTGCCGTCCATCCAGATGAAGTCACTCTTGATGGACACGTCTACTCCTTGGTGCTGGGGTCGTCTTCGACGACGTCCCCCTCGACATCCAGAACGGTGATGGGGAGCCCGACCTCGGAGAGCGGCTCCCGGATGGTCGCCAGGTCGCCGACGACGAGGAGCGTCAGCGGCTGTCCGGACACGTGCTCGGCGAATGCGGCGTTGGCGCCGTCCAGGGTCACGCCGTCGACGCGGTCCACGTACGAGGTCAGCCAGTCGTCCGGGAGGTCGTGCAGCCAGACGGCGGCGGTCTGCCCGAGCAGGTAGTCGACGGTCTCGAAGTTTCCGGGATAGCCGAGCGTTCTCGACCCCTTGAAGTACGCGAGTTCGTCGTCGGTGATGAGCGCCTCGCCCGCCACCGAGTCAACCTCGCGCAGGATCTCGGCGACCGCTGGTCCCGTCTGGTCGGACACGACCGAGGTCGATGCCATCCAGACGCTGTCCCCCTTCCCGGCGTACACACCCGTGCGGGCTCCGTAGGTCCAGCCCTTGTCCTCGCGCAGGTTCATGTTCAGGCGAGCCATGAACATGCCGCCGATCACCGTGTTGGCGACGTAGAGATCGTCGTACCCGTCGGTCGCGCGCGCCGGGACGAAGCGGCCGACCTTGACCACCGACTGGGAGGCGCCGGGCTTGTCGACTACGTACAGACGACGCTCGGTCGGGTTCTTGGTCTCGACGTCCTGGTCGAACGCCTTGGCGGTGCCTTCCCAGCTGCCGAAGCGCGCCTCGAGCAGCGGCGTGATCTCGTCGAGCGTGGTGTCACCACCCACGAAGATGGCCGACTGGTCCGGGGTGAACTGTGCGGCGTACCAGGCCTTCATCTGGTCTGTGTCGAGTGCGCTGATGCTGTCGGCCGTCGAGAACCGACCGTCGTAGGCGTCGCCGTACATCAGGTTGTCGAACACCCGGCTCGAGATCCGGCTGGGGTCCTTTCGGCCGGCATCCAGGTTCTGCAGCGTCTGCTTCTGGATGCGCTCCCACTCGGTGTCGGGGAACGTCGGCTCGAGCAGGATCTCGGCCATCAGGTCGAGGGTGGGCTCGAGGTTGCGGGCCAGGGTGTCGGCCCGGACACTCGACGAGTCCAGGCTCGCGCTCGTTCCGATGCTGGAGCCCAGCTTGCGGAGCTCGGTCGAGAGCTCGACGGCGGTGTGCTCGCTGGTGCCCTCGTTGAGCATGTCCATGGTGGCGCCGCCCAGGCCTTCACGGCCCTGCGGGTCGGTGGCGGTGCCGCGCTGACTGACCAGGCGGACCTGGACGAACGGCAGCTCGTGGTTCTCGACCACGATGACGGCCACGCCGTTGGACAGGGCGCCGACGGACGGCGTGGGCAGGGTGAAGTCGCGGCGAGCGATGGGCGCCGGGGCGACCGAACGGTCGAACGCCGGGGCCTCTTCGACGACGGGCTCGGGGGCCTTCTTCGGGCAGCCGAGCAGGAGCGCGAGCGGGAGCATCAGTTGGCCTCCTCGGCCGGCGGGACAATGTGGAGGACCAGGCGTCCATCGCTGCCCAGCGTCTCGGTGACGGCGGCCTTCACGGACGCGGCGGTGCAGCCGGTGTAGCGCGCCAGATCTTCGGCACCCCAGTCGGGATCGCCCTGGAAGTAGTAGTAACTGTTCAGCTTGTTCGCCTTGCCAGAGACCGTCGCCATGCTGCGGAGGAAGTTCACCTCGTAGTTGGTGACCCCCGTCGCGATCTGCTCGTCGGTCGGCCCTTCGGCGATGAAGGTGTCGACGACGGCGTCGATGCTGGTGACCAGCTCGTCGGTGTCGTGGCCCGCAGCGGCGGTCGCCTCGATGATGTACATGCTGCCGAGTCCGAAGCTCACCTGGTAGGCCTCGACCTCCTTGGCGATCTGCTGGTCCAGGACCAGCGCCGAGTAGAGCTTGGACTCCTTGCCCGAGGACAACACACTGCTGGCCAGGTCGAGCTCGGCGTCACCGGGCGCGTGGAGGGCGGGGCTCGGCCAGGCGATCCAGACCTTCTGGTGGGGGACCCCCTCCTCGATCTGCCGGACGACCACTTCCTCGGTCATCACGACCGGCTCGGCGGTCGCGTGGGTCGGGTCCGCGGCCCGCGGGATCTCGCCGAAGTACTGGTCGATCAGGCCCTTGGTGGCGTCGGGATCGAAGTCTCCAGCGACCACCAGGACCGCGTTGTTCGGCACGTAGTAGGTGTCGTAGAACGCCTTGACGTCCTCGAGCGTGGCGGCCTCGAGGTCCTCGTGGTTGCCGATGGTCGGGTGGTGGTACGGGTGCCCCTCGGGGAACACGTTCGCCAGCAGCGTCACCCAGGCCGTGCCGTAGGGAGGGTTCTCGTAGCGCTGGCGGCGCTCGTTGCGGACGACGTCCTGCTGGTTTGCCAGGCGGTCCTCGTCGACGACGAGCCAGCCCATGCGGTCGGCTTCGCCCCAGAGCGCGAGCGGCAGGTACTCCGCCGGGACGCCCTCGAAGTAGTTGGTGCGGTCGACGTTCGTCGTGCCGTTCACGCGGGCGCCGACCTCCTGCAGGGGCGCGAAGTAGTCCTGGTCGTTGTTCACGCTGCCCTGGAACATCAGGTGCTCGAACAGGTGCGCGAAGCCCGTCCGACCGGCGACCTCGTCCTTGCTGGCCACGTGGTACCAGACGTTGACCTGGACGATCGGGACGTCGTGGTCCTCGGCCAGGATGACCGTGAGCCCGTTGTCGAGCTCGTACAGCTCGTGCGGGATGGTGAGCTCGGTGGCGTTAGCGGCGCCGAGCAGCAGGAGTGCCGTCATCGGGAACCCTCGGAGAGGTGGACGCAGGGCCTAACCGGGTATGGTCCCGCCATGATCCAGATGCTCCTGACGCTCGCATGCACCGGCCCCACGGACCCCGTCGACACCGACGAGGACAGCGCCGTCGCGGACTCCGACTCGTCGGTCGATGACAGCGGTGACGCCGTGATCCCCGACTGCTCGGGAGGCACCGGCGAGCCCGGGTTCGGGTTCTTCGAGGCCGATGGCGAGAGCTATTGGCTGTACGTGCCCGAGGGTGCCGAGTGCATGCCCCTGCTCCTGTTCGGGCATGGCGGGAACAACAACGGCTCGGTCATCGATGGACGCTGGGGCGACATGATGCGCACCGGCCTGACCGAGGAGGCCGACCGGCGTGGCTACGCGGTGATGGTTCCGTTCCTCGAGGACGTCGAGGGCAACCAGCAGCACGGCTGGGACCTGAAGCTCGTCGATGAGATGCAGGCGATGATCGAGGGCGCGGCCGCTGGCTACGACATCGACCGGTCGAAGGTCATCTTCGCGGGGACCTCGGCCGGCGGCCACATGGCCTGCTACTGGGGGCTGTACGAGCCGGAAGGCGTCACGTCGGTGGCGGTGCTGTCGGCCGGCCTGGGTGGCTACTTCGACTACCCGGACGACGAGCCCGACCCCAAGCTCCCGTTCATCGTGTTCCACGACCCCAAGGACGAGGTCGTGCCGTACAGCTACAGCGAGAACCTGGTGGCCGAGCTCGAGGCCCACGGCCACGAGTACACCTGGTACGGCGACATCGACCTGGGCGAGGTCGGCCACGGCTGGAGCCCCCAGGCGACCGGCGAGCTCCTCGACACCTGGCTCGGCATCGAGTGACCGCGTTCAAGGAGGAGATCAGCATCGAGCTGGTCGAGCGCATCGCCCGAGAGCTGCACCTGGACGATGAGTTCGTCCGCTCCGCCAGTGAAGGCCTGGACGGCATGGAGCTCAAGGAGCGCGTCCGGCACGTCGCGCAGGAGCTGCGGCAGGTCCTCCCCGCGAGCTGGCCCATGGTGCTCTCGGCGCTCTCGGCGCTCGAAGGACAGGACCTGGGCGGGCTCGGGGGCTGGCCGATCCTGCAGGTCATCGAGGACGGCGGGCTCGAACACCCGGACGAGAGCATGGCGGCGATTCGACGGCTGACGTCGATGTTCTCGGGCGAGTTCGCGGTGCGCCCGTTCCTGCGCGCGGACCCGGTCGGCATGCTGGCGGTGATGCGGTCGTGGACATCCGACCCGGACGAGCACGTCCGTCGCCTGGCGAGCGAGGGCTGCAGGCCGCGGCTGCCGTGGGGTGGACACATCCGACCGCTCCAGCAGGACCCGACCGGCGTCCTGGAGCTGCTGGAGGACCTGCGCGACGACGACAGCGAGTACGTCCGTCGGTCCGTCGCCAACAACCTCAACGACATCGCCAAGGACCACCCGGCGCGCGTGGTCGAGGTCTGCGGGCGCTGGATGGAGGGGGTGAGTCGGGACCGTCAGCGTCTGGTCCGGCACGCGCTGCGCTCGCTGGTGAAGGCTGGCGATGTGGGCGCCCTGGCGGTGCTCGGGGTGACCGAGCCGCGGCTCGAGGTCCTCCGGTTCGACGTGACTTCCGACGTCGAGATCGGCCAACCTGTTGAGCTCGTTGTGGAACTCGATGTCGATGGGCCCCAGAAGCTGATCGTCGACTACCGGGTGCACTTCGTCGGCAAGAAGGGGCCCCGCAAGAAGGTCTTCAAGTGGTCGACGAAGTCCGTGGCCGCCGGCAGGCTGTCGCTGCGGAAGGCCCACCCGATGGTCGAGGTCTCGATCCGGAAGCTCTACGTCGGCGAGCACCGCATCGAGCTGCTCATCAACGGCCGGGTCCTGGGCGAGGCCACCTTCGAGTTGAGCCGCTCGGTCACTGCACCGTGAACTCGAGGACCGCCGCCTCGCCGTAGGCGATGCCGTCGAAGGCGTTGACCTGACAAGCGAGCAGTTGGCCGGATGAGGTCTTCGACGCCGACATCGTGTCCTCGGCGAAGCCGTTGTCGACCTCGCCTTCGGTGTCGAGCCAGGTGTACTGGTAGGTGACGTCATGGCCGTCGGGGTCGTCGGCGTCGACGGTGACGAAGCAGACCACGTCGTCGTCCGTGGTCGGGGCCTCGGGGTCGATGGCGATCTCGGGCACGCCCGGAGGCGAGTTGCCGATGCCCACGTTGTCGCTGGCGGGGTCCGACGCGAGGCCCGTGCTGTCCGTGGCCGTGACCGTGCACATCCAGCCCTCGGCCGCGGTGGTCTGGTCGGCGGTGATGGTGTCGCCGGTCTCGTCGAACGGCTGGTTGTTCTTCAGCCACTCGTACGTGTAGGTGATCTCGTCGCCGTCGGCGTCGGTGGACTCGGTCGCGATGGTGCAGACGATGTCGTCCGCCGTCACCGGGCTCGCCGGCTGGATCGACACGACCGGTGCGGTCGGTGCGGACGGATCGACCGTGACCTCGGAGTCACTGGAATCGCTGGTGTTCCCGCCGTTGCAGGCGAGCAGGAGCGTGAGCATGGGGCCTCCTCGTTGTCGTCGTCTACGATAGCGCGTCCCCATGTTCCACGTGCACCCCGACATCCGCCGAGCCGAGACCCTGCCGGGGCGGTTCTACACGGACCCCGCGGTGTACCGACGCGTCCGTCGCCACGTCTTGCCGCGCGGTGTCCACGTCGTGCCTCCCTGGGAGGGCGTGCCGACGCCGTTCGAGATCCTGGACGAGCCCCTCATCCGCACTCGCGATGCCGTGCTCTCCAATGTCTGCACGCACCGCGGGGCGCGCCTGCTCGAGGGCCCCTGTGCCATCCGATTCGTGTGCCCGTACCACGGCCGCTCGTTCCATCCGGACGGTCGACTGGCGCACGCCCCCGGCTTCGATGGGGCGCTCGACTTTCCGCGCGAGGAGGACCACCTCGCGCGACTGGAAGTGAACAGTCTCGGGCCCTTGGAGGTCGTGGCGCCGCTGGACGTGCCGGAGCTCGACGAGGCGCGACGCCTCATGGATGTGCTCCCCTGGGAGCGCGCCGAGGTCGAGACCGA
The DNA here is from genome assembly GCA_024228935.1 of Pseudomonadota bacterium. GTDB lineage: Bacteria > Myxococcota_A > UBA796 > UBA796 > CAJQPC01 > JAAESX01. Next base: position 7,377 of record JAAESX010000080.1, read on the forward strand.
CCAGCTCTACCCGCTGGATGCCAACTGGGCGCTGTACGTCGAGAACTACCTCGAGGGCTTCCACGTCCCCTTCGTACACCCGGGACTGAGGAGCTCCCTGAGTGGCTACGAGACCCGACTGATCCCGGGCGGCTCGGTCCAGATCGGCGAGGGCAGCCCGACGCTGTCCCTGGGAGGCCGGCAGGTCGCCGCCATCTACATCCACCTGTTCCCGGTCACGATGCTGAACATCTACCCGTGGGGGCTGTCGCTGAACATCGTCGAGCCGCTGGGGGTCGATCGGATGCAGGTGAGGTACCGCGCCTACGTCGTGCACCCGGAGCTGCGTGACGAGGGGCCGGGCGGAGACCTGGACACGGTCGAGCAGGAGGACCAGGCGGTCGTGCGGCGGGTGCAGCGAGGCATCGGAGCCCGGCTGTACCAGCGGGGGCGCTTCTCACCCGAGCACGAGGTCGCCGTGCACGACTTCCAGCGCCGGATCGCGAGCTACCTCCAGCCCGCGACCTGACCGCCCAGGTCGCCGTTGTCGCCGGACAGCTCCCAGGCCATCGCGCCCCGAAGGTCGTTGTCGGCGGCGTACTGGAGCTTGTGGTCGAGCGACTCGGCGTCGTCGTAGCTGATGAACGTGTCGCTGCTGGTGAGGTAGGGCACCTTGGCGTCCTCGTCCCAGTGCCGGGTCCAGCCCGATGCGCCGACGTAGTTCGCGGCCAGGTCCTTGTAGTCGTAGACCCCCGACTCCCACGTCCCGCTCGGCAGGCCGGAGTACGCCTCGCCCAGCTCGTCCGCGCCGGAGAAGCCGCGCCCGTAGTAGGGCAGCCCCAGCGTGAGCTTCGACGCGGGCACGCCGGCTCCGAGGTAGGTCTGGACGGCGTCGTCCACCGACAGCCCGTCGTCGGCGTACAGCGGCGCGTTGTGCCCGGTCACGCTGTCCCACGACCCGTGCAGGTCGTAGGTCATCACGTTCATCCAGTCGAGCGGCTCGGCCAGGTCGGGCAGGTCCATGTTCTCGATGGTCGAGGGGCCGGCCGGGGCAGCGATCGTCAGGAGGTACTCGCCGCGGCTGTCCAGCTCGGTGCGCATCTCCTGGAGCAGGAGCGTGTAGTTCTCCTTGTCCTCGGGGGCGCCGCCGTAGAGACCGCCGGAGACCGGGTACTCCCAGTCGATGTCCAGGCCGTCGAAGCCCCACTCCTCCATCATGTCCGCGCAGCTCGATGCGAGCCTCTCGCGCTTGGCGGCCGTCGAGGCGGCGTCGGAGAACGGCTGCGAGAGCGTCCAGCCACCGACGGTCAGGAGCACCTTCAGATCGGGGTGGCTCGTCTTGAGGTCCGCGAACTGGGCGACGTTGCCGCCGTCCTTCTGCGTGGCCGCCCAGTCGTCGTAGACCGCGCACTCTCCCGAGGTGATCTGGGCGAACGCGTAGTTGACGTGGGTGACCTCGGAGCCCGGGATGTCCCAGACGCGGTAGTTCCGGTCGTAGACGCCCCACTCGACGAAGTAGGCGACGTAGACCCGGTCGTCGTCCGAGTCGGCGTCCGTGTCCGAGTCGGTGTCGCTGTCCGCATCGGTGTCGCTGTCGGAGTCGGTGTCGGTGTCGGCGTCGGTGTCGACCTCGAGCGGGGAGACGGTGGACTCAGGGGCGTCGTCGCCGGTGCAGGCGAGCCAGAAGAGCAGCATGGGGAGGGTCCTCGAAGGCAATCAGGATAGGCGTTCCCCCCTACATGCCGCGAGGGCCGACCATGCTTACCGTTCTTTCTCCCGCGAAGAAGCTCAACGAGCCGCCGGGCCGCCCGAAGCCGGTGTTCAGCCAGTCCGAGCTGCTGGACGACACCGCGCTCCTGATGGAGACCGCGCGGGGACTCAGCGTCGGGGACCTGAAGTCCCTGATGCACATCAGCGATGCCCTTGCTGAGCTGAATCACGAACGGTTCCAGTCCTTTGAGATGCCGTTCACCCTCGACAACGCCCAGCAGGCCGCGTTCACGTTCGCGGGCGACACCTACCGCGGCTTGAACGCGAGCACGCTCTCGGCCGAGGACCTGGAGCATGCGCAGGACCATCTGGCCATCCTGTCCGGCCTGTACGGGCTGCTCCGACCGCTGGACCTGATGCAGCCGTATCGGCTGGAGATGGGGACGAAGCTCCAGAACCCCCGCGGCAAGAACCTGTACGCCTTCTGGAAGGCGTCCGTGACCGAGCGCATCAACGCGCTCACCGAGGGCCACGCCGACCGGACGCTCGTGGTCTGTGCCAGCAACGAGTACGTCAGCGCCGTGGACACCAAGGCACTGGCCGGGCCGGTGGTGACGCCGGTCTTCAAGGAGCGCAAGGACGGCAAGGAGCGCGTCATCTCCTTCATGGCCAAGGCCGCGCGCGGCTCGATGGCGCGGTGGATCATCAAGAAGCGTGTGGACACGGCCGAGGACATCAAGGAGTTCAGTGTCGGGGGCTACCGGTTCAAGCCGAGCGCCAGCACCGAGACCTCGTGGGTCTTCTCTCGCAAGCAGCCGCCGCCGGTGAACGGATGAGCGGCATGCGCATCGCACGGATCGAGCTGTTCCACGTGGCCGTCCCGCTCGCCGGCCCGTTCCACCCGTCCTGGATCCCGGGCTTCCGGCAGGTGGAGAATCGCTTCGACCTTCTTCGCATCGAGACCGCCGACGGCGTCGTGGGCTGGTCTGCCGCTCCGAGTATGGGGGGCGAACGCGAGGGCTGGGGGCAGTTCCTGGGCAGTTACTTCCTGGGTGAGCGGGCCGACGACCTGGCCAACGTGCGGCAGCGCATCCGGGAGATGGGGTACCTGGGGCACCGCGGCGGCGGCTTCATCGAGCCAGCGTGCTGGGATATCGTCGGAAAGGCGAGGAACAAGCCGGTGTACGAGCTGCTCGGGGGGACCGGCGGCCGGGTCAAGCTGTACGCCTCGACCGGCGAGATGCGGACCGGCGCCGAGCGCGTGATCGAGGTGCAGGAGCGACGCGACGAGGGCTTCCAGGCCGTCAAGCTGCGCGTGCACGCCGAGACGCTGGAAGAGGACATCGAGCAGATCCGCATGACGCGCGAGGCCCACCCCGATGTGGTGCTCGGCGTCGACTGCAACCAGGCCTGGCGGGTCGCGGCGATCGCCGACTGCGCGAAGTGGGACTACGACCGGGCGCTGGCGTTCTGCAAGGCGGCCGAGGAGCTCGACTTCGCCTGGGTCGAGGAGCCGCTTCCGCAGGACGACTACGAGGCCATCGCTCGCCTGAACGCGGCGACCGGCGTCACGCTCGCAGGGGGTGAGCTCAACACCGGCGGGCTGCCCGAGTTCAGGCACATGGTCGCGCGGGGTTGCTACGACTGGTACCAGCCCGACGCCATCATGGTCGGCGGAGTCTCCGAGACCTGGGCCATCGTGAACCTGCTGAAGAAGTCCGGCGCGGCGTACTCGCCCCACACCTGGACGAACGGCATCGGCTTCGCCATCAACCTGCAGATCTTCGCGGCCACCAAGGGGCGCGAGGAGAAGTTCCTGGAGTACCCGCTGGACCCGCCCGGGTGGGTCCCCGAGGGACGCGACGGCCTGCTGATGGATCCGTTCCACCACGACAAGGGCTTCCTGGACATCCCGACGAAGCCGGGCCTGGGCTTCGAGATCGACGAGTCCCAGCTGCGCCGTCACGGCCGTCGCTGGTACGTCGCGAACAAGGTGCGCGTCGCCATCTCCACGGTGTTCGACCGGGGCCTCGGCGAGGCGAAGAAGCTTGGCGCCGTCCGCGACGCTCGACTCGACGCCCGAGAGGCCGAGCTGAACGCCCAGGGCGGAGACCCCTTCCTCGACCCGGTCGCCGACCTGCTCACGTGAGCGTCCTGACGCTCGTGCGTCCGGGCCCGGTGGCACCGCCGCCACCGGAGTCGATGCCGATCGGGCGGGCGGCGCTGTGGCTCGCCGACCAGGGCGTCGACGTCGTGTTCGGGACGGCCGAGCTGAAGATGCGCGCGGTTCCGGGTGGTTGGCAGCTGGCCGAGGAGGACCCCGTGGCGGTTCACGACCGGTTCCCGAGCTGGAACCACCCGCGGGAGTATGCCGCCGCCACGCTCGGCCTGGAGCACCTGCCGCGCGGCAATCCCATCCGCTTCCGGGACCTGTGCCGGGACAAGGTGCGGTTCCAGCGCGAGGTCCCCGTCGACATGCCGGAGATCGTCATCGATTCCAGTGACTTCGATTCGGCTCTCAGAAGCTGGGGCGCTGGTTTCCTGAAGCCCCGCTACGGCGGGCTCGGGCGTGGCGTTCGCTACGTGCGGCCGGGGGACGATCTGCCGTCGGAGCTGGAGGGCGCGGTCCTCGGCCAGCTGGAGCCGGCGATCCTGCAGCGCGCCATCGCCGCCCCCACCGGACTGGCCGGGCTCGCGACGCGATGGCTGATGCAGCGGTCCGAGGACGGCTCGTGGGTCGTCGCCGGTGGGGTGTGTCGCACCTCGGAGACAGACCCGGTGACCAACGTCGACCGAGGCGCCCACGTCGTGCCTGCCGACACGCTCGACGCCCACACCGGGCACCGGTGCAGGGAGATCCTCGAGGCGGTCGCCGACTGGATCACCGACCCCGAGGTGTGCGAGGTCGGGCTCGACCTGGTCATCGATCCGGACGGTGTGCCGCACCTCATCGAGGCGAACTCGCGTCCGGGGGGACGGCTCCAGGCGCTGGGCCCGGCGTACCGGGACGACCACGTCCGCGCCTGCGCGCGACCTCTTCTCTACCTGTGCCAGCTCGGTCCGACGCGACCGGGTGGGTGAGGCGGCGGAGGACCCGGAACGATCTCGCGTAGATAGCTGTCGAGTCCCCGGTCGACCTTCCAGTGCCGCGGGTAGCCCGTGGCGACCTCCTCGAAGCGCGTCCCGTCCACCCAGTCCGTCGCCCGCATGTGGAGATGGCCGGTCACGACCGCTCGGGCATGGAAGCGCAGGTGCCAGTCCTCGGTCGCGCGGGTCCCGCACCAGGGCAGGAAGCGCTGGATGAGCTCGGGCAGGCGGACCAGCTCCTGCCGCATCGTCCAGTGGTTGATCAACACCGTCTCGGTCCCGGCAGGCAGCGCCTCGAGTCGCGCCTCGGTCTCCGCGATGCGGGCCGCGCACCAGGCCTCCTTGGTCGGGTAGGGGTCGGGGTGCAGCAGGCGCTCGTCCATCGCGACGATGCCCTTCTCCTTGGACCAGGCTCGCGCCTGTTCGGGGTCCAGGCCACCCGGGCCGAAGGTGTAGTCGTACCCGATGAAGAGCGGACAGATGGCCAGTCCGCCGTCCTCGGGCCACAGCGGGAAGGGGTCTTCTGGGGTCAGCACCCCATGCGCTCGCGCCAGGGCCACCAGCGCGGCGTAGCGGGGCACTCCCCGGAGCGGACTCTCGCAGCTCTTGTGGGTCCAGAGCTCGTGGTTGCCGGGGACCCAGATCAGCTGGGCGAACTTCTCTCCGAGCACCGTGAAGACGTCGCGAAGGTGCTGGAACGTCTCGCCGACGTCCCCGGCCACGATCAGCCAGTCGTCTCCATGGTCGGAGATCGCCTCGACGGCGGCCCGGTTCTTGGCGTACCCGATGTGCAGGTCGCTGATCGCCCAGAGCTTCATCGGCGGCGCCACAAGAGCGGCAGCAGGGCGAGCCAGGTCCAGGCCAGGCCACCCGCACCGCAGCCGGAACAGCCCTCGGGGCCCTTGGGCTCGGGCACCGAGCCAGTGTCGCCGGAGTCCCCGGTGTCGGGCACCTCGACGGTCAGCTCGAGCGAGGCCCAGCCCGTCACCTCGGGCTGGGTGAGCACGCCGTTGACCTCGACGGCGCCCGAGCGGGCGACGGCGAACAGCTCGTACGTCCCGGGCTCCAGGACGAGCGGAGGTGCCCCTTCGGCGATGACGACGCCGTCCTCGTAGAGAGAAAGTCGGGCGATACCAGAAGGATGGGTGGCGTCAACGCCGTCCGATGTCGCGGTCACGACAGGCCGCTCGACGAACGGGACGACCAGCGGGTCGCCGATCAACAGGTTCTGCCAGTACAGGTACGGCTGGCTGTAGAGCATGCTCTCGCCGAGGCTGTACCCGGACGCGTAGAACAGCATAAGGCTGGCGTGCGGGAACACGTTGTTGAGCGGCTCGGCGACGGTCCCCTGGGTGCCGGTGGCGCCGGCTCGGACGAAGCGCGCGATGCTGGTCTGGACCTCGCTGGCCGGACAGACGTCGCCCTCGCACACGAAGTTCTGGGGGTGGGCGCCATGGCTGGTGAGGTTGTCGGCGAACGCCCCGGGCGCGTAGGTCAGGCCGTCGATGGCCCCGGTCAGGTCCGCGGCTCCGGTCAGGTAGAGCAGCACCTCGTGATCGGACAGGGCCGCGTCCCACTCGGCGACCCACTCTCCGTCGTGCCCGGCCTCGGTGAGCCAGCGGGTGGCGAGCTCGCACTCGTCGTCGCGGGCGCCTCGGGCCTCGTCGGCTCCGTACATGCACAGGAGCTCGGCCTGGGGGGGCTGTTCCTCGGCGGCCAGGGCTCGGTCGATCAGCGCGCGCGCGTCCGCGTGGTCGAAGCCATCCAGGCGGCTCACGATGAACAGGTTCTCGCTGTAGCGGATGCTGCCGGACCGCCCGGCTTTGTTGCGGTCGAAGCTCGCCGGCCACTCTTCCAGGCGGGACAGCGAGCTGGTCGCCGTGTACAGCTCGCGGTAGCTGCGTCCGACCTCGAAGTCCCCGAGATCGTAGGCATCGTCGCCGACGAAGACGGGGTTTCCTGCCGTCGCGTAGTGGGTGCCGTTGTAGTCGGCCTGGCCCGAGCCCGCGAGATCCTCGCCCTGGATGGTGGCGTGGTGCACCTGCAGGACGGCATCCAGGCTCGCCACGTAGGCGGGCAGCTCGACGCGGTACGGCAGGCCGCGGACCAGGACCAGCGCGTCGATCTCGGCCGGGTCCGGCTGGGCGTCCAGGCAGGCCTCGAAGGGCTCGCGGATCGCGGTCTCGAAGTCGTCCCACGAGATGCTCGCAACGACGGGCTCCAGGCCCTGGCCGACAGCGCAGAGCTGGTCCGGACGCAGGTCCCGCGCGGCCGCATAGGCCTCGGCTGTCCCGAGCGCCTCCGGGTCCTCGGTGCTGTAGAGCACGAGGACGTCCGGAGGCGCCAGCCCCGCATGGGCGTTCGACAGTGTCTGGAGGAGGAGGAGCGACACGCGGCGATGGTACGCCCTGCCGCCCGGTGACCACCTGGTGTGGCTACTTCACCTGGGCGACGCTGGCGTCCATCTCCTCGTCGAAGTTGATGCGGAGCTTGATCATGGGGGTGAAGACGAGCTTGGCGGGCTCGACGAAGATCTGGCCGTTCGGACCGACCAGCTTGCCGTCGACGCGGGTGTAGCCGAACTCGATGTGGGTCTCGGCGGCGTAGAGCGGCTCGTCCGTGTTCTCGGCGGGATCCTGGGCGAACGTCGTGGCGATGAGGGAGAGGAGCATTGGGAGCCTCGTTCAGGGGTCCCACGCTCCGACAGCGGGCGTCTTGACAGGTTCCACACGAATCAGCGCCAGGCGTCGAACCCGGTTCGATTCACGGCGGGACCCGACTGGATCTCGCCGGCGCGGTGGCTGGCGCCGACCTCGACCAGCAGCAGGTTCAGGTGGCCGACGGGGTAGTCGCCGACCGTCACCTCGTACAGGGCCTTTCGACCGGTCGCGTCCAGGCACGGCTGCAGCGCTTCCATGACGTCCGCCGGATGGAAGCTGACCTCGGCGAGCTTCACGTGGGGCGCCCCAGAGGCGTTGTAGAGCGAGGACATCACGTTGAAGACCTCGGCCGTGGCCTCTCGCGAGAGCTCCGAGAGCTTGCCGGTCTTGACCTGTTCCTGTGCGACCCGGGCGGGGCTCATGGCGAGCGCCGTCCCGACGGTGGCGACCAGCGCCAGATCGGCGGTGATGGCGGCGTGGACCGTCCCGTCGTCCCGGCGGAGGATCGCAGCGACAGCGGGCGTCTGCAGGTCCTTGCCGGGCTCGAAGGAGATCTTCTTGGCGAGCAGATCCTGGAGCAGGTTCTTCACCTTCCGATCGTGAGGGAAGGGGAGGATCATGCCGGGAGCCGTGCGCCCATGAACGCCTGCTCGATCTTGGTCTTGTCGAAGGGCTTGGCGATCAGGAAGGTCGCGCCGGCGTCCTTGGCCTTGGAGCGCATCTCCGGAGTGTGCTCACTGGTCACGAACCCGAAGGGGGGCCGGCTGCCGGACTCGCGCACCTTCTCCAGGAACTCCATCCCGTCCATCACAGGCATGTTCCAGCCTGCCTACCGTTCCTTCTCCAGAGCGGAAGTCTGGGAGCCGGGCTTGAGGGCTGATCGGCGTCGCTTCTCACGAATCGTCTCGAGAAACAGGACATTCCCCACCTGGGCGGGGTCCTCGTGCACCATGCCGACCCGGTGGAGGAGCCCGAAGAGCGCCGCCTTGGTGATGCGGTAGCCGACGCCCATCACGCCGGCGGCGCCCACGAGGGGGATCCATGCCGCGACCGTCTCCCCCGTCTGGACGTACCACTGAACGGTCAGCAGGCAGGCCAGCGTGAGGGCCAGGCCGGACGAGATCCCGGCGGCGGCGACCCAGGTGCCATCGAGCCGCTCGTGTCGGACCCCGCAGCTCGGGCAGACGTCGTGGGTGCGGTAGACGCCGACGAACAGCGCGTCCTCTCCGCACTGCGGGCAGCGGTTCATCAGCGCTCGCAGGACGCTCTGCACCCGGTCAGCGTACCCGCTCGATCCACGCCTCGACGCGCCGTCGGAGCACGTCCAGCGGCAGGGGGCCCTCCTCGAGCACGGCGGTGTGGAAGCCCTGGAGCGTGAACACCTCGCCCAGCTCATCCTCCGCCTGCGCCCGGAGCGCCAGCACCTCGAGCTGACCGAGCTTGTACGCCAGCGCCTGCCCGGGCCAGCCGATGTAGCGATCGACCTCGTTGTCGATGTTGTTCTCGGCCAGCAGGGTGTTCGCGGCCATGAACGCGATGGCCTGGTCCCGGGTCCACCCCTGGTGGTGGATTCCGGTGTCGACGACCAGCCGCGAGGCTCGCCAGGAGTCGAAGCTCAGCATGCCGAGCCGGTCGAGGTCCGAGCTGTACAGACCGAGCTCGTCGGCGAGCCGCTCGGAGTAGAGCGCCCAGCCCTCGGCATAGGCGGTCTCGTAGGCGTGCCGCCGGAATGCGGGCACAGCCGGGAGTCCCAGGGCGGTGGCGAACTGCGTGTGGTGTCCGGGGATGGCCTCGTGGAACGCGAGGACCTCGGCGTCCCAGCGAGGCCGGCTGGTGGGCTCCCAGGAGTTCACCCAGTACGTGCCGCCGCCGATCTCGCTGACCGGCTCGTAGTAGGCGATGTAGGTGTACGGCGCGCGGAAGTCGGGGACGGACTTCACGTCGCAGGGCTCCTCGGGCGGGTTCGCGAGGACCGATGGGACCGCCTTGGCCGCGCGGTCGACGGACTCGCGGGCCTTGTCCTCGACCTCTTCGCGGGTGGAGAAGTGCAGCTCGGGCGAGCCCCGCAGGTGAGCCCCGAGGTCGGCGACGTCGGTGATCCCGAACAGGCGCTCGCCGAGGACGGCCATCTCGGCGTGGATGCGCTGGAGCTCGTCGAGCCCGGTCTGGTGGATGACCGCCGGATCCAGCGGAAGGCTGGTGTGCTGGAGGATGCGGGCCTCGTAGCAGGCAGCTCCACCCGGCAGGTGGGTGAGCCCGTCGGGCAGGGCCACTGGGAGCAGCTCGTCGGTGAGGAGGTTCCGGTAGCGACCAAGAGCCGGGTCGATAGTTTCCAGAACGAGATCAGCTACTTCTGGCGATGCGGCGATGAGGGCCCGGTCCGTTGGCGGCGAGGCCAGCTCGGTGTCGAGCATCGCCAGGACGCGACGGATGCTCTCCGCGTTGCCGACCCACCCGGCCGCGAGCCCCGTCCGCAGGTTGGCGATCTCGTGGTCGATCCAGCCCGGGATGTGTCCCAGGCGCGCGCGGTAGTCGGCCTTCCCCTTGGCGGTGTCCAGGTCGTGCAGGTCTCCGAGCTCGTTGAAGGCGGCCACCGGGTTGCGGCCGGCGCTGACGGTCCACGTCCACGACGCGCAGACCTTCTCCTCGGTGATCGAGCGGGTGAGGGTGGAGATGAACAGTTCGCGGGAGAGCGCGTCCTCGCCCTGGGTCTCGAGGGCGATCGCTCGGGCCAGGAACGCCTCGGACTCGGCCAGGGATGCGGCGTGGGCCTGGGCGCTGTTGTCGCCGATCCGGTCATCGAACCGGTGGTCTCCCAGGCGGGTCGCCCAGGTCGGCGAGCGTCGCATGGTGGCCTCCCAGTGATCGGCCAGGAGACGGCGCAGCTCGGGGTCCACGATGCCGGCGACGGCATCAGAATCAGGAACAGGATCAGTGGGTTGGCTCATCGAGAGGTCCGGGGTGGTGGTCTTCACGCATGCCAGCAGCAGGAGCATCCGGCTCCCGTATCCCGGGCCTGCAAGAAGCTCGTCAAGCGGGGAGCCACTGGCCGGGACGCTGGTCCCGAACGGCATGCCGTCACTCCCTGACTGTCTCGAGCCGCTCCTCGACGCCGAGCCCGGACCGCGGGACGGGGTCGTCGGGCATCAGGTCGCGATGATCTGGCAGGACCGCTTGATGACGGTGGAGCTGGAGGCCTCGGACGGCTCGCTGGAGCCGGGAGAGAGCCGCACCACGCGTGACGGGGCTCTGCTGAAGCACGTCCGATGTGCGCTGTTTTCGCGAGCCGAGCTGCCGGCGACGCCCTGGGGTCGGTACCCGTTGTTCCTGGCCGCGGTGCTCCTGCTGGGCGTCCCGGTCGGCTTCAGGGCCGCCACCCCGCCGCCGCCCCAGCAGCTCGCGACGACGGTGACGGACACTAGCTACCTGGGCCGCATCGCATTCAGCGATGCTGGGCTTCCCGACGTGAACCCGGATGCGGGGCAGGGCCTCGGGCAGCTAGGCGAGGCGGGTGACGCCGGGACCGCGGGCCATCGCTCGCGGGCCATCGCTCGCGGCGCTGCGCGTGGCACCGCGCGTGAAGAGGGCGAAGGGACGCCCGGGCTCGCGGGCGGGGACGGCCCCAACCTGAACGAGGGAAATGGGCGGGTCGAGCCCGTTCCCGGCAGGCTGACCTCGGTCGACGACGGCGAGGCCGAGGGCTCCGGTCTGGAGGGGCAGGACGAGCTCGGCAGCGAGGGCCAGATGCAGGCCGGTGTGGGCGCCGGTGCCGAGGGCTCGCGCGCCAGGATCGCCGGCCTGGCCCGCGCTGCGTCGTGGATCCACCAGGGGCGCGGCCTGCGGGGCCCCGGGTCCGGCCCGGGCTCGGACCGGGATGGCATCGATGATGGCGACCAGGGCGTCACCTACATGTCCCCCACGCCGCGCGGCTATGTCAGGACGCTCGACGACCCCACGTCGTACGTCACCCTGGACGTGGACCGCGCGTCGTTCGCTCGCGCACGAGGGGCCCTGGCGGCCGGGGACGTGCCGTCGGCGGCCGAGATCCGGCCCGAGGAGTTCGTGAACGCCATGCCGATGGGGCTGGAGCGTTCGCCGGACCTCTCCTGGGAGGTGGAGCTGGGAGAGCACCGCGGGACGTCCCTGCTGCGCGTGACCGTCCAGCTGCCTTCGGCGGTCGAGCGCGTGCCGCTCGATGTCGTCCTGCTGGTCGACGACTCGTGCTCGATGCGGAGTCCGGAGAAGCTCGAGCTCGTCAAGAGCACTGTCGACGCATTCCTCGGCTCGCTGGAGCCCGAGGACCGCGTCCGGATGATCACGTTCTCCGACATGGCGCCGGTCGAGGGGCCCGTAGACATCCACGATGCGCTCCAGGGTCTGGAGGCGGTCGGCCGCAGCCCGCTGGCGCTTGCGCTCGACCAAGCCGCGTCGCTGGCAGGGGATCGCTGTGAAGGCGGCCGCGGGGCGGTGCTGGCGCTCGCGGACGGCGGTTCGGACTGGGGCGACCTGCAGCGGACGGCCCAGCACGTGATGGGGGACCTGCAGATGTCCGTGGTCGGGTTCGGCCGCCAGGGGTTCGACGCCGAAGCGCTCGAGGAGCTGGCCCTCATCTCCGGCGGGAGCCTGCAGTTCGTCGATCGGCTGGACGAGGCCGAGCTCCTGATGGCGGATCCGGAGCGCCTGCTCGGGACGCTCGACGCGCTCGCCCTCCACGTCGACTTCGGCGAGGGCGTCCACCAGTGGCGACTCGTCGGGTATGGCAGTCGCCAGCTCGCCGAGAGCGACGGCGAGGCGGTGGCTACGGTCGAGCAGGGCCGGGTGGGCGTCGGCAGCACGGTCACGGCGCTCTAGGAGCTCGAGCTGTCCGGTGCCGAGGACGTCGCCCGGGTCGAGCTGCGGTCGGACACGAAGGTCACTCCGCTCGGCGAGGTCCGCTCCAACCACGAGGTCGACGCGGGGGCCGGCACCGTCATCGCGTGGTCAGCGGCTGGGCTGGCCGAGCACCTGGCCGGGAGCCCGTTCGCCCCGTCCGACCTCGATCCGCTGATCGAGGACGTCGAGGCCGCGTCGTTCGACCCCGCCCACGACGAGCAGCTGGGGATGCTCCGTCAGGCCCGCTGACGGCAGAGGGCCGCGAGCGCGCGCACGTGGTCGTCGACGAACCCGAGCTGTTCCAGGGCCTTGTCGAGCTCGAGCACGTACTCCAGGTTCGGCCCGCTCGGTCCGTGGCTGGCCACGACCTGGGCAGCGACGTCCGCGAGCGGCGCGGGCCCCAGGTAGTTCTGGTTGGCCTCGGTCGCGGCGTACATCAGGGCGTCGATGGGGCCCCGGCTCGTGTGCACGACTACGTCGACCCGCTGGTACCCACCCTTCTCGCGGTGATCGAGGCGGGCGAGGACGGCGTCGACGTCTCCGGTCAGCGCGAACACGCGCCCACCCGTGGTTGCGCTGGCGTCCGGCAGCACGGTGACCACACGTCCGGGGGCGCCTGGCACGCCGCGGTGGTCTGTCGAGCCCTGCCAGAACCGACGCTGCCACCCGCGGACTTCGCCGGCGAGCGCGCTCTCGAAGGGGACCGAGGGCCGCCAGACCAGCGAGCCATAGCCGAAGATCCAGGTCATGCGTCCGCTGTGTTGGGTTCAGAGGTCATTATGAAGATCCCTCCAGGTTCGAACTCGAATAGGTGGCCGGATGGGCAAGGTGCTGAAAGTCCTGGTGCCACTGCTCGCCGCGGGAGCACTCGCCGCCGCCATCTTCGTGCCCAGACTGCCGGTGATGCCGGCCGTTCACAGCCCCGACCGTGCTGCGGCCGAGATCACGACGATGTCGCCGTCGGACCAGTGGGCGGCGGCGTTCTACTACGGCGAGCTGTCCGGCGCGCTCCCGCTGGCCGAGGTGATGGAGCGGGCCGATGCGCTGCCCGATGCGCTCGCGGGGGCGTACGTCGACGGCTACGCGCACGAGGTCCGGCCGGGTGACGTCCAGGCGTTCGGACGCGAGGTCGAGGAGACGGCACCACATCACCTTCGGGGGACCTTGCACGACGGCGCGGTGATGGCGATCCTCCGCGGCGCTGAGACGCCGCAGGAGGCTGTGCTCGGCGCTGAGGCCTACGGCCAGGAGTTCGGGGTGTCCGTGTCCAACGGCCTGCGCATCGCGCACCAGCGGCGCTACGGCGGCGATATGGCCGTCGCCATCGCCCTGGCGCTCGAGTACCCCGAGTCGTACCACCCGCCGGTGTTCGAGGAGCTGGGCTGGCGCGTCGGCGAGGAGGATGGGTGGGACGAACAGCGCCTGGACGCGCTCGTGCAGACCGTCCCGGAGGGCAGCCGGTGTGTCTTCCTGGCGGGTGCGGACCGGGCGCTGACGCTGAACCAGCGGGGCTGGGGCTCCGAGGAGGACTACGCGCGCCTGGCCGGACGAGCGGACGCCCCCTGTCGCGAGGAGCGCATCCGCGGTCTGGGGCAGGCCGCCCTGATCCTGTTCGACCGCCAGCCGGAGTGGGATCGGCTGATGAGCCTGGCCGATCCCGAGGACCGCGCCCTGCTCCAGAGCGCCATCGATCACGAGCTCGGCAGGTAGACCTCGCCGCCGGACTCAACGAACTTCTCGCTCATCTCGTCCATGCCCTTCCTCGCGTAGTCGCGGATGTCCTGCGTGATGCGCATCGAGCAGAACTTCGGCCCGCACATGCTGCAGAAGTGAGCGGTCTTGGCGGCCTGGGCCGGCAGCGTCTCGTCGTGGTAGGCGCGGGCGGTCTCGGGGTCGATGGCCAGGTTGAACTGGTCCTCCCACCGGAACTCGAAGCGGGCCCTCGACAGGGCGTCGTCCCGATCCTGTGAGCCGGGGTGTCCCTTGGCGACGTCGGCGGCGTGGGCGGCGATCTTGTAGGCGATCATGCCCTGCTTGACGTCCTCCTTGTTCGGGAGTCCCAGGTGCTCCTTGGGCGTGACGTAGCAGAGCATCGCGCAGCCCTGGCTGCCGATGATGGCGGCCCCGATGGCGCTGGCCATGTGGTCGTATCCGGGGCTGATGTCCACCACGAGCGGTCCGAGCGTGTAGAACGGCGCCTCGTGGCAGTCCGCCAGCTGGCGGTCCATGTTCTCCTGGATTTTGTTCACCGGGACGTGTCCGGGACCCTCGATCATCACCTGGACGTCGTGCTTCCAGGCGATCTTCGTGAGCTCGCCCAGCGTCTCCAGCTCGGCGAACTGGGCGGCGTCGTTGGCGTCGGCGATGCAGCCGGGACGCAGGCCGTCGCCCAGGCTGAAGCTGATGTCGTACTCCTTCATCAGCTCGCAGATGCGGTCGAACTCCGTGTAGAGGAAGCTCTCGGTGTGATGGATCAGGCACCACTGGGCCATGATCGAGCCACCGCGGGAGACGATGCCCGTGATGCGGTCGGCGGTCAGGGGCACGTGTGCCAGGCGGATTCCGGCGTGGATGGTGAAGTAGTCGACGCCCTGCTCGGCCTGCTCGCGCAGCACGTCCAGGAACAGGTCGATGTTCAGCTTGCCGACGTCGCCGTTGACCCGCTCGAGTGCCTGGTAGAGCGGGACCGTGCCGATCGGGACGGGGCTGTTCCGCAGGATCCACTCGCGGGTCTCGTGGATGTCGTGGCCGGTGGACAGGTCCATGACCGTGTCAGCACCCCAGCGCAGGCTCCAGCGCAGCTTCTCGACCTCGTCCTCGATCGAGGAGCTGACGGCCGAGTTGCCGATGTTGCTGTTGACCTTCACCAGGAAGTTCCGGCCAATGATCATCGGCTCGAGCTCGGGGTGCTTCTTGTTCGCCGGGATGATGGCGCGACCCTCGGCGATCTCCTTCCGGACGAACTCGGGATCCATGTTCTCGCGGATGGCGACGAACCGCATCTCCTCGGTGATGACCCCCTGGCGGGCGTAGTGCATCTGCGAGAAGTTGGTGTCCCCACGGGCCTCGCGGGCGGCGATCCAGGCGGCTCGGCCGGGCGGCAGGCCCTCGCGTGGGTTGCAGCCCTGGGGGCCGCTCGTGTCGTACAGGTCGTGGACCTCGCCGTTGGTGAGCGTGACCCGTCGAAAGGGGACGCCCATCTCGGTGACGGCGACCTTCTCGTGGTTGGTCGAGCCGTTATCGAACGTGTCGTTCTGGTCGTTCTCTGTGGTGTTCTCGGACATGCCGCTTTCCTCCGCCGGGTCGAGCCGGGTCAGGTTCTGCGGTGTGTTCTCAGGCCTCCGGACGAGGCCACCCGCAGCGGTTCGGATTTCCAACTAACGTGGGCGACATGCCGAAACGCCGTCAGTTCGTCCTGGGAACCCTCGCCACCCTCACCGAAGCCGGCTGCGCGAAACCCGCCAGCTGGTGCAGCACGCCACAGTGGAACGAGGACGGCTCCTGGCCCGAGGACTGCCAGGTCACGGCGTCGGACATCGAGGGCCCGTACTACCTGGCTGGCTCGCCCGAGGTCGAAGACCTGGACGTGTGGGGCGACGACGGGGACCCCCTGAGGGTCTCGGGCACGGTCTACGAGGCCGGCTGCGGAGCGGGGCTGGTCGGCGCCATCGTCGAGGTCTGGCACGCGAGCCCGCGTGGGGGCTACGACGACAGCGATGAGATGCGGTACCGCGCGGCCATCGTGACCGACGAGAGCGGGGCCTACAGCTTCCGCACGCTGCTCCCCGGGCGCTATCTCAACGGCAGCACCTACCGGCCGCGGCACATCCACGTGAAGGTGTGGGTCGATGGCGAGGAGCGCCTCACGACGCAGCTCTACTTCGAGGGCGACGAGTACCTGGAGTGCGACGCCTTCGCCTCGACGTCACTGGTCATGCCGCGCGAGGACGACGACGAGCGCGGTCAGATCGCCGAGGGGATCGACCTGGTCCTGGCGTAGCTAGAACTGCTCGCCGGGCGCGCAGACGTACATGTCCATGTGGACCTCGTACGTCGCCTCGGGGCAGGTCACGACGTAGAGATCGATGATCGAGTCGCACTGGCCGCCGCCGCCCAGGGAGCCGTTCCGCGCGGCGTGGGCCGTCTGGCCATCTGGGAACGGGTTGGTGCCGTCGTCGCAGGTCAGCCGGAGCAGGGTCTCGAGCTGGCCGTTCACACTGCAGACCTCGACGGGCTTCGCCAGGGTCGTGTTCAGCTCGGAGAACCGCGTCGCGTCCTGATGGAGCCGGGGCCCGGCGTGCTCGACCGGGCCGAACATCCCGCCGGGGCGCTCGCATGTGGGGGCCGCCGCGGCGACCTCGGGCGTCTTCTTGGGGCCACAGGCCAGGGTGATGAGGAGGATCACTCTTCGAGCTCCGGGAAGTTGATGCGGCCGACGATCTCGACGTAGCCGTCGTACAGGTCGTATTCGTAGTCGACGTTCATGCCGTCGAACTCAGCGCGGTAGTCGTACTCGGTCGTGTCCCGGTTGCTGAAGCCCCAGACCTCGGCCGAGCCTTCCTCAGCGTCCAGGATGAGGCCGCGGTAGACCGTCGTGCTGATCGCGAGCCCGCAGGCCTCGTCCGGGCTGACATCGACCTCGTAGAAGTGCGTGCACTTGGAGCACTCGTCCTGGACGTACTCGTAGTACTCCCAGTCCTCGTCGAGCTGGAAGCCGTCCTCCACGAGCGTGTCGTTGCAGCCGTCGTACGAGATGTCGCGCTCGCCGATCCAGACGCTGGTGTCGGGCGTCGGGGCGACGCCGGTGCCTGTGTCGGTGTCGGTCTCGTACGTCCCCTCGGGCAGGCTCAACGAGCCGGACGAGGGGGTGCAGGAGAGCAGCAGGATGAGCGTCATGGGTCCTCCGAGGCAGCAGTTTAGCGGTGCTGTCAGCTTGCGGGTTGGGCCCAGAGCAAAGAAGCCGCCCCCGAAGGGACGGCGTTCGATGGTGCGGAAGGGGGGAGTCGAACCCCCACGAGGGATAAACCTCACTAGGTCCTGAGCCTAGCGCGTCTGCCATTCCGCCACTTCCGCAGAAGGCGACCGGGAACTATTCGCCCACTCCCTCAGAGTCAACCGGATCCGAGGCCCGATCCGCGGGAACCGAACCGCCCGGGTACTGTCCATGGTGTGGTGAACCGCTTTCACGTCTCGCTCGGACTCTGCTCGACCCTCTGCATCGGGTTCGCGATCCACGCGTTCACGAGCGTGGACACGGACGCCAGCACGGTCCAGCTGCCGACGCATGTGACGCGCCTGGCGTTCGGCGTCGACGAGTGGCCCGAGCCCGAAGAGCCGGGTTGTTTCGAGGAGTTGGTGCTCGAGGACGTCCCCGAGCCGGCCCCGAGACACACGGTCCGGCTGGCCGACGTCGCGTTCGTCGGCGAGGGGGACTGGGAGCTCGGGGCGACGCTGATTCGCCGGCGGGTGTCCGATCTGCGTGTCTGCTACGACGACGAGACCCTGGAGCGCGTCGAGGTGACGATCGACACCTGGGGTGATCCTCGCGTGGCGGGCGTCTCGGACGAGCGGGCGTCCTGCCTGTCGGAGCGGCTGGGCGACTGGCCGTGGCCCCAGGAGCTGTCCGGGCGCATGGTGATGTCGCTGCAGGTCGGCACGCTGATCTGACGCGTTACGTCGCGGTCATGGACCGAGTCACCGTCTACAAGGGCCGCGTCATCGAGCTCGGTATCGAGACCGTCGAGCTGCCCAACGGAAACGAGGTGGAGCTCGAGGTCGTCCGGCATCCCGGCGCCACGGCCATCGTCCCGGTCTGGGAGGACGGCACCGTCACGCTGATCCACCAGTTCCGCCACGCGGGCGGAGGGATGCTCTACGAGATCCCGGCCGGCCTGCTCGAGGGACCCGAGGTGCCCGACCTGGGCGCCCGCCGCGAGCTCAAGGAGGAGGTCGGGCTGACCGCCGGGAAGCTCAAGCGCATCGGCATCATCCACACGACGCCGGGCTTCAGCGACGAGATCATCTTCATCTTCCTGGCGATGGAGCTGACCCAGGGCGAGACCGCCCTGGAGCCGGACGAGTTCCTGCAGCCCGTGCGGATGCCGCTCGAGCAGGCGCTGCAGATGGTCGTGGACGGCGACATCACCGACGCCAAGACCATCTGCGGGCTCATGCTCGCTGAGCGGGCGCTGCGCGGCTGATGTCCCGGTAGCTCGCCAGGGCGGCGATCAGCGGGATGACCAGCGGGCCGAGCAGCCCGACGAAGACGATGTCGTTCGGCAGGCTGTGCTCGAGGCTCAGCCAGATGCTGGTGGGCAGCGCGGTCACCAGGAGCAGGCCCCAGGTGGCCGCGATGGCCAGGACCTTGAGCTTCCAGCGGCGCGTGCCGAGCAGGCGCCAGACGGTCATCGGCACGAAGACCAGGGCGCCGCCGACGACGGCCTGCAGGCCCACGATGCCGATCGAGGCGCCGCCGCCGGGGTTGTAGACGTCGAGGACGAACAGGGCGAGGAACGCCAGGACCGCGCCCAGGGCGGCGCCGCCCAGCCCGAGGATCCAGGCCACGCGGGCCAGGGTCGCGCGAGGGACGGGCAGGCGGCGGACCGTCTCGGCCAGCGAGCCGGTGACGGTGGCGGCGGGCAGGCCGGCGGGTCGGCCGTGGGGAGCGAATGTGACGGCGGTCAGGGCGGCGACGCACAGCACCTCGACCACGCTGTCCGTGTTGTAGAACGCCGCGATCCCGGCGATGGGGGCGATCATGAAGAACACCGTCATCGCGCTGAGGCCGGCGCCGCGCAGGGCGTCGCCCCAGGGAGTGATGCTCGGGCGGTGGCTGGCTCCACGGTGCTGGCGGGGGTCGCGAACCCGAGCGATTCGGGCGAGCAGTGGCTCGGCGAGGACGACCGCGACGAGCCAGGCGGCGCCGACGCCAGCGACGATGGCCGGACCGGCCTCGATGACCAGCAGGATGCCCGCAGGGAGCGAGCTCGCGACCAGGACGAGCGTGGCACCCCAGCCCCGGCCGGGGGCGGCGCTTCGAGCGAAGGCGGCCGCGATGAGAAAGGGCGCGTACCCCACGGCCGCGGGCTCGAGCAGACAGCCGATGGCGATCGGGACCAGCGCGGTGAGGCTCTCGGCCAGGGCGCGGCTGCGCGGGCCGAGGGGCAGGGTGGGCATCCGTCGCTCGATCCCGTCCTCGCCGAGGACGAGCAGGCCGAAGATGCCGATGGCCACGGGACCCGAGAGACCGGCGAGGACCGGGCCGACGTCGAGGCCGTACATGGTGCCGACGTACGCCACCATGATGACGGCGGCGCCGATCTGGAAGGGGCCTCGCCACCCTCCGAGCTGCAGGCGGAAGAAGTTCAGGGCGTGGCGGATCATGCGGCACCCCACTGGACGAGCGCTTCTTCCAGGGTCCGGTCGTCGCCCACGAGCTGGTCGGTCGGTCCGCGCTGGACGACCTGGCCGTCGCTGAGGACGAGCAGCTCGTCGGCGATGCGCTGCAGGTCGGCGAGCTGGTGGCTGGAGACGATGACGCTGCGGTTGGGCTCGCTCACGACGTCGAGGACGGTCTCGAGCAGGGCGCGACGGCCGGCGACGTCCAGGCCCGTGGCGGGCTCGTCGAGGACGACCACCTTGGGCTCGAACGCGAGCGCGCAGATGAGGCGGACGCGCGTTCCCTGGCCCTTGGAGAGCTCCCAGACGCCGCGGGAGAGGTCCAGGTCGAAGCGCTTGACGAGCTCGTCGACCAGCGCTGCGTTCCAGCGTGGCCAGTAGCCGGACAGCGTCCAGAACAGCCTGCCGACCTTCTGGCGGAAGAGAGGCATGTCGTCGGACATGAAGCCCAGGTCCTGGCGGACTCGGGTGGGGTCCGCGATGGGGTCGTTCCCGAGCACCGAGACCTGGCCCTCGTTGGCGGCGTCGAGGCCGGCGAGGATGCGCAGGAGCGTGGTCTTGCCGGCGCCGTTGGGTCCGACGACGCCGACGACGGCGCCGGGCTGGACGGTCCAGTCGGGGATCTGGAGGCGGAATGCGCCGCGCTCGGCGACGAGGTTCTTCACGGTGATGAGATCAGGCATCGTGGGCCTCCAGGGTCTTGGTGACGAGAGTGGTGACGGCGGTGGCTTCGATGCCGACGCGCAGGGCCTTCTGGACCGAGCTGACGAGCTGGTCGGCGGCCTGCTCGCGGCTGGCGTCGGGGACGGACCGAGCGGTCTCGGCGACGAACGTGCCCTGGCCTTGGCGGCGGACGATGAGGCCGGCGGCCTCGAGGTCGGCGTAGGCACGGCGGACGGTGATGAGCGAGACGAGCAGGGTCTTCGCCAGGTCGCGGACGCTGGGAAGGCGCTCGCCGGGGGTGAGCTGACCGCCGGCGATCAGCTCGTGGACCTGGTCGTGGACCTGCCGGTAGAACGGCACACCGCTCGCCTGGCTGATCTGGAGGGGGAGTGTGGCCATGGCCGCTCCGAAGAGGTGTGTTGCGATGTGTATGTACTTATACACAGCATCACACTTGGGAGCAAGTGTGATCATGGATGTGATCAGTTGGGGTGAGCGCGCAGTTGGATGCGAACTGCCGGAATCGCGCAGTTCAGGCCGGATCAGGGGCTGATCGAGGCTGGACCTCCGGATCTGCGCAGCACCGCATGCTCTGAGGCGGTCTCGTGGCCTTCGTCTCCGGAACAACGAGCCCGAAGGGCGAGCCGGCCCAAAGGGCCGAAGAAGCCCGTCGCCGGGCCACGCGGAGACCGAGCGAGGCACGAGCCGGTCGAGCATGGCTACTCGGCGGCGCGGCACCGAGCGCTAGCGAGGTGCCGAGGGCTTCCCCGGGAGTGCGGGCCGATAGCCGACGAAGTCGGCCGGCCCACAGCACGAGCGGTAGGACAGATCGTGGCCCGGGCATCTCCAGAGACGAACTCGAGGTAGCGAGCCAAGCGATCGCAGCTTCGCTCGCTGGGAGACCTGTCAGTCCGCCTTCGGCCCCGTGATCGTCGACCCCCGAATCGGCGCCCACCCCCGCGTGAAGTACAGCACCCCCGACCCCAGCACGATGAGCCCCAGCGCGAAGTACTGCGCGGGCGTCAGGCCGAAGTACCGCTCGTCCAGCTCCTGGTGACGCAGGAAGTCCGACAGGAACCGGTACGGCCCGTAGAACAGGCAGATCATCGCGATGAAGAAGCCCGGGTGGCGCGGCTTGCGGTCCAGGATGTGGAACGCCGTGGCGGCCACCATCGCGAACATCGCCTCGTACAGCCCCATGTCGTGGCAGGTCGCCGCGCCCGGTCCCTGGGGCGGGCACATGCCCTGGACGCCCAGGAAGAAGTCGGTCTCGGCCCCGGGGTGGTCGTGGGCGACGAAGCAGCCCAGCCGGCCCAGCACCCAGCCCGTCATCAGCCCCCACGCCACCGCGTCGGCGTACGCGAAGTACGGCACCTTCTTCACGAACTTGAAGAAGATGATGGTGACCAGGACCGAGCTCACCAGGCCGCCTGTCGAGGACAGTCCGTCGTAGAGCTGGAAGATGTACGCGGGGTCCGCCAGCAGCCGCTCGGTGTCGTAGAAGACGGCGTGGAAGACGTGGCCGCCCACGAACGTCGAGACGATGAGCCAGCCGACCAGCTGGTACGGGATCTCGGGATCGAGGCCGTCCCGCTTGCACTTCACGCCGGCCAGCCAGGTGCCGCACCAGAAGCCCAGGGCGACGAGCAGGCCGAACGCGTGGACCGCCAGATCCGGGAACCAGGGGTTCGGGATCGGGATGCTCGGGGTCTCGAACCACGGGATCATGGCCCGGGCTTAACGCTCACTCGAGGACCGCGTACCTCGGGTCCTCGGGCGTCAGGTCCAGGCGCGAGGTCAGCCGCTCGAGCAGCATCGCCACCTCGACCGGGTCACAGGCGTAGCGGTCGCACAGTGGATGGATCGCGCAGGGCCGACCGCAGGCGTACTCGAACGCTGCGTGGGCGGCGGCCGCCAGGGTCCCCGAGTCGCTGACCAGGTTCGCGTCGCGCAGGACCAGCACCGCCGCGGCGATCTCGTCCAGCCGGCAGCCCTCGTCCAGCAGGCCGGCCGTGAGCTCCTGTTCGGTCTCGGTCAGCTCGTCGTAGTCGCGGAACGGCAGCGGCCGGACGTTCGTCAGGCGCTCCCAGATGGGGCCGTAGACGCGGTCGTCCTGGCCGACGCCCAGGATGCGGATGTCGTCGATCAGCCAGCCGTCCTCGCCCTCGACCAGCGAGAGCTCGGTGCGGGTCAGGATGACGCCGGCCTCGGTCCTTCCGGTGACGACCGCGGTCGCTCCGTTCGCGCCGACCTGCTCCATCGCGACGTCGAGCCGCGTCACGCCGTAGCGCAGGCCGAGCAGGTGACGCAGGTACCGCACGCCGTACAGGTCCAGCTGGACGTCGGCGCGCGTCTCGGGGGCGACCATCTCGTCCAGCAGCCCGACCTCGTCGGTCGTCAGGACGCGGGCGAACCGGTCGACCAGGACGCGGGCCTGGAGCTCGCCGACGACGAAGCCGTTCTGGTTTCCGGTCGTGCCGAACAGGCGCTCCTCGACCAGGTGTCCGAGTGACAGCCAGGCCTGGCAGCCGCCGCCGGAGCGTCGGGCGATGGCGCCCGCGACCAGCGAGCGGCAGTCGTTGGGGGTCTGCGGCTCGCGTCGCTCGGGGACGCGAGCGGTCATCACCTCGTGGAGCTCGCGCTCGCTGCGGACCGGCCGGACCACCAGGTCCTCGATGCCGGTCCCGAGCTGCATCGCGAAGACCGTGAAGATGCCGGGGTACTCGCGGAACGTCATCACCAGCACGTCCCCGTCGAGGAAGCCCTGGTGGAACGCGGAGTCGCGGCGGTTGAGGATGAACGGCGGCTCGACGTGGACGCCGTTCCGTCGCATCCGGATGAGCTGGCCCTCGAGCAGGCGGCGCTGGGTTCCGGCGTGGGCGACGGCGTGCAGGGCGGCGACGAGCTGGCCGGCCTGGGGGTGATGGCAGAGCGCGGTGACGCTCGCAGGCAGGCTCTCGGTCTCGCCGATGAGCAGGGTGGCTGCGAGCCGTAGCTTCTCCGAGGCGTCCACCGCGCGGGCATCGAGCGCGGTGATGCGCTGGACGACCTCGCTCCACGGATCCGGGTCGAGCCCGAGCTGGGTGCGCAGGGTGGAGACCGAGGACGGACGCGCCACGCGCTCGTCCTCGAGGATCGCGTCGACCAGCGAAGGCTGCAGCGCGAGCAGCGGGCCGATGTGTCTGGTTGCGTCCTGGCCGGCCTCGACGGCGTCGAGCGCGGTACGAATGGCCATGCGGACGACAAGACGCGGATCGAGCTCATCCCGGTCGGCGGTAGGGCTCTCGGAGCGCGGTACGAGTCGAATCAAGGGCATCTCCCGGCTCCCCCAATCGGACGGTGATCGGCTTGGTTGAAGGAAATCGCTCGATCCTCGGTGTGCCCTGGGTGCGCGTCGAGCCCGAACCGGCGCTGCTCGAGCGGCTGCTGGGCATCGGTCAGGCTCCGATCGTTGCACGGCTGCTGGCGCTCCGCGACGTCGACGTCGGAGGCGCGGAGAGCTTCCTGCAGCCCAGCGCCATCCAGCTCCCCGAGCCCGCCGGCGACTGGCAGGGGACCACCTCGGTCGCGGTGCCGCGGTTCGACGCGGCGGGCATCTGCAACGCGGTCGCGCTGGTCACCACGCTGCGCCTGACGGGGACCCCACAGGCGACGCTGCATCCGTCTGGGCGCCCCGCTCCGGCCGGGGTGATCCAGGCCATCGCCACCATCCGCGGACTGCTGGGAGGGCACCCGAGCGCCGGGAGCCTGCTGCTCCGCATGCTGAAGCTCGGGGCCGTCGCCGCGGTGGGTGGGGACCTTCGGAACCCGCGAGTGCGCGCCATCCTGGCGCTCGGCATGGCGGAGCTGGACCTCGGTCGTCAGGGCCCGGGCCTGGCCTGCGCGATGAACGCCTCGATGGCGTTCTCGGGCGGACTCGTCGCGGCAGATGTCCGCCGCCTGGCCCGGCGCCTCGAGCTGGGCGGCGTGCTCAGCCTGGAGTTGCTGCAGTGCACGGTCCCCGACCGGGCGCGCGAGCTGGGCGTCACGCTCTCGGAGATCCGCGATCCCCGGCCGCCGGTCTGGGAGCGCCCGCCTCCGGCTCGCTTCGACGTGGAGCTGGTCGTCGAGCCGGCGGGCCTGACCTTTCCGCTCCAGGCCGACATCGCTCGCCTGGAGCCCGCGGGTGTCGGCAACGTCGAGCCGCTGGTCGCGGTCACCGGCGCGCGACTGACCCGCCTGCGCGTCATCAAGAAGCAGCACCTGAAGGCGACGCTCGACGACGTCGACGTCATCTGGCGAGGAGGTGCCCGCCATCGCGGACTCTTCGAGGGGCTCCTGTCAGGCGAGCGGCCGGTCACCCTGCTCGGGCGGTTCGGCCTCTCGTCATGGCAGGGAATCCTCCGACGGCAGCTCCGGGTCGTCGACGCCGTCCTCGACTGAGGGCTCGCCCTCGGGATCCAGCTCGGGCTCGGGCTCGGGCTCGGGCTCCGGCTCAGGGGGCTTGGGCGCCTCGACCGCCAGCAGCGCATCGAGTCCCTGGGGCTGCAGGCCGTGCTCGCGGGCGATGCCGGCCTTCTCGACCAGCTCGTCGAGGCTCACCTGACGGCTGCCCTTGGGGGCCGGCACGTCGAACGCGTCGGGGATGACGCCCAGCTCGTCCCAGCTGTCGAACTCGAGCTCCAGCTTGAACTGGATGGACTCGGCGTTGATGACGACTTCCTCGGGCAGGAGCGAGCGCCCGACCTTCTGGTAGTCCTCGTAGTCGGCCTCCAGGACCAGCGCTTCGTCGGGGTCGTACGCCTCGATGCGGTGGTTCGTCAGCGTCTTCACGTCGAGGGCGACGTTGGCCTTGGTGTCTTCGGGCCCGCCGAAGGTGTAGGTGGCGAGGCCGTCGGCGACCTTGCGGTCCAGGATCTCGGCGTCCGAGAACGGCATGCGGCCGATCATCAGGCTGACCAGGTCCTCGATGCCCGCCGAGCCGCCGGTCATGGTGCGGAGCAGGCCCTCGGCGTCGTCCGAGCCGAGCCACAGCTGCTCGGTGACGACATACACGCCGACCTGCTTCCCGTCGCTGGCCGCGTAGACCAGGGGCGAGCCGAGGGGCGAGTAGATCTCCAGGCGGAACTTGCCGGGGCGGTGCACGACGAGGCCACCGCGGGTGCTGCCCTCGATGCCGAGCCTGGGCGCGTCGATGCTGACGGAGAACCCGGCCTTGAGCGCGAACGGCACGCGCCGCTCCCACGCCTGGGTGGCGAGCTCGGTCGGATCGGCCAGCGTGCGAGGCGACTTCTTGTCACCACAACCAAGGACCAGCGCTAGGAAGAGACCGTTCACCGCGGCGCCTCTAATGGGGTCCGGATCGCAAGGCCATCACGGCCCCGTTTCCGCGGGGAGGGTGCTGGCCGCGAGCAGAGCGGCCGCTTCGGTGCTGCCGAGCTGCGCAGCCTCTTCGAGGTAGGACCGCGCCAGGTCCGGTTCACCCTGCTGGGCGCGCACCTGGGCGAGCTCGAGGTACAGCCGAGCGGCCGTGGGGTCGTGCAGGATGGCGAGCTTGTAGGCGGCGGCGGCCTGGTCGAGGTCGCCGTTCTCGAGATGGATGCGAGCCAGCATGTAATTTTCGCGTGCACGGTGGCTGGGACGTGCGGGAGCCCGAACCTCTTCAACCGGAGTGGCCACAGGGGGCTTCTCCACGGTCGCGCAGGCCAGCCAGAGCCACGTCACAGGTCGCGCCCCCACAGGCCGGCGGCGGCCCTGCGGATGGGGAACCAGGCGGCGCAGGCGCAGACGCCGGTGCTCGCGATGTAGAGCAGGGCGCTGATGCCGAGCTCGCGCGTGGTGAGCGAGGCGCCCTCGAGGTCTGCCTTCAACAGGTAGAACACCGGCACGGCGTGCAGGGCGATGACCACGGCGATGAGGAACAGGGCCCCGACCATGAACAGGATGGCGCCGGGCCCAGCGGCGGCACGGGCGACGTTGTCCGCCTTGAAGTCCGGGTAGAGCGCGCCGACGCCGATGGCGATGCCGCTGACCCCGAAGCTCATGATGAACGTCGTGAACACGCCGACCGCGGTCAGCTCTGGGGGCGAGCCCAGGATGACGTTGCTGGCGATGACCAGCGTCTGTCCGATGACGAGCATCGGGATCCAGCCGGGGAACGCCTTGGTCCACAGGTAGTGGACCGGGTCGATCGGGGCCGTCCGGATGAGCCAGAAGGCCCGGCCCTCGCCGGAGATCGACGCGAACTGGAAGCGCACCGCGATGGCGGCCATGACGAAGCCGGCCATGCCCAGATTCAGGAACGCGATGGCGTTCTTGAACGACTGCAGGTAAGGCCCGCGGTCGACGTCGACCGGAAGCGACTGCACCGAGAACGTGTAGATGATGACGAGGCTGATCAGCAGGAAGACCTGGCTCCACTGCGCCGGGTCCCGCACGAAGACCTTGATGTCCTTGATGAGGAGCGTGGCCTGCTGGGCGGGGAGCCCCTTGGTCAGCCACTTCAGCGTGCGGTGGAACCGTCCGGCCTTCGCCAGCCGAGCCGCGCTGGCTTCCTGGGCGCGGGTCCAGCCGTCGGCCCACAGCCGCATCGTGATCCAGCGCGACAGACCGGTGAACCCGATGGCGCCCGTCACGAGCAGGGCCAGCTGCATGAAGGGGTAGGGGCGACCCTGGAGCGAGGCCCCCAGGACGTCGCCGGCCCAGCCGGGAGGAGCCAGCGCGGGGAGCGGGCTCTGCAGCGTGGCGACATACGCCGCGAGCGACTCGAAGTCCTGGGCGTTGAGCAGGCGCTCGGGCTGCATCACCCGCAGGAGGATGAAGATGGTGACGAGGAAGAGGATGCCGACGACCGCCAGGACCTCTTTCGTGCGCTTGGCCGAGAAGCCGTTCACCAGCACCGAGGACACGGTCGCCCCGGTCGCCGCCGGGATCAGCAGGAAGCACGGGATCACCGCGGCGAGCGACGCGTAGTAGGCCCAGCCCGCGTCCGCCGCGAGCCCGAAGCTCAGGAAGACGGGCACGCCGAACATGGCCATCATCCAGCTCGACTGGCCGAGCGTGTCCAGGAGCCGCGTGTAGAAGAACGTCTCGCGTGAGACCGGCAGGCTCAGCAGGAGCTCGAGGTCGTCCGACAGGTAGAAGCTCGACAGCGCCGTCACGACGTTCGAGAACAGCAGCATCGAGAACAGCGCCAGGAGCAGGAGCTCCAGGAGCTTGCGCGTGATGAGCGGGCCGAAGACCTCGACCGAGTAGAACAGGTCGACGACGTAGCCCAGGCCCACGAACAGCCCGATCCAGAAGGCCAGCCCGAACAGCCCGAACAGCGTGTAGGCGAACTTCTGGCGGCCGTCGGCCTTCCTCCAGCCGTTGAGGAGACCTTGGATACGCGGCTTGAGCAGCGCCTGGGGCGTGACGCGTAGGGCTACGGCGCCCAAGGTTCGGCCAGGTCCTGTTCGCCCTCCTCGACGGTCTTGCGCACGTAGTAGCGCAGCAGCTTGTTCCGTTCGGCGCCGTTCACCAGCGCGCGGAGGTCCTCGTACAGGGCCGGGTCCTGGGCGATCATGCCGAGCGTTCCGTCGCCGGCCTCGATGCCCTCGCTGATCTCGCGCAGGTTGGCGGCGGTGACCGTGAGGTCCGCCACGAGCGACGCCTTGTCCTCGTCGTAGATGAGCGCGTGGACGATGCTGTTCTCGTTCTCGATGTCGCCGACGATCTTCTCGAGCGCTGCGGCCAGGTCGCCCAGCTGGACGGCGAGCTCGGCGCCCTCGTCCCCGTAGATGAGCTCGTTGACCAGCCCGTCGCCCTCGCGGATCTCGGTCGTCATCGCGGACAGGTCGTTCGTGCCCTTCTCCAGGTTGGTCACGGTCCGGTTCAGCTTGTTCGTGAGCCGGTCGTCGTAGACCAGGGCGTGGATCAGGCCGTTGCCCGTCTCCGCCTCGAGCAGGATGTTCTCGACGCTGCTGACGACGTTCGCGACGGATGCCTTGGTGGCCTCGTCGTCGTCGCCCAGCGCCAGGTTGATCTTCTTCGAGATGTCCTGGAGGTCGGCCAGGACCTCGTTCGCGATCTTCTGGTACTCGACGAGCGGGACGTTCTCGGTGACCTCGAGCCACTCGTCGTCGTCGAGCATCTCTTCCTCGATCGAGCCGACCGAGATGGAGATGTACTTGTCGCCGAGCATGCCCTCGGTCTCGATGCGGGCGATGGAGTCCTCGCGGATGCGGGCCTGGTGTCCGGTCATCAGCGAGAGCTCGACGAAGATCTCCTTCACTCCGACGTCCTCGGAGAACTGGATGCTCTTCACCTCGCCGACGTCGAAGCCGGCGAGTCGGACGACCGCGCCCTCGCGCAGACCGGCCACGTCGTTGAACGAGGTGTTCAGCGTGTACCGGTCCTCGAAGATCTCCGAGCTGCCACCGAGCAGGAAGACAGCCAGTCCGCCGAGGAGCACGGCTCCGAAGACGAACAGTCCGACCTTCAGATCCTTTCTGGGGTCGCGCTCCACGTGTCTCCTGCAGCTGGACGGATCAGCGGGTCGAGTCTAACCCGCGGGGCTGGGGGCGGTGTCGGGCCGGTGGATGCGCAGCACGCTCTCCTCGGCGGGGACCCCGATTCGCAAGGGGAAGCCGTAGTGGCCGGTGCCCTTGTGCACGTACAGCCGATTCCGGCCGAGTCCCCAGAAGCCGTGGTCGGGCATCGCGGGGAGATGGGACAGCACGGTCCAGTCGAGCCCGAGGCCGAGCAGACCCAGTTGGCCGCCGTGGGTGTGGCCCGAGAGGACCAGGTCGGCCTCGCCCTCGGGCACGGCCGGGAAGGCGCCGGGGTCGTGCAGCATCAGGATGCGCAGGGCGTCGTCGATCCGCGGGTGGGCCTCGGTCAGCCCGGTCAGGTGCTCCTGTCGAGCGGTCCACACGTGGTTGGCGCCGATGACCTGGACCGGGCCGACGCGGGTCTCGACCACTGCGCTCTCGTCGATGAGCAGGCGGATGCCGTTGGCGTGCATGGCCGAGGCGACCTCTTCGGGGGCCTCGAGGTCGTGGTTGCCCATGCAGGCGAAGACGCGTCCCTCGAGCTCGCCGAGCGGCTCGAGCGCTCGGGCCAGGCTGCCGGGGGTCGAGTTGCTCTCCATCGTCAGGTAGTCGCCGGTGAGCATCACCAGATCGGGTCGACGGGCGACGGCGCGCTCGCAGATGCCTCGCAGCCGCTCGACCGACATGAAGGGGCCGAGGTGGGGGTCGGTGATCTGGACGATCGACAGGCTCTTCGGCGTGCGGCGGACGCCCTTGTCGACCCGCGTGAGCTCGGGCACGGGGCGGCCGTCGAGGACCAGGTCGATGTCCTCGACCTGGGTCGAGAGCGAGCGGATCACACCGGTGCCGGCGACCGCCCAGCCGAGCCAGGGGAGCCAGGGCTCGAAGCCCAACGCGACGAGCAGGGCCCAGGGGAACGCCAGGTACGCGCCGGCCACGAACCAGCTGGCAGGGACGCTGATGAGGGCGCGGTAGGTGACGCTCCGCATCCGGGGTCGGCTGAGCAACAGAAAGTGGATGATGGTCACGATCTGTAGACCGATGGCCACCGGCTGGAACCACCCGAGCTTCGGGAAGAGCAGCACCGAGCTCGCGGCGTGCAGACCCAGGACGACGGTGCTGAAGACCGCGTAGGGGAAGCCCCGCTGCAGTGCGGCGCGGGCGACGACGAGGAGGAGTCCGCCGAAGGTGAGGACGGCGAAGAACCAATCGAGGGTCAAGGAGAGTCCTGGCGCGAGGATTGCATTGAGCTTGGCACGTCTTAGTGGTTGGGCAAGTGAGCCGACGAATCGGAATCGCCGCGTTGATCTGGGGCACGAGCGTGCTCTTGTCCCGCGTCATCGGCATCGTGCGGGAAGCGGTCATCGGCCGCGTGCTGGGGGGCGGCGCCGAGGCGGACGTCTACTGGTCGGCCTTCGTCCTGCCCGACTTCCTGAACTACCTGCTGGCTGGCGGAGCGCTGACCATCGTCTTCATCCCCATCTTCAGCCGGTACCTGACGGCGGGGGACGAGGAGGGGGGCTGGCGGGCGTTCTCGACCATCGCGAACTTCATGGTCGTGACGCTGACCATCGTCACGGCCGTGCTGTGGTGGTTCGCGCCCCAGATCGTGCCGCTCATCGGGCCCGGCTTCGACGAGCAGCAGCTGGCGCTCCTGACCCGGCTGACGCGCATCATCCTGCCCGCGCAGATCTTCCACATCGTCGGTGGGCTGCTCTCCAGCGTCCTGCAGGCCAAGGACCGGCACGGCGAGGCTGCGTTCGCGAACCTGGGGTACAGCGCGTTCATCGTCGGCATGGGCGTCCTCCTGGGGCCCACGCTCGGCGCCGAGGCGTTCGCCTGGGGCGTGCTGGTGGGCTCGATCGTCGGGCCGTTCGGGCTGCCGCTCATCGGCTGCTTGCGGACTCGACTGGGCTGGCGCCTGCACCTCGATCTGCGAGGCCCCGACTTCAAGCGGTACCTGTGGCTCAGCATCCCCATCATGCTGGGCTTCTCGATCATCGCGGTCGATGACTGGCTGCTGCGTCGGTACGGCTCGCTGGCCGGCGAGGGCGTCATCTCGCGCCTGCAGTACGGCAAGACGCTGATGCGCGTCCCGATGGGCATCTTCGGCCTGGCGACGGGCGCCGCGGCCTACCCGACGCTCACCCGCCTGATGGCCGAGGGCAAGAAGGGCGAGGCCTACGCGACCTTGATCCGCGCGTGCCGGCTGATGCTCGTGCTGGCGTTCACCGCCCAGGCGGCGTTCACCGTGGCTGGCGCCGACATCGCCGAGGTCATCTGGGGCACGACGCGGTTCACCTCGGGCGAGCTGGCCGAGATCGGTCTGTTCTGCGGACTGTTCTGCCTGGCGCTCGGGGCCTGGTCGAGCTCGACCCTGTTCAGCCGAGGCTTCTACGCGAACCAGGACACGTGGATCCCGACGGTCATCGGCTCGGTCACGGTCCTGCTGATGTGGCCGGCGTACATCGCGCTCGGCGAGGCGCTGGGCGGCACGGGCCTGGCGCTGGCTTCCTCGGCGGCGGTGACGCTGTACGTCCTGGCGCTGGCGGGGTTCCTGCGGCACCGGATGGCGGAGGAGGACTCGCCGGGGGTGCTCGGGCTGGTCGTCCGCATGGCGCCGGCGGTCGGGCTCGCCATCGCGGCGGGCTTCGGGATCCGAGCGGCGATCGACCTGCCGGCGCTCGTCTCGGGGGCGCTGACCGGGACCGTGGCGGTCGTGCTGACGCTCGGGCTGGCCAGGCTGTTCGGGGTGCCCGAGGTCGCCGAGGTCATCGGGCTCGTCACCAGCAAGGTGCGGCGGAAGCTGGGTCGAGCCTGACCGCGGTACGATGGCGCCGTGCTGTCCATCGTCGTCCCCATGCACAACGAGGCCGAGTCGGCCCCGAAGCTCGTCGCCGCGGTCGCGGCCGTGGTCGATCGGCCGTTCGAGCTGATCCTCGTCGACGACGGCTCGACGGACGCCACCAACGCCGTCATCCAGGGGCTCGCCGACGAGGACAGCCGGGTCGTGCCGCTCACGCTCTCGCGCAACTTCGGCAAGGAAGGCGCGCTGTCTGCGGGCCTCGAGGCTGCCCGAGGGGACGCCGTCGTGCTGATGGACGGGGACCTGCAGCACCCGCCTCAGGTCATCCCCGAGCTGCTCGCGAAGTGGGACGAGGGCTTCGACGTCGTGAACGCCGTGAAGGCCGATCGAGGGGACGAGGGCGTCCTCTACCGAGCCTGTGCCGCGATGTTCTACCGGCTGATGGGCGCCTCGGTCCGCGAGCGGATGGACGGCCAGAGCGACTTCAAGCTGCTCGACCGGCAGGTGGTCGACGCCGTGCTCGCCTGCGACGAGCGCAACCGCTTCTTCCGTGGGCTCGTCGCGTGGCTCGGCTTCAAGGTCGCCGAGGTCCCGTTCACGGTCCAGGCTCGCGCCGCCGGCTCGACGAGCTTCGGCGTCCTCGCGCTGTTCCGCTACTCGGTCAAGTCGCTCATCGCGTTCAGCTCGGCGCCCCTGTTGAGCATCGCCTGGGTCGGCTTCCTCACCATGGGCGCGGCCGCGGTCCTGTCGCTCCAGACCTTCTACAACTGGTGGAACGGCACCGCGCTCGACGGCTTCACGACCGTCATCCTGGCCGTGCTCATCATGGGCGGCGTCATCCTGCTGTGCCAGGGGGTCATCAGCCTGTACCTGGCCGTCATCTACGACGAGCTCAAGGGCCGACCCCTCTTCGTCCTGCGCAAGGACGCCAGGAGCCAGACCAGCCAGCAGAAGAGCGCGGTGGTCGAGATGGCCAAGCCGCGCGAGAGGCCCGCGGGCCAGTAGGTCATCACGACCTGGGCCGCGCCGTCCGGGAGCTCGACCGCGCGCTGGTAGCCGTTGGCGATGCGCAGCTCGGCGGGTTCGCCGTCCACGGTCGCCGTCCAGCCGCTGTCGTAGCTGTCGGCCACGACCAGGTAGCCGGGGCCCTCGACCGTCACCACGAGCGTGTTGGGGCCTTGCTCCTCGAGCGTCGCCGGCACGAGCTGCGTCCGGGCGGTGCTCAGCGCGGCACCCTCGATGGCCGGGCGAGCGGTCTCGTCTCGGCCGTCGCCGAACATGAAGTCGACCGAGGCCTGGAGCGTGTCCGTCGCCTCCCAGCCCTGCACCACGTAGGCGCGTGGGAGCACCGTTGGGTTCTCGTAGAGGTTCAGCGCTGGACCCGGGACCGGGGTCCAGCCATCGAGCGGGTAGTCGGTCACCAGGTACCGGACGTGGGCCCGGTCCATCAGGCTCTGGAAGCTGTGCGAGATCTGGGGCGTCCCGGCGCTGGGGCGAGCCGTCCGGAACCGCTCGAGCAGCAGCGGGGTGTTGTAGTCCTGCCAGAACGCCGCGGTCCGCCAGTGCACCATCCGCGCGTAGCCGGACGGGCTGCGCAGGCCGTGGAAGACGCCGCTGCTGCCGATGGGGGCGGCCCACAGCGCCCGGAGCTCGGTGGGATCCGTGCCCTGGGCCCGGTGGAAGCCCTTCTCCCAGAGGGTGTACTCGCCCGAGGTGTAGACCCGGCCGTCCTCGACGCCGTGCTCCATGTGTTCGGCCAGGTCCGAGCCGTCACTCCAGTGGCTGACGTGGTCGATGGGGAAGCGCGGCAGCTGGTTGTAGTCCAGGTCCGCGAGGGTCGCGCCCAGGACGAGCGCGCCGACGAGATGGGCCTTCCCTGGGATGCGGCGGGTCAGCGCGGTGAGCCCCAGCGCCCCCAGGACGGACACGGCCAGCCCGACGACGACGAGGAAGCGGGTCGGGAAGCGGAACAGCTTCATGCCCGGCAGGAGCTCCCAGCTCAGCCGGTAGAGCGGCGTCATCGGGCCCATGACGAGCAGCATCGCCACCACGCCGATGACGGCCCAGAACACCGGGACGCGGGCTCGTCGCATGGCGAACGGCGCGAGCAGCAGCGGGAGCAGGCCCGAGTAGCTGTAGTTGCCCCAGGGGATGGTGCTGCCGCCGCCCGCGTAGTCGTACGTCTCCATCGCCCCGACGTGTGCCGGCCACACCAGGGTCCACAGGTCGACGGCCGCGAACGGGTAGATGGCGGCTTGCTCCCAGGTGGGCTCGACGGTGGCGAGCGACTCGCCGGTGAACGCCCAGACCGGGGCCAGCTGAGCCGCGACCAGGGCGGCGCCGAGCGCGGCCGCGAGACCCAGCACGACCAGAGGGGACAGGCGCTGCTTCCAGGCCGCGATGAAGCCCGAGCCCGGCAGCTCGACCACGACCCGAGCGCCCAGCAACAGGCACGTGATGTACGTGATCTGGGGGTGGCCCGCGGCCAGCTGGAGAGCGATGAGCAGGGCCAGGTGGGGTCCCTTCTTCTCGCCGGCCAGGACGTGCTCGAGCGCCAGGACCATCCAGGGGACCAGCGCGGCGGCGGCGTGCATGTTGAGGTGGCGGCCGTGGGTCACGTTGAACCCGCACCAGGCGAACACCAGGCCGGCCAGGACGGCGGCGAGTGGGTCGGCGCCGTAACGACGAGCGAGCAGCGTCGCGCCGTAGCTCGCCAGCAGCAGGTCGAAGACGATGGCCAGTCCGAGCCCTCGGTACGCGTCGAACAGCCCGAAGATCAGCAGGTGCGGCGGGTAGAGCGAGCCGGCCTCGATCTGCGCGAACAGCGGGACGCCCGAGTAGATGTCGGGCATCCAGAGCGGGAAGTGGCCGTCGCGCAGGGACTCGCCGAGGAACGCCTTGAAGGGCAGGTGCGAGTGCAGCAGGTCGCTCGCCCAGATGTCGTGCTGGATGAGCAGGCCCTCGCCGGTCAGGAGCGAGGGGACCAGCAGCAGGACCACCAGCGGCAGGAACCACGCCCACGGTGGCATCCGCGTCCCCTGGGGCGTCTCGGTCACGAGGCCTTCGGCCGGAAGATGAGGGCGGACAACAGGTAGGCCTCCACGGTCATGATGACCTCGGAGACGAACTTGCCGGCGACGACGTGTCCCAGCAGGTCCACCGCGTAGAAGACGACCCACGGCGAGATCAGCACGTTCGCGGCGGCCAGGACGAGGTAGCCGACGCCCTGCTTCGCCGCCGAGTCGGCCTGTCCGTCCTCGGCGCGGAAGGTGACGTGCTTGTGGCCGAAGAAGGTGAGCACGGTGGCCAGGCTGCGCGCGATGGCCTCGGCGAAGCGGACGTCCATGAGGGGCTCGAGGCCCAGGAAGATGGCGAAGTTCACGACGAAGGCGCCGCCGCCGACGGCGATGTAGCGAACGGGCTTCCGGTCCCACAGCGCCTGGATCATCGGGGGCATCATCGGAAAACCTGCGGCAGCTCTGCGAGGCGCGTCATCCGCCAGACTGCGCGGCGCAGGTCGCCCTCGCGCGACGGGTTGGCCCAGCTCCACACGACCTCGCCGCTGTCGTCGACCTCGTGCACGTAGCCGCGGTCGGACTCGGTGATGAGCGTGTGTCCGTTGTCGAGCCTTTGGGCCGAACCCCGGGTCTCGCTGAAGAAGCCGGGGCGCGTCCAGGACCAGGTCACCTCGTTCGTCTCGGGGTCGAGCTCGACCACGCGGGACTGCTGCCGGCCGTTGTCGAAGGCCAGGATGTGACCGTCCACCCAGCTTGGGTGGTGCTGGCGGTGCAGGCCGTCGTACGTCCAGTCCACGCGCCGGTCCTTCGTCACGATGGCCACCAGGTCGTCGTCACGGAACGAGACCAGCAACCGGCCGTCCGGCAGGAACTCGACATGGTTGGCGTGCTCGCCCAGGGCGGACAGGTCGAGGGTGCCCGTCGGCTCGCCATCGAGGTTCAGGAACTGGAGCGTCTCGGGCTCGACCCAGACGGCGATCTCGGTGGCGGTGGCGTGCAGGTCGTGGTGGACCTCGCCCGCCCAGCGCCAGCGGATGGTGGAGTCGGGCCGCAGGCGCAGGACCTCGCGGTGGCGGACCAGCACAAGCAGGTCTCCGTCGGGCAGGACCTGGACGTGGCTGAAGATGCCCTGGGACGCGGTCCAGCTGTGGACCTCGTTCCCGTCCGCGTCCAGCAGGAACGCCTCGTTGCTGTTCGAGCTCCCGTACAGGTTCCAGCCGGGAGCCGGGTTCGTGGAGACCAGGACGCCGCTCGCCGCGCTGGGGTCGTCGATGCCGTCGACGTACCCAAGGGCCTCGAGGTGGGCGGGGCCGACGGACTCGGACGGGGCGCAGGCGAGGAGGGCGACGGTCAGCACGGTCTGGTCATACAGGCGTGTCCGCTGTGAGGCCACGACAGACATCGACTTGGAATCGTCGCGGCCGCGAGCGGCGGTACCTACGAGAGGAACAACGACGTGGGGGGCATCGTGCTCGTCTTGTGGATGGCATGCGCGGAGCCGGCCGGCGGGCCGGTGGTGGTCGAGACCTCGGACGTCCGTGTCGACTCGGAGCAGGACTCGGTCGCAGGAGTGGACTCGGCCAGCGGCGAGGGCCACGAGCGCTCCGACACCGCCGGCGCGACGTTCGGCGGGTCTGTCGAGGTCATTCCGCCTCTCGGCACGCTCGACCATGACGGCGGACCGTCGTGCTTGACGCGACAGCTCGGTATCTGGCGGGTCGAGCTCGAGACCGGCGCGGCGACCGAGCTCGTGCGCAACGACTCGGAGGGCGGGTCGGGGCTCACGCGGATCGGGCACCAGGTGGTCTCGGCGTCGGACTCCGGCCGCAAGGACGTGTGGGTCTACGACTTCGAGGCCGGCACGCTGCAGTCCAACAAGGTGGCGAACCTCGCCGTCGTCAGCTCGACCGACTCGGGGCTGCTGGCCGTCGATCGGCACGACATGCTCTGCAGATACGGCTCGTACGACGCGTTGGTCCTAGGGTCTCCCAGCTGGTGCCGGGAGCTGGACTCGGGCAACGCCTCGCGGTTCGCCGCGCACGACGGCCTGCTCTACGGTCTGTGGCACTCGACGGACCGGGTGGTGGTCTGGGACATCGAGAGCGGCGAGCAGCGACAGGAGATCCTCCTCGAGGGCTTCGACGGCCGGAACTACGGAGTCTCGGTCCAGGAAGGGCAGCTCCGGATCCTGACTGCGAGCTGGGGCGAGCACTCCAGCGGCATCTCGACGTTTGAGATGGACGGAGCCTTCGTCGAGCACCTCGACTTCCCGACGGGGCTCTCCGGCGACGGATTGTGGTGCTCCGACTGAGGGTCTGCACGAGCGCGGCGGTCGAGGGAGAGAGAACCGTGGCGTGATCTTCCTGCTCGCCTGGACCGCCAGCCCCGAGCTCGCCGGCCACGTCGACACCCAGCCCTCGGCCCCGGATGGGACGGCGTTCATCGTGGCGACGCCCCAGCGCTGCGCAGTTGGGTGCGAACTGCGCGAATCCGGAAGTTCAGCTCGGATCAGGCGCTGATCCGGCCTGAACTGCGCGATCTGAGCAGTTGGGTGCGAACTGCGCGATCTCAGTCGCCTGTGTAAGCCCACCGATCCTCCCACCGTTGTTCTCCCGCAACCCTGGTCGAACCCCCGCAATCCCGCCCCGCCGAGAGGTGCCGGCAGGCCGGGCCCGGTGCGCCCAGGCGTTGGAACCCGAACGAAGAGAGAGAGAGAGGAAACACCATGAAGAACGCCACCCTTGGACTTGTCACGCTCACCGGCCTCGCTGCCCTGACCGGCTGCGCCTCCAGCGGCCCCGTCGAGGGCAGCTGGATCTTCCACGTGAGCCCCGAGTCGGCCGCGCTGGAGTCCGAGTCCGCTTGCGAGGAGAACTTCCACGACGCCCAGTGTCCCGAGGGCGGCACCGCGGTCGAGTCCGAGTGGACCACCGGCTACGACCTGGTCGTCGACGAGGACACCTTCGTGGCCCAGATCACCGGCGGCGCCAAGGGCGAGGCCTACCTGTTCGTGAACGGACAGATCTTCGACGGCGTCCAGAACGAGGCCGGCAAGTGGGTCTTCACCCTGACCGACCTCACCGAGCTCGACACCTTCGAGGAGCACGACAGCGGCTACGTCAGCGGCCACTACGAGAAGACGACCCGCACGCTCAAGATCATCGTCGAGCAGGACGGCGAGACGATGGCCGGCTCGCTCCAGGAGACGTGGCAGTCGACCGACACCTGGTACGAGTCCGACGAGTGGGACGAGAACGAGACCGGCGTCTGGTACTCCGAGGTCCCCAGCGGCACGTACCTGACCGGCGACAAGACCTCGTCCCGCTTCGACGAGGACGACTGCGAGGGCAGCAGCTGCGAGCTCACCGTCACCACCGCCAGCCGCTGGACCATCCCGGTCCGTGCCCAGCTCACCGAGGCGTTCGAGGGCGTCGACGGCTACGGCGACTGGGCCTGGGACGACGCGGCCACGCTCTCCGAGTAGCCCTGGCCGATTGAGCGATCCCGATCGGTCGTGCCGCGATAGACTGCGCCATGGCCGATCTCGCGCACAGAACGGCAGGCCGCGAAGAGGGCACCGCGATTGCGCCCGCCGTCGAACCTGCTGGCGAGGATCTCGGGAGCAACTCCGAGAACGCGGCCGCTCTCGAAGAGGGCGCGTCCGGCCTGGAGAACTACCAGGCCGCGCTCGGCTCGTGGCTCGGCGGCGAGCTGCACGAGGCGGTCAGTCCGCACCTGACGCTCTGATCAGGGGCGCGAA
This sequence comes from Pseudomonadota bacterium, assembly GCA_024228935.1. Taxonomy (GTDB): domain Bacteria; phylum Myxococcota_A; class UBA796; order UBA796; family CAJQPC01; genus JAAESX01. The sequence goes on from JAAESX010000080.1 coordinate 45,839, forward strand.
GCGGTGACGCGGACCCGAAGCGTCCCATCGTCGAGCGTCTCGCGCGAGACCTCCTCGGCGTCCGGCAGCGCGTAGCGAAGCGGGCCGACTGTCAGCAGCAAGGCCTCGTCGTTCGGGAAGTCGATGTCGAGGGTGACCGTGTGCAGGTCGAGCTCGAAGCGGTGCACCTCGACGCCGGCGATGGGCGGGAAGTTCTTGCTGACCTGGGCGAGCACCTGGATCGCGGGCGTCGTCGACGGGGTGTCGTAGACCCAGGCCTCGGCGTCGAGCAGCCTCTCGCCGTTGCGCTCGTCGACCTGGATGACGAGCTTGCCGACCGAGCGCGTCTGCTCGAGGTCGTACAGGTCGCCGGCCACCGTCTCCAGGTCGGCGTCCTTCCAGCGGACGAGCTCGGCGTCCGGCGGCGCCGTGGCCTTGCCCAGCATCCGGTGCACGCCGATGGCGCCCGACCAGGTGTCCTTCGGTCCGTTCTGCTGCCAGAGGACGCGCTGGGCGGAGACGTGCAGTCCGGCCTGCTCGCCGAGGGGGATGGAGAGCTTCCCGCCGGCCTGGACCTCGCGGTAGTTCAGCGTCGCCCAGATCCACTCGTCGGGGGTGCCGTCCGCCCAGCCATCGCCGTACTCGACGCCGCCGAGTCGCGTGTGGAACGTGCCGAACGCCTCGACGTGGACCGGCCCCGTCCAGGCACCGAGCTGGACCAGTCCGCCCGTGTGGTCGAGCGGCCAGGGGTTCGGCTGGATCGCCAGGCTGTAGTACCCGCGTCCCAGCAGCTCGATGGGCCCCAGGTCGCGCGCGACCACGACCTCGCCGAGCACCGACGTGCCGCCGAAGCCCGCGTTGGCCCAGCGCCCGCGGGTGCCCGCGTTCCAGGCGTCGGTTCGGACGCCGGCCCCGAGGACGAGCCGCGTCTGTCCGCCCAGGACGCCCCAGCGCAGGTGCAGCCCCGACTCGCCGATGGTGGTCACGTTCGAGCAGAAGTCCGTCGAGCACGGGCGCGGCGGGTGGTCGACATGGTCGACCACCCGGTTGTGCACGAGCGGCGCGTCCAGCGAGATCTGGACGCTGCGGCCCAGGCCCCACGCCATGTAGGTGTCCCCGCGGAATCGAAGCTGCCGGTCACGCAGGTTGCCGCTGGCGCCGTAGTGGAACGTCGAGAGGCCCGCGCCGCCGTAGACGACGCCTTCCCCCTGGCCGAGGACCCAGGCGGACTCGGCGTGCGCGACCGCCATCCAGAGCCAGATCACAGCAGCGACCAGCCCCCGTCGGCGACCAGGATCTGGCCCGTGATCCACGAGGCCTGCGGCATCAGCAGCAGCTCGACGGCCTTGGCGATGTCGTCCGGCTCGCCGATCCGGCCCAGCGGCGTGTACTGGTTCGTCGTCTCGACCAGCTTCTCGCGGTCCGGGAAGTACTTCAGGGCGTCGGTGTTCACGAGGCCGCCGCAGACCGTGTTCACGCGGATCTTCCGCGGCGCCAGCTCGAAGGCCAGCTGACGGGTGAGGGCCTCGAGCGCGCCCTTGGCCGCGCCCATCGCGGCGTACCCGGGCACGTGTCGGCGGCTGCCCAGGGACGAGAGCCCCACGATGCTGCCGCCGTCGACCAGCCGGTCACCGACGTGCTTGGTCAGGAGCCAGAAGGGCCGCACGCTGGACTCGAGCGTCAGGTCCCACTGGTTCGCGCGGATGGTGTCCCAGGGCTTGAGGACTCCGATGGCCGCGTTGTGGACCAGCGCGTCGTACCGATCCAGGGTCCCGGCCATGCGCTTCAGGTCCTTCTCGTCGCGCACGTTGCCCTGCACGACGACGGCCTCGGCGCCAGCGGCCCGGACCATCTCGGCGGTCTCCTCGGCCATCGCGTCGTTCTGCAGGTAGTTCACGACGACGGTCCCGCCGGGTCGGGCGAGTCGGACGGCGATGGCGCGGCCGATACCGCGGGAGCTTCCGGTGACGAGGACGTTCATGCCGCTCCGTTAACCGGCCGCCCGTCGCGCTCCGCGGTGACCTACTCGGCTCGCGGCGACCACGTCGCGCTGAACCAGAAGCGGTAGTGCTCCTTCTTCGAGCACGGCGTCCCCTGGACCTCGGTCCCGGCAACCGTGCAGCCCGCGCCCATGTCGACGTCCACCTGCGGTCGGATGTCCATCGGCACCTGGGGCATCTCCCCGGCGAGCACGACGCTGACCATCGAGATGTCCTGAGGCCCTAGTCCATAAGTGTTCCAGAACACGTGCTTTTCAGCGCGGAGTCCTGCCGAGGCCGGCGTCATCAGGTCGCCGCGGATCATGCGGTGGTGGTCCCCCGCGAGCGAGCCGCCGATGAGGCCGGGCGCGTCCACGTACCAGCTGCCCCAGCCCGACGGACGCATGCTCACGCGGCGGCCGGCGAGCTCCATGTCGTCCAGCTGCGAGCTGCTGCGCGCGAGCGTGCCCGTCAGGCTCGTGTCGTAGGCGGTGACGCCGACCGTCGCCGAGCCGTTCTTCAGGTTGCGTCCCTCGGTCCGTGTGACGGCGGCGCTCCCGGTCGAGATGGCGCCGACCGGTCCGAACCACCAGGTGTGCGCGGCCTCGCCGTCCGCGAACAGGGCCACGCGGCCGTCTCGACGGTCGTCCACCCAGACACCGGTCTCGATGTTCGCGGCGCCGCTCTCCCAGCGCTCCTCGAACATGCCGGACAGGCTGGCGATGCCGACGATCTGGTCGTGGTCGGCGAGCCGGGCGCCGGTGAGCTGCAGACGGACGGGCAGGACGTAGGTCGAGACCGTGACGTTCACGCCGGTGAACCCGTTGTCGTCGTCCTGCTGCCCGCTGGGGGAGACCCCGGCCGAACCGGCGGAGAACCAGGCCAGGACGCTGTACTTTCCGGCGCGGTCGGCGGCGTGGAGTGCGCCCTCGATGTTCCAGCCGCGGACGTCGGCCGAGAAGCCCGGGATGGGCGTGAACCAGGGCAGGCCTGGCTCGTACGCGCCGGGCTCGATCTCGGCGACAGCCAGGACGGGGGGCGGCTCGATGGGCTCGAACGCGAACGGACGTGCCCTCTCCAGCGTGGCCCTGGACAGGTCCAGGCCGTCGGCGTGCACGGACAGGAAGAAGACCTCGTCGCCGTGGATCTGGGGGGCCAGGACGCCGCGCTTCCGCGTGAGCCGGACCTCGGCCGCGCCGTCGAGCGGGACGCCGACCAGGTCTTGTCCGAAGGTCACCCAGACCGCCTGGCCGCTCTCGTCCCAGGTCGGCATGGTGGGGGTGGCCCCGATGGGCAGGTCCAGCGCGCGCACGTCCCGGTCGCCGCTACGGATCATCAGCTGCCAGCCGATCTCCTCGTCGTTTCGCAGGTACGCGATCTTCGAGCCGTCCGGCGAGTACCGCGGCGCGTCCAGCACGGCGTCGACGACGCCCTCGGTCAGCTCGGTGACGTCCCCGGTGTCCAGGTCGACCTCGACCAGCTGGCTCGAGCCCCAGCGCGTCCGCAGCGCGACGGCCTTGTCGCCGTTGGGGTGGGGATCGGCGTTCATCACGGCCTGGCCACGCGTCACGCGTCGCTCGCCGCCCTCGAGCGTCCACTCGAACAGGTCCGGCAGCACCTGGCCGCCGTCGTCGGTCCACCACGATGTGAACAGGATGCGCTCGTCGTCGATCCAGCGGGGCTGGACGGCGGATCGGCTCATACGCTGCCGCGTCCACTCGGGGGCGGGCGCGAAGACGTGGGGCACCGTGCCGGCGACGTCCTGAGGGTCGGCCTCGAGCCGCTCCTCACGGGCCTCGAGCCACTCGGTGCGGGCCTCTTCGTCCTCGCTGGTCGAGTAGACCTCGAGCTTCGAGTAGCGCCCCGAGCGGTTCACGACCGCGATCCACTCGCCGTCCGGTGACAGGGCGGGGGGGCCGGTCGAGCCACCCAGCGACAGGTAGACCTCGTCTGGGTCCGGCGCGTCCCAGAACACCTCGTCGAACGCCTCGCCGATGGTCAGCGCGACGACGAACTCGTCGTACAGGACCTCGGGGTGCTCGTCGAACACCAGGATGAAGGCGTCCTCGAAGCTGCGGAAGTCCTTGGCCGACATGGCGGCCCACAGCTCGACGAGCTTGCCCTCGCCGTACACCTGCTCGAGCCACTCGAGGTACGCGCTGCCGATCAGGTAGGCGTAGCCCATGCCCGCCCAGCGCTGGTTCAGGTTCAGGTCGCCGTACGCCGGCATCTCGTTGTCGCTGGCCAGCGCGTACAGCAGGATCTGCCTGCCGGTCGAGTTCGGTCGGCCCCAGCCGGTGAGGCGTCCCTCGATGACCGTGGCGTAGCCCTCGGCGACCCAGCGCTCGGACTTCCGCGCGAGCGGACCGTAGCCGATCGTCCAGCGCTGCAGATCCGCGGTGCCGTGGCGTGACTCGCGCAGCAGGTGCACCAGGTGCGCGTCCTCGTGCGTGATCAGGTCCTCGGACCAGCTGCGGTAGTGGCCGAGCACCGAGTCCGCGGGGGGAGGCGACGCGTACAGACCCATCTTCGGGCGTCGCAGCGACGGCATGGCCCAGCCGTTCGACTGGCTGTACGGATCCATCACGACGACGTCGATCACGACATCTGGCGCGTACCCGATCGCCTCCGAGGTGTTGACCCGGATCGCCTCCATTCGAGCGGCCGAGTACAGGGCCCAGTCTTCGGCCTGCTCGGGGTAGTGAACGCGAAAGTGCTCGGTCTCGACGGTCTTCCAGCCGTCTTGACCGGACTGGGCCAGCGCGAGGGAACAGAACAACCACATGCCCGCCATCGTAGTGGTTGGCGTGTTGTCGAGCCGCGCGCGGTGTACACCTGACAAGCAGTACGGGAGTGTCCATGTCCGAGACCGAGCGCGAAGGCCCCGATTTCGACAAGGCCGCGGAGAACGTCCGGAAGTGGACCGAGAACGCCGGCAAGAAGATCGGCGAGTGGACCAAGTCCGCGGGCTCCAAGACCGCCGAGGGCGCGAACAAGGCGTACGACTGGGCTGGCGAGAACATGAAGTTCGAGGTCGACCCCGAGCGGATCGACGAGAGCCTGGACGAGCTCGGGACCAAGCTGCGGGGCCTGGTGAACACCGGCCGCTACACGAAGGTCCGGCTCAAGTACAAGGGCAAGCAGATCGGCCCCGACCTGCCGATGGCCGTGGTGCTGGCGAGCGAGGTCGCGACCGCGTTCTGGGCGGGTCCGCTACGGCTCGTCGTCGTGAACCTGGGCATCAAGGCGATCATCGACATCGAGCTGGTCCACGAGGCGAGCAACAAGGTGCGCGAGGGGCTGGACTACTGGCAGGACGGCGAGTCCGACCTGGCCGAGGCCAAGTACCGCGAGGCCCTGGACATGAAGGCCGACGACACCTCGGCGCTCTACAACCTGGGCGTCGTGCTGCGCGTGACCGGTCGGAAGGACGAGGCGCGCGAGTGCTTCCTCAAGGCCGGCGAGGACGAGGAGCACCCCGACGGGCGCCGTGCTCGCGAGGCGCTCGGTCGGATGGAGGGCAAGAAGAGGGAGCCCGTCGCCGACTGACGAGCCCTCAGTGGTCCTCGAGGTACCCCAGCGCCTGGAGCTGGCCCTTCAGCCCCGGATCGACCTCGTCGAAGGTCGCCTCGTACGCCAGCCCGTGGTCGGACGCGGCGATGTCCAGGTCCGGCACGTCGCGCTCGGGATCCGCCAGGGGCGTGAGCTCGTCCGGGTCGGCGGTCAGGTCGTACGCGCGGGTCGTCAGGTACTCGCCGGTCTCGGGATCGAAGAAGCGGATGGTCTTCCGCCCGTCCTGGATGATCGCCTCGTTCCGCCAGCCGAACGCCGACATCCTGGCGAACGAGGGGACCGGCTGGGTCCGGGCCTTCAGCGCGAGCGGCCGGAGCGTCTGTCCCGTCAGCGGCGCGTCGGCCTCGAGCTCGAGCCAGTCCAGCAGCGTCGGTGTCAGGTCCACGTTGCTGACGGGCTCGGCGACCCGCACCCCCTGGGGCACGTCGCGTCCCGGCAGGATCCAGAACGGGATGCGCAGGTTGAACTCGTGCGGGCTGCACTTGTTGAACCGCCAGGGCTGGCCGACGCCGCGGGTCTCGTCCTGGCCCTGGGCCTTGCCGTGGTCGCTGATCACGACGAAGACCATGTGGTCGTCGTAGCGCTCGGCGCACAGCGCGTGGATCTCCGCGACCTTGTCGTCGGTGTAGCGGCAGGCGTTCTCGTACCCGGGGGCGAACGGCGCGCCCTCCCAGGGTCCGTGCACGTCGATGTAGTGGAAGTACGAGAGCTCCGGGCCGGTCTTCGGCTCGGCGGCGAACACCTTCTTCGCGGCGGCGTTGACGCTGTCGGCGAACATCGTCTCGGGGCGCCAGACGGCCTCGGCGTCCCCGCGGGTGTTGCCCTGGCTGCCGATGAAGCTGATGTCGTAGGTGTCGAACCCGTCGTGGAAGGGGTTCCAGGTGTGCAGGAACGGGTTGGTGACCCAGGCGCGTGTGGCGTAGCCGGCGGCCTTGAGGCGCTTCTGCAGCGTGGGCACGTCGTCGTGGAACCGGGCGAGCAGGTTCGACGTGCGGTGGCCGTCGGCGCCGTGCTGCTGAGGCAACAGGCCCGTCATCATCGAGAGGACCGACGGGTAGGTCCATGGGGCGACCGAGCGGGCCTGCTCGAACCGGACGCCCTGGTCGGCCAGGGCGTTGAGCTTCGGCATGAACTGCGCCGCGGCGTCCGCTCGGAGCTGGTCGATGATGACCACCACCACGTTCCGCGGGCCCGGGTCCTTCGTGCAGCCCATCGTCGAGGCCGCGGCGGTCGCGGCCCCGGCCTGAAGCAGCTGGCGTCGGCTCAGCACGGGCGCAGCGGCTGCCTCATCTGCGGGTCGAAGCCGAGCTTGCGGGCGCTCTCCAGGATGAGCTCGAACTCGTGGCTGATGGTGGCGCCCGCCTTCTGGGTGACCTCGTCCTCGGTGGGCAGGTCGAAGTCGTCGGCGCCGTAGACGAGGCCGATCATGGCGTCCTCGTTCCGGGTCAGGACCGAGGTCCGGATGTGCTCGATGTTGTCGAGGTAGATCCGGCAGATCGCGAGCCAGCGCAGGTACTCCGTGAGCGGGACCTCCTCGCCGGCCAGCTCGGTGTTGTACGGCTTGTAGGTCCAGCACAGGAACGAGGGCAGCCTGCCGTCGACCGAGTCCTGGAAGTCGCGGAGGCGCTCCAGGTGGTTCATGCGCTCGTCGAGCGTCTCGTCGAACCCGATGACCATCGTCGCGGTCGAGCCGATGCCGGCGGCGAGCAAGGCGCGCTGGGCGTCGTAGAAGTCCTCGACCTTGTACTTGCCGGGGCTGTGGCGCAGGCGGAATGCGTCGTCGAGGACCTCGGCGCCGCCGCCGGTGATCCAGCGGGTGCCGCAGGCCGCGAACATCGCCGCGGCCTCGTCGTACGGAAGGCTCTGGCGCTTGGCGACGAACATGAACTCGGCGACGGTCATCTCGTAGAACTCGACGTCCGGGTACCGCGCGCGGACCGCCTGGAAGAGCGCGGTGTAGTGCTCGACGCCCAGGTCGGGGTGGAAGCCGCCGTTGAAGCCGACGAGCGTGCCGCCGTGGGACTTCAGCGCGTCGATCTTGTCGCAGACCTGCTCGGTCGAGAGGAGGTAGGTGTCGGGCTCGCCGGGGAACCGGTAGAACGCGCAGTAGTCGCAGCGCGCGACGCAGACGTTCGTGTAGTTGATGATGGCCATCTTGAGCCACGTGGCGCGCGAGGGCGGGTGGTAGCGGCCGCGCACCGACTGGGCGAGCTCGATGAGCTGCTCGTCGGTGCCGTGTTCGAAGAGCCAGGCGGCCTGGGCCCGGTCGATGCGTTCTCCGCCGAGAACGCGGGTGCGAATGGCATCCAGCATGCGGGGTCCTAACCGGAGTCCTGACCGCCGGCGTTACCGTCAAGGCGTGCTGTGGCTCCTGACCGCCTGCCGACCGGCCGCCGATGTGCCGGACTCGTCCGCCGCGGCGCCGTATCGCGTGGTCTGGGCGGACCTGCACGCCCACACGAACCTGTCGATGGATGGCTGCGAGGACGAAGGCGATGCCTGCACGGCCCGCACGACGCCGGCATCCGATGCGCTCGAGAACGCGGTCGAGGCGGGTCTGGACGTGGTCTCGCTGACCGATCACGCCGAGTTCCTCGAGCACGAGGACCTGGAGACCGGGCAGGTCTCGAACATCTGGGACACGACCCTGGCGCGCGTCGCGGACGCCCCGGACGGCCTGATCGCCTACCCCGGCTACGAGTGGACGGCGCACTGTGCTGGGGCCCAGAACATCCATCGGACCGTTGTGCTCGAGGAGGCCGCGCCCTGCTCGGACTGGCGGGTTCCGAGCTGCGTGCTGCCGGCCCGGAAGGAACAGTTCGGGCGCGAGGCCTACACCGAGAACCCCGCGGTGAAGGTCACGCACAGCGACCAGCTCGAGGACTTCCTGGGCGACGTGCCGACGTTCGAGGGCTGCAGCGAGAGCCGGTGGCTGGCCTACATCCACCACCCCGGGGTGACCACGCCGGCCGGGATCGACTGGTCGGCCACGGGGCCCCTGATGTCGACCGAGCGGCTGGTCGAGGTCTACAGCGAGCACGGCAGCTCCGAGTGCACGGACCTGACCTCGCCCGGCTGTGACTGGCAGGTCAACACCGAGTTCCACGCGCCCGAAGGCAGCATCCAGGCGATGCTCGAGACGGGCCACCGGATGGGGTTCCTGGCCGGCACCGACTCGCACGACGGGCGGCCGGGCTCGATCGACGCGCCGGGTCCCAGCGGGCAGTACGTCGACACGGATGGGGACGACCTGGCCGACGTCGTGACGCCGCACCACAGCCCGGGGGGCATCACGGCGGTGCTGCTGCCCGTGGACGCCGACCTGGGTCGCAGCCAGGTCTTCGAGGCCCTGCTCGACCGCCGGACCATCGCGGCGAGCGCTGCCCTGGACCCGCTCGTGGTCGTGCTCGAGCCGGACATCCTGCCGGGGCGCGCGGTCGAGGCCGGCACCTACACGCTGCGCCTCGAGCTGCCCGAGGACGCGACCTGGGAGTGGGTCCGGCCTGACGGGAGCGTGGTCGAGGAGCCGACCGAGCTGGTGCTCGAGGCCGGCGACGTGGGCTACGTGCGCGTTCGCACCGACGAGCACCGCGCGTGGGCGTCGCCTTGGTGGGTCAGCGCCGCTCCTCGATGAAGAACCCGACGCGCCGGTTGGCGGCGCGACCCTCGGGCGTGTTGTTGTCCGCGATCGGGAAGTCCTCGCCGAAGCCGACCGCGTAGATCCGGTCGGGCGCGACGCCGCTCTGGATGAGGTACCGGGCGACGGCGTCCGCTCGCTCCTGGCTGAGCTTCAGGTTGCCCAGGTCGGTCCCCTGGGCGTCCGTGTGGCCCTCGATGCGCAGCAGGCGGATCTCCGGGTGCTCTTGGAGCGTGGCGGCCACCTGGTCGAGCAGCGTCCGGCTGGCGAGCACGAGGTCGCTGGTGTTCGGGAGGAAGTCCACGCCCTCGGCGAGGTCGAGCTGGTCGTCGCCCATGGTCACGAGCTCGGCGTAGAGCGTGACGGGGAGGGTGAGCTCCTCGAGGTCCTCGACCTCGACCTCGACCCGCACCGGGAAGAGGCCCGGCCCCTGCACGACCAGGTCGTGGGCTCCAGGCTCCAGCCGCAGCGCTGGCCTTCCCTCGTGGACGAGCACGGGACGCAGGTCGCCGTCGATGAGCACCTGGGCGTCGATGGGCTCGCCGTCCGCGTCCGTGCTCTCGAGCAGGACGAGGCCGCGCGGCCCGGGCTCGATGGGGGCGGCGACCCAGGGCAGGTCGCCCTCGTCGGGCACGTGCAGGGTCTCGAACCACGGCGTCCGGCCCGGAGCCTGGACGTGCAGCTCCCAGCTGCCGGCGCCGAGCTGGACGTCGACCTCGGTCACGCGCTCGAAGGTGTGCTCTGTGTCGGGGCCGACGAGCCGGACCGAGTCGGCCTCGACCGGGCGGGCCCCCCAGTCCTCGATGGACAGGAGCAGGCGGGCGTTGGCGTCGGGGCAGCCGTCCTCGTCCAGGTAGCCGTCATGGTCCTCGGGTTCGAAGCGGCAGGCGTCCTCGGTGTCCAGGAGCCCATCGTCGTCGTCGTCCCAGTCCGGGCAGCCGTCGCGATCCGCGTAGCCGTCGGCGTCCTCGGGCTCGTCGATGCACGCGTCGTCCTCGTCCCGGATGCCGTCCTGGTCCCGATCGGGGATCTCCTCGGGTGGGCCCCAGCTGATGCCCGCCAGGAGCCGCAGGTCCGGGGCGCCGACCCCATCGGTCAGGCCCCGTCCGCCGCCCAGACGGATGGTGATGCCCTGGGGTGTGGTGATGCGGCTGGCGACGATGGCCTCGATGGGGGTGCCTTGGCCGAGGCCCAGCGCGATGTCGACCTGGGTGGTGCCGGCGAGCTCGGCGGACAGATCGAACTGCGGGTGCAGCGCCCATGCCAGGCCGACGCCGAAGTCGACCTGGTCGCCCCAGGTGAGCGAGTCGTGCAGCGCCGAGTCCGGGAGGAACCGGTAGCCGACGTTCACGGCGCCCAGGGCCGGACCGACGCGGTAGTCGCCTGCGAGCCCGATGCGACCCCAGCCGCCGACGCTGGCGATCTGCCTCTGGGTGGTGCCCAGCGGGAGTCCCGCGGTGGCCGAGAGCGCCAGGCCGATGGTCTCCTCGCCGCCCGGGATGAGGGTGAAGCGGCCGTTCAGTCGGGCGTCGCCGGCGCCGAGGCGACCGTCGCTGAGCCCCCGGGTGCCGAGGATGACGGGGACGTCCAGGCCCACGCGGGTGCGTCCACGCCAGAAGGCGCCGCCCAGGACCACGCCGTTGACGTGCTCGAGCACGTCGGTCTCCTCGGCGGTCTCGCGATCGACCCACGTGTACGGCCTGTGGGTCCAGTGGCCCACGGCCCCGAACTCCATGCCGCCCTCGGTCAGGGGCTGGGCGTCCTGCACGACGAGCATGCGGTCGCCGAGGTTCGGCTCGAACCGCGCCCCATCGATCGGTGCCGCCTCGAAGTCCGGAAGCTCCGCGGCGAACAGCTGGCCCACGAGCAGGATCATCGACCGATGCGCTTCCTCAAGAGCTGGACGGCCTGTTCGACCTTGGCCGGCGGCGCCGACGTGGTGCAGACCCGGACGTGGGTCTCATAGCCCGCTCCGAAGCTGGGACCTGGGGCCATGAGCAGCCCGTCCTCGTCGAGGCAGTCCTCGAGGAAGCCGAAGATGCCTCGCTCGTCGAGCTGGTCGGCCATGTCGAGGAACAGGAACGTGGAGCCCTGGGGCGGGTCCTCGCCCAGAAGCTCGGCCGCGCGATCGCCGGCCGCCTGGTAGCGGCTGCGCACGTCGGCGAGCCACGCGTCGCCGTCCCGCAGCGCGCGGAGTCCAGCCAGCTGGCCGCTGGTGGGGGCCGAGTAGAACGTGTGCGTCGAGATCTTCCGGGCGGTCGCGATCGCCGTGGCGGGCCCGACCAGGTACCCGGTGCGGTTGCCCGCCATGCCGAACGCCTTGCTGAACGAGAACGCGGTGAACGTGCGCTCGGGGGCGAACGTCGCGATGCTGGCGTGCTCGCCTCGATAGATGAGCTGCTCGTAGATCTCGTCGGAGAGGATCCACAGGTCCTGGCGACGGGCCTCGTCGGCGATGGCCGCGAGCCAGTCGGGCGGGATCACGCGCCCGGTCGGGTTGCTGGGGGTCGAGACGTAGATCGCAACGGTCCGCTCGGTGATGCGGCTCCGGATCGCCTCGATGGCGGCCTCGACGGTGGTCATCCGGTCGTAGAAGGGGACCTCGACCGGCGTGGCCCGGAAGGTCTGCACGATGCCGCGGATCAGGGGCCAGAACGGCGCGAGGATGAGGATCTCCTCGCCCGGCGCGGCGAAGCTGCCGATGGCGGCGCCGAGTCCGCCCGTCGCTCCTGCGGTGACCAGCAGCTGGCCACGCTCACAGGGGATCCTGTTGGTCTCGCGGACCTTCTCGATGGCGGCGTCGACGAGCGAGGGCAGGCCCTGGGGCGAGCTGTACCGGTGCATCCCCGGGTGGTCGTCGACCGACAGGTCCTGCATCCGGCCGCCGACGAACGGCTCCAGGTACGTGTCCCCCACGTGCAGCGGGAAGATCTCGCCGCCGGCCTCGGTCCGCTCGCGGATCTTGCCGGCCAGACGGCTGAACACAGCGCCGGACATGGCGGCGACGCTGGGCGCGGACTGAGGTGGACGAGGCATCAGCTCTCCTCGGGGTCCCGGGCCTCTAACAGACGCCAGACGAGCCAGAGCGCGACGAGCGGGAGCAGGGCGCGCGTCCCGGACAGGATGGCGACGTGCGAGGTCAGGGCCAGCACCGACAGGTCCACGACCGGGCGCCGGGTGCAGGCGGCGGCGGGGACCCAGAGCGCCAGGTCGTACGGGTGGGCGTGGGGCGCGACGATGGTGGCCAGGACCAGCGCCAGGGCGATGCGCGTGCGGCCGTCTGCGCGGACCACGGCGACCGCCACGCAGCCCAGCGCCAGGGGCACCGCGCCGGCCCACCACGGCAGCGGCGGCGCCCACGCCTGCCACGACGACATGAAGGAACGGTCGAGCTCGGGGGGCGCTCGCAGGAGCGCTTCGACCCACGTGGACCACACCTGGGGCCCGAGCCAGATCGTCGCGGTCGCCGACAGGATCGCGACGCCCAGCGCGGCGAAGGCCAGGTCCCGGCCGCGTCGCTTGCGGATCAGGGCGACGAGCACGAGCGGGGCGAACTGGGGCTTCAGCACCAGCAGCAAGAGCCCCAGGCCGGCCCGATGGCGCAGCAGCAGGAAGCCGGCGATGCCCATGAGGAGGCCCGTCTGGCCGAGCCACAGCGAGAAGAACGTCCAGCCCCCACCCAGCGCCAGCAGGCCGAACAGATCGCCGTGCTCGCGACGGGCCAGGAGCGCCAGGCCGGACGCCCCGAGTGCGCCCAGCGCCAGCATCGCGAGCCGTCCGTGGGCGTAGAGGGCGAACAGCGGCAGGGCCCACGGCGGGTAGGCGAAGTGCAGCGTCAGCCCCCCGAACTCCCATGGCGCGTACGGCATGCGGCCGGCGTGCAGGGCCTCGGCGACCGAGCGGAAGACCAGCGCATCACAGTTGTTGTCGAGCACGCAGAGCGGGGTCGGGGCCGACGACGTGAGCACGACCGCCGCCAGCGCGAGGGCCAGCGCGACCGCGTTGAGCTGGACGAGCCGGGCGATCACCGAGGGAGGCTGGCCAGCCAGGTCCGGAGCAGGTTCTCGGCGACGTCCTGGCGGTAGGCGGCGCTGGCCATGTCGTCGCCGAGCGCGGCGATGTCGTCGCGCAGCTTGTCGATGGCACGGCGCCAGGGTGCCTCGTCCGTCAGGGCGCGCTCGACCGCGGGGCAGCGGCGCGGAGACGGGCCGAGGCAGGAGAACGCGACGCGGGCCTCCTCGATGGTGTCCTCGATGAGCTGGATCCGGCTCGCGAAGACCAGTCGGGCCCGGCCCCCTGCGGTGCCGTCGGTCACCTTCCGGAAGCAGGTCTCGTCGCCGACCATCGGGTGGGGGAGCCGGATCGCCGTGAGCAGCTCGTCGCTCTTGATCCGGGCGCCTCGGAAGCCGTCGGCGAACTCGGTCATAGGCACGACGCGGACGCCTCGCTCTGCGCTCTCGATCTCCAGCTTGGCGTCCAGCGCCAGGAGCACTGGTGCGATGCTGCTGGCGGCGTCGTCGCGGGCGACCGCCCCACCCAGGGTCGCGCGGTTGCGGACCTGCAGCGACGCGACGCTGGCGCAAGCCTCGCCCAGGATGGTGCCGCGGCGACGGATGTCGGCGGACGTGACCAGGGTCTGGAGCGAGGTCAGCGCGCCGATGCGCAGGCCCGACCGGGCCTTCTCCACGCCGCGCAGCCCGTCGACGCCCGAGATGTCGATGAGGAGCTTGGGGACGAGCCGCCCATGTCGCACATCGACCATCACGTCCGTGCCGCCGGCCAGGACGAGCCCGTACGGGTAGCGAGCGCGCAGGGACAGCGCGTCCGGCAGGTTCTCGGCGCGCTTGACCTCAGCCATCCAGCACCTGGAGGATCCGCCGGTACCCGCTGCACCGACACGCGACGCCCGAGAGCGCCTGCTTCAGCGACACGCCGTCCAGCTCCTCGCCGGCCAGGATGTGCTCCGAGGCGACGGTCAGCATCCCGGGGACGCAGAAGCCACAGGCGGTCACACCGGCGGTGACGAGCGCCCTCTGGAGCCGGGCGAGCTCGGGGGTGCCGGACAGGCCCTCGACGGTGCGGACCTCCCGCCCCTGGACCTGGGCGACGGGCACGAGGCAGGAGTTCTCTGCTCTTCCGTCGATCAGCACCGCGCAGGCGCCGCAGCTGCCGTCGGTGCAGCCCTCCTTCGAGCCGGTCAGGCCGAGCTCCCCGCGCAAGACGTCGAGCAGGGCCTCGGAGCCGCCCTTCTCGGTCTCGACGGGCTTGCCGTTCACGGTGAAGGTGCACTTCATGGGATCGCTCGCAGGATGGCCTCGGCGCCCATCGGCGTCCGGTCGAGGACCGCGGCGGTGGCCGCTTCGATGGCCTGGGCCACGGACGGGGCCGCCGCGATGACGCCGACCTCGCCGAGCCCGGCCGGCTTGGATTTGGGGGCGGGGCGTAGGAGCAGCGTCTTCTGCCGAGGCGCGTCGAGGGAGGACCACAGCCCGGTGTCACGCAGGTCTGCGCCCTGGGGGGCCCCTCGCTCGTCGCGCGGGATCCGCTCGGTCAGGGCGCCGGAGAGCCCCATCAGCACGCCGCCCTCGATCTGGAGGCGAGCCAGCCCGGTGTGCACGACCGGGCCGGCGCTCGTCGCGGTGATCACGCGCTGGACGACGACCTCGCCGGTGTCCGCATCGACCACCAGATCCACCGCGATCGCCTGCCAGGTGTGGTTCCGGTAGGGCGTACCGGACAGGTGAACGGCGTCCCAGGTCAGCGGAGCGAGCTCGTCGAGGGCCACCCGCACCCGGACAGTCGCATCGCGCGATCGCGCCGCCAGCAGCTCGCTGAACGTGCCTTTGCGGCCGACCTCCGCCTCGAGCTCGGCCTGGAGGCGGCCGGCGGCGACCGCGAGCGCCTCGCCGATCCGGGCGACCGAGCGCGAGCCGAGGAACGGGCCATCGGGCGCCACCCGGTCGCTGGCACGCACTCGCAGCTCGACCTGGGCCGGGTCACAGCCCAGGGCGTCGATGACCCGCTGGACCATCCCGGTGTCCGCCCCCTGTCCCGACTCGGCGCCGGGTGCGTAGACCTGGATGCGGTTCTTCCGGAGCGCCAGCTCGACGTGACCGCGTCGCTCGCCCACGTCGTCCCCCGGGCGTCCGCCGCCCAGCCGGGTGACCGCGAAGCCTCGTCCTGCCATCAGCCTGGCGTTCGCGACGGCGCGCCCTGGCCGGTCGCGGGGAGCCGGGGGCGTCTTGTCCGCCGCCTTGGCGACGACGCCGTTGAGGACCATCGCGCCTTGGGTCTCGAGGTTGACGAGCCGGACGGCGACGGGGTCCAGGTAGAGGTCACGAGCGATGCGATCCAGGTGCCGCTCGACCGCGAAGTGCACGTCGGAGACGCCGCTCCCGCGGAAGGACGCCGCGGGTGGGCGATGGGTCGCCACGACCTTGCCCTGGACGTAGAGCCGCTCACACGCGTACGCGCCGGGCACGTGGACCATGGCGCGCTCGAGGAAGGCCCGGGAGAGCGTGGCGTAGGCGCCCCCGTCGAACAGCAGGATGGCCTCGAGCGACAGGAGCTTGCCCTCGTCGTCGACCACCGAGGACAGCTCAGCGATCAGCCCGTGTCGCTTGCCCTGGCTCCGGAGCTCGTCCGGGCGGGTGAGCAGGAGCTTGACCGGGCGCTTCGCCTTGGTCGCGAGCAGCGCTGCCTGGGCGCCCAGCAGGACGGCGCTCTCGAGCTTTCGACCGAAGCTGCCGCCGCTGTGGACCTGCTTCACGACGAAGCGGTCGTGCTGGAACATCCCGGTCAGCGTGTCGAGCAGGGCGCTGGGGTGGCCGATCGGGCCCGTGACCTCGAGGCCATCGTCGCGGGGCGCAGCCAGTACGCCCAGCGGCTCGAGGGCCAGGTGGTCCTGCTCGTCGACACGGTAGACGCCGTGGGTGCGGTGGCCCTCGATGCCCGCGGACACGGTCCCGCGCTGGAGCACGGCGCGCTGGAAGACGTTGTCCGTGCTGTGGCTGACCCGCGGGTGGTCCTCGGCGAGCGAAGCGTCATCGAGGGCGGGCAGGGGCCGGTAGTCGACGTCGATGCGAGCCGCGGCCTCGCGCGCCAGCTCGGGGCGCGCAGCCGCGACGAGGACCACGGCCTCGCCCACGTGCCGCACGACCTTGGCCGCCAGCACCGGCTGGTCGGTCCCCTCGAGCGCCGTCGAGTTCTGGTGGGGGATGTCCGCCGCCGTCACCACTGCGATGCCCGACCAGTCGTACTCCAGGTCGAGGCGGATGCCCCGGATCAGCGCGTGCGCGTGCGGCGAACGCACCACGGCGCCGTACAGGCAGCCCGGCACCACCAGGTCGGCGATGTACCGCGCGCTGCCCTGTGCCTTTGCCGCGCCGTCCAGCGGAGCGAGTACGGCCTTCGTGTTGCGCAGCTGCCCGTTCTCCCGGTCGCGCCGAGGATATCGCGGGCTGATCGGTCTCCGTGTGTTGGAACGGCGTCTCGGCGGTCCAAGCGCCGGAGGTACTCCCATGTCCGACGTCCACGCCCGCGCACTCCTCGCCGAGCTCGTCTCCGATCTGTGGTGGTCCTGGGATCCCGAGGCGCGCAGCCTCGTCGAGGCCCTCGACCCCATCCGGTACGAGGCTCTGGGGCACAGCCCGACGGCTGTCCTCGAGGAGCTCGAGCACGTGCCCGAGGAGGTCGCCCAGGCGCTCCCGGCCATCGTCGAGCGGGCGCGCGCGTACCGGGGAGCGACCGAAACGTGGGCCGCGTGCGAGGTGCCGCTCCTGGGTCGCGTCGCGTACCTGTCGATGGAGTTCGGCCTGCACGAGGCGCTGCGCATCTACTCCGGCGGCCTGGGCATCCTGGCGGGTGACCACGTGCGGTCGGCCTCGGACCTGGGCCTGGACTTCGTCGCGGTCGGTCTGCTCTACCGCCACGGCTACTTCCGTCAGCTGATCGATCGGGGCGAGCAGGTGCCTGCCTGGCCCGAGGTGCACACCTCGAAGCTCCCCATCGAGGAGGTCCTGGTCGACGGCGAGCCGCTTCGCATCGAGGTCCCCGACGGCCACGAGACCTACCGAGTGCGGGTGTGGCGCGTCGGCGTGGGGCGCGTATCGCTGTTCCTCCTCGACGCCGACCTGCCCGAGAACCCGCCGCACCAGCGGGACGTCACGGGCTCGCTGTACGGCGGGGACTCGCGCATGCGCATCCGTCAGGAGGTCCTGCTCGGAATCGGCGGGATCCGAGCCCTGGTGGCGCTCGATCAAGTGCCCGAGGTCCTGCACCTGAACGAGGGGCACTGCGCCTTCGCGCCCGTCGAGTGGATGCGGCAGATGGTCGAGGCCGGCGCGTCGCTTGGCGAGGCCGAGACGTTCGTCCGGGATCACACTGTGTTCACCACGCACACGCCGGTGCCCGCGGGCCACGACCGGTTCGGCTGGGACCTGGTCAACGGCGTGCTCGGACCCTGGCGCGACGCGATGGGCTGGGCCCACGGCGCGCTGATGGACCGCGGCCGGAAGGACCCGACCGACCTGGCCGAGCCGCTGAACATGACCCGCCTGGCGATGGGCCTGGCGCGCGCCACGAACGGCGTCTCCGAGCTGCACGGCGAGGTCAGCCGCCAGATGTTCGAGGACCCGACCATCGGGCACGTCACCAATGGCGTGCATCCCACGTTCTGGATGGGCGACGCCGCCCAGCGCATGCTCGACGAGGAGGTCCCGGGCTGGCGTGAGCATCTGGCCACCGGCGAGCCGCTCGTCGGGCTCGAGGGCATCCGCGACGCCCGGATCGCGGCCATGCGCAGCTCGCAGCGGAACCTGCTGCGGGGGGAGCTCGCGCGACGCCAGCGGGTGCTGATCGAGGACGACGCCCTGATCGTCGGGTTCGCCCGCCGGTTCGCTCCGTACAAGCGCGCGGACCTGCTGCTGACGGACCCGGACCGGCTCGAGGCGCTGCTGGATGCGGGCATGCGGTTCGTCTTCGCGGGCAAGGCGCACCCCAAGGACACCGCGGGTCGGGCGCTCCTGTCGCGCATCCTGTCGGCGGCGCGTGCACCTCGGTTCCACGGTCGCCTCCTGTTCGCCCAGGGCTACGGCATCGAGCTGGGGCGGCGGATGACGCAGGGCTGCGACGTGTGGCTCAACAACCCGCGGCGGCCGCGCGAGGCGTCCGGCACGTCGGGACAGAAGGTCGTGCTGAACGGCGGCCTGAACGCGTCGGTCCTCGATGGCTGGTGGCCCGAGGGGTACGACGGGACCGGCGGCTGGGCCATCGGCGAGCCCCGGGAATTCGACACGATCGAGGAGCAGGACGCGGCCGACGCGATCTCGCTGTACGAGGTGCTCGAGGACGTGCTCGCGACCTGGCAGGACCGGTCGGCGTGGAACCAGCGCATCCGCTCGTCGATGGCGCGGGGCATCCCGGCGTTCAACACCCACCGGATGGTCGCGGACTACGCGCGGACGGTCTACTCGTCGGCTGCGGTGTCCTCGCAGGTGCCGATGGCCGGGTCGGTGTCGTCGCAGTCGTCGTCGTTCGGGACGTAGCCGGACAGGGTGCACGAGGCCGACGGCGCCGAGCCGTCGCCCAGCCCGTCGAAGTCGGTGTCCGGCCAGCAGCCGTACGTGATGTGGCGCGGCGCACAGGACGTCAGCGCGAGCAGCAGCATCACCATGTCATCGCCTTCCAGGTCAGCTGGAGACCGCCGGACAGCGCGGCGGTCTGGAATGTGCGCTTGGCGGGCCCGTGCTCGGCGATGGTCGGCGCCATGTCGAGCTGACCTCGGCCGAAGGCGCCGACCTGGATGTGCCCCAGGTCGAAGTCGGCCCCGATGTCGACCGCCATCGCCGGCATCCAGATACGGTCGGGGGTCGCGTCCTCGTACGTCCGGAACGACGCGAGCCAGGACATGCCCAGGTGGGGGGCGAAGACCTCGTCGACCGGGCGGTACCAGAAGCCGACGACCGCGTCGCGTGCGGCCACCGGGTGCGGCTCGTAGAGCAGCGTGTGTTCGCGCGGTGTGTGGGCTCGGACGCCGGCGCCGAAGCGGATCCCGTAGGGCGTGCTGTACCCCGCGAGCAGCTCGCCCGTCCCGATCTCGGAGTGGACGGGGCGACGCTCGAAGCCGCCCTGGGCGCGCACCCACAGGCTGTGCTCGTCGTAGGTCTTGCGGACGTCCAGGTCCGCGACCCTGTCGTAGGCCCCGATGCCCAGCACCGCGGCGTCGAGGCTGGGGCCCGTCATGTCGAGCTCGCCCGAGCCGATGCCGACGAGCGGGGTCGCGTCATCGTCGATCCGGTAGATCAGGCCGCCCTGCACGTAGTTGGCCGCGGCGGCCGAGCTGGGGCCCGGGAGAGCGACCGCCCACCACCACCGGTCGACCAGTCCCTCGTCGTCCACGTTGGCCTCGGCTCCGAACTGGAGTCGGAACGGGCTGCCCCCCGGCGTGCGCGTGGTGCCCTGGCCCTGGGACTGGATGCGCGCTTCGTCGCGGGTGTGGCGCGCGGACATCGAGGTGCCCCCGTTCGCGCCGGGGATGTGCCCGACGTAGTTCTCGTCCTGGATCCAGGTGTCCGGCCCGTCGAGCCGGAGATCGAAGCCCACCATCGCTCGGCCGATCAGCGCCTCGGCGAGCTCGCGCTGGGCGTTGTTCAGGTCGTCGTCGTCGAGGTCCGGTGTCGCCCGAAGGCCGCCCTCGGCGTTGAACGTGAGAGTCAGGGTGGCGCCCAGGATGCCGTCGCGCAGCTCCTTCAGCTCGTCGTCGATGACCCCGCGGTCGTACTCCACGGCGCGGGCCTGGAACGCCGCGTCCTCGACGACGCAGACACGCGCTCGCTCGACGTCTTCGCACTCCAGCTGCAGCAAGATGCGGAAGGCATCCGCCTGGCCCTGCGACGCGAACACCTTGCCGTGGACCGGGACCGCCCATGGGAGCTCGACGTAGGCGTCGGCCAGCCAGGTGGTCGCGGACGCGGAGCCCAGCAGCGCCAGGATCATGCGGGCTCCAGCGAGGCCATGCGCTCACCCACCCGCAGGGCCAGCTCGGGCAGGACCTTCGTGCGTCCGCTGGTCATGAGCGCGCGCTCGCCGAGCCACCAGGCGACGCGGACGATGGCGCGGGCGTCGCCCTCGATCGCTGGGCCGCGGAGGGCCATCGGGGCGGACTCGAGCTCCAGATCCTTGCCCAGCCGATTCGGCACGTTCAGGCCCTTCACGAGCTGGGTGAACGTGCTCCGTACCCCCTTGCGAGCCGCATCGAGCGCCCGCTCTTCGGCCAGCCGCTGCTCGGCGGCGGTCTTCCGGTCGGCGTCGACCGCCTTCTGGGCGCGCCACTGCGTCGTGGCCACGCCGGTCAGGCCGATGGCGGCCAGGAGCTCGCGGTTGTTGCCTTCGTCGTGCACGACGAAGTGCCCCTCGACCGGCTCGTTCCCGAGCAGGACCACGGACGCGTCGTCGGCACTCCGCAGCGGCTGCGGGCCGCCCGGTGCGGTGAGCAGGGGGGCCAGGTACCAGGCGTCCTTCACCCGGGCGTCGGACGACCCCAGGATCTCGACGACGCGTCGGCGGCCGAACCAGCTCTCGCGGATGCCCGCGGCGCCGGCCTCGACCAGCTCCTCGTAGGCCTTGTCGATCGCCTTCTCCCGGGCCCGGTCCTTCGCCGCGCGGGTGAACGCCTTGTCGTGGCCCTCGACCTCGATCACGCCGAACAGCCCGGGGAAGGGGACCTCACGCGTCTCGAGGGGGACCCCGTCCACGCGGAAGTGGAGGCGCCCAGGGGCGTCGAGGTCCGTCTCGAGCGCGAGCAGGGCACGGAAGCTCTTGCCCTCGACGCCGCGCTGGATCCAGTACCGGCCGTCGGGCAGCTCGAACCGGTGCTGCTGCTGGGCTCGTCGACGGTTTACCCGCCAGTCCTCGAGCGCCTCCGTCTTCGCGTTCGAGCCGCCGAAGAACGCGATCGCCAGCTCCATCACCCGGGGCTCGACCACGACGAAGGGCCGGTTCGGGTCCAGCGAGGGGGTGGCGGAGGACGGGGTGACCCAGCGCGGCGGGTGGCGGAGCTGGACCACAGCGTGCGCAGTCATCGGCTTGCCCGATCCCGTCCGGAAGAGCTCGAGCCCGGCCAGGCGCCGCTTCCAGGAGTTCGTTCCGGGCTTCGGCATGTCGCGACGGTGCTTGAAGGCGCGCTGCAGGACGCCGAGCCACAGGCGGGTCCGACTCGCCGGCACCTCATCCAGCAGGCGCTGGACGGCCACGACGCTCCGCTCCTCGAGGAACCTCTCGAGCTGGTCCAGGGCCTTGCCCTTCTTCGGCCCTGCCCACGTCGCGTCGGGCTCGATGGCCGGGTCGCTCACATGGCCGACCAGGGGCACCGGGCCCTTGTGGGGGATGCGCCCCAGCCGGCGCCAGTCGACGTGGATCACGATGTCCGTGCGGCCGGAGACGTCGACCTGAAGGAAGCCTTCGCGGGCGCCCTCGAGCGGGATCGTCAGCAGCACGCCGGGCAGCGCCTGGGGCTCGACCCGGACCGGGGGAGCCTCGCGGCGGCGGTGGGCCTCCTCCTCTCGGCGCAGCTCGACCGCGTAGTCGGTCGTGGGTCCGAACGCGCGCAGCGCCCGGCCGAGCGCCGGGTCGGCCCGGAAGACGGGTCGGTCGGGGTCCGCGGGCCGGCCGTAGGTGCCGGGCTGGACGACCCGGATCCGACCTTGCTTCGCGGCCTCGGCGAGCGCGGTCAGTGGCACGCGCTCCCCATCGCTCGTCTCCACGAGAGGCAGGTCGTTCCACGCCGAGACGTCGTTCGAGGCGGCGTAGGTCACCAGCGTCGGGAGCAGGCGCTCGCCCAGGAGACGCGTGAACTGACCGTCCTCGACGGGCTCACTCCCATGGGCGAAGCGGGCGCAGGCATGCAGGAACGCCTGGGCGATCTCGCGGGCGCGAGCGCGGGCGTCCTCGAGCGCGGCGCCAGGCTGCGGCGCGCTGAACGCCAGGTCGGGCTCGAGCGCCGGGTCGAAGACGCGCACCACCACGGGCACCCCGACCTTCAGGCTCTCGATGCCCAGAAGGCGGTCTTCGACGAGCCACTCGATGCGTCCGACGTGCGAGCTCGTGCTCACGGCCAGTCCGATCCAGTGCTTCGCGCCATCGTGGTCGACCCGCCAGGCAGCGCTGAACGCCCCACCCGCCGGGAAGAGTCCCTCCTTGGACAGCGCGGACCGGCGGTGCTCGCCCTCCTCGATCTCGGCGAGCAGGGCCCGCCCCTCGACGGTCTCGACTCCGGCCACGTCGAGCAGGCGGCGGACGTCGCGGCTGCTGCGCACCCAGTCTCGGCCGTCGGGGGCGTCTCGGGGCGGCGAGCCAGGCGGGATGAGCACCACCTCGCCCAGATCCTTGACCTTCAGCAGGTGGCCGTCGATCGACGGGAGCAGAGGGAAGGCGCGCAGACGCGCACACGCCGCGTCTTGTTCGGGCGTCCGCGAGGGGCGCCTCAGCAGGTGATCCAGCAGGCGAAGGCGCGCGAGTGCAGGCAGCGCCGGGAAGTCGAGCCAGGTGTCGATGGCCTGCAGGGCCAGGTCCACGACCGTCGCGTTCATCGCGGTCGTCTCGCCGACCAGGTTCTGGTACAGCGCGTCCGGGATGATGCGGTCCCCGTGGACCACGGCGTCCGCGGCGATGGGCAGCGGCAGGGTCTCGACCGTGACGCAGCGGCCGTCGACCAGGAAGCGCACCCGCAGCCCAGGCTCGCGGTCTCGGGCCACGGACAGGCCGACGCTGACGCGCAGATCGCCGTCGGTCAGGTGGCGAACGGCCACCACGTCGTCGATCGGGAACAGCGCCTCGATCGCGCGGCTCTGGAAGCGTCTCAGGGCCTCGCCACGGATCTCGAGCCGGCGCGTGATGTCCCGCAGCGAGCGCTTTCCGCGTGGCCCGAAGCCTTGGGCGGCGACGATGCGACGCCGGCTCGCGTCCAGGACCAGGGCGCCGCGCATGTCGGGGGGCACGTCGCCCTCGGGCAGCTTGGGCAGGTACTCGACGGGACCGGCGGGCTGCGCGGCCAGCGATGCGATGGACTCGAGCCGCCCCGTGACCGTGGGGAAGAGCGGCAGCTCCTGCAGCGCGATGGGCAAGGGGCTCCAGCTCTTCAGCGCGCCCTCGAGCCAGGCCTGGACCACGGCGTCCGGGTCCGGCGAGCGGGCGTGCGCCAGGACGAGCTCCTTGAGCGCCGGCCGCAGCTCGTGCACGGCGCGCTGGCCGGTGCCCTCGGGGTCCTCGAGGCCGTCGAGTCGAGACGTGGCCGCGATGTGCTCGAAGTCCAGGACGGCTCGGGTCGAGGGGAACCCGGTCTCGGCGAGCACCTCGCCCAGGAACACGCCGTGGTGCAGCACGCGGACCTGGGTCCCGTCCGGCAGTCCGCCCTCGACCAGCAGGCCGACCTCGCCGTGGACGCCCTCCGCCCGGATCGTGGTGCGCGCGACGGTGTACTCCGGGATGCGCGCGGGCTCGGCGCCGGACGCCAGGCGGCGCTCGCGCACGACCCGGTCCTCGAGGTCCGATGCGACGTCGCGAAGGGACTTGTGGCCGAACAGGTGGCGCAGACTCTCGCGTGTCGGCGAGGTGTCCGCCAGCAGCCGCTCGACGCCGAACGGCAGGATGAGGCCCGGTCGGCAGACCTGCAGCTCGCCGTCCTCGGACAGCCAGGTCTGCAGCGTCGCCAGGTCCACGTGACCCGACCCGTGCAAGGGGAAGATGGCTGCGGTCCGCAGCGCGTCGTCCAGCTGGTGGAGCTGCCCTTTGACCGCGACGGTCTTCAGCCAGATGTGCAGGGCCTGCCTCGCCACGGGCGCGTGGTCGAAGCTCCGAGCGAGCTCCATCAACAGCTCGCCGGCCTCGTCGCTGGCGACCTCGAGCGCCCCCTCGTAGGCGGGGTTTCGGACGATCCGTCGGAACCGGGGGCCGGCGTCGAGCGGCCCCTCGATACGGATGCTCAGCGGGCCTGGGAGCCGCAGCTGGGTGACCTCGACGGGGAGACCGTCGACCCGCAGCTCGACGCGGCAGCCGTACTCGCCCGACGGCAGGACCGAGGCGCCGAAGCCGATGCTGCCGCGGACCCCGTCCCGGTCGAAGCGTCGCTCCAGCAGCGCGCGGGTGTGGTCGAAAGCGTGCCGGCGTCGCGACAGCTCCGCCCGACGCAGACGGCCCTGGAACAGGTCCTCGAACAGGCCGTCGCGGGGGATGGTCTCGACGTGGATGGCCTCGAGCCACGCCAGGATCGTGGCCATGCGCGGGGTCCGTGCGTTCTGAAGGAACAGCTGGGGTCCATCGAGCTCGGGGGCCATGCGGCCGGGCGCGGTGAACGTCATCACCTTGCCCACGGACCGGAGCTGGTCGGCGCTCCACAGGCGCTCGTTGGCGTCGAAGAAGAGCGGCATCGACTGGAGCGACCGGGTCTGGCTCGTCCGCTGCGTGATGAGCTCCATCGCGGTGACGCGCAGATCGGCCGCGTACCAGGGGCTGTCCTCGTCGAGCAGCGCGGCCCGGACCAGATCGCGGAACCTGGCGCGGAGCTGGCGCACGAGCTTCTGCCAGGCGTTGTCGCGGACGACCTTGCTGCGGGATGCGTTCAGCTTCAGGTCGTCGGCGTGCACGGCGCCGCGCAGCGCGAGGCCTCCGGCGGTGAGCTCGATGGTGTCCACACGGATGCCGTCCCGGACCACCTGGATGGGGCCCTGCTCGGCCAGCCAGACATGCCCTCCGCCCACGGTCTCCGAGCGGAACCCCGGCGGCGGACCGGTCAGGTGGCGCCGCAGCCGGGCGCCGTTGATCTCGATGGGGATGGGGCACCAGGCGGCCTCGGCCTGGAGCATGCGGCGCTCGATGGTGGGCGTGACCCACTCGCGCACGACGGCCATCGAGAAGCGCTCGCGGACGTGGATGCGCACGCCCTCGATGCGGCCGTGCCGGGTGTGCACGACCTCGAGCGGATCCGAGAGGTCCAGGTGGAGGCCCGGGCGGACCAGGTGCACCCACTTCGGGGCCAGCCCGAGCGCGCCGTGGATGCCCTGGGCCAGATGCTGGAGCATGCGCGCGTCGTCGTCGGCCTTCTGGCTGAAGATGTGGTCGAAGAGCGCCTCGATCTCGTCGGCGGTCGGGTGCCGGCCGTCCCAGGTGATGGCGAAGTCATCGGCGTCGTTCTCGATGGCGACGGCGGTCGCCCCCGCCCGGACTGCGGCGGCGACCAGCTCGAGCACGTAGCGGTGCGGGTCCTGGAGCTGGAAGCGAGCGAGCTTCTCCATCGCGCGCCGGCGGTCGAGCTTGAACTCGCCCGAGCGGACCACGCGGGTGTCGTCGAGGTGCTCGTCGCGCAGACTCATGAGAGACCCGCCAGCAGCTCGCTGCACACGGGCTCGTCGTTCCCCACGGCCCTCAGCGCCGCGATGAGCAGGACCCGGGCGCCGATGTCCGTGGGCAGGGCGGCCGCGCGGGTGAACAGCGGGTGGGCGACGTCGATGACCAGGGTCCCGGCATGGCTGGGCTTGTCCGCGAGCGCACCCGGGCGCCTCTGCAGGATCGCCAGGTGGCCCTCGAGTCCGGCGCCCCCACCCTGGAAGAGAGCCGTGCGGGGGGCCTCGGTGACGTAGGGCTGCAGATGGACCAGCTCGGCGAGTGCCTCTTCGATGGGGTGTGGGACCAGCAGTGGCTGGATGAACGCGGACTCGACCGACCGGGGCGTCAGTCCCGACCAGCGGGCGCAGACGCGCTGGACCGCAGCGTTCTGTCCGGCGGCCAGCACGGGGCGTTCCTCGTCGTCGGCCACGGCGCGGGCCAGGTGCGTGTCCTGCTCCGCGATCCACAGGGCCTCGCGCCCCAGCCCGAACAAGGGAGGCGAGACCTCGGACATCGGCACCCACGAGGCGTCCACGCAGCGGAGGATCGGCAGGTCCTCGGGCAGCTTCAGGTGGGGACACGCCGCCAGGATCTGCTCGACTCGGGCGACGTCGTCCTTCTGGACTGCGGCCCTGAGCGCGGCCACGATGGCGTCGGTCAGCGGGCCCTCGGCCAGGTCGGCCAGGCGCCGCACGACCCGGCGATAGCCCCCGTCACGCCGGACGTTGTCGCGCGTGAGCGTGTGCTCAAGCACCTTGGCCTCGACGCGGAAGGTGACGCCCGGCACGGCGTCCTCGCATGCCTCGAGCAGCGTGAGGCCGCGGTTGTACCAGCCCACCGGAGCGGACCGGTCGGGGTGGGGGCCCAGCACGGCGCGGAACCCGGGCTCGTCGATCGACACGTGCACGGGGCTCTCGACCTCGAACCGCGCGACGAGCTCCTCGGGGCCCCAGCTCCAGCCCTTGCCGTGGCCCTCGGTCCAGATCTCGGCGTGCGCGTGGCGGCACCAGTACCGGAGCGCGGTGTCGAGCTCCTCGGCCAGGACCCGCGCCTTCTTGCCCCACGTGCGGACGTAGAGCGTGACCGACGTGCCCTCGAAGGGCTCGTCGACCAGGGCCAGCGTGTAGGAGTGATCGGCTTCGAACACAATTCGGTGGTGTGTTCCGTCGCGGGCTGTGTCAACCACCACCAGCTCGGGCTCGACGGCGAACAGCGAGACGAAGCCGATGCCGAACTTGCCGATCTTGGTGAGGTCCTCCTCCTTCGAGCTGCGGAAGAGCGTCAGAAGGTACTCGTCGATGATCCGGCGATCCATGCCCTCGCCGTCATCGATGACGCGGATGCAGAGGCGACGGTCACGCTGCTCGATCTGGAGCTCGACGCGGCCGGCGCCGGCGTCCAGGCTGTTCTGGACCAGCTCGCGGACGAAGGCGCTGCGCTGACTGAACTGGCCGACCAGCGCGGAGAGCGCCTCTCGGGCCGGATCACCCCCGACGCTGTCGCTCATGCAGTCGGCAGCGTGAAGTGGAAGCGGGAGCCCTCTCCCTCGACCGAGTCTGCCCAGATCTTGCCGCCGTGCATCTCCACGATCTTCTTGCAGATGGCGAGACCTATGCCGT
Source organism: Pseudomonadota bacterium (assembly GCA_024228935.1). Lineage (GTDB taxonomy): Bacteria > Myxococcota_A > UBA796 > UBA796 > CAJQPC01 > JAAESX01. Next base: position 73,003 of record JAAESX010000080.1, read on the forward strand.
TTCCGCTGAAGTCGCGCCGGTTGTGCAGGCGCTTGAAGATGGTGAAGATGCGCCGGCTGTTGTTCATGTCGAAGCCGATGCCGTTGTCGACGACGGTGAACTCGGCGTGGCCGTCGTGGACGGCGCCGATGATCTGGATCGAGGGTGCGCGACCGTCAGCCCGGTACTTGACGGCGTTGCCGACCAGGTTCTGGAAGAGCTGGACCAGCCGGCTCTCGTTCGCCACGACCATCGGCAGGTCGGGGGGCGCGGTGACGGTGGCCTCACACTCGGCGAGCTCCTCGGTCAGGTTGTCCAGCGCGGCCCCGAGCGCGGCGCTCGCGGAGATGGGGGTCGGCGGCCGGCGGTCGCGTCCGACCTGGGAGAACGCCAGCACGTCGTCGATGAGCGCCTGCATCCGGACCGCGGACTCGATGGCCTTGTCCATGTACGCGATGGCGCCCGGGTCGAGCTCGTCGCCGTACTTGCGCTGGACGAGCTGCAGGTAGCTGGCCACGCGGCGGATCGGTGACTTCAGGTCGTGCGAGGCCAGGTAGGCGAACTGGCGCAGCTCGTTGTTGCTCCCCTCGAGCTCGGCGTTCGTGTCGCGGAGCTGGCGGGTGCGCTGGCGGACGCGCTCCTCGAGCTCCTCGTTGACGCCCTCGAGCGCAGCGCGGGCGGCCTCGAGCTGGGTGATGTCCCGGAGCACGGCCTGGCAGTACAGGACGCGTCGACCCTCGCGGACGGCCGAGGCGTTCACCAACACCGGGATGGCGGTGCCGTCGTCTCGCAGGGCGAGCAGGCGGGCGCCCTCGATGCGACCTTCGCGGTCGAACTCGCTCAGCACGTCGCGCAGCGCGTCGCGGTTGGTGGGGTGGAACAGGTCCGCGACCGGCCGACCGACGAGCTGGCGGGGCGTCAGGCCGAGGAGCCGCTCGGTGGTCTCGTTGCACTGCGCGACGCGGCGGGTGGCGGCGTCCCAGAGCACGAAGACGTCGGGGGCGTGCTCGTACAGCGACTGGTACTTGAGCTCGCTGCGACGGAGCGCCTTCTCGGCGAGCGTGCGCTCCCGGATCTCCCCCATCAGCTGCTCGAACATCAGGCTCTGGGCGAGCGAGATGGCGATCTGTGAGGACAGGAGCTCCAGGACGCCGACCTGGGCCTGGGTGAAGGCGTGGGAGACCAGCGTGTTCTCCAGCGTGAAGACGCCGATGAGCGTGCTCTGGCGCTGGATCGGCAGCACCAGCAGGCTCTTCACGCCGGTGTACTGGATGTGGGGGTCGTTGACGTAGGCGGCTTCGTGCTGGGCGTCGTCGATGACCACCGGATCCCAGCTCGCGCGCACCGTGTCGACCGCGCTGACCGAGACAGCCGAGGACTCGTCGACGGGCTGGTCCACGAGCTCGACCCGGTAGGCGCTGCCGTCCAGCGTGCCGATGACGCGCATGCGAGCGCCGCCGTCCTCCTGCTCAAGCATGAGCACGCCGCGGTTCGCGCCCGCGGCTTGGAGACAGACGCGCATCAGGCGGTCGAGCAGGGCGTCGAGCTCGACCTCGCTCGAGATGGCCTCGGCGGCCTGGAGGACGGAGATCAGGTCGAGCTCGCCTCCGGGTCGAGGTCCTCGCGAGGCCTGCTCGGGCCGGGGGCGAGCGCGTCCCCAGCGGTCGGCGACGGCGGTCGTGGCCTCGCGGTACACGGCCGCGAACCGGGTCCAGCCCCGCTCGGCGTGGAAGGCACCCGCGCGGGCCGTGGCCAGGGTCTCGTCGTGGGTGAAGCCCTGCTCGGTGGCGGTGTCGATGGCCCGGTCGAAGAGCTCGACGGCGTTGACGTGTTCGCCCTCGAGCCGGGCGATCTCGGCGTCGACGAGCCAGAGCCGGTGGCGGAAGTTGGCCGGGCAGAGCTCGCAGCGGGCAGCCAGGAACTCGCGGTGGGGCCGCATCCCCTCGACGTCGTCCCGGCCGGCCGAGGTGATGGCCGCGTGGAAGGCGACGTCGGCGGTCTGGATCGAGCCCGACAGACCGTCGATGGGCAGCTCGGCCACCAGCGTGCGGGCCTCGGCCCACTGGCCGACGTGCACGGCGAGGAGCAGCCGCAGGTGGGCGATGACGGCGGCCGACTCGGTGTCCAGGTCCGCCTGCTCCAGGAACTCGGACAGGCGGAAGCCGGCGTCGTGCAGGACGCCGGGGCCGAACGTGCGTCCCTGGAGGGCGAGCACGACCTGCCTCAGCAGCGTCAGGACGTCGACGACCGGACGACTGCGGCCGTCGGCGCGCAGGGGCAGGGCGGTGACCGCGTACTCGAGCGCGGCGCGGGTCACCTGCAGGACCTCGTCGAGGCGGAGCCCCAGGGACAGGGCCACGAGCGCATCGGCGGCACGGGCCTTCGCGCCCAGGTGGGCCTCGCCCGCTTCGTCGGCCAGGCGGGCGGCGTCCTGCAGGAGCTGGCGGTTCGTGTGCAGGTGCATCCGCCAGTGGTTCAGGTGCGTCGCGAACGTGAAGAGCGCCAGCGCCTGGTCGCTGGCTTCGGCCCGGGAGGCGAGCTCGTGGCCCAGCCGTCCGAGCTCCCAGCCCCGGTCGGGGTCATCCAGCCGCGAGGCCAGGACCGCGCCGGTCCACGCCCAGGCGTGCGAGGCGCCGGGGATGGCGCCGTGCTCGAGCGACAGAACCGCGAGCTGCAGCTGGAGCCAGGTGAACGTCGCGGCGTCCGTGTGCTGGGCGGCGCGCGCCAGGTCCCGAAGGACACGCGCTCGATGCAGCACCTCGTCGTCGATGCACGGCGCCACGTCGAGCAGCGTGCGGGCGTCGGCGTCCCGAACCAGGACCATCGCCTCGGCGATGGCCCGGTCGAGCTCGTCGGGCAGGGTCCGGCCCAGCTTCTCGAGCGCGACGGGCGCCCAGCGCATGGCCTCGGTGTAGCGGCGGGACCGCACGTGGCAGCGGATCGCCAGCGGAGCCACGTCGAACTCCGGGTCCAGGTCGGCGAGCTGGGCCGTCAGGAGCTGGGCCTGGACGAGCTGGCCGGCGAGCCAGGCGCAGCGAAGGGTCTCGACGACGTCCTGTGCGGTCGGCTCGCGCAGGGTCAGGACGCGCTGCTGGTACGCGAAGGCGGCCTCGGGAGCGCCCAGGGCCCGGGCTCGTCGGGCCGCGTCGGCGTTCATCCGAGCCAGCTCGACGCCCCCCGCCCCGCCCGCGTTCAGGTGGTCGACGGTGCGGAAGATCCCCTGGCCCCAGGCCACGCGCAGGGCCGCCGCGCGCTCCTCGAGCTCGTCCCGCATCGCCCGCGGCATGCTGGCCAGGGCGCGCATGCGAACCCGGTCGTGTGCGAAGTGCCAGCCCTCCTCGTCGGGGTCGTCGCGGCGTCCGCCCAGCACCAGTCGGGCCTCGATGGCCGAGCCCATCAGGCCACCCAGGCTGTCGGCGTCGATCTCGGCGAGCTCGGCGAGCAGGTCCAGGCGGCCGTCGGTTCCGAGGCAGGCGGCGGCTCGGACGATGCGCAGGGTGATGGGTGGCAGCTCGGCGATCTGGACGTCGAGCAGCTCGTCGACGTTCGCGCTCAGTCCCCGCTCGCCGAGCCCGACGACGTCCCAGGTCCACGTGCGGCTGTCGCTGTCGAAGCGCAACAGGTCCTCGCTGTGGAGTCGGGCCAGCAGCAGGCGGGTCGACTGGGGGTTTCCGTGGGTGGTGGCGTGCAGCAGGTTGGAGAGCGCGCGGGCACCTCCCTCGTCGAGCTGCATCGCGTCGGCGCACAGCTCCATCAGCGAGGCCTGGCGCAGCGGCTCCAGGTCGATTCGGACCGTCTCGTCGCCGTCCAGGCACATCGGGTCCTCGCTCGCGCACAGCAGCAGCAGGTGTTGCAGCGACGGGTCGCGTGCCAGGGACCGGACGAACGAGAGCGTGCTCGGGTCGGCGCGATGCAGGTCGTCGAACGCCAGGACGAGGGGCTGGTCCGGGCGGCAGAGCGACTTGACCAGCGCGTGGAGCACCAGCTGGAAGCGGAACCCGGCGCGCTCGGGAGACAGCCGGGGGAGAGCGGGCGCCATCCCCAGCAGGCGCTGCAGGCCCAGGTCCAGGTCGTCGAGCGCGGCCTGTCGGCCGTCCAGCGCCGCGTTCAGGCGGGGAATCCAGGGGTCTCGGACCTCGGGGGGACCGGCGGCGAGGCGCCGCACGAACCCGCGGAGGGCCGAGGCGATGGCCGCATACGGCTCGTCGCCGTTGTGGGGGCCGAACTCGCCACACAGGAACGTGCCGCCCTTTCGGGAGACGATGTCGCGCAGCGAGTGGAGCAGCGCGGTCTTGCCCATGCCCTCGGGGCCGACGACGAGCGTTGTCGTGACCGCGGCGCGAGATGCGGCCAGGCTGGCCTTCAGCTCGGTGAAGGCGTCCTCGCGTCCGTACAGCCGCTCGCCGAAGCGGATGGTCGCGGCGTCGTGGCGGCCCAGGTCGAAGACCGCCATGTCCTCGCCGCTGCGCTGGGCGCGAAGCAGGTCGGCCTGGAGCGCCTCGGCGGTCTGGTACCGGTCCTCGGGCGTCTTCTCGAGCAGCCGGAGCACGATGGCGCCGAGCACCTCGGGCACCTGGGACTCCAGCTCGCACGGATTGGTCGGAGGCCGCGCCAGGTGCGCGTGGACCATCTCGAGGCCGTCGGCGTAGACGAACGGCGCGCGCCCGGTCAGCAGCTCGTAGAGCACCGCGCCGAGCGAGTACAGGTCCGCCCGGCGGTCGAGGCGGCGGTTCATCCGCCCGGTCTGTTCGGGGGCGATGTAGCGCAGACCGCCGGCCGTCCGACCCTGGATCCCTCGCGAGCGATGGAGCGACGGAGCGCGCGAGGCGCGGGCGAAGTCGATGACGGTCAGCCAGGCGAGATCGGGGTCGATCACGATGTTCTGCGGGCACAGGTCGAGGTGCACGATGTCGCGTCGGTGGATCCTTCCGACGATCTCGGCGGCCTGGACGGCGAGCCGCAGTCCCAGCTCCAGGTCGAAGCCGGCCTCCTGGCGCCAGTGTCCGAGGTGCATCGGACCGGCGTCGGCGGTCACCAGGCCGGGCAGGCCGTTGGTGGAGCGGACCAGGGCCAAGGCCTCGGCCACACCGGGCACTTCGAGGTCTCGGAGCAGCTCGAACTCGGCCTGGAGAGCGCTCGCCGCGTCCGCGTGACCGATCTTGACGACCACGCTCGCGCCGTCGTCGTTGCGGCACGCGCGGAATGTGGTCGACCGGCGATTGCGCCGCAACTCAACCAGCTCGCGGTATCCGTCGACCTGCACAGCTCGATCCTACGGTCTGCCCTGTCGTTTGATCCCCGCCTTGGCCTCGGCGAGCAGCTCGCGAACGACGGTGTCCCTCGGATCTTGGTCGCTCAGACGCTCCAGGCGGTTCCAGGCGCGCACGTAGTCGCACTCGGCCAGGTCGGCGCGCGCGCGCAGGAGCTGCACATCGCTCGAGCTGCCGCCCATCGACTCGGCGAGCGAGAGCAGCTCGAGGCCGCGCTGCCGCCAGCGATCCCCGCCACGGGTGCGGTCGTTGTAGAGCGCCCAGCCGAGCCAGGCGACGTTGAGAGCCGTCTCCCCCTGCTTGCGCGCGAGGGCGAAGCAGCGCGAGGCGGCGTTCCAGTTGCCTGCGGTGGCCTGGCGGATCCCCTCCGTTATCGGGTCGTCCATCAGGCGCTGGCGCGCATAGGACGAGGCGCTGCCCTGTCTGACGTTGTCGACCGCGGTCTGGACGCGACCCCGGATCTTCTCCGCGAGTTCGCCCGCCGGCCCGTGATCCGGGAGGCGCGCGTAGCGACCGAGCATGCGGGCACAGGCGCGCTCGACCAGCTCGGTGCCACTGTCGGGGGGGATGCCGAGGACCGTCCAGTCGTCCGCGGTGGAGAGGATGCGCCACTCGCGCTCGAGGCGTCGGACCGCCGTGTCCGCGTGCGTGGGCGCCTGGCTCGGACGCCTCTTGCGGGTGCGAGGCTTCGCCTGGCCGGTGTTGGCGGCCCGGCGCAGCCGGTAGAACCCCAGCGCGACGAGCGCACTCAGCTCGGCGGCGACGGTGGCCGTCCGCACATCCGCGCGGGCGACCAGGTCCTTGAGCGTCAGGTGCGGCGCGTTCTGCTGCGCCAGGACGCGACGTGTGGCCTGCGAGATCGGCAGGCGCCCGACCGCGCGAGCGCCGGGACGCTCGACCCAGGCGGCGTCCATGGCGCTCTGGAGCCTGGCGGCGTTGGACGCGGCCATGGCGGCGATCCACAGGTCCTCGCCGACCGGGACGCCCAGCGCATCGACCGAGCACTCAGTGAACTCGGCGTCGCCGACGTACATCAGCTCGACGGCCGCATCCAGGTCCTGGCGCGTGGCCGGCTTGCCGCGGACGAATCGGGCCTTTCGGCCGTGCAGCGGCGCGGCGACGACGCCGGACTCGCGGCGTGCCCAGATCCGGGCACACAGTCGGAGTGATGGCAGGTCCGGGCGTGTCCCCGGGTGGTGGTCGCTGGACATCCTGTCCCCCCCTGGGGTCGGAGCTATAGTGTGGGCAGCTCCGCGTGGCCACACCAGAAGTCGACGAGCGAGCGCACCTGCTCGACGAGGTCGTTGTAGAGCACGGGCTTCATCAGGAACGCGTTCACGCCCATGTCGTAGGCCCGGGAGATGTCGTCCTCGGACCAGGATGTGGTCATCACGACCACGGGAAGCCGCCAGAGCTTCTCGTTGTCGTGGAGAGCCGCCAGCACCTCGAGGCCGCCGACACGCGGCATCTGGAGGTCGAGGACGACCAGGTTGGGGTCCGGGTACTTGACGGTGTCGTCGTACTCGCCGGTCCGCTGAAGGCGCGCGAGGAGCTCCTCGCCGTCGTTCAGGAACTGAACCCGATGCTCGAATCCGACCTCGTTCAAGGCTTCCAGGAAGAGCTCCTGATCATCCTGATCGTCGTCCACCACGAGTAGGGTCAGCTGTCGTTCTGCCATCACCGCTCCTTGTTGATCTCGGCCCGGACCTGCAACAGGAGAGCCCCGCCCGCTTGATGGTCCGGTTCGATCTTCATGGCCTTCTCGAGCCAGTTCCAGCTGCGCACCAGATTTCCTTCCTGGAAGTCGATGCGGGCCATCAGATAAGCCGGATCTGCCAGGAAGTCACTGGTATTCGTCGCGAGCTCCACCAGCTCACGACCCTTCTGACGAGCCGCCACGTCCTGCACTCCGGCGCTCGCGAACACCGCCCAGCCCAGCCAGGCGCTCGCCATCGGCGAGCTCGTGTCCTGTCGCGCCTTCGCGAAACACTTTGTTGCCAGATCCGGCCGTCCTTCCTCGAGGAAGCGATGACCCTGGGCCATGGGGTCGGTCATGGACAGCGGGGGGGCGGACGCGTTGCCCTCGTTGATGCGCCCGACGGACAACAGGACCCGCGCATGGATCTCCTGCGCCAGGTCGCGGACCTCGTCGGGCAGCCGCTCGTCGTCCATCATCCGAGCGTAGCGGTCGGTCATGCGCTCGCAGGCCCGCTGAATGGCGGTGGGCGGCATGCCTGGCGAGACGCCGACGACGGTCCAGTCGTCCGCGTCGGTGATGAGCCCGATCTCGCGCTCCAGGCGAGCCCGCATCTGTTCGACCTTGCGATGGCCCAGCGGCGCGGTCGCCGTGGGGCGGACGGCCCGGGGCTTCTCCTTCCGCCGGGGTCGACCGGGACGAGGGCGAGTGCCACCACCGGTCCCCTTGCGCAGCCGGAGCGCTCCGAGCGCGATGACCCGGGACAGTTCGTCGCCCAGGACCTCGACGCGGGTCGCTGCTTCGACCAGCAGGTGCCGAAGCGTCGCGCGTGGGTTGTCACGGAACGCCAGCAGCCGTCGAAGCTCGTGGCTGATCGGCAGGAGCCCGACGCCGATGATCGTGGGGCCGTCGACCAGCGTGGCGTCCAGCGAGCTGGAGTCCACGACGTGCTGGCCGGCCAGGGTGCCCGCGGCGTGCCACAGGTGGGGAGCGAGGGTTGCGGGCACGCGAGAACCGAAGCTGTCCGCCTGTCGGACCTCCACCGCTCCCGCGTAGACCATCCGGACGAGCAGCTCGAGGTCGGCCGGATCGCGTGGCTCACCGTTCAGGAGGACCGCTCGGCCCTCGACTCTCTGGCTCCGGACGAACGCGCTCTGCTTCAGCGCCCAGGCCCGGGCGAGTGCCTGGAGCGTCTCTTCGTCAGCGACGGCCCCTTCCGGGTGCCACCGACGCTCCTCTTCGTTCTCGATCGTGCTGCGGTCCATCGCGTGCGCATCCTATCTGGTCGTTTCGCTGGCTCGTTTTCGCCATGCATACGCCACGTTCCGGCTGCCTCGCTCTCTCAGCCACGCTTTCATCGAGCGCAGGTCGTCGGGATGCACCGCCCACTTGCGCTGGTGGGACAGGCCGAACCCGTGGGCGGATCCGGGGACCGGCATGTCGCCGGCCAGCGGGTCGTCGACCAGGACCCCGCGCAGATCGACGCTCGCTCGGGACAGCGACGCCGTGATGCGGGGACCGTTCGGCCCAGGTCGCACCGGGCCGAGCTCGCCGCGGACGAGCTCGGTCACGTGGAGCCCCTCGTGCTCTCGCAGCCAGCGCATCGCCGTCGCGACCGGCTGGTCCGACAGGGCCAGGAGCAGCCGCTCGAGCGCCGGGTCCGCCGTCGGCCGGTCGGGGTCCAGCGGGATGCGCCCGTCGGGGTCCTCGACCCGCAGCGTCCAGCGCACGAAGACCGGCAGGGCGAGCTCCACCCGGTCCAGGACCAGCTCGAAGCGTCGGTCCTCGGCGTGCACGGTGTCGATTCGGAGGCCCCCCGGCCCGAGCAGGTCCGCGGCCAGCAGCGCGCGCAGACCGCGCGCCTTCTCGGTCGCCACCCCCTGGCTCTCCAGGAACGCCATCCGGGCCAGGAGGCTGGGCGCCAGATCCCGATCGACGCGCACCCGGACGAGCTCGCACGGCGCCGGCCAGCCCGTCCGCGGGCACCACGTCGTGTCGTCGCCCGTGGCCAGGACGTGCCCGGCCAGCTCGCGCCACGGGGGGTAGTGGCGGTTCAGACGCAGGGCGCGCAGGCCAGCGGCGACGGCGTGGATCACGAGCGCTCGAGCTCCTCTTCGAGCTGTCGCAGCGCGCGTCGGCGCTCGGCGGACTCGGCGTCGATGGCGGCCAGGCGGGCGGCCATCGCGTCCTCGTGTTCCTCGACGTGCCGTCCGCTCTCGGCCGCGAGTGTGCACACCCACTGCATCGAGCGGCGCATCCTCTCCAGGTCCCTCGGGTCGCGTGACGAGGCCCCCTCGGTCTCGCGCAGCCAGGAGATGTGCAGGTCCATCGCCTCCAGCGCCGCGCGTCCGGCGGCGTCGACCTGACGCAGGTCGTCGAGAAGCTGGACCAGGCGATCCCGGAGCTGGTCGACCAGCCCGAGCAGGTCGCGGAACCTCTCCTCGTCGGTCGTGTAGGCCCTCCCAGCCGAGGCCCGGTTGAGCCGACTCCACGTCGCCCGCATCTCGGCCAGGTCGCGGTCGACGAGCTCGAGGTCGAGCGCCAGGAGCTCGGTGTGGTGATGCACGGCCCGGACCGCTCGTGTCGCCGCTTCGTGGTGGGCCCACACCGCGTCGACGGCCACCGCTGGCGGCGCCTCGACGACGAAGAGCGCGCGCACCTTGTCCCAGACCGAGGACGGCCTCCGAGGCGGACCGGCCTGGTCGGCGAGCGTCCGACGCAGCTCGTCCCCCAGCTCTCGCTGGACGCGACGTACGCCGGCGAGCGCCTCGAGGCGGGCCTGATGCCGCCGTCCGAACTCGAGCAGTCGAGCGTCCATGGCTCGACCGTATCCCGGTCCTCGTCAGCCGCCGCTGGTCGGGGAGTCGTCCTGCTCGACGATCCCCTCGATGTAGTCGAGGTGCTCGGCGGTGATGTTCTCGCCCTTCAGGAACAGGCACGTCTTCTCGCCGCTCTCGGGACAGACCTCGCACTCGGCGCCCGCCCCCGCGACCAGCTCGCAGACGTAGTACGGGTCGTCGGCCTCGCCGAAGAGCGACGCCATGTCGGCCGTGTCGCCGAGGCCCCACAGGCGGCCGCCGCCGAAGCTGGACCCATCCGGCGCGAAGGTGCCCTCGATGTGGAAGTCGTACACCGGGACGAAGGCCCCGTCGTAGCGCAGCTCGATCTTCTCGGACTCGCCCGAGAAGAACGGCGAGCCGTTGAAGTCGGCGTCCGGGAAGGGCCAGGTCGGGACGTGGTACTGCACCTCGTCGATGGTCTGGTAGTACTTCTGGGTGTAGGTCCCGTCGTTCTTCAGCCGGCCCTGGGCCCCGATGAGGTCCATCGCGGTGCCGTCGGGCTCGACCGCCTGGACACCGATGAGGATGGGCACGTCCAGGTACAGGCTGATGAAGGCGCCGAAGCCCTCGGGCTCGGTGAACGTGACCTCGTCCAGCTCGACCAGGTACACGCGGTCGACCAGCTGATCCCGGTCCTCGGACAGGTCGCCGCCGTAGAGGTCGGTCGAGAACGTCGAGGTGTAGGCCTCGTCGCAGACCGTGATGGTCAGGGCGTAGTCGCGGTTGGCCTGCAGGTACCCCTGGACCGTCAGCGTGGCCTGCTCGTCCGAGTCGTTCCAGGACGGGATCAGCGTCGGCGCGTGGTCTTCGCCGTCATCGGTCGTCGCCAGGGTGAACGAGGCGTCGGGCGCAGGGCCGGTGAAGCTCACCACCAGCTTGTCGCGGTAGTAGACGCCGGTGTCCTGGTCCTCGGGCGTGATCTCGAGCGGGACGACGAGGCACTCCTCGACGTCGCCCGAGTCCGTCTCGACGACCGGATCCGAGTCGTCGGGCTGGGTCCCGTCGGTGTTGCCGGGGTCGTCCTTGTTGCAAGCGAGCAGGGCGATGAGCGCGATCATGGGGAGACCTCTTCGACCGTGAGCGTGTACCAGTAGAGCGGACCTGTGCCGCCGTCCTGGTACCGCACCATGAGGTACCAGGTCTCGTCGTGAGCCGACTTCGTGAGCGCCGGATCGGCGCCGGGCTCGGTGGGATGCGTGTAGGCGCTCGCCTCGGGCGTCTCCTTGAGCTCGCCGTCCTCGGCCATCCAGATCTGGAAGCGCGCATCCAGCGGGGAGCCCTCGCGGTGGGCGACGATCTCGATGCTGAGGTCCACCTTGTCCGCCGGGGTGTGGATGACGTACCAGTCCCGCTCGGCGACATCCTCGATGGTGCCGAAGAGCGTGGTCCCGACGTCCAACTCCTGCGCAGCGTCCCAGCTTCCGTGGCCAGCGTCCTCGACCAGGTCCCAGGTCACCGGGTCCTTGGTCTGCGAGAAGCGGAACTCGTAGTCGTACCCGGACTCTCCGCCCTGGGCCGTCTCCTCGTTGAGGATGAGCGTCCAGGTGTCCGCTGCGGGCAGAGGCACGACCATGCGCGGGTCGGCGCTCGTCGCGCTCGCCTGCTGGGTCGCCTTCAGGTCCTCGTCCTCGTTCGAGATGGACAGCAGCACGTTCGCGGCCGACCCCATGTCGCCGGCATCGACGTCGATCTCGAACCAGCCCGAGCCGGTCGTCTCGGCTGTGTAGAAGTCCAGATCCAGGCCCGCGGTGAACTCGCCGCACGCCAGCTTCTCGAGCACGATGGGCGTCGCGTCGCCGCCGTTGTTGTTCGGCTCGACCTCGGGCTGCTCACAGGGGGGAGGCGGCGCGGTGTCGTCCGGCTCGGAGTCGTGCTGGCTGTCGCCCCCGGTCTCGTTGTCCGGCTTGCTCGTGTCGATGTTCGGGATTCCGGGCGTGCACGTGGTGCAGCCGAGCTGGAGCCCCAGGAAGCTGGCGAGCAGCATCAGTAGCAGCCCCGGTCTTCCGGCTCGAAGATGGCGTCGTCCTCGTCCACCACGACCGCGTCGGGCCACTTGATGATGCCGGCCTGCCACGCCTCGTTCCGGCTCAGGAGCTTGCTGGACTCGCTCTCGAGATCGCCGTTCAGGTACACCCGGACGGTGGCCGTGGCCGCGCCGTCGCCGTTGTTGTCGTAGTAGAAGACGCGGATGGGGTACTCGCCCGACGCCGGCGCGTAGATGTTGATGTTCTCGGGGCCGTACCCGTGGATGTCGTCCAGATCGAGGCTCGGATCGTCGTCGCTGCTGGACGTGCCCCAGTCCGGGTTGGCGTTGCAGTAGCAGGCGTCTCCGGGCCGCTCGTAGAAGGGACTGTCCTGTCCGTCGAGCAGGTGCAGGTCCAGGTCGGCGGCGCCCTGGTCCCAGAACATCTCGACGTGGATGGCGTCGATCGGAACGGCCTCGACGCTGTACTTGGCGGGGGCCGAGCGGACGCCGAGTTCGTTCTCGACCACCAGCTGGACCTCGTAGCGGCCCGCGATATCCAGGTAGGCGTCGGTCACGTCCCAGTCGGTCTGGCGGAGCTCGCCCTCGGAGCCGTCGGGGGCGACGGTCATCGTCCACTCGAACGCGGTCAGCTCCCAGCCTCCGGGGTCGTACGAGCCGCTGCCGTCGAGGTCCACCGTGATGGGGGGGGCGGCCTCGTCGGGCCCGTCGATGACGGCGACCGGGTACTCGAAGTCGCCGCCGCCGTTGCCCAGCAGCGTGACGGTGACGCTCGGCTCGTCGGGGTCGTTGCTCGTGAGCTCGAGCGAGCCGTTGTCGCCGTCGAGCGTCGTCGGGGCGTAGAGCACGACGACCGTGGTCGAGCTGTTCGGGGCGATGGTCATCCAGCCGGGGGCGTTCGGCAGGCTGAACGCGCCCGAGCCGGTCTGGTTGGTGCCGCCGAGCACCAGGTCGCCGTCGCCGACGTTGTCGATGGTGAAGTAGAGCGTGCCGATGTCGCCGGGGGCCGTGACGTCGAAGTCGAGGCTGGTCTGGTCGAGCTGGATGTCCGGCGTGGGACCGTCGGTCCCGGTGCCAGTGAGCGGGAAGCGCAGCTCGGGTCCGCCCTCGGCCTCGGGCACATTGGTCGTGAAGACGAGCTCGGTGTCGTAGTCCAGGTACGTGCTCGGGGTGAACGTGACGAGGAGCTCCGTCCGCTCGCCCCGGGGGAGGGAGAGCGTGGCGGGCTCGATCGTGTAGACCCCGTCGTCCTGCGCCAGCGTGACGTCCGCGTCGAGCGGGGCCAGGCCGGTGTTGATCACCTCGACGACCATCCCTTCGGAGTAGTCGACGACGACGTCGCCGAAGTCGACCTCCTCGGGGGAGAGGGTCAGCTCCGGCGTCAGCGCAGAGATCTGGGTGTCCGACCCGCTACATGCGAGCAGGAGGGTCAGTGCCCCGGTCATGGCGTTGTCTCCTCATCTTCCAGGAAGGTATCCGGTTCGGGATAGGGTCCAGGCATGGAAGCTCGTGCCTTTGTCGACCGCGCCATGACGCGGCTTGGATCCGGAAACCCCAGCTCGTTCGCGTTCCATCACTGGAAGCACGCCGGGCGGCCGACGCAGGAAGGGGTCGGCGTGATGCCCATCGCCGGCGTCGACCCGACCCGGGTCATCGACGCGGTCATGGCGATCGACGAGTACGTCGGCAACGTCCAGCACGTCGCCGAGTCCCGCAGCATCGCGGACAGCCGCTACGCGCCGCCACAGGCCGTGCGGTTCTACCAGCGGGTCGACATCCCGATGCTGGGCAAGGTGCACCACGAGCTGGTCCTGCACCGCCTGGGCGAGATCAACGGCTGGCAGGTCGCCGCCTGGGAGCTCCTGAAGTCGGAGACCGACCGGCTCGACAAGAAGGTCGGCTTCCGCAGCGACTACAACCTGGGCGCCTGGCTCGTGAAGCCGGGTGTGCTGGGCTACGCGCTGGCGTCGGCGCCTCGGAAGGACGACGTCGGCCGGCTCAAGTTCGCGGCCCTGACGCGCGGTGCGGATGCTGCGGCGTCGCGGGTGCTGAAGGCGAACCTCGAGGGCATGGCGCGGTGGGCGGCTCGTCGATGAGTTTCTTCAAGAAGAAGACGCTCACCGGTCTCGCCCGGACATGTGGCTGAGGCGCCAAGATCGAGCCGACGGTCTTGTCGGACGCACTCAAAGGCCTGCCTCGCCCCCACCACCCGGACCTGCTCGTCGGGTTCGAGACGAGTGACGACGCCGCGGTGTTCCGGGTCACCCCCGACATCGCCATCGTCAGCACGTGCGACTTCATCACGCCGCCGGTGGACGACGGCTGGTGGTTCGGCCAGATCGCGGCGGCCAACGCCATCTCGGACGTCTACTCGATGGGGGGGAGGCCCACGACCGCCCTGAACCTGGTCATGTTCCCGGCGCGGCACCTGGACATGGGCATCCTGCGGGACATCCTGCGAGGAGGCGCCGAGAAGATCGCCGAGGCGGGGGCGGTCCTGGCCGGCGGGCACACCATCGACGACGACGAGCCGAAGTACGGGCTGAGCGTGGACGGCATCGTCCACCCCGACCGGGTCATCACGAACGCTGGAGCCCAGGTCGGCGACGCGCTCATCCTGACCAAGCCGCTCGGTGCGGGCGTGCTGTTCAACGCGGTGCGGGCAGGGAAGATGAAGCTGGCGGACGTGCTCGATACGTTGGCCGTCGTCGCGACACTGAACGGGCCGGCGATGGAGGCGGCGCTGGCGTTCCAGGTGAACGCGGCGACCGATGTGACCGGCTTCGGCATCCTGGGGCACGCGCTCGAGGTGGCCCACGGCTCGGGCGTCCGGGTCGAGCTGTCGGCGTCGGCGCTCCCGCTCTACGAGGGGGCCGCGGCGATGTACCGCCGCGGGGTGACGACCGGCTCGAACGCCGGCAACCGCGCGCTGTGTGCGGGCCACGTGCAGGTCTCGGCGACGCCGGATGGGGTCGAGGAGCTGCTCTACGACCCGCAGACGTCGGGTGGCCTGCTGCTGTGCGTGCCGGATGGCGAGGCTGTGCTGGCCGCGATTCGGGCGGCTGGTGTGGACGCCGCCATCGTCGGGCACGTGGTCGAGGGCTCCGGGGTCGTCGTCTCATAGAAGGACGGACCCGGTAGCATCCGGACCGGAGGTGCTCGATGCTGCCGCTGCTGCTGCTTCTCGGTCAGGCCCGGGCCGAGGGCCGCTATGCCCTGCTGGTCGGCATCGACGCGTACGGCTCGAGCCCAGAGGAGCGGGCTGGCAAGCTCTTCGGCGAGCTCCAGGGCGCCGGCAACGACGTGCGCGAGATGCGCGAGGTCCTGGAGCGGCGGGGCTTCGAGGTCGAGGTGCTGCTGGACGAGCAGGCGACTGGGGAGCGCATCGTCTCGACGTTCCGGAGTCACCTCGTGCGACCCGACGAGGAGGACTACCTCGCCCTCTTCTACTTCTCCGGGCACGGTCAGCAGGTGACGGACGATGACGGAGACGAGGTCGATGGCTACGACGAGGCGCTGGTCCCCTGGGACAGCGCTGGGGTCGATGATCCCAGCCGGCATGTGAGGGACGACCAGCTCCGCGAGCTGCTGGGCGAGGTGGGCCAGCGGACCCAGGACGCGATCGTGGTGCTGGACTCGTGTCACTCTGGGACTGCGACCCGCAATGCCCAGGCGCGGGTCCGAGGACGGCGCCCGTCGGGACCTCCGGCGTCGAGCGCGGACCGGAAGACCGGCTTCGACGCCCCGACGGGCGCCAGGGGCTACGTGCTGTTGAGTGCTGCCCGCGCGGAGCAGCCCGCCGTTGAGCTGGAGCTCGACGGCCAGGTTCGAGGCGCGTTCACGTACCTGTTCACCCGGCAGCTCGACCAGGCCGATCCGGGGACGACCTGGCGCGAGGTCGCCGATCGCAGCCGAGCCCAGATGAGGGCCATCGGCCTCAGTCAGACCCCTCAGGTCGAGGGGGACGCCGACCGCGCTCTCTTCGGGGGGGACTGGACCGCGGGGCCGACGCACTTCCAGGCGCGGCGGGGAGCGCTCGAGGACCTGGTGATCGTCGAGGCCGGGTCGCTGCAGGGCCTTCAGAAGGGAGACCTGCTGTCCATCCATCCGGCGGACGGGTCCCGGGCCGCACGGATCACGCTGAGGTCCGTGGACCTGGGGCAGTCCACCGGGACGCTCGCCCCGGGTGAGTCGCTCCCGCGTGACACCACGATTGGACTGTTGGCTGAGATCGACCAGCCCAAGGTCTCCCTCTACGTGCCGCGGGTCGATGTCCGCGACGCGCCGCTGCGAGCACGACGCGCGCTCGAGGGTCTGGGCGGTACCGCGCATGTCCTCGAGGCGGGGAGCTCGGCCGAGGACGCCGACCTGGTGCTGGCCGTCGAGGGCGACGCGCTGGTCTTGCGCACGGGCGAGGTGCGCGTGCCGATTCCGCAGAGCTGCGGGGCGCCGCCGCTGGACGCCCTGCCCCTGGACCACGAGGAGTTCGAGGAGCTCCTCGTACAGGCGGTCGCGCTCCACCGGATGCGGAGCCGGGTCCAGGAGCTCGACAACCCGGTCGCCATCTCGCGGTTGGACGTCGGGTTCGAGGTCCACCTCGTTGAGGCTGGCCCCCCGAGCTGGGAGGTGACCCGGGACCTCGGGTCCGTCGACGGCGAGCTCGGAGCGGGAGAGCTGTTCCGGTTCCAGGTGCGCAACGACAGCGGGGTGCCAGTCCAGGTCGCGGTGCTGGAGCTGAAGGCCGATGGTGGGCTTCAGACGGCCCTGCCGAACCGCTTCATGGGTGCGGACGAGACGGTGATCCCGGTCGGCGGGACCTGGCACAGCAACGTGTTCCAGGCCGATGACCTCGAGGGCGCGGTCGGCTGGAAGCTGGTGGCGGTCGAGGTGATCGACGACGGCGAACCGATGGAGTTCCGTGGGCTCTCGCGTGGGGTCGCCTGTCGGACGAACGACAAGGCGGCCGTCAGCCCGTTGGCCGCGCTTCTCCAGGAGGCGGCGCTGTCCGCTCGATCCGAGCCACTCGGCATCGAGGTCGAGCAGCGCTGGGGGACCGATCTGCTCTACGCCGACCTGGTCAAGGAAGGTCGATGATCCAGATGCAGTCTTCGTCCCACATCGAGTAGATGCCTGATGTGGCGGCCAGGTCCCCCTCCGCTGAGAAGCCCAGGACCGAGAAGCCGTAGGACGCGTCGGGGCGCCCGACCCAAGCCGCGGGGAGCCCGGTGGTCGTGTCGTAGACGACGATGTCCTCGTCGTAGCTCACGGCGATGCGCGCTCCGTCGGGGCTCAGAGCGATGGCGCCCACGAACCACTCACGGGCGGGCAGGCTCAGCACGGGCTCCGGCCCCTGCTCGGGTCGCCACACCAGGAGCGGCCCGTCGCGGTAGGTGGTCGCGGCGATCGTCGAGCCGTCCGCGGACACCTCGACCGGCCAGGACGTGACCTCGCCTTCGAGCGTCTGCCGGCGGTCCACCTGGCCGTCGCGGTACCAGACCAGCTCCATCGGCTTGGGGTCTTCGCCGTGCTGTGGGGCGTGGACCAGCATCACCTCGCGGCCGTCGGCGCGGATCGCGGCCACACCAGCGGGGCAGCTCGGGTCCCCGAAGTGAAGGCGCTCGGTCTCTCTCGCGCTCGGCAGCTCGTACGTCACCAAAGCGCAGCGGTACCCGTCGTCTGGGTCCTCGGCCATCACCACGACCCGATCTTCCTGGACGTGGAAGACGGCGTCATGGCGCAGGTCCACGCGAGCCTCGGGCCGCTTGCGCTTTGCGTAGATGGCCAGGCCATCGATCGTCTTCACGACGTCGGCTCCCGGGCGCCGCCAGATCTGGTCGCCCGTCTCGCTCAACGGCGAGGACACCAGCTCGTCGGGAGGACCGATCGTGACGCGTCGCGCCTCCGGGTAGGTCACAAGCCCGATCCAGCCGGTGGTGCCAGGTCCCAGGGCCTCGATGCGGGCGCCCGACTCGTCGGCCAGCGGCAAGGCGCGGGGCGTGACGGCCTGGCCCAGCACGAAGTCGTTGGCCACGTTCTGCTCGGTGGCGGTGGGACGCTGCAGGCCGTCGGTGAGCTCGACCACGCGGGGCCCGAGGTAGCGGTGGAGCTCGCTCGCGGCGATCTGTCCGTCCTCGTCGAGGTCGGCTCGGTGGCGCAGGAGGGCCTCTTCCAGCGCCAGGGTGAAGACGCCGCCGCCCCAGCGCTCGGACTCGAACGCGACGGCTACACCGCTGGAGGCCCCGATGACGTGTGCGCCGGTGCGCGCGCCCAGCGGCACGAACTGCTCCTCGACGTGACGCCGCCAGTCGCCCTCGACCGAGGGGCGGCCCAGGGGCGTGCTGCGTATGGACAGCTCGCCGGGTGTGTCGAGGGCCGTCAGGGCGGCGGTCTGGACCTCGGTCAGCTCGGCGCGACCGGAGTGGCAGCTGTCCAACAGCACGAGCCGATTCGCCGCCGGGGTGGCGTGCAGCAGCTCCTCGAGCCAGCTGTAGGGGAGGCCGCGGGCGCTGGGGTTGGCCAGGTCCACGTCGCTGGTCCCGAAGTACCAGGTGCCGTCCTCGACGACGCCGTGGCCGGACAGGAAGACGACGGCGGTGTCTTGGGGGCGTGTCGCCGCCAGGAAGGCCCGGCCTTCCTCCAGCCCCTCCAGCGTGACCTCCCCATCGCTCAGGACCAGGGTCTCGACGTCGGCACCCAGCCAGGGCGCGACCTCGAACATGGCGGCGACGCGCTTGGCGTCCGAGGCCCCGTAGTCGAGGTCGTAGTCGCCCTCGTAGTCCGAGACCCCGATCGCCAGCACGCGCAGCTTGTTCGGTCCGACCTCGGCGCGACCGGCGGTGAGTGAGGCCGGCTCGGACCACGCACCCTGGGCGTCCCGGGCGCGCACCGCGATCCGGCTGCTGGACGCGGTCAGGGGGATCTGGACTCGAGGCTGCGGGGGCCCCTCCCAGACCACGACGCCGTTCGCTCGCACCTCGAGGGCCTCGGCCTCGACCGTGACCAGCTGAAGCTCGATCTCGTCGCCCTCGATCTGGACGAAGGCCGGGCCTTCGATCGCGACCGTCGCGTCGCCCGTCTCGACCGCCTGGTTCTCGCGGTGGGTGCTGGCTTGGACGAGCGCCCCCAGCTCCTGCTCCCCGGCCTGGCCCAACGCTTCGACCACGGCTTCCGGCCGGTTGCGCTCCGCGTCGAAGCTCTCCCATGTGCGGAGCTGGTCTTTGTCGAGCCGACCCAGGCTGGTAAGGGCTTCGGCAGAGGCGGTGTAGAGCCCGTCGGGCGTCCACGAGACGAAGCCGTCACCCACGGGCTCGAGGCGGACGAGCTCGGCGACGGCGTCGATGTCCCAGACGGCCAAGGCGCCGTCGACGCGGAGGACGAGCAGATGCCCGGTCGCGGGGTTGAAGGCGAGGTCCGCCACGAAGGCGCCGACGGGCAGCGTCGTCTGGACCCGTCCGAACAGGTGGACGCGATGGTGGGCTGGGACGGCCAGGACGCCGTCCTCCCGCCACGCCGCAGCGGAAGACAAGGTGAAGCGGTCGGGCAGGGGGCCTTCGATCGGGCCGCTCTCGGGCGCCACCTGATCGAAGGTGAGGCTGACCGAGCCCTCGCTCCAGCCTTCGTCGTCGCGCTCGGGTCGCAGGCGAACGCCGTCCTCACCCAGCTCCGCTCTCCAGGCCAGGTTGAGGTCGTCGTCGCAGGGGCCCTCCTCGTCGACGTAGCGGGCGCAGGGGAGGAAGTCGGCGCCGTCGTGGGCGCCCTCGTCCGCCCCCGGGGCGTCTGCGAGGCGCGCGCCCGAGGTGAGGTCCCATGTCAGGGTCGGGGTCGTCCGGTAGGTCGTCCAGTCCTTGGACTCGCGGGTGGTCACCCAGGCGCGGCGCCCTTCGGGGTCGACGACCAGGTCCATCGGGCGGCTGCGGCCCGCCCCGAGCCGCGTCAGCGTGCTGCCCGTGGCCGACAGGAGGTTGATGCTGCCGTCGCGACGTCCGAGGACCAGCTGTCCGCTGGGCAGGACCGAGAGAGCGGTGGACGGCTCCGGGTCGAGCTGGACGGGCTCGTCGAGCCCCACCAGCCATGTGCCGCGGTCGCCGATGACGACGATCTCGTCCGCGCCGCGCACCGCGACCTGGGTGCAGTCCACGTAGGGGTCGTCCCAGGGGAGCTCGGCCCGGATGGTCTCGGCCTCTCCCGCGAGATCCCATGCGACGAGCCGCGTGCCCGGCGCACGGTCGCGCCAGCGCTCGTACTGGTCGAACGTCTGGCCCAAGCCGGGACGGGTGTGGATGCAGGCGGCCGCCGCCAGGCTGTCCGTCGAGACAGCGAGGTCCTCGATCCACCAGTCCGCTGGGCCGTCGAGCTCGGGCGCCACCGGCATGGGATCCCCGACCACGACAGGGGCGTCCGGGTCGTCCGTGAGCGCTACCGTGCGCAGCCCGTCGGGGTCCCCGACGAGCATGCCGTCGCTGGTGAGGCCGATCACGGGGCCGTCCCAGGGCAGCATCGAGCGAGCGGCCTCGGCGATCTTCTCCTCGGTCTCGAAGGCCCAGACCTCATCTGAGAAGGCGGAGACCCAGGCGCCCGAGCCGTCCAGCCCCAGGACCACGCCCACGCCGTAGTCTCCGGGCTCTCTCAGCACGGCGAGCTCGCCCCCGGGTCGCAGGCGAGCGACCGTCCCGTGAGTCCCGCCGAGGTTCAGCGTGCCGTCTGGCGCGAACGCCATGTCGGCGACGCGGTCGTAGCCATGGGCCGGCCAGTGCAGGACCGCGCGCGTCGTTCCGGCGCCCAGATCCCAGACCCGAACGGTGTTGTCCGTCGAGCTGTAGCTGGCCAGCAGCGCCCCGTCCGCGCTGGCCACGAGGTGGTCGACGGGGCCGGTGTGGCCCGCTCCGACCAGGAGCTCCGGCGGCTGGGCCAGCGCCAGGCCGACCAGGAGCACTCAGTCCGCCTTGAGCGGCCGGTCGCCCTTGACAGGGCCTGGGCCGGTTGCCTCCGGGTCCGTGGTGACCTTGTCGTCGGCGCTCTCGTCGGTCTCTCCCTCGTCGGTCGCGTCGTCCTCGTCGGTCGCGTCGTCCTCGTCCTCCGAGCTCGTCCCGGTGTTCGAGCCGACCTCGATCGTGGTGTCCACCGCCGAGGCGCCGCCCATCGCAGCCCGCAGCCCGGAGAGGCCCTCCGCAGCGGCCGTCTCGTCCATCGAGCCGTCGTCGAGCCCGGCCTGGATGGCCTCGAGCTCGAGGCGAGCGATCGTGAACGAGTCCGCCATCTCCTTCTGCATGGCCAGCATCGCGTCGGTGTGCTCGTGGTCGCACGCGTTCGTCTGGTGCGAGGTGCACATGGCGATGAGCGTGTTCGTGTGCTGGATGTTGAGCTGGTCGAGGGTCTGGGTGAGGGTCGACAGCTCCCTGCCGACAGCGGTGCCGGCGCCCACGGTCGCGTCCATGTACGTGATCGCCGCAGAGGCTTCCACGAAGGTGCTCTTGACCTCCTTGTCGTAGACCTTGGCGCAGTCGGCGGGGACGAGCACCTTCATCCCGTCGGGGCACGGGATCTTTCGGGTGGCGCAGGCCATGAGGACGTAGAAGAGCATCAGGGGTTCTCCAGCAGGGAAGCGGCCTTCTCTGCGGCGTTGGTGGCCCGGGCAAGGCTGGCGAGGACGGCGTCCGGGCCCTTCGCGGCCTCGGCTTCCGCCGTCGCGGTGGTGATGGCGAGGCGCGCCTCGGCGAACTGCTCGGCGGCGGCGAGGCGGACGTCGATCAGCCGGTCGTTCATCGCCTGGTTGCAGGGATCCATGAGCTGGGCCTGGCACAGCGCGATGAGCGTGTCCTGGTACTGGACCGTGACCTGATCGAGCTTCTCGGTCAGCGCCCCGACCGAGCGGGAGAGCTGGGCGTCGGCCTTGACGGCGAGCCCGAGAGCCACGAGAGAGTCCTGGGTGCTGAACGAGAGCTCCTTCGTCTCCCGAACGAAGGTCGCGGTGCAGTCCTTCGGCACGTAGATCACGCGCTTCGGCACCTCGTGACAGACGTGTCGCTTGGAGCCGGTGTGAGCGCAGGAAAGGGCGAGGAGGAGCAGCACGCGCGTGTGATACCACGGGGCCATGCTTTGCCTTTTGGCGGCCGCCCTGGCCGGAGAGCCGCCGGTCCTGGTCCCGCACACCGGGCACGCCGGGTACGTCGGCGACGTCGCCTTCTGGGACGACTGGATCCTCACCGGAAGCGACGATGGGACGGTCCGGATCTGGGATGCCGAGGGGGCCACGCTGGCGACGCTGCAAGGGCATCGCCTGACCGTCGACGATCTGGAGGTCGTCGGCGATCGGGTGCTCACGGGCTCCATCGACGGCACGTTCGCGGTCTGGACGAAGACGGGGGAGCTGGTCTGCCGCCACCGGGTGGAGGAGGACGGCCGGGAAGCCCACGCAACGCTGAGCCCGGACGGGAGCCTCGTCGCCGCGGAGTCCGAAGCCGGCTGGGTGCTCGTCGACCTCGAGACCTGCGCCAGCGTCGTCACCGGGGACGGGGTCACGGGAGATCTCGTGTGGCACCCGGATGGGGAGCGGATCTATCGCTCGCTCGAGGGCAGCCTTCAGGTGGTGGGCCGGGACGGGCGGGTCCTCGACGAACTCGAGGGTTCGGGGCGGTGGGCCGACCTCGCCCTGTCGAGGGACGGCGCGCAGCTCGCAGTGGTGCACGGTCGGGGGGTGGTGGTCTACGACACCGACACGCTGGAGCGCGTCTTCTCGGGCGAGGCCCAGAACGACGTCTACGGACTCGCGTTCTCGGCCGACGGCCGGCGGCTCGTTTCCGATGGCGAGGACGCCATGACGCTGTGGGACCTCGAGACCGGCGAGGCACTCATCGGCGCCGGACCCACGCGAGATCACGCGCTGGCGGAGGACGCCCCCTGGATGGTGACCGGCGATGGGAACACCGTGATGGTGTGGGATCTCGATGCGCTCGAGAGCACGTCGCTCCAGGTCCCCGCCGACATCTGGGCGCTCTCGATCTCGCCGGACGGGACCCGGTTCGCGGCGGGGCACTACGACGGGAGCACCACCGTGGTCGAGCGCGCGACGGGCGACGTGGTCACCGTCCTGCGCGGAGCCACCCGGCCGCTGACGTCGGCCGCGTGGTCGGCCGATGGTCGCATCGTCGTCGGCGGGAGCTCCGACCAGACGGCTGTGGTGTGGGACATGGCCGCAGGAGAGCTGTCCCATGTGGTCGGCGGGCACCGGGCTGTCACGCGCCTGGACGGGGCCGCCAACCACGTCGCCGTGACCCCGGATGGGCGGCTGTTCGCCACCGCCGGAGACGACGGGCGCGTCCTGGTCCGCGACGTGGGCACGGGACGCGTGGTCCACGACGTGGTGGTGGTCCCGCCGACCGACAGGTACAGCAGCCCGGAGTGGCTGGTGGCGCTGGACGTCTCGCCCGACGGCTCGCGCATGGCCGTCGCGACGAGCGGGTACCGGGTCGTCGTGTTCGACGTGTCCAGCGGTGAGATCCTCTGGGTACGCAAGCTGCAGGGATGGCCGGGGGACCTCGCGTTCTCGCCGACCGGCGGGCGCCTCGTCGCGGCTGGCGACGGGACCGAGCTGCTCGTCCTGGACGCCGCGGACGGCGCGCTGGTCGACGCACACGATGGCTTCTCGCGTGAGCACGCCCGAGTGGGCTTCGGCGCCTTCGAAGACCAGCTCGTGACCGCGACCGATGACGGCGTCGTCGAGCTCTACCGCGGCGACGTGGTCCAGACCTTCGCGGGTGACCAGGGCGGCCAGGACCCGGTCGTGTCCCCGAACGGTCGCTGGCTCCTCACGCAGGACTTCCTCCACGAGCGGCTCACGGTCTGGGACCTGGAGCAAGGCGTGGCGACGCTGCGGACGCACGCGGATGACAGAGCTGCCGCGCTCTCCGGAGATGGCCGGTGGGCGGCTTGGAGCGTCGGCGACGGGGTGGCGCTGCAGGCGGTCGACGGCGAGGAGCGCTTCGTCGGCCTGGACGAGGCCTACATCTCCGACGTGGCGCTGAGCCAGGACGGGCGCACGCTGGCCATCGCGTTCGGCGAGTACGACGAGCCCGGGCGCATCCGCCTGGTCGACCACGCCTTGGGCGACGAGCTCGGGACCGTCGTGGCCGAGGACGCGGTGTTCGTCGACGCGGGCCTGGTCACGGTGCAACAGGACGGCGCGGTCGTGCTGAGGGACCCGCGCAGCGGCGCCCGGATCGGGCGGGCCCCCCGGGCGTTCCGATGCGAGGGCGATGTGGCGGTCGAGAGCGAGGACGTCGTCCTGGACTGTCACGACGACGCACGTCGGCTTCGCTGGCGGCCAGGGACGCGCGCGGTCGAGGTCGTCACCGATCCGACGGACGACTACCGGCAGGCGTTCTCGGCGAGCCCAGGCGGGCAGCTCGCCTGGTCGGAGATCGACGGGCGCGTCCATCTGGACGATGGGCTGCTGGAGGCCCACAACGCGCCGGTCGAGCACCTTCAGTTCCTGGACGAGGACACGCTGCTGAGCGTCGGAACCGATGGGCTCGTGCGTCTCACGTCCACGCGCGATGGAGCCCTGATCCGGCAGATGGGCGGTCACGTCGACCGCATCTCCGACGTCCAGGCCAGCCCGGATGGGAGCCTGGTCGCGAGCGTGTCAGGGCTCTCGCTCTTCGTCCACGCGCAGGACGGCAGCACCTGGTTCCACGCGCCGGCTGGTGCGCGCGGCATCGCCTGGGCTCCGGACTCGGAGCGCTTGCTCACCTGGGGGAACGAGCTGATCCTCTGGCACCCTGGACGGGGTGACCCGGTGGCCCTGGTGGGCGTCTCGGGTTCGGTCTCGGCGGCCGGCTTCGTGCGCGGGGGCCGGCAGGTGTTGGCGGTCGGGGAGGACGGCAGCGTGCGCGCCTTCGACGCGGCGACCGGGGCGCCGCTCGTCACGCTCGTCGCGGCTCGCGATGGCACCTGGCTCGTCGCGGACGCGGTCGGGCGCTTCGACACGCAGGACCTGGGCCAGGTCGACTTCGTGCACTGGCGCCTGGGTCAGGAGCTCGAGGCCCACGACATCTACGACCACGCTCACACCCACTTCACCCCGGGGCTCCTGCGCGCCTGGTTCGAAGGCCGGGACCTGCCGCCCTTGCCCGTCGTGGGGCCTCCGTCGCCCACTCCTGTGGTTGGTCTCGAGGCCAGCACCCATGGCGCCGGACTGGCTGTCCTGGCCGAGGTCTGCGTCCCGCCGGGCGAGCAGGCGACCGGCCTGCGGGTCTTCCGTGACGGCGCGCTGGTCGGGTGGAGCGATGCCGTCCTCGAGGAGGGCTGTCACCCCCATCGGTTCGAGCTCCGGACCGCGCCGGGGGTGCCCCAGGTGGAGATCCGAGCGCACGCCTTCAACACAGACGGCGTGAAGGGAGCCGACGCCGCGCAACAGGTCCCCAACCCTCGCAGCGCCGAGTCGGCCCGTCCGGTCGCCCGGCTCCTGTCGATCGGGGTGAACGACTACCCGGGCACCGAGCTCGACCTGGACTTCGCCGTCGCCGACGCCCAGGCGACGGCGGCGGCACTGGAGCGCGTGTTGGGGGACCGCGTCGCGGCTGTCGAGACGACGCTCCTGGTGAGCGGAGGTGACGAGCCCACGCGAGACGCCGTGGGGCGGGCGCTCGTCGCGCTCGGGGAGTCGGCGCGGCCCGAAGACGTCGTGGTCATCACGTTCAGTGGCCACGGCGTGGCCCGTGGTGAGAGCTTCCATCTCCAGCTCGCCGACGGCGAGATGGACGAGGAGGAGCTCCGCCAGGCCCTGCAGGCGATCGACGCTGGAGCGATGGCGCTGGTGCTGGACGCCTGCAACTCCGCCGCGAGCGTCGAAGGGGAGGGCTTCCGGCCTGGCCCCCTGGCGAGTGGAGGCTTCGGCCAGCTTGCATACGACAAGGGAATGGCGATCCTGGCGGCCAGCCAGTCCGATGCCGTGGCGCTGGAGGTCGGCTCCCTCCAGCACGGCCTGCTGACCTGGGCGCTCGTGGTCGAGGGCCTCGACCAGGGGGCCGCGGACCATGCCCCCGCCGATGGCCGGCTCAGCCTGGAGGAGTGGCTGACCTACGGCGCCCGACGCGTTCCAGAGCTGGCCGAGGTGGTCGTCCAGGGTGGCGAGCTGGAGACCTCCCGGGGGGTCTCCGCCCGCTCGACCCCGCTCGGCGATTCCACGACCGCGCCGGACGTCGCCCAGAGGCCGCGGCTGTTCAGCTACGGCGGCGACCTGCTCTTGTGGGAGCCCCCCGAGGTCGAGCTCACCGAGGCCGCCGTCGACCAACGCATGTCTGAGGAGCTTGCCCACGTGAGCGGCATCCTCAGCGCGGCGCTGCTGGGCAACAACCTGGTGTGCGGCTCGCGGGACCGGGCTGAGGCCTGGCTCGAGCACACCGGAGGTGGGGACTACGCCTTCGCAGATTGGCCCGAGGCGACCTGCTTCCAGTCCATCGGCTGGGTTCCAGACGCGCGGCTCCGCGCCGTGTTCTGGACCGAGCGCATCGGGACGAGCGCCACCCCGGTGATCTGGATCATGATGGATCTCGACCAGGACGGCGCGGTCGGCATCGTCAGCTTCAGGTGGACCGACAGCCTGTCCCCGACCGTGCAGCAACACTCGGCGGGCGACGCGCGCTGAAGGCCGTCGCCTAGAGCGCGCCGGCCAGGAAGCCCGTGATGTCCTGGGTGACCGTCGGCTCGGCCTCGAACATCTTCGTGCCGTGGTCGCCGTCCGCATACTCGGAGAAGAGCCAGGTGCCCGGATCCAGGGCGCGCTGATCCTCGGACCAGTCCCGCTCGGCCGTCGAGTAGGTGAACTGGACCGGCATCGTCGGCAGCTCGCTCATCTCGGTCTGGGTCTCGGTGTACGGCCCGCCCGTCATGAAGACCGCGGCCTTCGGCACGGGCAGGCTCTCGCTCGCGGCCCAGGCGCTGTAGTCCAGCAAGCTGGTGGTCCCGTTGCTGGCTCCGATGATGATCAGGTCGCCGTACCCGTCGTCCCGCAGTCGAACGGCAGCGGCCTCGACGTCGTACCGGCCCTTCTCGCCCTGGAAGGCGTCGGCCCCGCGACCCTCGGAGTCGCCCGAGCCGCGTCGGTCGACGTTCAGGACGGTCATGCCGCCGGTGTTCAGCGCCTCGATGAACTCGCTGGGCCAGTCGGTCCGGTTCCAGCCGCCGGCCGGGGTCATGTGCAGCAGCACCACCGCCGGCCCGCCCTCGACGTCGAGCGGGTAGTAGTCGGCGACGAGCGTGACCTCGTCGCGGGTCTCCAGCTCGACGACGCCCGCCTCGGGGGCCGTCCAGCCAAGGGGCTCGCTCTCCGAAGGCTGGCTCTCGGTGGGCGTGTCGGTCGTACCGACGCAGGCGGAGATCAGGAACAGCATCGGGGCTCCGAGTCAGTAGTGAGGAGGCTTCTCGTCTTCCAGCTTGTTGGTCTCGCCTTCCTCGGTGCCCTGCTCGGCCACCTGGGCGCGCAGCTCGGTGAGCTCGGCGCGAAGGCCCACGAGCTCCTCGTTCAGGCTCCGAACGACGTCGTTCAGGTCGCGGACGAGCTGGTCCGAGAACGCGCTCTTCACCTCGAGATCGGTGATGCGCTGGTCGAGATCATTCACGGCTACTCCCCGTAGACGAACGCCCGTAGCCTTGTCCGCGTGGGCTCGTCGACCTCGACGAACTCGAACGCGATGCCCTGGTTGTCGTCTCGGAGGGGGCGGCCCAGCACCGAGATGGTCGCCTCGGAGGCCGGATCGACGAACACGAGCTCGATGGCCTCGCCGGCATCCGCGACGGTCGAGGCGTCCATCCGCACGTAGACGCCGCCCGCAGAGAGATCGAGCGACTCGTACCGGGTGTCGCCGATGCGCACGACCACGCTGGTAAGTGCTCGCCGGAAGGTCCGACGCTCGTCGGCCTCGCCCCGCTCGCCTTGCTCGAGGGTCGCGATGTAGCGCTCCCAGTAGCGTCGGCTGCCGTGCAGGAAGACCGAGAACGCCAGCCCGCAGCCAGGCGTGTCGCGCTTCCGTGGTCGGGTGATGGCCGTCGCCTCGATGATGTGGCCGTCGGGCAGCGCCAGCCGCATCCAGACCAGGTCGCCCGCGTTGGCAGCCGGTTCGGCGTCGATGTGTAGTCCGAAGCGCGAGATGTTCGTCGTCGTCGCCGTCAGCTGGGTCTCGAAGACGCCGAGGTCCGCGTCGAGAGCGATGTCGAAGCGTGGGGCCTTCCTGTCCTTCACGCGGTCTCCTGGACGGCTCAGAGCATACCGAGCAGCTCGCTGCAGGCCTCTTCCAGCTTCCTGACCTCGTCCTCGGACATCGGGTCCGAGTGAGTCAGCGCCTTCATGGTCTGGAGGTTCACCTCGAGCGGGCCGAGCAGCCCTCCGGGGATGACCTCGGCGCCGACCGTCGCCGTGTATTCGGCGAAGTACTCACCGATCTGCGGACGGTAGAAGAGCGAGTGCGCCCCCTCGAAGGTGCCGGCATCGAGCATCGCGCCGGCCAACAGCGCGTACGCCTGGAGCCAGGCCCCCGCCGCCACCAGGGGCAGGATCTCCTGTCCGCCATGCGCGACCAGGGTGTCCGTCGCGGTGGGGCGTCGGGCGTCGAGCGACGCGAGCAGCGTGGCCGGATCGGGGTTCGCGGCCAGCTCCTCCTCGATCTCCATGACCACGAGGGAGGCCGGCCCCTCGGGCGCGATGCTGTCCAGCCCAGCGCGGATCCGGGCGACACGCTCGGCCACGATGGCGGGGTCCGCGACGCTGGCCTCGACCGCGAAGGCCCCGAGCTCGGCTCCGGTCCGAGCGGCGGCGATGTTCGCGACCACGACGTCCGGCTTGTACTTGATGGTCGCTGCTCGACGGGCCGCGGCGTCCTGGAGACCCCGCTCGGCGAGCGCCGCGTGCAGCTCGACCAGCGAGGGCACGAGCTCGACCCCCTCGGGCTGGTAGTCGAACGCCTGGGTGCGTGCCGGTGCCGGCTCGGCGATGGGCTGGTCCGCGGGGACCACAGACGGTTCGGGCTCGCCCGAGCAGGCGAGCAGGGCGAGGATCACTCGCCGGCCGACACGATGGCGACGCCCTGCGAGGCGATGGCGTCCGAGCCCCAGAGCTCCTCGCTCGAGAGGCCGTTCGGCGTACTCCAGAGCTGGCCGGTGTGGTTCATCACGATGATGCTCCATACGCCGGCCGGCAGGTCACCGCCCGAGACTTCCTCTCCGAGCGAGCCATCCGCCGCGATCGGCACGCCCTTGCCCGTCCAGACGAGCGGCAGCGATGAGGTCGAATACGGCACGTTCGGGGTGGCCTCGGACGGGATCACCCAGTCAGAACCGTAGGCCAGCGCTCTGGGAATCTGGAAGTCGTCGGCCCGGAAGTCGATCAGGGCCTCGGACAGGTACGACTGCTCCGGTTCGTCGCCGTTCTCGTCGGCGACCAGCTTCAGCAGGACGCGGGGCCACATCGTCACGGCGCCCAGGGCCGCCGCGGCTTCCAGCGCGTGCGGGTCCGCGACGCCGTCGCCGTCGGCGTCGACCGTCATCACCGTGAACCGCGTCGGGCAGTCGTTGGCCAGCGGGTCGTTCAGCGTCAGGTGCGGGTGGTCGATGCCCGTGCTGACGAGCTCCCACTCGAACGTGCCGATGGTGAGCAGGTTCTTCTCGAGGTCCTTCTGCGGCATCGTCGCGCCGGCCATCTGACCGAGCGTGAAGCCGGGTCGCTCGAACGGCAGGGCGTCCCCGGCGAGGATCGAGATCCCGTCCAGGTGGTCGGGTGCCGCGACCGTGACCGGAAGCACAGCCTGGCTCGAGGCCGACGCCACGAAGGCCCCCAGCTGGTCGCCGCACGTGGCGCCGGCCGAGAAGTCCGTGAAGAACGGGCTGAAGTCGTTGTCGTTGTCGATGAGGGCCGACAGCACGTAGTCGCCATCCGGCAGCCCGGTGATGCTCCACGGCGCGCTGACGACGCCCTCGACGCCCCCCGTGCCCGCGGTCCCCCAGGCGTCCGGCGAGATGGTCGCCAGGTCGATCGGCGAGCCGAACCCGGACGGAGGAGGCAGGTCGTCGGCGGCGTAGACGAGCACGTGGCCCACCGGCGCGACGCCCTCGGGGGCCCCGTTGTAGAGCACCACGTCGCCGGAGAGCGTGACGGTCTCGGGGTAGTCCGCCGACCCGACGACGGGCGGCTCGTAGACACATGACAGGAGCAGGAGCATGGTCATCAGAACCGGTACTGCACGGACCCGTGGTACCGGGATCCGACGGGTTGTCCGAGGGGGTGGTGTTCGACGTCGCCGGTCACGTCGGCGAGCCAGTTCCAGGCGTCCGCGGTGAGGTCGAGGCGACGCTCGCCGAGCGGGACGTGCCACACGACGCGGTTGCTCACGATGGTCCGGCCGGGCGTGTCCGTGTCGACGACCACGATCTGCCCGGCGTCGTCGAAGCCGCGGATGGGCCACACGGTGCGGTCCACCCAGCTGACCTGCAGGCCGGCGTCCAGGGTCCAAGGGGTTCGCCAGGTCGCGCCGCCGTTGACCTTGTGGCGGGGTGTCGCCCGACCGATGGCCTTGTCCTGTTCGAGCTCGGCGATGCGCTCGTAGGCGTAGTTCGCATAGAGGTCCAGGCCGTCGATGCCGAAGTACTCGGCGCTCGCTTCGGCGCCGATGCCGCGGAAGATCGGCGCCTCGTTGATGAACGAGGACGTCCCGGCGATGTAGCTGCCGGTCTCGTCGTCGAAGCCGTCGAAGGGCTTGGCCGAGGTGTCGAGCCCGGACAGGTCGATCAGGTTGTCGACCTGGAAGCCATACGCGGCCAGCTCGCCTCGGAACACGTCGCTCGACTGCTCCAGGAACCCGACCTCGACGCTGGCGATCCGCTCGGGGGCCAGCTCGGGGTCGCCCAGGGTGTTCGCCCAGACCCCGTCGACGTCCGTGGCGATGTACAGGTTCGCGTACGACTCCATGAACGTCGGAGTCCGGAACGCGGTGCCGGCGTTGACGCGCAGCGACCGACCCTCGCCGAGCCGGGTGACGAGCGCCAGCCGCGGGCTGGGGATGGGGTTGTCGATGAGCGGGTGCTTGTCGACGCGGACGGCGGCGTTGACGAGCACGGGTCCGAAGCGCGACTCCTCCTGGACGAAGCCGCCCACGTGGTGCTGCGTGTGGTCCGCGTCCAGGAAGCCCCAGGCGATGGCCTTGTACCGGTAGTTGGCGCCGACCAGCAGCGTGTGGTTCCCGGACTGGCCCAGGTCGAAGTTGCCGTCGACCGTGGCGTCGAGGACGTCGGAGCGCAGCTCGGCGGCGGTGGTGGTGCCGCCGACGGTCTCGTACCAGTTGCCCGCCATGCCATCGAGGCGGTTGTAGAAGACGCGTCCGTGCAGCCGGCCCCACCCGATGTCGGTGCGGGCGTAGACGTTGTCCTGCTCCAGGTAGAACTCGCGGAGCGCGCCCAGGCTGACGAACTCGGTCATGCCGCTGGCCACGCCGCCGCTGACCGAGAGGAATCCCTGCTCGCCGACGCGCCAGTCGACCTGACCGTTGGCCCGGAGCATGTCGAGCGAGACGTCCTGGTCGTCGAGCGGGGACATCAGGTCGGGGCGCTCTGCCAGGTCCACCCGCCGAGCCCATCGCCCGAGCTGGTCGTACCCGGCCGAGAAGCGGTACCCCATCCCCGCCTCGCGGCCCGAGAGCATCGCCGAGCCCGAGAGGGTGCCCTTGGTGCCCGCGCCGAGCCGCACGACGTTGTCGTTGGCCGGGTCTCCGGGTGTCTTCGTGATGATGTTGACCACGCCGGCGAACGCGTTGGCGCCGTAGCTGGCGGAGCCGGGACCGCGGATGACCTCGATGCGCTCGATCTCCTCGAGCGAGACGGGCAGGGCCTCCCACAGGGTCGAGCCGATGAAGTCGAGGTAGACGCTGCGGCCGTCGATCAGGACCAGGAGCTTGTTCGACAGGCGTCGGTTGAAGCCGCGGGCGGAGACGTCGCCCTGGGCTGCGGTGAGCTGCATCACGTCGAGCCCGGGCACGCGCGTGAGCAGCTCGGGGATCGAGACCGCGCTGGACATCGCGATGTCCTCGGCGGTCAGGACGGTGATGGCCGAGGGCGCATCCAGCGGGTCCTGGCCGTAGCGAGACGCGGTGACGACGACGCGCTCGAACAGGTCCTCGACGAGCGCACCCTCGAGGCCGACGGGCTCGTCGATGGGGACCTCGACGCCGACCACCGGCTCGCCCTCGTCGACGACCGGAGCCGTCGGGGCGTCCAGGGCGGCCTGCTCACGGGCGGCGAGCGCCTCGGCGAGCGCGGACAGCTCCTCGGCGTGGCGACGCAGCTCGGCCAGCTCGCTGGCGGTGGCCACGGGCCCCGAGGAGACGGGAGCCTCCGAGGCCTCGACCACCTCGGGCGCGCGGGCGTCCAGGCGGGACTGCAGCGTGCGGACGTTGGCTTCGACCTCGCTGCGGTCGATGGGCTCGGTCGCGAGGTACAGCTCGAAGTACTCGATCGCGTTCTCGTACTGGCCGTCGTCGGCGTAGGCGCGAGCGATGTTGTAGAGGACGGCCGGGTGCGGCACGAGGTCGTAGGCGCGCTGGAACTCGGCGATGCCGCCGTCATAGTCCCCGGCCGCGATGAGCTCGAGACCGTCGTTGAACGCGCGGCGGGCCTCGTCCTTCGGAGCGGCGTGCGCGGCGGTCGAACAGAAGAGAGCAAGCCCGAGGGCGACTGACAGGATTCTCAAGAGCAGCTCGGTTCAGTCGAAGGGGTTGGCTTTGTAGCCGGCGGGGGCGTCCGAGCCGTCGTCTGTGGCCTCGGTCGTCTCGGTCGTCTCGGTCGTCTCGGTGGTCTCGGTCGTGGTGGCCTGGGGCTTCACGACCTTGGTGCGCGGGGGCCGCTTCACCACCGGGGGCACGTCGTCGTCGAGCTCGGGGCTCGGCGGGATCTCCAGGACGCGGGCGCCCTCATCGGACAGCGACTCGAGCTCGGCCAGGATCTCGACCTGGCTCTTGGCCGACAGGTCCCGCTCGATGCGGGCGGAGACAAAGCCGGGGAGGCTGAACTCGAAGCTCCGATTGTCCGGGGTCGCGGTGGACTCGAGCGTCAGGTTCAGCGGCGTGGTGCCGAGCACGCGCTCGCCGCTGCGAACCTCGGCGCCGTCTGGTGTGCTCCGCAGGAGGAGCTTGACCTGGCGCGCTGCCGGCGGGGCCACGGTCGTGGTCGACGACGTGTCCTCGGGAGAGAACAGGGCCCAGGCCCCCACGCCCAGGAGCGCCAGCAAGGCGGCCCCCGCGACGAGCCAGGGGGTCTTCGAGGGCGCCTGGACCTCGACCAGCGTCGACTGCGCCGTGTACTCCTCGGGCGGGACCTCGCCACAGGCCGCGAGCTCCTTGATGACCGTGCCCATGTCCGGGTACCGGTCCTTCGGGTTCTTCTGCAGGCAGCGCTGCATGAGCTCGTCCAGGCCGTCGGGCAGGTCGGAGTGACCCTTGTCCGAGAGGCGCGGGACGGGGTGGTTGATGTGGGCGATCATCGTTGCGGTCGTGGTCTGCCCGTGGAACGGGTACTCGCCGACGATGCAGCGGTGGAGCAGGATGCCGAGCGCGTAGATGTCGGCCCGCTCGTCGATGTCGTCGCCCTGGACCTGTTCGGGCGCCATGCAGTGCGGCGAGCCCAGGATCATCCCGGTCATCGTGATCGACTGGTCGCCCTCGGTGAGCTTCACCAGGCCGAAGTCGACGACCTTGACGTGCTCGGCGCCGTCCTCCTTGGCGATGAGCAGGTTTCCGGGCTTCAGATCGCGGTGGATCACGCCGTGGCGGTGAGCGTGCTTCAAGGCGCGCGCGACCTGCAGCATCAGCTTGATGGTCCGCTCGGCGGAGAGTGGACCTTCCGCCTGGAGAAGTCGGGACAGCGTCCGACCGCGCACGAACTCCATGACCAGGTAGAACGTGCCGTCCTGCGTCTGGCCGTAGTCGTGCAGGGTGACCGTGTGCGGGTGGGACAGGCGCGCGAGTGTGCTCGCCTCGAGGAAGAAGCGCCGCTCGAATCCGACCGAGTCGTTGTTGTTGGGCGGCTCGTGCAGGACCTTGATGGCCACCTTGCGGCCCAAGGGGACCTGCTCGGCCTCGTACACCGTGCCCATGCCGCCCTTGGCGATGCGCCGAAGGACCCGGTAGCGACCAGCGATCTCCCGTCCGAGGAGGGGATCAGCGGGCGCCGCACGCTCCGTGCGGTTCTCCGGAATGGCAGCCTCCCTCGTGCGGGTCTCGGGGCGGTTGTCGCGGATGTTCCTGTGGATCGTAGCACCGGGTGGGGTGTGCAGTTGTCGGCCGGCAAGCCCGAAGTGAGAGCGCCGGCTACGATAGACTGCGGATGTGGAGTGCGCAGATGTGGCAGCCCGTTGCCGTCCTCGGCTCGATCCTGTTCTTCCTGGCCGTCGGCGCTGCATGGCCGCGTGACAAGCCCGGCATCGACTGGAAGGTGTCGGCGCTGAACGTCGTCACCGGAGGGCTCCTGTTCGCGCTGCGGAAGGGCGTCCTGTTCATCCTGCCCATCGCCGCCGCGGACCAGATCGGCGGCCTGATCGACCTGGGCGCGCTGGGCGGCATCGCACCGCTGCAGTTCCTGTTCGTGGTCCTGGTGCTCGACTTCGCTCGGTACTGGGCGCACTACGCGAGCCACCGGGTCCCCATCCTGTGGTCGGTCCACCGGAGCCATCACTCCAGCGAGCACCTGAACAGCACCAGCGGCCTTCGGATGCACTGGGTCGACGTGCTGATCCTGACCGCCATCCCGGTGGTGCTGTTCGGGCTGCTGTTCGACGTCTCGGGATTCTCGCCCTGGGTCTTCCCGGCGGCGCTGATGGTCGGCGCGTTCTTCGACGCCTTCGAGCACGCGAACATCCGGATGGACAGCCAGACCTGGTACTACAAGGCCTTCAACACGGTCTTCAACAACCCGCACTTCCACAGCTGGCACCACACGCGAGAGGGCGCCTACAAGGACGGGAACTACGGCCAGGCGCTCACGATCTGGGACCGCATGTTCGGGACCGACGTGACCGAGGACCTGCCGCCGGAGACGTACGGGCTCGGGCACATGTGGATCAAGCTGGACCTGGTCGGGCTGCAGCTGCTGACGCCGCGCGAGGTGCCGGAGGGTCACTCGCCGCAGAAGCCGGGCGAGGAGCACTGAGCTTGGCGGCGCGTCTGGAGAGCGCACAACCGAGGGTGAACTTCCGGATCTGAGCAGTTGGGTGCGAACTGCCGGAATCGCGCAGTTGGGTGCGAACTGCCGAAATCGCGCAGTTCAGCTCGGATCAGCGCCTGATCGAGGGTGAACTTCCGGATCTGAGCAGTTGGGTGCGAACTGCCGGAATCGCGCAGTTGGGTGCGAACTGCCGGAATCGCGCAGTTGGGTGCGAACTGCCGGAATCGCGCAGTTGGGTGCGAACTGCGCCTCGACGAACCCGCCGCCCTCACTCTGTCCGCCGCCGAATGTCCTCCAGGAGGTCGCCCACCACGAAGTTCATGTCCAGCACATGCGACGCGTTCGAGCCGGTCAACGCACCCCGAGCCGCATCGGTCGGGTCTGTCCGGTCGTCCTCGCCGAGCCACCGCACTTCGAGGCCCGCTGTGGTCTCCGAGCCCTGGCACTGGGCCGCATAGGCGTCGGGATAGGCCGCGTACCCGTCGTCGACCGGGGTGCCATAGGCCAGGTCGGTCGGGAACACCGCCAGCGACAGGGTGACCTCGCCCGCGGCCTCGACGTCGGCTGGGTTCACGCACGTGACGGGCGAGCCCTCGGCGTACGAGGCGCTCATCACGATGTCCTCGTCGGCCAGGAAGCTCTTGAAGCTCACCACACAGCCAGTCTCGTCCGCGGTCGAGCAGGCCGGAAGCGACGTGCTCTCGGGCCCCAGCGGCCAGCCGAGGAGGTGGGCGGCGACGAGCTGATCGTCGACCTGCCCCTGGATGCGCTCACGTAGCAGCCGCGACCCGATGTGGGGCCCTGGCTGTGGCCGACGAGGACGAAGGGTCGGCCGTCGTTGAGCTCGGCCAGGTAGTGCTCGAAGGCGCTCTCGACGTCGTCGTAGGCCACGTCGAAGCAGGGCTCGGCCTTGCGCTCGCGGGTCAGGTACGTGCCCAGCGTCGCCTGGCGGTAGGCCGGCACGATGAGTCGACACTCCTGGGCCAGGAGACCGGCCTGGTGGATGGTGGTGCGCTCCTCGTCCGTCAGGTCACGCAGGTCGGCGTTCCCGCGCTTCAGGGCGAGGTCGACCGTGGGGTAGACGTGGAAGCAGTCGACCGCCGCGTCGGGGTTGGCCTCGACGGTCGAGGTCGTGATCGAGCCGTCCGCCTCGACCGTGTGGAGCGTGATGGGCTCGTCGCAGACGTCCGGAATGTCCGGGTGACAGATCCAGTTGGCGGTGTCCGCGTAGTCCAGCTCGGCCCGGTTCGGGCAGGCACAGCCGAGCCAGAACAGGATCACGACCCGGCCGCTTCCCGCGAGTCCGCGACGACCTGACGAAGGCTGATGCCCTCCTTGAGCAGATACGTGCTGCCGAGCCCGACGATGAAGCCGAACTGGGTCAGGTGGAGGACCAGGGCGTACGTCGTGGCCACCTCGCGGTCGACGCCCCACAGCAGGAGCGAGGCGGTGCAGAACGCCTCGTAGCTGCCGAAGAAGCCGGGGGTCGGCGCGACGGTCATGCCCGTGATGGTGATGGTCCAGGTCGTCAGCGCCATCTGCCAGGTCTGGGCGATGGCGTCGAAGCCCATCATCACGCTGTAGCAACTGGCCACGATGCCCATCCACATCACCGCGGTCAGGGCGACGCAGGCCAGGCCGGCCCCGGGGCGCTTGACGAGCCCGACGAGGCCCGCGTGGAACGTGGTGAGCAGGCCCTCGACCTTCACACGGACCGGCTCGACGGGGATGAACCTGAGCACCAGCGCGATGAGCGGCTTGCCGATGATCAGGAGCCCGAGCAGGAACAGCATGCCGCCGCCGATGAGCGTGCCGATGACCTTCTGGCCGGCCGCGAACACGTCGACGTCGCCCACGATGACGCCCTGCTCGGGGAGATCGACCTGCCAGCCGACCACGAGCAGCATCGTCATCAGCCCCAGCAGGTCGAGCAGTCGCTCGATGAACACGGCGGCGAAGCTCGTGCCGAACGGGACCTTGGAGCGCTCGAGCAGCAGGTACGGACGCACGAACTCGCCCAGCCGCAGCGGCACCACGTTGATGGCGAGGAAGCCGATGGTCGTCACCGCGAACATCTCGGAGAACGCGATGTCCGCCCGGTCGAGCAGCAGCCTGAGCCGGACGCTCCGGATGCAGTGGTTGAGCAGGTAGATGCCGAAGACGGGCGCCACATAGGCGTAGTTGGCGTCGGCCGCTGAGACCTGGATCTGGGACCAGTCGATGCCCCACAGCACCCAGATCAGGCAGGCCGCGGTCAGGACCAGGACGACGGCGATCTTGGAGGCGCTCACGCCGCGGAGTGTAGCGGCTCGCGCCGGTCGTCCGGGCCTACAGCCCTGGCGCCCGGTGCTCGACGTCGGGCGGCGCGTCCACACCGATCGGCCGATCCAGACCCGCCAACGGGTGGTCGAGTCCGTCCTCGAAGTCACCCGCGTGCTCGCCGAAGGCCTCGGCCAGGGCGTTGAGCTTCAGCGGCGGCTCCCCCCGCGTGCGGAGCGCCAGTCCGTAGCCCCACGCGAGCTCGGACGGCTGGGGGCTCGCCCGCATCGAGCGCTCCAGGCAGTCGCGCTTCATGCCGCACTGGTGGACGAGGGCCCGACCCAGCGCCGCTTGCAGCCACGGCTCATGGTCGCCGGGGCCGGTGTGGGCCAGCACATTGGCGGCCATCCCCCGGCCGACGTCGACCTGGTGCTCAGGGTTCAGGGTCAGGTAGATCTCGGCTTCGGCGAGCTGGCTCGGTTCGAGGCGCTCGCGAGCGAACTGCAGGCCGATGCCGAACGCGAGCTGGCCGTCGATCGGGTGGGGCAGCTCGGCGAGCCCACGTCCGGCCTCGATGCCCTCGAGGAGGCGAAGCAGGTCCTCCTCCCGCTCGGTCGCGCCCGCCGTGTCGGCCAGGTCGTGGACCGAGAGCCGATGGGTCGCCAGCGACGCGAAGAACGCCAGGTCGGTCGCGCGGTGGTGCGCGATCGACGAGCTGCCGGCGTCCATCGGACGGGTCGCGGCCGAGGAGACCATCAGCGGGATCACGGCCAGCAGCGACCACCTGGACGGCGCCTTGCCGATCCCAGCGGCGAGCCCCAGCGCCAGGCACGTGGACCACGGCCCCCAGTACCGACCGTTCATCAGGACGAGGACGTCCCGGGACTCGGGGAGCGCCACATCGACCAGGGCGAACCCGAGCGCGAAGGCCCCCGCCAGCCCTGCCAGGACTGGACGGCGGGCGTATGCGAGCCCGCCGAGCCCCGAGACGAGCAGGACCGCGCCCACCCCGGCTCCCGCGCCGGCGAACAGACGGTCTCCCAGCACGGCCGGGTGGAACAGCTGCACCAGCCGCCCGACCGGGTCCGCCGCCAGCGAGCTCAGGTGGTAGCCGCTGCCGTCCGAGCCGCTTGGCAGGAGGAACACCAGCGCGCCCAGCCCGACCCCGAGCGCCAGCCGCCCGAGCCGCGCCGGTGCGTCCCGATGGGCCCAGGCCGAGGCCAAGAGGATCGGCACCCCGAACAGACCCGTCCGGCAGAACCACGCGCCGATGGTGAGCAGGAGGCCGACCGCCAGCGGACGGCCCGAGGACCACGCCCAGAGTGCGGCGAGCACGAACAGCTGCACCTCGTGGTGGTTGCCGAACAGGACCAGTCCGAACGCCGAGGCGCCTGCGGTCGGCAGGGCCATCAGTGCCGCCCACGCCCACGCCGCCTGGCTCCCGACCAGGTTCCGGAGCGCCATGAACCCGCAGGTCGTGATGCCCGCTGTCCAAAGGAACGCCTGGCTCTTCCAGGCCA
This sequence comes from Pseudomonadota bacterium, assembly GCA_024228935.1. Classification (GTDB taxonomy): domain Bacteria; phylum Myxococcota_A; class UBA796; order UBA796; family CAJQPC01; genus JAAESX01. Next base: position 111,747 of record JAAESX010000080.1, read on the forward strand.
GGAGCGAGTCCCCGGCCGCGAGCGGGAACGTCCCCAGCGCCGCCACGACGCTGCATCCACCGCAGAACTCCTTGTACTGGAGCGCCAGCAGCGAGCCGCCCAGGTCGCCGTTCAGCGCCATCCAGGCGACCGACGCGTTCCACGTCTCCTCGAGCTCGACGAAGGCGTCGGGATCGCGCGCGAGCCACTCGAGATCCAGCGCCGCCCGCAGCACGAGCGCCACGGCGAGCACGAGCAGGTCCCGCCTCACGCGGGCAGGCGATCCAGGGCGAGCCGCGCGGTCGTCACGCGGTCCTCGCGGCCCATTCCACGCCAGTGCTCGACGGCCAGGGTCAGCGCCTTTCGGGCCCGCTCGTCCTGTGCTCGCCCGGCCATGACCCCGGCCAGCTCGAGTGCACGGGCGACGTCGCCGTCGACGACTCCCGCCGCGACCAGGTCGCGCTCGACGTGGGACAGGTGGTCATCGAACGCGGCCCAGTCCTCGAACGCGGCCACCGCGGGGAGCATCAGTGCGTGGGCCATGCCGATCCAGGCCCGTCGGCCGCCTCGCTCGGCCAGCGCCAGCCCGGTCCGCAGGATGTCCAGCGCGCCTTGGTAGTCGGCTCGCTCGGTGCGGACGATGCCCAGGTTGAGGCAAGGGACCAGCGTGTCCGGGCTCCCGAGCGCGCGCAGCAGGTCCAGGGCCTCCAGGTAGCCCTCCTCGGCCTGGGCCAGGGCGCCGCTGCGTCGGGCCCAGTCGGCGAGCGAGTTGATCGCCGCCCCCGCGCCGACCGGGTTTCCCGTGCGGTCGAAGGCGACGCGCGCCTTGCGGGTCAGCTCGGCCGCCTGGTCCAGCTCGCCGAGCTCCGCATGCGCCTGTCCCATCAGCAGCAGGACGTTGCCGACGGTCCGAAGGTCGCCGGTCTGCTGGCACAGGTCGACAGCGGACTGCGCCAGGGAGAGCGCTTCGCGGTAGCGGCCCTGCAGGCGGGCGCCTTCGGCCATCACCCCGAGCGCCCGGGCCTCGAGAGGGGCGTCCCCCATGGCCCTGGCCAGCGCTGCCGCTCGTCGGCTGTGCACCTTGTGCTCGTCCAGGGCGCCGCGCTTGAGCAGGCAGAGGCCAAGCTCGCACAGGGCATGGGCGCCCGCGGGCTGTGAGCCCATCCGACGGACGATGTCTCCGGCTCGGGTCTCGGCCTCGGCGAAGCGTCCCTTGGCGACCAGGAGCTGCACCGTCAGCAGGTGCCGCTCGGCCACCTCGAAGTGCGTGTTCGGCAGGCCGAGCTCCTTGCTGCAGCGGTCGTGCAGCCGCAGCATCGAGATCGCGCCGGAGAGGTCCGCTCGGTCCAGCCGCGAGCGCGCGGCGGTCCGCAACGGGACGAGCGCCTCCTCCAGCTCACCCGCAGCGACCAGGTGCTTGCCCACGCTGGAGTCCACCCGGCGACCGCCCGCGGGGTAGCGCGCCTGCAGGGCACGAGCGCAGCCCAGGTTCAGGGCGGACCAGTGACCGCTCTCTCGGGCCGACCGCTCCAGGCTCTCCCGCAGCATCGGGTGGGCCATGCGCCAGCCATCCGGTCCACGGGTGGCGAGGCGTCGAGCGACCAGCCGGTCGACCAGGGCGTCGGGCTCGGTCACCTCGGCCTCGAACATCGCCATTCTCCACAGGACATCGTCGACCTCGCGGCCCAACAGCGCGGCGACCTCGAGCGCCTGCCGGTCGGTCCCGCTGATGAGGCCGGACAGCTGGGCCTCCCAGAGCGCGTACAGGTCGTCCGGGATCGCAGCGCGCTCGCCGGGCCGGAGCACGAAGCCTCGCTTCCCGACCTCCAGGATCTCGCGGTCGATCCAGTCGTCCACGAGCTGGACGGCGAACATCGGGTTGCCGCGGGCGCGTGACTGGACCTCGCTGGCCAGCTTGCCGTCCAGCAGCAGCAGCTCCTCGACGAGCTTCCGTGTCTGCGCACCGGGCAGCGGCTCGAGCGACAGGACGCTGCAGTGGGGCTCCGCGATCAGGCTCTCGAGCGCCGCCGTGACCTCGGGACCGGCGTCGGCGTCCCGGATGCTCAGCAGCAGGAGGAACGGGCTGGGGCTCTCGTCCTGCTGTCGCAGGAGCCAGCGCGCGAACCGGAGCGACTCGGCGCCCCACTGCACGTCGTCGATGTGGAAGACCACGGTCCGGCCCAGGCGGGTGAGGTACCGGCGCAGCAGCGCGAAGCGCGTTTCGGGGCCCGCCGGATGCATCTGCGGCGAGGGGCAGATCCAGTCGGCGAGCGACCGACACTCCAGCTCGTCGTCGACGTCCTGGCTGCTCAGCAGCTCAGCAATGCGCACCGCGACCCGTTCGTGGTCCAGGCCGACCGTCGACGTGTGGCGGGCCAGCATCTCGGCGAGCGAATCGATGCCGTCGCCGGACGCGTGACGGGTGTGCACGGCCTGTGCGCCGCCCAGCTCAGCAGCACGATGGAGTGCCCATTCGGCCAGCGAGGACTTGCCGATCCCCGCGGGGCCTCGGACCACCACGGCCCGCGCCGAGCCGGTCCGATCGACCTGGTGCAGGGCCTCCCAGATCCGGTCGCGCTCCACGGCGCGGCCGACGAGCGGAATCGCCCGCAGTCCCCACAGTCCGAGTCCGGCGCCCGCGAGGCGAGGACTCGGGGGTGGCGCCTCCTCGCGCCGCCAGCTGGCCGGGAGGGGCGGCGCCATCACTTCGAGTTCGTCCTCATCGCTGGAGGTCGTCGCGAAGAACGTCAGCGTTGGAGGCGGCGGCGGGATCGCGCTGACCGTGAAGGTCGCGTTGTCCCGTCGGCGCTCGGTTCGCTGGGGCAGCGCCCGGTGCGGCTCGCGTGGCGGGGGCAGCCTGGCCAGCGCGTAGGCCGCATCCGCCGCGCACTGGAACCGCCGCCGGTGGTCCTTCTCCAGGAGCTTGCGAAGCCAGCTCTCGTAGCCGCGCGGCAGGCTCGGCGAGGGCTTCAGGCTCCGCGGCGTCTCGTGCAGATGGGCCTGCCGAAGCGTCACGTACCCGCGGCCGGGGTGCGGACCCGTTCCGGTTGCGAGCTCCCAGGCCAGGCAGCCGACGGCGTACAGGTCCGTCCACGGACCGTAGTCGCGCCATTGGGCCAGGAACTGCTCGGGCGCCATGTAGCGGGGGGTACCGGCCGCTCCGGCTCGCGCGCTGATCGACTCGCCGGCGTGCGCCAGACCGAAGTCCGCCAGCTTCAGGCCGGGGCGCAGATCGGCGGGCCCGCTGAGCAGGACGTTCCCGGGCTTGAGGTCGCGGTGCACGACACCTCGGGCATGGGCGTGGGCGAGCGCGTCCAGGAGGTCGGCCAGGACACGACGCAGGTCCCGCCAGGTCGCCACCACGCCGCTCGACGCCAGCGAGCCGCCCGTCGCGAGCTCCATCACCAGGTAGGGGCTCTCCGCGACCATCCGCCCCTTCGTGGCGGCCTCGGCGGCGCGGTTGACCTCGCCGTGATCCAGCACCAGGACGACGCCCGGGTGGGACAGGCCGGCCACCGAGCGCACCTCGTTCCGGAAGCTCGCCCGGTAGGTCGCTCGCCGGGCCAGCGAGTTGGTGATCACCTTCACCGCGACGGGAATGCCCTGCTCGACGTGCGTTCCGCGCCAGACCTCGCCCATTCCACCCACGGCCAGCAGCGCGTCGACCTGGAACGGTCCGAGGGTGAAAGAAACGGCCATGCACGGACGTTCTCACATCACTGCACAGGTTCTGGACGAACCCCGTGCAGGGTTCCCCTGTCGACAAGGACACCGATGATCGGCTTCACCCTCCGTGCAGACAGCGCCATCGCGCAGACCCGACCCATCTGGGTGGGGCTGGGCCAGCTCGGAGTGGCCGCCCTGGGCGTGCACCTGGCGGCCGATCGGCTCGACGATCACGTGTTCCAGGGCCTGCTGTGGCTGAATGACCACGTGATCTCCGCGATCGCGGTGAAGCTCCAGATGGGCGGCCTCCAGCCGGACAGCCTGGTCTCGCCCAGCTCGTGGCTCGCCTTCGTGCTCGAGCTGGTGATCGATCTCTACATGTTCAGCGCGCTGGCGCTCACGGCGCAGGAGCCGGACGTCAGCGTCGAGTCCTTGAAGCGAAAGCTGTCGGTCGAGGCCGTCGTCCTCCCGTTGTTCTGGGTGCCTGTGGCGCTCGCGGGCAGCTGGGTGGTCGGCATGGCCGTCGAGGATCAGCTCGCTGAGTGGCATGCCACCACCGCGATGGTCGCGGGCTGGACGGTGGCGGGGTTGGTCGGCTGGCGACTCGGGTGGACGGGACTCCGCCGCATCGTCGGGGGGCTGGATGTTCCGAAGCGACGGACGAAGGGGCTTGGGTGGGCTCCTTTGCTCGTCTTGATCGCCGGACTGGCGGCCTGGCACGGCCTCCCGATTCATGGACTCCTGGGGGGCGGCTCGTGATCCCCCAGAAGGTCCGGCGCGGAGGTCTCGTGGACCTTTTGCTCGTCTCGCTCGTCGTCCTCGCGGTCGCCTGGCGCACACCCATCGGCAGCATCGGAGGCTGGGCCTACGCCAAGGTCCGCGGGGAGACAAAGGAAGCCGCCTCCCTCGTGGCCAGCTTCACGACCGGGATCAGCGAGGAGTTCGCGACCAAGATCCAGGCCATCGTGGACAACCCGGACCTGTCCGGCGTCGGCGAGGGACCGTTCCCCGAGCCGTATCGGACCGCCGCCGCGGTGGTCCTCGGCAAGGACGAGCTGAAGAAGCTCGACCAGCTGCACGAGGGCACCAACCCCGAGGCCACGCTCGAGATCCATGCGTTCGGCGAGGAGCAGCGGTCCCGCGCCATCCAGCGCGCCAGCTCCTCGGGCGAGGCCGACCCCGAGAGCTACGCCAGCTACCGCCGCTACCTGCCGAGCAAGGCCCAGGCGGACGGGGACCGCATCGTCGCCAGCACGCTGGGTGCGGCCAAGATGCTGGACCTGGCCTGGCCGGTCCAGGAGGACCACCGGCTGACGTCGCCCTACGGCTACCGGACCCACCCCGTCCTGGGCACCAAGAAGCTGCACAACGGGGTCGATCTGGCCGTGCCCGAGGGGACCATCATCGTGGCCGCCCAGGACGCCACCGTCAGCGTCGCCGGCGAAGACGACATCAACGGCAAGTACATCGTGCTGGACCACGGCTACGGCGTGAAGACCAGCTACTGCCACCTGTCCGAGCTCGAGGTCGAGGGGGGTGACGAGGTCGACCGTGGCGTCGAGATCGGTCTGTCGGGGAACACCGGCCGCTCGACCGGCCCGCACCTGCACTTCGTGCTGCGGATCGGCAAGTCGACGGTGGACCCCGAGCGGTTCCGGCCCGAGGACAACGGGGTCGCGGACCTGTTCTAGACCCCGTGGTCCTTCCGCCACTTCTGATGGCTTCGGATCATCTTGCTGCGCTTCCGCGAGCTCCGCCGCTCGGCGCCCTTCACCTGGCGTCGCTTCTCCCGAGCGAGCTCCCGCTCGAGCTTGTTGAAGCTCCGTAGGCGCTCCTCGGCCAGCTCGCCCGAGTCCATCGCCTCGACCACCGCGCACCCGGGCTCGGTCTCGTGGTGGCAGTCGGCGTAGCGACACCTCTCGGCCAGCGCGGCGATGTCCTCGAACGCTGCGCCCACGTCGGCCTCGTACAGGCCCAGCTCGCGCATCCCGGGGGTGTCGATCAGCGCGCCACCACCTGGCAGGGCGAGCAGTCGCCGCGTCGTCGTGGTGTGCCGGCCGTGTGCGTCGTGCTCCCGGATCTCGCCGGTGTCCTGGACCTGGCCGCCGAGCAGGGCGTTCACCAGGGTGGACTTGCCGACGCCCGAGCTGCCGACGAGCGCCACGGTCCGGCCCGGACCGACCCAGCGCGACAGCTGCTCGAGACCTCGTCCGTGCAGAGCCGAGACCGCGACGGCCTCGCACGGAATCCCAGCGAGGAGCGCGTCGACGTCCTCGACGAGGTCGGACTTGGTCAGGACGACCACCGGCTCGGCCCCGCCTCCGCGGACGACGGCCAGGTACCGCTCGGTCCGGCGGGCGTTGAGCTCGGCGTTGGCCGACGTGGCGATGAGCACGGTGTCGACGTTGGCGGCGACGAGCTGCCCCGTCGAGTGGTGGAAGATGGTCTTGCGCACGAAGCGGGTGCGACGTGGAAGGACCGCGATGGTGTGGGCGGGCACCTCGTGGCCCGGGGTCGGGATGGCGACGACCCAGTCGCCGACGGCGGGCGCGGCCAGCTCGTCGTGGGTGAGGGGAAGCGTCGAGCGCAGCACGCCATCGGCGGACTGGAGCTCGAGCTGGCCGCGGTGTTCGGCCAGGACGCGTGCAGGGAAGGCTCCGGCAGGAGCGAGGTCGGAGAACGCGGACGCGTACTCGGAGTCCCAGCCGAGCTGGGAGAGATCGAAGATCAAGACGGACTCCGGCGCCGGCATGGCGCACGAAGGGAAGACCGGCGAGCGGTCGGATGCTCCCGTGGGAGCGGCTCAGCGCGGGGCGAGAGCGCTGGTCTCCGTCAGTCGGACAGGCCGAGGCGGAGGTCGAGCCCGGTCGTGGCAGCGGTTGTCATGGGGCACCTCCGTATTGGTGCCTTCAGCGTAGACCCGGTGTGATGCTGCGACAAGCCCGACGGCTCACTCGCTGACGACGAGCACCGGAGCCCAGACGCCAGCGGTCGACAGCGTCGTCGTGTCGCCGGAGTCGAAGTCGTCGCGTCCGTCGCGTCCGTCGCGCTGGCCTCGTCCGACTCGCCGTTGCAGTCGTCGACGGCGCCGTCGCAGTCGTCATCGACCTCGTTGCAGAGATCGGGTGCATCCGGGTTGATCGCGGCCTCGGCGTCGTCGCAGTCCGAGTCGTCGGGCGTGTAGCCGTTGGGGATCGAGCAGGACTCGACGCTGTCCTCGGGGTCGCCGTACCCGTCGCTGTCGGCGTCCGCGTAGTACGCCCGTCCGGTCGAGAGGTCGACGTCGTCGTCGTCCCCGTCGAGCGCGCCGTCACAGTCGTCGTCGAAGCCGTTGCAGACCTCGGTGGCGGCGGGGTTCACCGCGCCGTTGCCGTCGTCGCAGTCGGTGTCGTCCAGCACGAAGGCGTTGGGCTGCTCGCAGGCGTCGGTCGCTGTTGCGAGGTTTCCGAACCCGTCGCCGTCGGTGTCCGCGTACCAGGTCAGGGGCGCGCCGACCTCGGCGTCGTAGTCGTCACAGTCGTCGAGCCACTCGACGCCGTCCTCGTCCGCGTCCTGGAACGAGGTGTCGATGCCAGGCGTCTCCTTGGCGCAAGCCAGGGCGAGGAGGATCACGCGGTCTCCGGGCGGATCCGAGCGACGGCCTCGCCGACGCGGCGGTGGAGGAGGCGGGCCAGGTCTCGAGCCTCGGGCTGCAGGCTCGCGTCAGACACCAGGCCGCTGTACCGGCGGAGCATGCGGTCACAGGCTCGGTCGATGGCGCGCTCGTCCATGGTCGGCGCGACGCCGACGACCCCCCAGTCGTCATTGCCCTGCATGCGGTCCCAGTCCCGGCGCAGGCGGTGGGCCAGGATGTCGCGGGCCCGGCGAGGCGGGGGAGGGGTCTCCTCGATGGCGGGCTCGGCTCGGGGCGAGCGGTCGTCGAGCTGCAGCAGACCGAGCGCGACCAGGACCGCGATGTCTTCGAAGACCCGGTTCTGATCGACGGCCACCTCGCGGAAGAGGGCGCGCAGCGAGGCGCCGCCCTCGGGCCGTCGGGCGAGCATCGCGCGCGTCACCGGGTGGAGCGGTAGGCGCCGGGCGGCCTCGGCCCCGGGAGCGTCGACGAGGAAGCAGTCGGGTTGCTGTCGCAGGGCGGGCTGGTCGGCCAGGCGTCGGCCTGCTTCGTACAGGTGCGGGCCGAGGAAGTTGATCCCGGGTCGCTCGGTCCGCTCGCCGGGGCGGAAGACGAGGCTCCCGGTGTAGAGCGCGCGAACGATGTCGCCGACGCCCTCGGGTCGGTGCGGCTCGCCGCGGATCATCAGCGTGTCGGTCACCGGTCCCATCAGCACACCGGACTGGCGACGGGTCCAGACCGCGGTCGCGACCGCCAGCGCCGGCGCGTTGGGCAGCATCTCTTCCGGGTGGAGGAGCGCGTCGCTGTGCTTGGTGAACGGATGCATTGGAGTCGGCGTTGTACCTCAGAGATGAACTAACCAGAGCGTGCCTGACCGGCGGCGGGAAGCTCGCCCACGAACAGTGACACCGAGATGCCGCCGTTGCTGAAGCGGGCCACCTGCTCCATCTTGCGGCCGAGGTGGCCAGCCAGCGAGGCCTCGGGGCAGACGCACGCGACGCGCCAGCCGGGGAACTGGAGACGCAGCGCCTGTCCGGTCTTCCGGTACAGCGGCGCCAGCTCGATGTTCTCGGCGACGCGCTTGCCGTACGGCGGGTTGAGGATGACGAGCCCCGGCCCCTGGACCGGCGTGGAGAGCGGCGCCGTGGCGCTCTTCCGTTCGAGTGTCGGCGCCACGCCGGCGCGCTTGGCGTTGGCGCGCGCGGCGTCGATCGCGCCCTGGTTCCGGTCCGAGCCCACCACCACGCCACCGTCACGGCCGCCGGTACGAGCCTCGGCGAGCATCTGCTGCCACGTCTTGGCCGGGAAGCAGGGGACCCGCGTGATCGGAGGGATGCGCTCGACGCCCGGCGCACGGTCGTCGTTCCAACACGCCGCCTCGATCGGGAAGGTGCCGGCGCCACACATCGGGTCGAACAGCGGCACGCCGGGCTGCCACCCCGCGGCCATCAGGCAGGCTGCAGCCAGGTTCTCGCGGATGGGGGCCTTGGCCGTGGCCTGGCGCCAGCCGCGCTTGTGCAGGCTCGGGCCGCCGGCGTCGATGGAGAGCGTGGCGCGCTTGCCTCGGACCCGGACCCGGATCTGGACGACGTCGCGGGGAGGCCGACCTCGGCGTCTCGCCGAGCGCATCTTGTCGCCGATGGCCCGCTCGACCTTCTTGGTGATGACGTCGGTCCGACCCAGTCGGGCCTCGATCTTGGTGACGCGGACCTCGACCGTCTGGCCGGGGTGGATCCACTGGCTCCAGTCGACCTTCATGACGCCCTGCCGCAGCTGCTCCAGGCTCGCGGCGGGCAGCTCGGCGATGCGGACCAGCACCTGGCCCGCACAGTGGCTCCACAGCGCCAGTCCAGCGGCGTCGACGACGTCACCCTCGATCTCCACGCCGCCCTCGACCACCTGGACGGGGCGCTGCGCCAGGCTCTGGATCTCCTCGGCGAGCGCGTGCTCGAGCCCGGGAGCGATGCCGACGAACACGGTGGTCACTTGAGCGCCTCGGTCTGGAAGTCCTCGAGGGCCTGACACCGGACGGCCAGGTCGATCTGGCCGGCGGCCTCGGTCAGCTCGCGAGCTCGTCGGGCGCTGGTGCGGCAGTCCTCGTGGGCGAAGCCGGTGCGCCCCAGCTCGCTCTCGGCGCGCTGCAAGCCCCGGCTCAGCTCGTCCCAGTCGCCGAGCATGGCGACCGCTGGGAGCCGGAAGATCTCGGCGCCGCCGATCAGGTAGGTCCAGCCGGATCGGCGGAGGCCGGCCAGCGCGGCATCGAACATCTGGAGCGCGGCCACGGGGTCGCCCTGGTCGGTCAGCGTGCTGGCCAGGTTCAGCTCGGCCACGTGCAGGTCGGGGCTGCGCGCTCGGAGGAACCAGCGGCGCGCCTGGCGGTAGCGCATCTCCGCTCGGGCCAGATCGCCGCGCATCCGGGCGACCTCGCCGAGCGAGTTGTAGGCCCCCGCCTGCCCGTGGACGATCTCGATCTGGGCGTGGATTCCCAGCGCCTGCCGGGCATGGTGCTCGGCCACATCCAGGTTGCCGAGCTGGGACTGGACGTTCGCCAGCGCCAGGTGAGCGCCCGCTTCACAGGCCGGGTCGTCCCCTTCGGCGGCGAACTGGACCGCCCGAGCGAGCATCTCGACGGCGCGCTGCCGGTCCCCGCGCTGGTCGAGGGTCAGGCCGAGCTGCCACCAGGCCCGCGCGGCCAGGGCCTCGTCGGCCAGCTCGAGCGCGACGTCAAGGCCCTCCTCCATCGTCGCGACCGCCTCGTCGTGGCGGCCGTACTTGGCGTAGACGCCGCTGAGCTCGCGGAGTGCGACCGCCTCGTGTCGGCGCCAGCCGTGGTGACGTGCGAGCGTCAGCAGGTCCTGGCAGACGCGCTGGGCCCGCTCCACGTCGCCCATCCCGACCGTCAGCGAGGCGCGCTTGGCCCAGGTGTCGCCGCGGCGGGGGTCGGTGGGTGGGATCTCGGCGTTGTCCAGCGCGACGACGTGCAGGTCGAGCAGGCGCGAGGCGGCCTCGGTGTCGCCGCGGGCTCGGGCCTCCTGAGCGGCCAGGACAAGCGGGCGCAGGGCCTCCTCGTGCATCCCGGCGGCCAGGAGGTGCAGGGCGTAGCGCTCGTCCACGCCGGCCCCGATGCGCTCGCCGAGCATGGCTGCGGCGGCGGCGTTGTGTGCCGACACGTCCGTCGCGGACTCGAGGATGGCGTCCCGGAGCAGGCCGTGGGCGAAGCTCCAGCCGGTGGCGTCTTCGATGGCGAGGCCGCGCTCGACGAGCGCCTCGCGCAGGTCGGGGCTGGGGGCCAGGCCGCGGTGCGTGCACGCGTCCAGCCACTCGTCGTCCTCGACCGAGGTGCCGAGCGCCGCCGCGACCTCCAGCGCGAGCCCGTCGTCCGTGGTGCGGCCGACCAGCAGTCGACGCACGGCGGTGCGCCAGAGACCGGCCAGGTCCGCCGGGAGCTCGGCGCCGTGTCGAAGGGCCAGGCCATCGGGCCCCTCGACCAGGGCGCCGTCCTGGACCCACTCGCCGACGAGCTCGACCGCGAAGAGGGGGATGCCACCGGCGCGCTCGTGGACCTGTTGCGCCAGACTGGGCTCGAGCCCCAGCAGGCCGCTGACCAGCTCCTGGGACTCGGCGTCGGCGAGCGGCTCGATGGGCAGGGTCTGGGCGCCGGCTGCGGCGAGCTCGGCGAGCAGGGCCTGGGCCCGCGGTCGGTCGCGCAGCCCCTCGTCCTGGACGGTCAGGAGCAGCAGCCCCTGCTGCTCATCGGCGAGATGCGCCAGGGCGTACTGCAGGGCCTCCTCGCCCCACTGCACGTCGTCGAGCCAGGTCACGGTCAGCTCGTCCAGCGCCTCGCGGACCAGCGCGTGTCGAGCCATCGGAGCCAGCGAGCTCTTGCCCTCGAGCCAGTCGGCCAGGCCGAAGATGCGCGTCTGGGCGTGCAGGTCCTCGCCGCTCAGCCCTTCGGCGCGTAGCTGCCGGCGGACGAGTCCGGTCAGGCCGCTTCGGGGGCTCGGCTGGGGACCGTGGACCGCCCGACCGGAGCGCACGCCGGCCAGCTCATGGGCGCGGGTACAGAGCCAGGCGGCCAGGCGGCTCTTGCCGACACCAGCCGGGCCGCTCAACACGACGACCTGGGGCTTGCCCTCGATGGCCTCGCCCAGGGCGTGCCACAGCTTCTCGCGTTGGGGGAGTCGGCCGACGAGCGGCGGCGGTCGGAGCGCGTAGAGCCCGAGCCCGGGGAGCGGCTTGCGGGCCACCGGCTCGGTCCGGTCGAACGAGGTCGGGAACGGGACGAAGGCGCTCGGGGTCAGGTCGAGCAGAGCCGCGGCGGCGTGGGCGGCGCTCGCGGGCCGGTCATCCGGGTCCTTGGCCATCAGGAAGCGAAGCCACTTCTCCACCCCCTGGGGGGCGTCGGCGACCAGCCTCGGGAGTGGGCGGTTCAGGTGACCCTGGACCGCCGGGGCCATCTTCCGTCCGAACGGCGGCTCGCCGGTGAGCATCGTCCAAGCCAGGCTGCCGACGGCGTACAGGTCCGTCTGGCCGCTGAACCGGCGCCACTCCCCGCGCAGCTGCTCCGGGGCCATGTACGCGGGGGTCCCGGCGCTGGGCAGCTCTGTCCCGTGCTCGAGGACAGGAAGCGCCAGGCCGAAGTCCGACAGCACGACCCGGTCCCCGCTGAGCAGGACGTTGCCGGGCTTCACGTCCCGGTGGACGAGGCCGTTCGCGTGGGCGTGTCCCAGCGCATCCAGGAGCTGGAGCAGGACGCTTCGAAGCCGGGGCCACGGCATCGTGCCTTTGTACGCGCCCAGGTGCTCGGCCTCGCAGAGCTCCATCGCCAGCCAGGGGGCGCCGGGCTCGAAGCGGCCGCTGAAGTCGGAGGCCTCGCGGGCGGTGACCCCACCCAGCTCGTACAGCTTGACCACGTTCGGGTGGTCGAGCCGCGCGACCGCTCGCACCTCGGTCCGGAAGGTCGCGACGGCCTTGGCGGCGGCGGCGCCGTCGTGCGTCTGCACCTTGACCGCCACCTCGAGTCCGCTCGCGTGGGTGCCCCGGTACACCTCGGCGGCCGCCCCTCGTCCGAGCGGGGCGGTCAGCCGAAACGGCCCGATGGATGAGCTGGACATGGGGCGCGCCGGGTTAGCGGTCCGTCCGCGTCGCGCGGCGAGGAGGAGGCATGGGCTATCACGCCATCATCACCGGGGCGTCGGCTGGAATCGGCGCTGCGCTCGCGCACGAGCTGAGCCGACACGGCTACAGCGTCGGGCTCATCGCTCGACGGGCGGACAAGCTCGACGAGGTCGCGGCGAGCGTCCGAGCCTCGGGTGGACAGGCCGCGGTCGCGACGGCCGATGTGACCGACCGGGAGGGGCTGGCGGCCGCCATCGCCTCGCTCGAGGCCGAGCAGGGTCCATGCGAGGTCCTGGTCTGCAACGCTGGCGTCATCGGGCTGCAGTACGCGGACACGTTCAACGCTGAAGACGTCGTGCACATCATGAACGTCAACTTCAACGGGTGCGTCTACGGGGTCGAGGCGGTGCTCCCCGGCATGCTCGCTCGTGGCCGGGGCCAGCTGGTCGCCATCAGCAGCGTCGCCGGAATGCGTGGGCTGCCGACCTGGAGCGCGTACTCGGCCAGCAAGTCGGCGGTGTCGACGTTCTGGGAGTCGCTGCGCGTCGAGTTGAAGCCCCGCGGCATCCAGTGCACCACGGTCCAGCCCGGCTTCATCGACACGGATCTCGTCAAGGGGAACAAGAACCCCATGCCGTTCCTGCTGTCGCCCGAGGAACTGTCTCGCCGGGTGGCTGGGGCCATCCAGCGCCGCGACGGCGAGTTCACCGTCCCGTGGCAGATGGAGGGCCTGATGTGGCTCACCCGTCGCCTGCCGAACTGGCTCTACGACCGGGTCATGTACTCGAACGTTCCGAAGAGCAGGCGCGGGCCGCGCAAGGAGTAGAGCGGGCGCTACTCGACCGGAGTCGCCGAGTCGCCCTCGCCCCACGCGCCTGGATGCAGCGCAGCGCCGTCGCCGGGTGGTTGCGCGTGAACGGCTTGACGAGGATCGGCGTCGACTTCCGCGCGGCGACCTGTCCGGGCTCGGCCGTCATCAGGCAGACCCGCAGGGCCAGATCGGGGTCACTCACGCGCAGCTCGTCCAGCAGCTGGGTACCGGGAGCGCCCGGCATCATCACGTCGAGCAGGATGCCGTCGAAGCGGTTCTCGGCGATGGAGGCTCGGGCTTCGGTGACCGAGGCGGCGTGGGTGATCTGGTGGCCGCGCAGCACCCGGGCGAGCGAGTGCAGCAGGATGGGCTCGTCGTCCACGATGAGCAGGTCCAGCGGCTGGGCGGCGTCCGCGGGCTCGCGCGTCGACTCGATGGCGTGCAGGACGTTCGCCGCTTGCCGCTGGGACCAGGCCCCGATGTCGCCCATGCTCGAGGGCAGCTCGCTGTGGAACTCGACGTTCCCCCTGTCGCTCGCGACGCACGCCTTGACCCCGTCCTCGACGAAGCGGAGCTCGGCCAGGAGACGCTCGGCGTGGAGCTGGAGGACGCCTTCGTTGCTCTGGACCGTGGCTCCCAGAGGCTCGGCGCCCATGCGGAGGTAGGAGCGCAGCACAAGCGGAGCGATGGTCCGGATGCGGTCTGCGCTGTCCCCCGTCTCGTGCATCACGTCCAGGGTAATCGGTGACGGATCCGCCGTCAGCGCCGAACCGGGCTCGCAAGAGTGTCGTCGCCCCAGGGCGGGCGCAGGCCCTGCATCTCCGGCTCCAGATCGACGCCCAGGCCGTCGGCCATCCGGTTGATGAAGTTGAAGTAGCTGCAGGCCGACGCGGCGTTCAGGATCTGCTCGTCGGTCAGTCCCGCGGCGCGCAGGGGCTCCAGGTCGGTCTCCCGGACCGCGCCCGGTGTGCGGGTCAGCTTGTCGGCGTAGGTGGCCAGCGCCGACTCGACCTCGTCCAGTCCGGCCGTCCGCCAGTCACGGATGACCGCATCGACCTGGTCGGTCGGCATGCCCTCGTCCCGGAGATCCACTCCGTGCGCCAGCGTTCAGTAGAAGCACTCGTTGGCGCGCGAGGTGATGACCGCGATGAGCTCGCGCTGCCGCCGGCTCAGCGGCAGGTCTTCGCGCGTGATGGTCGATGCGTAGAGCCGCATGCTCGCGCCGAGCAGATCCGCGTCCAGGCTGTGCAGCCGCACGATGCCGAACACCTTTCCTGCACGCCGGAGCGCGGCCTTGTACTGACGGGCCAGCGAGCCGGTGGCTTCGTGGTCGTCGAGGGTTCGGATCCAGGCCATGACGTAGTCTCCCCCAGACGCGAGCCAACCGGTAGGGTGGCGGCGATGGACCTGTCCGACCTCCCGATCCTGGCGCTCACCTTCGCGGGCGCGGGGCTTCAGCTCGCGGCCCTGCTGGCGGTGTCGATCGCGGCCATCGGGCACTGGGAGCACACCCGCCGTCACCTTCGCCGCGGGCTCGTGTTCGCCATCGCGATGCTGGCGCTCGACCTGCCGAATCGGGTCGTCGGCGCCTGGTTCACCGAGGTCTCGGCCATCCTTCCGTTCGGCGGGCTGTCCGGCGACGACGCCAAGATCGCGGGGCTCATCGGCGTCTTGCCCGGCGCGGCGGTCGTGCTCGCGCTGTACGGCGTCATGGTCCCGGTCACGCTGCGGGCCGGCGGGGAGCACTCGGCGTTCCCGCTGCTCTACCGCGAGAAGGTCGACCCGAAGATCTTCGTCGCCGCCGTCGTCGGCGGGGTGGCCGTGGGGCTGGCCTCGACCGTGTTGTTCCACCAGCTCAGCGTCGGGATGGGCTCGCTGATGGACCTGGCGGTCCAGATGACGCCGGACCTCGACCGCGAGGCCGCCTGGTTCAACTGGGGCGTGGTCTTGCCCGCGGTGTGCGCCGCGGCCATCGGCGAGGAGCTGCTGTTCCGCGGCGCCGTCCAGCGGTGGCTGGGTGTCTGGCTGAAGAGCCCGTGGCCCGCGATCGTGATCACGTCGCTGTTCTGGGCGATCCTCCACGCCCCCAACACCGACGCCCCGTTCATGAAGCTCGGCCAGATCTTCCTCATCGGGCTGGCGCTGGGCGCCGTCGCGAACCGGTACGGGGTCGAGTCCACCATCCTGGCGCACGTCGGGCTCAACGTCGGCGCGACGGCGCTCGAGCTGGGTGTCTACGCCGGGTAGGTCCTACTCTTCGCAGGCGTACTCGGTCACGCTCAGCGACTTGATGAGGTGCTCGTTCGTGAGCGAGCCGGTGCCGGCGGTGAAGCCGACGTAGGCGGGGAAGGAGGACACCGAGACCGCCTGGTCGATGTACGCGACGCCGTCGATCGACACGGTCAGGTGTCCGCTGTCCAGGTCCGCCTCGAACGTGTGCCAGCCGGTGTCCTCCATCTCGGGGAGGACCGCCCAGGCCTGGGGGTTCGCGACGTCGCCGTCCAGCGACATGGCGACGTGGTCCTGGGCCGTCGGGTCGTGGCCGTTCTGGTAGGTGTCGACCTCGACGCTCCAGCCGGGCAGGCCGGGACCACCGCCGTCGCACTCGCTGTGGCTGCCGTACCCGATGCAGCCGCCGGCATTGCCCAGGAACGAGGTCATGCGCGAGGTGTCGATGACCGTCATGGCCAGGCCGTCGGCGCCCGAGCCGTTGCCGATGAAGAACTCGAACCGGATGCTGATGCTGCTGCCATCCAGCGAGGTCGCGGTCTGGAACGCGCTGCCGAGCTGGCTGGTCGTGGCCGGGGTCAGCTCGACCCACGAGTTGCTGCCGTCCCAGCTCGCCGTGCCCGAGAAGCTCCAGGTGCTGATGTCCAGCTCGTCGGCCTCGTAGCCGGCCTGCTGGCAGACCTCGGCGCTGTCGAACTCGACGAGTCCGCAGGTGTCGACGACCGAGACGCTCACCGTCTGCAGCCCCGGGTCCCGGTTCTCCGCGGCCCAGAGGACCGACGCCGTGCCCGAGGAGTCCGGCGTGACGGTCCCGATCGAGCCTGTCAGATCCGAGCTGAACTCGACCTGCATCTGTTCGGGCAGGTCCTGGCCGTCGCTGACGAGCGCGACCAGCTCGACCGCGGCCTGCTCGGCGATGATCTCGTCCACGGCCGGCTCGACGAGCTCGACCCAGGGCGAGGTGTCCGCGGCGGCCTGCAAGGGGATCCGGAGCTCGCCGTCGGGGTCGTTGCTCTGGATCACCAGGTCGGCGGTTCCGTCCGTCCCCGAGATCACGATGTCCGTGCTCTCGCCCACGGCGATGGTGAGGGGGACGTCGGCCTGGACCACCTCCCAGCCGTCGCCGTCGATCGACACGGCGTCCACGACCAGCTCGGCTTCGCCCACGTTGGACAGCATCACGACCTCGAGCTGTTCCTCGCAGACGACCGAGGCGATCGTCGTCGGGTCGGTCTCGAGCTGGGCGAACAGCTCGACCAGGCCGCTGTCCCCGAGCGGCTCGGGGACGTTCGCCGACGGCTTCAGGTCGTACTCCGAGCACGCGAGCAACAGCAGGAACACAAGACCTCCGGGGCGCGAACGATAGCCGGAGGGAGGGGTCGGTGGATACAGTGCAGAGGTGCTCCTCTGTTGGCTCGGACTGACCCTCGCCGCCGATCTGCCCCCCGCGGCCGATCTGGATGAGGACGACACGCGCGTGGGCGACGAGATCCAGCGCGACAGCTACGGCTCTCAGCCCGCCCTCGAGATCATCGTCACGGACGAACGCATCGTGCAGGAGGCGCGCAAGCAGGTCGAGGAACAGCTCGTGGACATGGGGTACACGAAGTCGCGTCGGCGCGACGATCGGACGGTCTACCTGCACGAGACCGGCTGGCGGAACAAGGTCATCATCCACGACGACGGCTGGATGTACATGCGCAAGCGACCGCCGCACATCAAGAAGCCGAATGTGCCCGGAGCCTGGTGGGACGGCGTGCCGGTGGTCGAGTGGGCGCCGTGCCTGCTGAACCCGTTCGCCTGTGTCTCTGCCGGGACCGTGGCGGTTCGACCGAAGCTCTCCGAGCAGGACAAGGAACGCGTCGTCGAGACGGCCGGCCGGGACGTCGTCGAGTTCGCGGACGCCATCGCCGGACGCGAGCTGGCGATCAAGATCTTCGAGGTCATCCCCGAGCGGCTCGACGCCATCTGGTACGAGGGCGTCGATCCCGAGGGGGACGTGCCCTACACGAGCCCCGAGGACCGGCGCCGCGCGATCCTGGAGCTCTGGATCAGTCGGACCGACAACGAGTACGGCGACGCCGTCCGTGTGGCGGTCGAACAGTACATGCTCTACGAGATCCAGACCTCGTCGAACCCGTACACCCCCGAGGAGATCGCGTGGGCCAACGCCACCCGGCGCTGCCAGCGCGAGCTCACCCTCGAAGAGTCCCCCTGGTAGGTCCCATGACAGCGCCCGTAGCCACGTTCGACGTCGACAACGACAAGGTCCAGTCGCTTCGCAGCAAGATGCTCAACCCGGTCATGCTGTCCGGGTACATGCTGGCCAAGCTGCCGCTCGCCTTGATGGCCGGGCTGCGCATCACGTCGTTCGATGCAGACCACTCCAGCGTGTCCGTGCCGTACGGCTGGCGGTCGCAGAACCCCTTCCGTTCCACGTACTTCGCGGCGCTCAGCATGGCGGCGGAGATGTCGACCGGAGCGCTCGGGCTGGCCGTGGTCGAGGCCGCGCCGGACCCCGTGTCGATGCTCATCACGGGCATGACGGGCGAGTTCACCAAGAAGGCCACGGACGTCACCACGTTCACCTGCCGGGACGGCCGCGCGATGGCCGAGGCGGTCGCGCGGACCCTGTCGGACGGCAAGTCGGTCCAGGTGGTCGCCGAGACCATCGGGACGAACCAGGCCGGCGTCGAGGTCGCCCGGTTCACGTTCACGTGGAGCTTCAAGAAGAAGCGTCGCCGGAGCTGACCTCCGTGACAGGTTCGTGCAGATGAACCTGAGGTGAAAGATCGTCGGGGGTGTGGGCGTACCGGGAGGGAACCGCGCGCGCGGGTGCGCTGTCGTTCCTCGTACACCTCAGCCGGACCTCGTCATGGCCCTCGACGCCATCCGCCGCCTTCGCAACGCCCAGACCAAGGACCGGCAGGTCGTCTTCGAGAGCGGCGTGCCGGACGCGGACATCCTGGACCGGCACTTCCTGGTCCCGAAGTCCAAGGACCTGCAGAAGGCCGCCAGCGCGTGGATGGCCCTGTCGTTCTTCCTCGCCTACGCGGCTCTGCCGTTCGGCGCCGAGCTGACCGGGCTGTTCCCGGGCCTCCTCGCCGGGTTCTGGGCTGGGGCCAAGGGGTACGCCTTCATCACGGCGGCCATCGTCCTGGGCATCCACTGGGGCAAGCCCAAGGTCCGCATCCCGCGTGGCGAAGGCAGCATCCCGAGCGACCCGTTCGTCATGGCCACGGCCGGCAGCCTGATCACCTGGGCCGTGCTGCACAACGTGCTCGTCGGGCTCACGCCGTTCTCGATGATGACGGGCGGCGAGCTGCTGTCGCTCGGCTTCATCAACGTCGTCGAGTCCGGGATGATCGGTCTCATGCTGGGGAGCTTCGTGCGTGGACGCGTGAAGGCGTTCGCCCTGGCCGCGGCGTTCCAGGCGGTGCTGACCGGCCTGTTCCTGTACTTCGTCTAGGCCGCCCTACAGCGCCAGCGTCAGCGACACCCAGTCCGCGCCGTTGCAGTCGTCGTCCGGGGCCCGGTCGGCCAGGGCGGCGTCCTCGGCGGTCTCGGCGGTCTCGGTCGACCGGCAGACGAACCACTGGCCGCCATCCGAGCGCCAGTCGTAGCGGCTGTACGTCCCGGCGACGTCCGAGGTGTGGTCGTTCTCGGCAGTCAACATGTTGGAACTGTTGGAGAACTCGACGATCGTGTCGGTCCGGTCGTCCGTCCGCCAGCTCGTCGAGGAGACCACGACCACCGCGCCGTCGCTGGCCAGGTAGTCGCCGATGATCTCGAGCACGGGCGAGGTGTCGACCGGCTCGACGAAGCCGGAGTCGGTCGGGGTCGCTTCCCAACAGGCGAGCAGGAGGAGTGTCATGCCTCGGAACCTACCGCGCCCAGCACGGCCTCCCGCACCTGGACCAGCGCCATCGTGTCCATCGCGCAGTAGGCGAGCAGGTCGCGGCGGAGTTCCTTCTGGCGCTCGGGGGGGGTGGCCGGGTCGACCAGCTCGTCGTAGGCGAGCGCCGCCTCTCCTCCACCGACCAGACCCAGCTCGTCGTAGCCCTGGCCGGGGCACAGCACCGGGAGCACCTGCTTCAGGCTGAAGCCGTGGAAGCCGGGGTGCACGTACTTGCGGCGCAGGAGCGGCAGCAGGTCGACCAGCCGCCCGCGGGCTTCCAGGAGGCCCGGCTCGAAGTGACCCAGGAGCCCCAGGGCGCGCCCCTCGAACTCGCCGAAGACGACGATGGGGCCGTCCGTACCCAGAGCCTCGAGGAGCCTCTCCGCCAGCTTGGCCCGTGGATCGGAGCTGTCACCCAGGAACGCGCGGTGCTCGAGTTCGCCGTCCCGCAGCGTGTGCAGGGACCACTGGACGAGGACCGGGTCGTACGGGGCGAGGCCGCGGCTCGGGGGGATGGCCGGCGCCCAGGCCTCGAAGTCGAGGAAGTGCATGACGCCGTCGTGCGCCAGATCCTCGGCGACCGTCTCGTCGATCACCGGGACCCCGGTCCGCAGGGCGCGCAGCATGCGGGACTGGAGGCCGGTCAGGGGCAGGTCGTCCGGGATGTCCTCCCACGCCGTGATGCCGCGGGCGTGCAGGGCCTCGTGCAGTCGACCGCCGCGGGGGAGCCGTCGGACGCTGTCGTTCTGGCGCCCGGCGCCGCAGTGGCGGACGTGGGGGCACCGGCGAGGTCGGCTGCAGTGGGGGCCCGGCGAGATGTCGGGCTCGTCGGTGTCCAGGGGCCCGAGACCGTTCAGGAAGTCCTGGAGTCCCGGGATGCGCTGTTCGACCTCGAGCGTGCGGTCGTCGCGTCGCATGAGTCGATGCACATCGAGCACCTCGTCCCGACGCTGTCGGCGGTCGAGGCGCCAGAGCTCCACCTGCCGGACCGCGACGCCGGCGGCGCGCAACACCAGCGTCTGGAGCGCCAGGTCGTCGACGTGCCAGGGCTTCCGTCGGGTGCTGGCCCGGAACCGGCGCAGACCCCAGCCGCCGTCTGGGAGCGGCTCGAGCAGGTCGGCTCGCACGGTGACGCCCAGCGCGGTGACCGTGGCATCGGCGACCGCCACCCTCCTGTCCTGCCAGCCGTCGGTGGCCCGGTCCACGCCCGCCTGCAGCGCGGCCCGGATGGACCGTGCGTTCCGCGACGCGGCGCGGGAGGCCGTCGAGCGGCTCTTCTCGCGGGACTCGAGCCAGCGGCGGCGCGCGCACTGGGCGGCCGAGAGGACCTCGCCAGGAGTCACCCTAGTAGGTGTAGTAGAAGAGCAGGAAGCACATCTCTTCGTCCGTGCCCTCGCCGAAGCTGACGGTCTCGGTGCCGGCGGAGTTGTCCCAGGTGCACTCGAACTTCAGCCGGTCGCCTTCCTTGAGGTCGACGGGCTCCTCGAACATGTACGTCATCTGGTGGTCGAAGTCGTAGCGACCGTCCAGCACGCAGATCTCGGTGTCGTCCGAGGCGACCCAGGACCGGAAGTGGCTGCCCAGCAGGTGCATGTGCGGGAAGGCGCCCAGGATCTCGATGTCGGTGCCGAACGTGTTCTTCAGGCCGTCGGTGGCGGTGGCGGCGCCGTCCCCGGGCGCGATCTGGAAGTCGGTCGGCCCGAAGGCGCCCATCTCGACCACCTGGTCCACGCTGTCCGTCGTCCGGAACCTGTAGGTCGACAGGTCGGTGTAGGTCTCGGCCGGGTCGCCGAAGTAGTGCATCTGAAGCACGATCTGCTGGTCGGGCTCGACCTTGTATCCCTGGCCCTCGGCGAACTCGACGGGCTCCATGCCGGGCGTCCAGGCGTGGATGAGGAGCCAGTCGGACTCGACGACCGGGTTGCTGCACTCGAACTGGGCGGTCGCGCCGTCGGTGCCGTACTCGATGCCGGCGTTCTTGTTCTGGTCGATGGCCAGGACCATGTGGTGCACGACCTCGCGGTCGCCCAGATCGACGTCGATGCCGGTGATGTATGTGGTCTCTTCGAAGGGGTTGTCCAGGACCTGGCACCAGTACTCGTTGCCCTGATCGTTGAGCTGGAGCGTGTGAGCCTCGAACATGGGCAGGTCCGTGTCCGTGTCGGTGAGCGTGACCACCGGGATGGACAGGTCGGGGGTCTGGTCGGCCTCGTCCCCGAGCGGCGTGCCGCCATCCCCCCAGGCGACCAGCGCTGCGATCTCCTCGTCGGTGAGGTTCATCCGCTCGTGCCCGGCGTAGGTCCGGCACTCGGGGTCCGAGGCGGGCAGCGGCATCTCGCCCTGGTCGACCCACCACGCGATGCGGTCACCGGCGGCGCTGGCTTCCTCGTACGAGGTCCAGTCGCCCGGGCCGACGCCCGTCCCGTCGTGGCACGCCGCGCACTTCGCGTACGAGATGGGCTCGATGTCCCGGTACCAGGTGACGTCGGTGGTGGTCGCGGAGGAGGAGTCGGGCGGCGTCGGGTCGTCAGCCCCCGTACAGGCGGCGAGCAGGAAGAGCATGTCGAAGCTCTACACCGACCCGGAGCCCTCCGCTACGAGAACCCAGCCGGATCCTGGACGAGCACCGTGAGGTCCTCGAGCGCCAGCGCGCAGGCGAGCCCGTCCTCGACGCGCTCGTCGAAGGTCCAGCCGACCTCGACCATGCTGCGGCCGTCGACCTCCTCGATGCGACCGATCACCGCGAAGAACGGGCAGTTGCCCCACTCGAACAGGTGGTGGTGCGCGACACCGAGCCCCACCGAGCCCAGGTTGGCGATGAAGAGCGAGCAGAACATCGGATCCGGATCGACCAGCGCCGCGGGCAGCCAGTGCCGGCGGTCGAGCCAGAAGGCCAGGGACAGGAGCCAGCCCAGGAGGAAGCCCGGGAGCATCAGGAGCAGGTCGTTCTCCTTCTCCTGGTGCAGCACCTCGCCCTTGCGAGGGGCCTCGAGCCGCTCGGCCAGCGCGGTGCAGATGTCGACCGGGGTCGCGTCGGGCTCGACGTCGAGCGGCAGCACCACCACGGGGGCTCCGTCCTCCATCTTCTTCTTCGCCGACAGGCTGATGCGCACGCCGTCGCGTTGGAAGAACCGGCTCCCTGTGACGTAGCGGTTCATCTTGGGGCGGGCGTGGAAGAGGCGTCCGGCGGCGGCGATGAAGACGTGGAGCAGGGTCACCCGCTCGCCGGTCTCCTCGCGCGTGCGGGCCATCCAGGCCAGCGTCTCGGTGACGTCGAGCCGCTGGGTGTAGGTGACCTGCGCCGCGTGTCGGCCGGGCGTGATGTGCGCGAGCATCCGCCGATAGCCGGGGATTTCCCGGGTGATGTCGCGGTCGCGTCGGTACATCAGAAGAGCTCGTCGAAGGCACCGTCGACATCCCAGGGACGGGTGTCGACAGGGCCGGGGTCCTCGACCACGTAGCGCTTGTCGGGGGCGCCGCGCTCGGCGAAGTGCGAGTCCGAGGCGACACCGACGTCGGGTCCGGCCGGTGCTGCGTGCTGGATCAGTCCCACTGCGCGCACGTCCAGCAGGGGCCCGGGGTTCACCACGGCGACCCGCGCCTGACCGACGCTGGCGACCGCCGGCAGCGCGAACGTGCTCCCCGGGCTGCTCGGGGCGGGGTCGACGTGCCCGCCTGCGTGGGCGGCGCCCCAGGACCAGACGCGCTCCCAGTCCGTGGCGAACACCGGCGCGGCCAGCGGCAGGCAGAGGCGGAACTTGTGGTGTTGGGGCCGGTGGGACCAGGTCGTGTGCACGATGTGGTACCAGCTGGCCCAGGCATGGCGCGCTTCGGGGAACGGGGTGCCGTCGTCGTAGTCGAGCACCAGGCACGAGAGTGACAGCACGTTCGCGCTCTCTCGGCGGGAGTCGGGCACGTAGTGGGCGGGTGCCCACAGCCGCAGGTCCTTCTTGTTCTGGTCGTGCGGCTGCTGCCGAAGCTTCTCGATGCGCTGGGCCACGGCCTCGGCGACGCTCCGGCCCGCGCGCTCGGCCTCACGCGCCGCCTTCTGGAGCTGGGATGCGTGGTAGCCGCCCAGGTATCGGCCTTCGGACCACGCCTTCTCCGCCGCCTCGATCCGTCGCTCGTCGCGTGCAACGTGCGACGCCAGCGCCGGCTTCAGCTCGAACCGGCAGAGCCCGCGCGCCAACGCCTGGAGCGAGACGCTCTCCGGGTGGATGCCGACGTCGAAGACCCGCTTGAAGGTCGTGAGCGCAAACCGATCCAGCGGACCGGAGCCTACGCGCTCAGGAGCCAGTCCAGCGCGAGCTCGCGGCGCCGGAACACGCGCCGCTCGACCTCGTCCCGGTTCAGCCGCAGGAACATGTCCAACAGCGCCTGGGTCAAGAACGACGAGTGGACGAGCGCGACGCGGCCACCATCGTTCGCCGGCTGGACCTTGTGGGCCTCGAGATCGGCGCCGGCGATGTTGCTCAGGTCCACCAGGACCGGGCCCTCGAGACCGTCGCCGCGCGCCGTGCGGACCAGCTCCGAGGCCTGGGTCGCGATGTCGAGCGTGACGACCGCGCCCTGCTCGAAGCTCAGCTCCAGCACCCCGTCCTTGCGGGGGATCAATCGAACCTGTGGCGAGGGGGCGTTCATGACGATTCAGGAAGTCCTACCCCCGCAATGCTCGAACGACAAGCCAGGACCCCTTTCATCGCTCTGACGCGCGGTCGATCGAGCCCCCTGCTACGATCCCTTTGTGGACCTGGTGCTTCCGCTGACTGCATTTCCTCTTCCGCCGGGTGACCCGATGGAACGGATGCTCGTGGAGGCGGAGAGCACCGTGTCCGAGCATGGCGCGCTTGGCTGGATGATCATCGGCGGAACCGGCGCCCAGCGGCTGGCCGTGACCCGCGCCGACCTCGACCCGGACCAGTGCGCCCTGGCGGCGATCGCGCTCCTGGGCCGACACGACGTCGAGTGGGTCGTGACCTCGGGCGAGGCCGTCCTCATGTCCGGCATGGGCGTCCTGCGGCACGCGTTCGTCCTGCGCTCCTTCCCGGGGGGCGCCTGGGAAGCCGCCGTCCGTCCGTTCATCCACGGCGAGGAGACCGTCTGGCTCGAGGAGTGGTCCCGGCACGAGGGCGAGCACCCCAGCCACCCCCGCCTGGGACCGCTGTTCCCCGAGCCGCCCGAGGGGACCGTTCGGTTCCTGAGCGACGAGGACGAGACGGTCACACCCGCCGCGGTCCAGGACGTGCCCGAGGGCGCGACAGCCGAGGACATCACCCGGATGGCCGGGCACCTGATGGAGTCCTTCTTCGTCAGCCACGGCTTCGTGCCGCCGAGCGTCGTCCGGATGATCGATGGTCGCCTCGAGGTCCGGCTCCTGCCGCGCCAGTCCGACGAGCACGAGGCCGCCGACCTGGCGATCCGGCTCGCCCAGGACGAGAAGACCGACGCGGTCGGGCTGTTCTCCCGAGCGCGCGACACGGGCCTGCAGCCGCCCGCCGAGCAGGTTCGGCTGGTGATCGAGTTCCGCGGCGGCCCCGCGCACATCTGGCGGCGTCGCTTCCGTATCGTCGGCGAGAACCGGGCGCGCTGGCTGGATGCCTCGGGCGAGGTCCTGCACGCACCCTCGCGTGCACGCCGCTGGCTGACCTGAGAGCGTGTTCGCGCTGATACCGGCGCGGAACGAAGGACCGCGGGTCGCGGCTGTCGTGACGGGTGCGTTGCAGCACGTCGGGGGCGTCGTCGTCGTCGTGAACGGCTGCCTGGACGACACCGCGGACCAGGCCCGCAGCGCCGGCGCGACCGTCATCGAGAGCGAGCCGGGGTACGCCGCGGCGCTCAAGGCCGGCTACCGGCACCTTCGAGGCCGTGCAGTCGTGCAGCTCGACGCCGACGGGCAGCACCCTCCGTCGGCGATCCCCTCGCTCCAGGGCCGCCTGGTCTCGGCGGACCTGGTCATCGGGAGCCGGTTCGCCGGCCCACGTCCGGGCTACGCCGTCGGGATCCAACGCACCGTCGCCATTCATGGGGTCTCGGCGCTCACCTC
The DNA here is from genome assembly GCA_024228935.1 of Pseudomonadota bacterium. GTDB lineage: Bacteria > Myxococcota_A > UBA796 > UBA796 > CAJQPC01 > JAAESX01. The sequence goes on from JAAESX010000080.1 coordinate 137,104, forward strand.
GGCCTTGATCGGCCAGCGCATCCACGACGCGACCAGCGGGATGCATGCGCTGTCGCCCCGCGCGGTCGCGGTGTTCGCCGAGCACTACCCCGACCGCATCGCCGACACGAGCGTCCTGGTGCGTGCGCGCAAGCTCGGGCTGCTCGTCGACGAGGTGCACGTCGAGATGAACGCACGGTCCGGCGGGGACTCGATGCACGGCGGCCCCCGGGCGGCGCTGTACCTGCTTCGGGTCGTGGCGGGGACCCTGCGCGAGGCGGCTCGCCCGACCCATCCGTCGGCCCGGAGCGCCGAGTGAGGCTGACTCTCGTCCTGCCGCCGCTGACGCAGCTGAACACGCCCTACCCGTCGACCGCGTACCTGGCTCAGCACCTCCGCGAGCACGGCGTGGCCTGCACGCAGCGAGACCTGGGGCTCGAGCTGGTCCTGCGCCTGTTCTCGCGACGGGGGCTGGCGGCGGTCTTCGACGCGCTCCCCGACGAGCTCCCCGAGCCTGCCTGGCGAGCCCTCGCCCTGCGCGATCAGCACGAACGGGTGGTCGAGCCCGTGGTGCGCTTCCTCCAGGGCCGGGACCGCACGCTGGCGCCCCGCATCCTGGACACCCCGTTTCTTCCTTCGGGGCCCCGTCTGGATGCGGCGGACCTGAGCGGTTTCGGTGAGATGGCGGCCGATGACGCGGCGAGGCACCTCGCCACGCTCTACCTATCGGACCTCGCCGACCTGGTGACCTCGTGCATCGACGAGGGGTTCGCCCTCGCTCGCTACCAGCACCACCTGGCGGTCGGTGGCGCGACGTTCGACGAGCTGCTCGCCCGGATCGGGACCACCTCGCTCGTGGACGCGCTGCTCGACGAGCTGGCCGACTCGATCGAGGCCGACGCGGTGGGGCTGTCCGTCCCGTTCCCCGGCAACCTGTACGGAGCGCTGCGCATCGGTCGGCGCCTGAAGGCCCGCGGAGTCCAGGTCTGGATGGGCGGCGGCTACGTGAACACCGAGCTGCGCGAGGTCGACGAGCCCCGGCTCTGGGACTTCGTCGACGCGCTCACGTACGACGACGGGGAAGAGCCGCTGATGGCGCTGGTCCAGGGCACCGAGCCGGTGCGGACGCGGACTCGCGAAGGGCTGTTCGGCATGCGTCCGTCGACGGGAATGACGTCGGCGGGAACGTACGGAGAGCTGAACGGTCTCGGGTACCTGGACCTGATCGACACCGTGAATCCGGCCCATCGTCTGTGGGCCGATGGCTGCTGGAACAAGGTGACGGTCGCCCACGGCTGCTACTGGCGGAAGTGCTCGTTCTGCGACGTCTCGCTCGACTACATCTCGCGGTACCGGCAGGAGTCCACCGAGCGCCTCGTCGACGGCATCGAGCGGCTGATCGGCGAGACAGGTCGACGCGGGTTCCACCTGGTCGACGAGGCCGCGCCGCCGCGTGGGCTGCGGGACCTGGCGCTCGAGCTGCTCGCCCGGGGCACGGCCATCACGTGGTGGGGGAACATCCGGTTCGAGCGCAGCTTCGACGCGGACCTGTGCCGCCTGCTCGCCGCCAGTGGCTGCGTGGCGGTCACCGGTGGGCTCGAGGTGGCCAGCAACCGCCTGCTCGAGCGCATGGATAAGGGGGTTTCGGTCGAGCAGGTCGCCCGAGCGGCCCAGGCGTTCCAGTCGGCCGGGATCCGGGTCCACGCCTACCTGATGTACGGCTTCCCGACGGAGACCGAGCAGGAGACCGTCGACAGCATGGAGCTCGTTCGCCAGCTGTTCTCGCTCGGGCTCCTGGACTCGGCGTTCTGGCACCGGTTCGTCCTGACCCGTCACGCCCCAGTCCACGCGGACCCGGTGGCGTTCGGCGTCGAGCCCGTCCCGCATGTCGGCGCGTTCGGTGCGAACGATCTCGGGCACCTCGACCCACGCGGGGCGGATCACGACCGCTTCGACGACGTCCTTCCCCAGGCGCTGGCGAGCTGGTTGCGCGGCAACGAGCTCGATCGACCCGTCCACTCCTGGACGCCCGGCCTGCCCGAGACGACCGAGCCGCCGGATCGGATCGCTCGCGCGCTGACCGACGTGGCCAGCGGTGGACGGCGCCTGGTCTGGCTCGGTGGCGAACCGCTGGAGACCGACGGCCTGTGGCTGCACACGCCGGATGGCGAGGAGCTCATCGGTGGGACCGACGCCGAGCTGCAGTGGCTGTCCGAGGTCCTCGAGGCGGCTCGACCCCCCGGCGAGCTGGACTTCTCCGAGGCTCGGGACGCGTTTCCAGGAGACTGGGCGGCGTTCGCGTCGCGCTGGAGTCGGGTGCGCGCGCTGGGGCTGCTGCGGGTGTGAGGTCGGCCGGCTAGACTGGCGTGTGCTGTTCCTCTTTCTCGCCTGCCGTCCCGTCACCGAGCCCGATGAGGAGGTCGAGGTGCCGGCGCCCTGGGACGACCTCGACGCGGTCGAGCTGGACCCGGGCAGGCACCTGCTGGACGCACCCATCGACGGACCGCTGGATCCCGTGCGCATCGAGCTCGTCGATCCCTGGCCGATCGCGCTGGTGCTCGACGTGGACCGCATCCACGTGTTCGACGCGCGGTGGCACCAGTCCGGAAAGAGCTTCTGCCTGGACGCCGCCGACTATCCCTACGCGATCGACGACCGGTCGGGTCGCTGCGACAGCGCCGAGGTCGAGCTGTCCAGGGGCGTGTGGGTGCTGGACGCCGCCCCCCTCGACGTCACCTGGGACGACGAGCTGGTCTGGATCATCGACGACGATGGCGGGCTGTACACGGCGGTGGTGGACCCGCGGGTCGAGAACCCCTGGGACCACCTGCGGCTCGAGCGGATCGACGTCCTGGTGCCCGGCCCGATCGACGCCTTTGAGGGGGAGATCTGGCACGCCGCGGGGACCACGCTGACCGTCGGGACGGTTCAGCACGAGCTGCCCGCTCCGGCTCTGGCGGTCGAGGACGGCGTGGTGCTCACCACAGCGGGACTCTGGACGGTCGACGGGGGACTGATCGAGCTGGACTCGCCGGGCGAGCTGTCCGGTGGTTGGGCCACGCACGCGGATGGCATCACGCATGTCGACGGGGAGCGCCACGACGTCGACGCCCAGGCCATCGCAGCGTCGGGTGGGCACCTGGTCGCCCTGACGAACGATGGGCTGTGGACCCCGGACGGCATCCAGGCCGACGTCGCCGGCCGGGACGTGTCCGTGCGGGGGGCCGAGATCGCTGTGCTCACCGACATCGACGTGGCCGTGCGCTTCGACGAGTCGCGGCTCGCCGGAGACGTGGGCCTGTGGGTCGCGGCGTTCGCCGAGCAGCCGCGCAGTCCGTCCGAGGACGCCGAGTGCGATCGCGTGGCCGAGTTCGTCGAGCGCGGCGTCCAGAACCGCGAGCTGCTGGACGACCTTCCCGCCACCGTCGCGCTGGGCGTCACGCCGCACCTGGCCCGTCGGACCAAGGGGTGCGCGCTCCGGACGGAGTTCGAGCCGGTGTGGGACGCCGACGCCACCGAGGTCGGGGTGCTGTTCCACCAGGAGCCCGAACACTGCACCGACGCGGACTGCGCTTCCTCGTTCCTGGCCGAAGAGTACGCCGTCGTCCAGGAGCTCGGGGCCGAGCCCGGGTTCGTGAGCGGCCTGTCTCCGAGCACCGAGCTGGGGCTCGACTGGCGGGCGCTTCTGTCCGACGCCAACATATCCAAACCGTTCATGTTCAACGGCATGTCGGTGCTCGAGGACGTGCCCCACCACGTGGACCCTCGCGCCAAGGACCCCTGGCCCCAGGCGCGCGACGAGCTCACGGCGAGCTGGACCGTCGACGACCAGGTGCACCTGGCCGGGGACAACGTGCCGGCCTTCAGCCTGTCGGGGTGCCCCAATCTGTTCGTGCGTGAGTGCCAGGCGCTGGGCCAGGGCGGCGGCCAGATCCTGGATGCCGACGACATCGTCGTGCTCGATCTGCTGCTGCACCGCGCCCTGGACACAGGCCAGGGCACGTGGAGCTTCCACCTGCCCGACGTGGGCAGCTGGGACTACACGGACGGCTGCCAGGCCACCGATCGCGTCTGGCAGGGCGAGTGTGGCGGCGCTCCACTCCAGGAGTGGCTCTTCGACGTGCACCTGCGCTTCGTGGACAACGGAGTGGCGCGGTGGTCCACGCCGGGCGAAGAGGCGCCGTGACCCTTCTCCTCGCTCTCGCCTGCCGTCCGACCGAGACGCCCATCACGGGCGATGTGCTGTTGCTGGTCGAGACCGGGCGCAGCCAGCTGACCCTGCTGGATCGGGACGAGGCGGTCGTTCGCGGCACTCAGTGCCTCCACGAGCTGGCGCCGGACCTGTGCCGTCCGGCCAAGAACAGCCTGCTCGCCGAGTGCCTGCCATTCGGCGTGGACTACAGCTACGAGAGCGGCCTCGAGACGCTGCAGCTGACCTGGGCTCGCCGGGACACGGACATCACCAGCGGGCTGCCTGGGTACGTCACCGGCTTCGAGCCCGGTCACCCGCCGTCGGTGGTCTGGGAGATCGAGAACCTGGCGTACGAGGACCACCTCCCGGACTACCGCGAGGGCGACTGTCTGGGGTCGGACGAGTGGTCGGCGATGTGCCACCTCAACATGACGCACGTCACCGAGCCCAGTCCGGACGGGCAGACGCTCGTGCTCGCGGACACGCTCTCGTCGCGCGTGGTCTGGGTGCTCCCAGGCGACCCGCCCCAGGTGTACGCGGTGCTGGACCAGACCCACCCGGAGTGGGACGGCTACCTGTACTCGAACAACGTCCAGCTGTTCGAGGAGGACGGCCGGACCTGGCTGCTCACGACCTTCAAGTCCGGTGACTTCCCCGACATCGCCCAGCGGAACACCGGTCGGATCACCCTGTGGGACGTCACCGACCCGCGGACCCCGGAGCTGGCCTGGGCGTACCCCGAGGTCGGGCACCTGGCGGCGGTCCATCACGGGCGTGTCATCGAGCGGGACGGCGAGCAGTACCTGCTGTATGCCCACAGCCTCGGCGCGTCCGACAGCTTCGAGGGCAAGAACGGCGCCGTCGGCCTCGCCCGGTTCTCGCTGGATGGTCCGACGTACCTGGGCGACGGGATCCTGCCCGAGGGGCTCGAGGGCTTCGGCTTCGTGCGCGAGGTCGAGCTCTCTCCGGACAGCGACCGGCTGTACGTCGTCGACAGCGGCTGCGAGAACCCGGACATCGAGGACTGCGAGCGCGCGGGCCAGCTGTTCGAGGTCGAGTTCCCCGAGTGGGACGAGCCGGGTCTTTCCGGCGCCTTCGACGCGAGCCACTCGGAGCAGAGCTTCCGCGAGCTGGAGATGGTGGCCGACGACTGGGGGATCTCGTTCAGCTTCCCGTTCGAGGTGGACGTGCTGTTGGAGGGCGACCTGGGGCCGCTGTTCGCGGGCGAGTTCGGGGCCTGCGGCGAGTAGCTCGGGGGGAGGCCGACAACCCCCGAGTTGACGGTCAACTGGCGAGTTGTCGTCGGTGAGAGACCGACAACTCCGAGTTGACGGTCAACGGGCGAGTAGCTCGCAAAGAACCCGAACAGTTCCAGACAGCTACTGTTCGACGTACACGTTGTCGAAGGCCACCAGCACCGTGTCGTCGGACCGATCCTGGATGACGAACGCGGGGTAGCCCTTCTCGAGATCGCTGCTCACGGTGAAGCCGCGGATCTTCTGGTCGTTCACGTAGAACTTCAGCTCGGAGCCGTCGTGCTCGAGACGCAGGCGATTCGGCAGGCCCATGCCCGGCATGAGCTTGCTGGTGTGGACCTCGCCGGTCGTCGACAGCGCCGTCCCGCCGACGAGCCGTCCGATGTCGTAGACGACCTTGTTCCCGGACTGGTTCAGCACCAGGTAGTACCCGTCGGCGTTGCCGCCGTTCCGGGACAGGTAGATGCCGATGTCGGCGGTCCCCGTTCCGGTCTGCCGGGTGACGTCGGCTTCGAACACGAACGGCGCCTGCAGCTGGGTGAACTCGTAGCTGACGACCTCCCAGTCGCCGCTCCCGCTGCCGTACCCCACGATCGCGCCGTCCTGGGCCTTCCAGGTGGTGCCGTCGACGCCCCAGCCGCTGGAGCCCTCGGAGAAGTCCATGCTGCCCGGCAGGGACTGCTGGCACGCGCCGACGCCCTCGTCCGTCTCGCCGTCGCAGTCGTTGTCCAGGCCGTCGCAGCTCTCAGAGCGTCCTGAATACACGACGGCCAGGCTGTCGTTGCAGTCGCTGGCGCAGCTCTGGCCGTCTCCGTCCCGGTCGTCCGAGTCGTCGCCATCACAGGACCGGTCGACGTCGTCGCAGTAGTCGCGCAGGCCCTCGTGGACCTGCTCGTCGGTGTCGTCGCAGTCCCCGCCGCCGCAGGCCTCGCTCGTCACCCCGTCCCTGTCCTCGTCTGCGTCGTCGATACCGCCGGAGCAGTCGTTGTCGAGGCCGTCGCCACACACCTCGGTCAGCTTGCCGCTGACCTGAGCGTTGTTGTCGTCGCAGTCGGTGCCGCCGCAGTCGATGTGCTGGTCGCCGTCGTCGTCGCTGTCCCGGATGTCGATCGTGCCGTCGCAGTCGTTGTCGATGCCGTCGTTGCAGTCGTCGACGGCCCCGGGGGAGATCGTCGGGTCGGTGTCGTCGCAGTCGCCGCCGCCGCACCACTCGGCGCTGAAGCCGTCGTGGTCCTCGTCGACGTTGTCCACGCGCCCGTCGCAGTTGGTGTCCTGCCCGTCGCAGCCCTCGTCCGCGCCTGGGTGCGCGTCGATGTCGTCGTCGTTGCAGTCGTCGCCACCGCAGTCGTCCGAGTAGTAGCCGTCGCCGTCGTGGTCCTCGTAGTCGGTGGAGTTATCGCAGTCGTTGTCGATGCCGTCGTAGCACTCCTCGACCACGCCGGGATGCCGGTCCCGGTCCAGGTCGTCGCAGTCGCCGCCGCCACAGGCCTCGGCCACCGAGCCGTCACCGTCCTCGTCCACGTCGTCGGTACGCCCGTCGCAGTCGTTGTCGCGCCCATCGCAGATCTCGATGGCGTCCGGGTGGACGGTGGGGTCCAGGTCGTCGCAGTCGTTGCCGCCGGGGCATGCGCTCGCGTAGAAGCCGTCGTTGTCGTAGTCGACGACCACGTCGTCCGCCCAGCCGTCGCAGTCGTCGTCGATCCCGTTGCACAGCTCGTCGGCGCCCGGATGGACCGCCGGGTCCAGGTCGTCGCAGTCGTCGCCGGCCGGGCAAGCAGCGGCGGACAACGCGCCGTCGCCGTCCAGATCGACGAGGCACTCGGCGGTCGAGCACGCGGCCAGGAGAAACAAGATCACGGCGTCAGGGTAGTCGACGATCGGGCGGACACTTTCTGGCCGATCGGGGTGTGAGGCTGCCTGTGTGAAGTCGCGCAGCCCGAAGCTCGAAACCGATGATCGCGGGTCGGATCCTGGGGGGGGCGACGCAAGTGCGCATAGACACAGCCTCGATGCAAGACCCCAAGATATTGGGTTGACCTGTCAATCCGCACCCCCATATGTTGGGGTGGTTCGATCGAACGCCCCCGCGGCCTGCCCGGCCCACCCCCCACCATGACGCCCCTCTCGCACCTCCCCGGTGCCACTCAGCAGCAGAAGCTGGAGCCAGAAATGCAGCAGCAGACCGATCTGGTCGGCGCGGACACCGTTGTCCACGCCGCGGAGACCTCTCTTGTCGACTGGAGCGATCCGTTTGAGGACTACCTCGTCGAGCTCGCGTCCGACCTCGACGCCGTAGATGTCGCCGCACTCGTGGAGCGCGTCCGTCGGGCGTCCCCTCCCGGAACCACGTTCGAGGTGCTGAAGGGCGAAGCGATCCACACTGCCGCTGGCCTGACCTTCGAGGAGCCCCAGTACTCCCGTCTCGCCGCAGCGATCCTCGCCGACATGGTCCAGGACGAGGTCGCCGGGGCCGGCGCCCGCACGTTCACCGAGTCGATCGAGCTCGGCTATGCCGTCGGCCTCATCAACGAGCGTGTCCTCGGCCACACCCGCGCCTGGGCCAGCCAGCTGGACGCCGCGGTGGTCCCCAGCCGCGACGCCTCGTTCGAGTACTTCGGCCTGCGCACGCTGCGCGACCGGTACCTGCTGCGTCACCCCACGACGCGAGCGCCGATCGAGACCCCCCAGTTCTTCTTCCTGCGCGTCGCGGTGGGCGTCTCGGACAACCTCGAGGACGCGCTCGAGCTGTACGAGCTCTTCAGCAGCCAGGACTACCTGCCGTCGAGCCCGACGCTGTTCAACGCCGCGACCACGCGCGAGCAGCTCTCGTCGTGCTTCCTGCTCGACTCGCCGCAGGACGATCTGCGCGACATCTACAAGCGCTACGCCGACATCGCGATGCTCTCGAAGTTCGCGGGCGGCATCGGCATGGCCTACAGCCGCGTCCGCTCCGACGGCTCGCACATCAAGGGCACCAACGGCCACAGCCGCGGCATCGTGCCGTTCCTCAACACCCTCGACGCCAGCGTCGCCGCGGTGAACCAGGGCGGTCGACGCAAGGGCGCTTGCTGCGTCTACCTCGAGCCGTGGCACCCGGACGTCGAGTCCTTCCTCGAGCTCCGTGACAACACGGGCGACGAGGCTCGCCGCACGCACAACCTGAACCTGTCCAACTGGATCCCGGACATCTTCATGCGGCGCGTCGAGGCCGACGAGCTGTGGTCGCTGATCGACCCCAAGGAAGTACCCGAGCTGGTCGACACCTACGGCCCCGAGTTCGACCGTCTCTACGAGCTGGCCGAGGCCGAGGGCCGCGTCATCCGCCAGATCCGCGCCCGTGACCTGTACGGCCGCATGATGCGGACGCTCGCCCAGACCGGAAACGGCTGGATGTGCTTCAAGGACGCCAGCAACCGGACCTGCAACCAGGCCGCGCTGCCCGAGAACGTCGTGCACCTCTCGAACCTCTGCACGGAGATCATCGAGGTCACCAACGAGGACGAGACGGCGGTCTGCAACCTCGGCTCGATCAACCTGCGCAAGCACGTGAACGCGGACGGCGTCGACTACGACAAGCTCGGACGCACCGTGCGCTTGGCTATCCGTCAGCTCGACCGCGTCATCGACCGCAATCTCTACCCCATCCCCGAGACCCGGACGTCCAACGACAAGTGGCGTCCCGTCGGCCTGGGCTGCATGGGCCTGCAGGACGTGTTCTTCACGCTGCGTCTGGCGTTCGACAGCCCTGAGGCCCGCGAGATCAGCTTGCGCATCGCGGAGACGATCTACTTCCACGCGACCCAGGCCAGCTGCGAGCTGGCCGAGGAGCTCGGCGCGCACCCCGCGTTCGCCGACACGTGGGCCGCCCGCGGCAAGCTGCAGCCGGACCTGTGGGGGCGTCTGCCCATCACGGACTTCGACTGGCAGGGCCTGCGGGACCGGGTCCAGGCCAAGGGCCTGCGCAACTCGCTGATGATCGCCATCGCCCCGACCGCCACCATCGCCTCGATCATGGGCATCTACGAGTGCATCGAGCCCCAGGTCAGCAACCTGTTCAAGCGCGAGACGCTGAGCGGCGAGTTCCTGCAGGTCAACCGGTACCTGGTGCGTGACCTGAAGGCGCGCGGCATGTGGACCGACGAGATCCGCGAGCAGCTCAAGATGGCCCAGGGCAGCGTCCAGATGATCGACGTGCCCGACGACATGAAGCAGCTCTACCGCACCGCGTGGGAGCTCAGCATGAAGGGCGTCATCGATCTGGCCGCCGATCGCGGCGCCTACATCGACCAGTCCCAGTCCCTGAACCTGTTCGCCGAGCAGCCCACCATCGGGCGCCTCTCGAGCATGTACATGTACGCCTGGAAGTCCGGGCTGAAGACGACCTACTACATGCGCTCGCGGCCCGCGACGCGCATCAACATGACGGCGAAGAAGGGTGGGGTGAAGAAGACCTTCACCGAGGCTGAGAAGCTGGCCTGCTCGCTCGAGAACCCCGACTACTGCGAGGCCTGCCAGTAATGCTGCTCGACCCCGGTCTGAACCTGACCCTGCGCCCGATGGCGTACCCCGAGTTCTACGAGATGTACCGCGCGGGCATCCGGAACACGTGGACCGTCGAAGAGGTGGACTTCTCCACCGACCTCGTCGATCTGCGCGAGAAGATCGGGCCCGGTGAGGCGCACCTGATCAACCGCCTGGTCGCGTTCTTCGCGACCGGCGACAGCATCGTCTCCAACAACCTGGTCCTGAACCTCTACAAGCACATCAACTCGCCCGAGGGGCGGATGTACCTGTCGCGCCAGCTCTACGAGGAGGCGCTGCACGTCCAGTTCTACCTGACGCTGCTGGACACCTACATCCCCGATCCGGTCAAGCGGCACGAGGCCTTCGCGGCCATCGAGACCATCCCTTCGATCAAGGCGAAGGGCGAGTTCTGCATGAAGTGGATGGACTCGATCCAGGATCTGGATCAGCTCAAAACCAAGGACGACCGCCGCCGCTTCGTCCTGAACGTCATCTGCTTCGCCTGCTGTGTGGAGGGCACGTTCTTCTTCGCCGCGTTCGCGTACGTCTACTTCCTGCGCAGCCGCGGTCTGCTCGACGGCCTGGCCGCCGGGACGAACTGGGTGTTCCGCGACGAGTCCATGCACATGAACTTCGCGTTCAAGGTGCTCGAGACCGTCCGCATGGAAGAGCCCGACCTGTTCGACGATGCCCTCGCCGGCCAGATCCGCGAGATGATGATCGAGGCCGTCGACACCGAGATGCTCTTCGCCGAGGACGTGCTGTCCGAAGGCGTCACCGGCCTCTCGCTGACCGACATGCGCAGCTACCTCGAGTGCGTCGCCGACCAGCGCCTCGCGACGCTGGGACTCGAGGCCGAGTTCGGCAGCGAGAACCCCTTCGCATTCATGGAGCTCCAGGACGTCCAGGAGCTCACCAACTTCTTCGAGCGTCGCGTCTCCGCCTACCAGATGGCGGTCGATGGCGAGGTCTCGTTCACGGAAGCCTTCTAGAGCGGCAATCACATAGTCACGCCGCTCGCTCGAACCGGTCGGCTGCGAAGCAGTTTTCAATGAAGGCGTAGCGGCAGAGATCGAAGACGTTGTGCTCGATGCCGACGTACCGAGCGCGTCGTCCCTGCCGGTTGCAG
>JAAESX010000081.1 GCA_024228935.1 Pseudomonadota bacterium
CACGCGCACCGGTCAGGTGCTGTTCCTGGGACGCCTCGTCACTCCAGAGTGATCAGCACGCCGCGGTCCTCGCCCCAGGCGAAGACCTCGCGGCGGCCGTCGCCGTCCACGTCAGCGGTGACCAGTTCGGTCGAGCCCAGGCTGTGGGTTCGACCCAGCTCGGTCCCGTCCAGGGAGCGCACGATGACCTGCGAGCCCTCGATGTAGACCAGCTCGGATCGTCCGTCGCCGTTCAGGTCGGCGTCGGCGGTCCAGGCGGTGGTGGGGTCGTCCAGGTCGACGGAGGTCTGCAGGACGACCCGGCCCTCGGCGAACGCGCCGCCGGTGTTCTCGTAGAGCGAGATCTGGACAGGGATGCGCTTGCTCATCAGTCCGCGGGCCAGGCTGGTCACGCCGATGTCTACCTGGGGCACGAGCAGGTCGGGGTCGCCGTCGCCGTCGACGTCCCGAAGGAACATCTCCCAGCTGCCGGTCCCGGTCTTCAGGGTGCCGGAGAGGACAAAGGACGAGCCGGTTCCGGTGTACCAGCTGATCTCCGCAGTGCTGCCGAAGAAGCTGCCGTCGCCGGCCATCTCGCTCAGCACCAGGTCCAGCTTGCCGTCGCCGTTCATGTCCACCCAGGCGACGTCGGTCACCCAGCGCTCGTCGTCGCCTTCCTTGGCCACGATGCGCTTGGGCAGGTCGATGGACCCCCCGGTGCCCGTCAGCTCCTTGGGGCCCGGCACCAGCACCTCGTCGGCGCCGTCGCCGTCCACGTC
>JAAESX010000082.1 GCA_024228935.1 Pseudomonadota bacterium
CCTCGGCATGGTTGGCCATCAAGGCGAGCGTGGCCGCCGGGCCGGCCCGTGCGCTGGCCCCGACCAGCGCCGGGATCGCCTTCTGGGGCGGGGCGGGCCAGGGGAAGACCGCGGTCTTCGGGCGGGCGGCGTCCGTTTGGGGCCACCCGGATGCGTCCATGCGGAATTGGAAGGTATCGCCCGCAGGTCTCGAGGCGCACGCGACGACGCTGCAGCACCTCCCTGTTGTGCTGGACGACACGAAGAACGCCCGCAAGGCCGAGGACGTGTCCTCGATGGTCTACATGCTCTCGACGGGCACCGGGGCCGTCCGGGGCACGCCCGGGTCTGGCGGTCGGTCGGTCGGACAGCGGCCGGTGTCGACGTGGTGCTCGTGGCTGATCAGCACCGGTGAGCAGCAAGTGACCTCGTTCTCTCGGGACGCTGGCGTGCGGGCTCGGGCGCTGTGCATCGTCGGATCACCCCTGCACAGCTCGGAGGCCGCATCGCTGATCACGGTCGGCACGCTGGCCCACCACGGCCACCTGGGGCGACGGGTCGTGCCGCTGATCATGGCCGACCTGCCCGGACTGCGCGCGATGTTCGTGGATGCTAAGCGGCGGTGGACAGACGACCTCACACCCCACGGAGCGGTTGCAGGGCGCCTCGGAG
>JAAESX010000083.1 GCA_024228935.1 Pseudomonadota bacterium
GTGCTCAGAGAGCACATCCGCTACGCCCTCGACGACGTGCGGCGGTACGTCCAACAGGTCTGGTGGGTCCAGAAGCCGCCAGTCTTCGCAGAAGCTGTCGAGCCAGTCCCTTGCTGCCTCGTCGAGGGTGTACTTCTGGGCGAAGGCTGTGATGTAGAGAAGAGCTGGATCCCAGCTCGCTCCGTCAGAATTAGATTCAGAGTTCTTCCCCTTTCCAGAAGAGGCACGCGCGTGAGTGTTTGCCCCAGGGGAAACACCAACCGGGTCGCTGTGGACAACCTGTGCACCGCTCTCCCCAGATCTGAAACGCAGGAGCGGCGCCTCCCAGCCCTCCACCACGTCTGGCGGCAGGACCTCTCGGAGCCGCGTCAACAGCTCGAGGGGTCGGTCGTCCCCCCACTCCCAGAACCAGGGATGCACAACCTGGTAGCAGTAGGCATTGCGCCGCTCGGAGTCGGACCGCCGGACCAGGACGCGATGGTCCAGCAACCAGGTGAGCGCTTCATGCGCTGGCCTGACCGAGCAGCCCATCCAGGCCGCCAGCTGCCGCACGCTCGTCGCCAGCCCCTTCCGCCGGTACCGCTCGTCCGGCCCAAGGAAGGACCCGTACAGCCGGTACAGCACCATGTTGGACCGCTTTGGCATGTCGAAAAGCGCCATCGCTCTCGCCAGATCGTGCGGAATGCGCCCGAACCCGGGCACCTTCCCGCCGCCGCGCAGGCGCGGCACGCTTGCCGCCGGGGTGTCTTCAGTCGGGTACACGGCGGCACCCACGGGCGCCCCATCCCGCCGCCAGGCAACTCAGGGCTCGGATGCCACCGGCGTGCCGCCGCGACCTCCAAGAACCCCTGAGCCGACCAGGCGACAGGACAGGAACACCACGCTGTGGATGCCCACCCGCGTGCCGCAGACGTGCCGCGACTACGAGCAAACACCCGCAACCACCGACAACCATCGAAGAGTCAGACTCTGGTGAAAGGGCGCCTTCTGGTTGGCAAACCACCGCGACTACACGGGTTTCCCAGAAGGGTCGAAACAGCTTCGACTCCCGCCGCCTCCACTTTCCATCGATCCAGGAAGGCCCGTCGTTCTCGGCGGGCCTTTCGTCGTTGGGGTCGCCAGTCGAGGGAGGGCGACAACGCACCCTCCATCACAGCCCAGACACGCCGAACCCCAGCGCGACCCCGAGCCCGGCCAGGAACCCCGCAATCATCAGCCCCAGGACCTTGGAGTAGCCCGGGATGGTCAGCTGGCCGCGCTCGTCCAGACGTCGAATCAGCGGGAACAGCCGCCAGAAGAACGAGAGGATCGACACGATGAGAGCGGCAACCGAGACGACCTTGGTCTGCGCATCCCCAAAGACCAGGATGACGACCAGGAGCATGAGGACAATCAGCTTGGCACCAGCGACCCAGTACGCCAGGTAGCGGATGAGGTCGTGGAGCTCAGGGTGCTGCTTGGACGCCTCCCACGCCTTGAACACGCCCAAGGCGTTGAACTTGTCGGACCCGGGCCGGAAGTAGAGCGCGCACACATTGGCGCTCTCGAGCAACAGGAACACAGCGACGATCGAGATCAGCACGGTCATCCGCAAGAGCTAACCGGAGCGGCGGATGACCCATTCCAGATCACCCCTGTGGTCCATTCCTGCGCACTCCGACCACGCGGAGAGTGGTCCGATCCGCGCCAGGGCCCTGCCTGGGCGGGTCTTCCGGTTCCGGCACAGACCTTGCTGTGTCCGAGGCGAGCCCAGGAGCGAACATGGCCCGGAAGAACCGCCCGAACCTCCCGTCCGACAACGTCATCGTTACCGACTGGCGCCAGTCACCCCAGGCGACCCGACTGCGTACGGACCCCGACCCTTCCAGCATCGACTGGCCGTTCGGAGACGATGTGGCCGAGGTGTTCGAGATGCTCGACGACCGACACTTCAAGGCGTACTGCACCGCGGTCTGGCGCCTGATCGAGCGGGAGGCCCGCCGACGCCCGGCGGCCACGCGAGAGCGTTTCCTCAGGACGCAGCGGGCCGCTTGGATGGCTACCGAGCGGAGCGCTCGCGTTAACGGTGCAGATGCTCCTGCTCCCGGCCCATCCCCTGCCCGTGGACGAGCGGTCCTGAGCAAGGACGCCGACGCGATGGACCTGCTCCTGCTTCCAGGCATGGACGGAACCGGTGAGCTCTTCGCTCCGTTGCTCGAGGCGTGGCCGGGCCCCCGTCCGCCGACGGTGGTCTCCTACCCACGGGACACCCCACTCGAGTACGAGGCGCTCCTGCCACTCGTCCTGGCGTCGCTCCCCACCGATCGGCCGTTCATCCTGCTCGGCGAGTCGTACTCCGGCCCCCTGGCGCTCCGGGTCGCCGCCACCAGACCGCCGGGGCTGCGGGGCCTGGTGCTGGTGGCGACGTTCGCCACCTGCCCGCTGCCCGGACTGTTGTGGCTGTCCCGCCTGGCCCGCACCTGGATGTTCCGCCTGACACCTGGCCCGCTGCTGCGATGGGTGCTCCTGGGGCAGGTACGGACGAGCCGGCTGACCGAGCTCCTCCATCGGGCGGTCCGAAGCGTCTCACCGGCGGTGATGGCCAGTCGGGCCCGGCAGATCGGGCAGGTCGACGTCCGACCGTCCTTGGCGGACTGCGACGTGCCCGTCCTCTACCTGAGCGGCACCCGAGACCTCCTGGTCTGGCGCCGCAGTCGAGCCCAGCTCGCGCGCCACCTGGCCGATCTCGAACACACCGCGTTACCCGCGCCGCACCTCGTGCTCCAGGCCGAGCCCGTCCGGAGCGCCGAGCGCATCGTCGAGTTCATGAGCCGCTGTCGGCGAGGCTGAGTCGCGGGTCAGGCCCCGTGCCGGCGCTCGTGCTTCCGGAGCGTCCGCTCCCCCTTCGCCAGCGCCGAGCGCAGCTGTGCCGCCAGGTCGTCCTGGTCCAGCAGCGTCCCGGCGTGCGCGGCACACAGACTCCGTGCGTCGCCCCAGCGCCCGACCAGCTCGGCTCCCCACCGTCGAAACGCCGCCGCCGAGCCCGGCGACCGCTTCAGCGCCTTGCCCAGGGTCGGGTGCAGTCCCAGCCCGCCGACCAGCGGGACCTTCAGGAAGGTGAACGTGTCGTCGACGTGCATGGTGCGGCTCGGGCGGTGGTAAGCCAGCACCGAAGAGAAGTGCACGTTCTCGTCGGCTGAGATGAAGTCGACCCCGTCCGGGATGGAGAACTCCAGGTCGGGGCCGAACAGCTCGGCGAACCCGGGGTCCTCGACGCGGACGTCCTCCCAGAGAAGGCCGGGCGCCTTCGCAACGTGCCGAGCGCTGCCGAAGAGCCGCGCCTCGGGGAACTGGGTGTGCGCCCGCTTCACGTGGACGGTGTGGAACGGGTGCAGGTTCACGAGCGCGTCCACGCCGCGGTCGCCGGTCAGCTCGCGGACCCGAGCCAGGATGGCCGCAGGGAGCGTGTAGGCGTCGAGCAGCACGAACCGCCCGTCGCCGAGGCGCACGAGCGACGCGTGCGTGCCGATGTCGACCACCCCGCCCAGACGGAACACACCGCGGATGTTCCAGAACCCGTCGGCCACGTCGATGATCTTCTCGGACATGCCGCGAACATAGTCCGGTAGGTTGCCGCGACCAGGAGCGCAGATGAACGGTGCGAGGCGATACCGGATGAGGATGGCGCTGGACGGCGTGCGCCGGCTGGCCCTGCTCTCGGACGAGGACAAGCAGGCGTGCATCGACGCCTACAAGTTCTTCCAGCGCATGCAGGCGGGCGAGGAGACCGAGACCGCCGACGAGACCCGGGCGGTGGCGGCCTACTACAAGGTCCTCAACAACATGCTCTCCATCTTCGATCCGGAGAAGCTCTACATCCCACCCCAGCTCGACCGGGACCAGGGTCTGTATGGGAACCAGCTTCTGTGCGAGGACGCGGTCCTCGAGCTGCTTGCGCTCAAGGCCCCCTCACAGTCCCATCTGCTCGACATGGGCTGCGGCCGCGGCCGCATCTCGCACTACCTCGCCCCACTTCGACTGGCACGACGCGGAACACGTGGCGCTCCATCGCCTGTTCCTGCCCACGCTCGCGGCCACCCACTCCATGTACCCGGCCGACGTCTGTGCAGCGCTCGAGAGGGCGGGCTTCCGGGTGCTGTTGTCGGCGCCCTCGAAGAGCGAGGCCTGGCCACTGTGCGAGGAGAAGCGCGACCTCATCCTGGGTGCCCGCAAGGTCATCCGAGGGCTCGAGGCCATCCGTCTGATGCCCCCCTGGGTAGAGGAGTCCCTGGACCTCCTGCAGACCGGCGGCGAGGCCTGGACCGACGCCGAGAAGGCCAAGATCGCGGATTCGGCATGCCTCTACGCGATGATCCTGGACTTCACTGCCTGCGCGTGACCGCCTGAGCCGCCCAGCAGGCTGATCCGGAGTCCCGGGTTACCCCCGCCGAACCTCCGTTGTTGGCGAGCCCGACGTTCCTGGACTAAAGTGGTCGGACCACCGGGCCACCGTACCATTCATGGAGCGTGCATGTCCTTCTCCCCCGTCAAGCGAGCCAAGGTCTCCGACCAGGTCGCCGGGACCATCCGGGATGCCATCGTCCGTGGCGACTACGCCCCGGGTGCTCCTCTCCCCGCCGAGCGGCTCCTGGCCGAGCAGTTCGGCGTGAACCGCTCGAGCGTCCGAGAGGCTCTCCACCGGCTCGAGGCGTGGGGACTCGTCGAGATCAAGCACGGCGCCGGCGCCCGGGTCACCGACTTCCTGGCGAGCGCCGGCCTGCAGCTCCTGCCCTTCCTCATCGCCCCCGGGGGGCAGCTCGATGCCAAGCTGCTCGGCGACCTGCTGGAGCTGCGAGTCGAGTTCCTGGGCTTCACGGCGGCGGGGGCCGCGAGCCGAGCCAGCGACGCGGGCGTGGCCGAGCTCGAGCGCATCCTGACGGCGCTCGAGGGACCGACGACGATGCGCGAACGCCAGGAGCTCGACTTCGACTTCTTCCAGCAGCTGGTGGACCTCTCCCAGAACAAGGTGCTCGGGATGCTGAGCAACGCCATCCGCCGCGTCTACCTGCAGAACGCCCAGCTCTTCGCGCTGATGTACGCCAGCCCGGTCGACACGACCTTCCACCGAGACGTCCTCGACGCCCTGCGGTCCGGAGCCCCCGACGCCGCCCGGCTCGCCATGCGTGCCTACGGACAGAGCGCCCTGGGGGTGATGTCGTGACCTGGTCCAAGGCCCGCGCCGCCCAGGTCCACTGGGCCGCCCTGACCGTCCCCGAGCGCGTCGACCGACTCCGGCCCGCGCTGCGAATGCTCGCCGACCGCATCGATGAGTTCGCCGACACGGTCCACCGCGACAACGGCAAGCCGCGCGTCGAGGCCCTGGCCCACGACCTGGGGAACAGCCTGACCCACATGCGCTGGCTGTTCGACTCGGCCGCCGACCTGCTCGGCCCGACTCCGGTGCCGCTCAGCGTGCTCCCGAACCGCAGGGCGACCGTCCATCGCGTGCCGTGGGGAGCGGTGCTCATCATCGGCCCCTGGAACGTGCCGTTGTTCATCCCGCTGTCCGAGGTGATGCCCGCGCTCGTCGCCGGGAACGCCGTCGTGCTGAAGCCCAGCGAGGTGACCCCGGCCAGCGCACGGATCATCGAGGAGATCCTGGGCGCCTGCGACCTGCCCGAAGGACTGTTCCAGCTGATCCAGGGAGACGGCAGCGTCGGAGCCCGACTCATCGCCGAGGGCCCGGACAAGGTGATGTTCACGGGCTCGGTGGCCACCGGCCGCAAGGTCATGGCCGCCTGCGCTGCCCACCCCATCCCGTGCACGCTCGAGCTCGGCGGCATCGACGCGATGGTCGTGTGCGAGGACGCCGACCTGGAGTACGCCGCGTCCGCCGCCGCATGGGGGGCCACGTTCAATGGAGGCCAGGTCTGTGCGTCGGTAGAGCGGCTCCTGGTGCACAGCTCGATCCGCGACGTGTTCCTGGAGCGCCTCGTCGACCAGCTGGAGAGGATCGACCCGACTCGCGACCTGGGGCCCATCACCTTCGCCGGTCAGCGCGCGGTCTACGAGGCACACCTGGCGGACGCTCGAGAGCGCGGGCTCGAAGTCCCCATCGGCGGGCAGTTCCTGGACGACTCGCGGCTGGCGCCGACCCTGGTGGCCGGCGAGGGCGTCCTGGACAGCTCGGTCTGGAACGAGGAGACCTTCGGCCCCGTTGTGGCGATGACGGCGTTCGACACCGACGACGACGCGGTCCGGCTCCACAACACGGTGAGCTGCGGGCTCACGGCCTCGGTCTTCACGACCGACCTCGGGCGCGGACGCCGGATGGCGCGGAGACTTCGGGCCGGGCTGGTGAGCCTGAACGACATCGGCGCGACGCTGTACGGCCAGCCCGAGCTCCCCTGGGGCGGCGTCGGGACCAGCGGCTTTGGTCGCAGCCATGGCGCCAACGGGCTCGTGGACTGCACCTGGCCTCAGGTCATCGAGGAGTCCCGCCTCGGGGCCATGGAGCCCAAGCGACCCTGGTGGTACCCGTACAGCGCGGACCAGGAAGACCTGCTGCGCGAGTTCGCGCTCGCCCACGCCGCGGACGGCAAGCGCCAGACCGTGAAGCGACTCGCGAGCGCCGGCCGAGCCGCGGCCACGCTGTTCACCCGCACCCCCAGGCGGTGACCCGATGCACTCCTCTGCAGCCCACGCTTCGACCGTCGACGACAACCGCTCGCGCTACCTGGCGGGTGCTCCCCACATCGAGAGCTGGTTCGTACGCGCGAACCACCCCACACGGCCGCGCGCGCTCTGGCTCAAGGCCACCATCGTGGGACGTCCGGACGGCTCGGCCACGGCCGATGCATGGTGCAGCCTGTTCGACGGCGAGGCTCCCCGGGCCAAGGGCGCCAAGGCGAGCACACCCCTGGACGCCGCGACCTTCGAGCCGGCACAGCAGCGGGTCGACCTCGCCGGTTGCCGGTTCTCCTTCGATCCCGACGCGGGGGCGGCGACCGGGGAAGCCGGGCCGTTCACCTGGGACCTGAAGTGGCGACGACTCCCGGGAGCCCTGGGCGCCCCAATGTCACTCCTGCCGACCCGCCGCATGCTGGACGTACCGATCCCCCGCAACAAGCTGCTCACCCCCGCGCCCGCGATCCGGCTGACCGGCTCGGTGACGTGGGCCGGCGAGCGCTGGAGCGTCGACGACTGGCTCGGCATGCAAGGCCACAACTGGGGCCAGTCCCAGAGCCCCGAGTACGCCTGGGGACAGTGCCACTTCCTGGACGCCTCGGGCACCCCGTTCGCGACGGTCGAAGGCGCATCCGGTCGCGTGGCCATCGGCTCGTGGGTGACGCCCATCCTGGCGCTGATGGAGGTCCGCCGCGCGGGTCGCACCTACCGCTTCGATCGACTCGTGGACACGTGGAACCGACGGGCTGACATCCGCTTTCCGGACTGGACCCTGAAGATGAGGGGGCGCGACGGCGCGGCGCTCTTGAGCATGCGAGCCCGGCCCGACCGCATGGTGTGCCTTGGGTACGAGAACCCCTCGGGCTCGATCTCCCACTGCCTGAACAGCAAGCTGGCGACCGTGTCCCTGCGCGTCGATCCGATCGACGGGCCCGGCTTCGAGTGCTTCAGCGAGCACGGCGGCGCCCTGGAGTTCCTGCAGCCGCATCCCGAGCCCTCGCTGCCGGAGGTGGTCTGATGGGCGTCAGCTTCTTCGAACACATGCGCGGCGAGCTGGTCGACAACGCCGGCCGGACCCACGCGGCCGACTTCGACATCAAGGCCGAGGCCAAGCACATCCGACAGCTCCTGCGGACGGGCCGGACGCGCATCACCGGCATCGTCCGAGCGCGGCCCTGGGCCGACGACCGGGTCCTCGAGGGCACCCTGACCATCTCGCCGCTCCGGCACAGGGAGATCGCCTACGAGTTCCGCTTCTCTGACGAGGACGACCGACGGTTCCGCATGACGGGCCGGAAGGACCTCGACCCGCGACACCCGCTGCGCTCGATGACCCGGATGGCCGCGACCCTGTTCGGGACCGACGAGGCCGGCGGCGAGGAGTCCGTGCTCGCACGCGGCGAGCTGCGCTTCCACCTGGACGATCTGCCGTCCTTCGCGACCGGCTGGCTTCTGTCCAGCGGCGTCCCGGGGCTCGATCTGCAAGGCTCGCCGCGCTCGGAGCTCCCCACGCTGGCGCCGCTCTCGACGAAGGAACAGCGCACGCTCCGAGCCTATGGCGAGGCCCTGTTCGAGCCCGGGGAGCACGTCCCGGCCATGGACGACGAGACGCTGGCGCGCACGCTGGCGCTGCTCCCGCACCTGCCCCCGGCCGTCCGCGGAGCGTTCCGGGCATCGCTCGCCGCCCTCGACGCTGCCGCGCTCGCCCACAAGGGCCAGGCGTTCGCCTCGCTCCCGCTCGCAGCTCGCCGTCGACTGATCTCGGACCCGGACGCTCCGCTGGCTGCCGGCCTGAACTTCCTCGTCGGGTTCCCGCTGAAGTCCGCGCACTTCTCGCGCCGCGACTACCTGGACGCCATCGGCGTTCCGACCTTCGACAACCCCGTCCGAGAGCCCGAGCCCGCCTGGATGGCGAACGTCCTGGCCCCCGAGGAGTTGGAAGAGGAGCAGACCTTCGAGGCAGACGTGGTCGTCGTCGGCACCGGCGCCGGGGGCGGTCCGATGGCCGCCCTGCTCGCCGAGCGGGGGCTGGCGGTCGCCGTCATCGAAGAGGGTCGGTACCACGACCGGTCCGCGTTCTCGGGCGCCCCCGAAGACCGGATCAGGACGCTGTGGCGCGACGGCGGGATGACCGTCAGCGTGGGGAACGCCCCTCTGGTCATCCCCACCGGGCGCATGGTCGGAGGGACGACCGCGATCAACAGCGGCACCTGCTTCCCCACCCCGGACCACATCCTGGCCGAGTGGCGGAACCTGCACGGGCTGCCGGACGACTTCCGTCCCGACACCTTCGGAGCGCACCTGGAGAGCGTCTCCCGTGAGCTCCAGGTCGAACCCGCCGACCGCCGCTGGGTCGGGGGCATCGCGGACATCGTGGCTCGCGGAGCGGACGAGCTGGGCGTCGAGCACGGCCCCCTCTCCCGAAACGCCCCGGGCTGTGACGGCCAAGGCGTGTGTCCCGCGGGCTGCCCCACCGACGCGAAGCGCTCCACGAACGTCTCCTACATCCCGCGCGCCCTGCGAGCCGGAGCCACCGTCTTCACGGGCCTGCCCGTCACGCGGCTGCTCCGCCGGGGCGAGCGGGTGGTCGCGGTGGAGGCCCAGGGGCAGGACGAGAACGGGGCGCCTCGAACCCTGCGAGTCCGCGCCCGCGCTGTCGTCGTCTGCGCCGGCACGTTCCAGTCCCCTCTCCTGCTGCGGGACAACGGCATCGATCTGCCGCAGCTCGGTCGGAACCTCTCGGTGCACCCCGCCGTCGGCGTCCAGGCCCTCTCCGAGAGCATCGAGGCCCCGTGGCGCGCCATCCCCCAGGGCTACGGCGTTCACGGACTGGTCGACCCTCGCGTCCGGTTCGAGGGGATCTACGTCCCGCCGCAGCTGAACGCCGCCGCCGTCCCACTGGTCGGCCCCCAGCTCACCCGCTGGATGGACGCACAGGCTCACCTGGGACAGTTCGGCTTCATGGTTCGCGACGGCAACGTCGGCACGGTCCGCCGCGGCCCCGGAGGCCGCCCGCTGATCCGCTACGACCTGACGCCCGACGTGGTCGAGCTGATGCGCCAAGGGGTGGCCACGCTGGCCGAGATGCTGCTGCGAGGGGGTGCGACCGAGGTCCTGGTCGGAGCGGGACCGATCGGCACCGTCACACGAGTCGAGGAAGCCCGAAGCGTCGCGACGACCCCGCTGCGTGCTTCGGACTTCCGGGCCATGGCGTTCCATCCGCTGGCCACCTGCCGCATGGGACCGGACGCCCGACGGGGTGTGGTCGACTCGGACCACCGCGTGTTCGGCACACGGAACCTGTACGTCGTCGACGGCTCGACCGTGCCCACGTCGCTCGGCGTGAACCCGCAGGTCACCATCATGGCGATGGCCGAACGGGCCGCCATCCGACTCGCTCAGCGGCTGGGGGCCTGACCCTCGAGGAAGGCGACCGTCTCGTCCCACAGCGGCTCGCCCACCGCTCGCTGGAAGAACCCGAAGTGGCCGATGCCCTGTCGGCCCACCTCGGCCGGCTGCACGTGCCGCCGGTTGATGCGAGCGCAGTCGAAATGAGCGTGCAGGGCGTCCACGCTCCGGCGGCTGGCGAGCCGGTCGTCCGTGAAGCTCCACGCCAGGATCCGGCCCGAGTAGCGAGCCATCTCCGTGGGGATCCCGAACCGACCCAGGAAGTAGCCGGGATCTCGGCCCCACCGCGCCCAGGTCCGAAGCACGTCGGTGTCGAGGTCCGGTCCCAGCCCCACACGGGACGCCGGGAGCGTCCGCAGCGCGCGCCCCACGAACGGAACGGCCAGGTAGAACGCCAGGATCCCATACCGATCCGGACGCGGCCAGTGTCCCCACCACGCCTCGGTCGAGGCGACCGTGACGATGCCCTCGAGCTCGTGGACCGCGGGCGAGAACGCGGCGAGCTGTCCCCCCATGCTGTGGCCCACCACGAACAACCGGTCGTGCGGTCGCATCCCACGTGCATGGGCGATGACGGCGGGCAGGTCCAGCTCGCCCCAGTCCCGAAGCCGCGGACGCCGACCGGTCGGCATGGCCTGTCGCGACGCTCCCTGACCCCGGTTCGCGAACGTGATGGCCGTGAAGCCCTGGCCGGCGAGGTGCTCGGCGAACCGCGCGTAGAACCGCTCCCGGACCAGGATGGCCGGCGCGATGACGACCGTTGCGCCACGCTCCGGACCTGCTGGCGAGCGCCGCGTCGCAGCGAGGACAGCGCCGTCAGCACAGCGAATCGCCAGCCGTTCCATCTACGGCATCGTCCGAAGCGTCTTCACCAGCGTCGCGCCGAGCACCACCCCGGTCAGGGCCAGCGCGACCCCGGTCAGGCGAGCCACGAGGTCGAGGCCCGTTCCGATGGCGACGAGCCCCAGGACCAGCGTGAGTCCGTGCAGAGCCAGCCCCACGCGAGCGTGCCGGTCGGGGAGCAGGCGGCGCATCGGGGGCACGTCCTGCTTGCCCACGAGCGGCGCAAACCTGTGGAACCACACGAGGAACGGTACGATGCGCGTCAGCATCCCGTGCATGGTTGCGCCGGCCCAGCCCCAGATGGCGAGCCAACCGAACGCCACGGCCCAGCCCGCCTCGGGCCTCCACCAGGCCAGCGCGCCGACGACCAGGGTCACCAGCGCAGCGCCCATCCCCAGCTGCCAGAACCGAAGGCTCACATCGACGCGCTTCCGCTTCCGCCGGGCCAGGCTGCGAAGCGTGGTGATGGGATGCACGCCCCAGACTGCGATGGCCGCGGGAGCCGCCAGGACAGGGAGCAAGGCGCCGGTCGCCCAGCCAGGGAGCTCGACGAACGCCGCCAGACCATGCGCGCCAACGGCACACAGGAGGCCCGCCACCAGGAGTCCGAGCGTGGCCCGCTGGGCGCTCCGCGGGACAGCCTCGGACAGGTAGAACATCGGCGCGACCTGCCAGGAGACGCCGACCAGCAGCGCCCCCACCCAGCCCAGCAGGCCCAGCGTCAGGTGAGCCTGGATCCACGGGAGGCGGCTGGTGACGGGGTGCCCCAGCGTGCCGCCCACCGCCATCGCGAGCCCCATCAGCACGACTCCACACAGACTGGCCACCGCGAGCTTCATGCCCCACGTCGTCTCGTTTCGACCCGGCGCCGAGACCAGGGCCGCACCTACGGGGCCGATGAACAGCAGCACCGCCGCGCCGAGCGACACGCCCGCTCCCTGGAGCATCCACGCCGTGTTCGTCGGGATGCCCCAGGCCAGGAGTCCGACCCCGGCGACCATGCCGGCGAGCACCCCCCACGCAAGCCGGATGCGTGGGACCGCCGCCCCCGCCACGACGGGCGTCATCTGGTAGAGCGCGCCCATCATCACGAGCGCCAGGAGGCCGAGGGTCCCCAGGTGCGTCAGCGCGACCGTCGCCGGCATCCAGGCGGTCTGCAGCGCGAGCCCGCCGCTGTGGACCAGCAGTCCTCCGGCCGCGAGCATCGCGAGGGGCGCCATGACGAAGAACGCCGCGGGGATGGCGAGCGGAGGCGCCTGGTCAAGTCGCAGTCCAGCGGTCTTCATCGCGAACGACCGACGTGGAGCAACGCGGCCCCGTCGGGCTCGGCGGCGAACGAGCACTCCAGGCCGCGTTCCTCGAGCATCGGTAGCAGGAGCCGCGGGATCCGAGGAGTCCGAAACAGCGCGGCCTGACCACGCTCCAAGGCGGCGCTGGCCCGCAAGATCGCCTCCATCGGCTCGGGCGCTTCGAGATCACGCAGGTCCAGGACAGGGCCGGCGTGGGCGTTCGCGGCCTCGACCACCCACAGCCCATCGGCGTGAGGGCGGACGTCCACACGAAACCCCCGCGTCCCCAACAGCGCGACCAGCGGGTTCGGCCGGAATGGGGCCGTGATCTGCAGCACCCCGTCGGCCGCCACCCCCTCGAGCGCCTGGAGAATGGCCTCGAGCGGGTCCACCCCGCCCGCCAGGACTGGCCGGACGTCGATGGACACCACGCCCCGCAGCGGGACCTCGACCGAAGGGGCGACGTCAGCCACACCCTCGGGCTGACCGGCATGCGCCGCCGCGAGCCAGACCGCGTACAGCCCCTGGCCTTCGCCCCCGAGCGCGCTCCGAGTGAGCTGCGCCCGCAGCAGCATCCCCTGGATCATCGCCAGCAAGAGCCTCGCCGAGCCGTCGGGGTCGAGCATGCCGGGGAGCTCCCCCTGCTCCCGGGCACCGCGAATCAGGGTCGCCAGCAGGGTCTCCTGCATGGACACCACCTGACTCAGGGCCGCACGGAACGGGGACTCGTCGCCCGAGCCGATGTCCTGTAGCAGGAGGCGCGGCATGCCCGGGTTGGCCGCCGCCCAGGCCAGCACGCCCGCGACCAGCTCCTCCAGGGCCTGGAGCGGAGGCGCATCCGCTTCGAGGATCGGCGCGGCCACGACCCCCAGCTCCTCGCGCACCCGGTCGATGGTGGCCAGGACGATGGCGTCGCGCGACCGGAAGTGGCGGAACAGGGCCGGCTGAGACACCCCGACCTCGGCCGCGATCCGGCGGGTGCTCACCTCGTGGAGCGGTGTCGTCGCCAGGAGGGCGAGCGTCGCCTGGATGATCTGCTCACGCCTGTTCATGGTGGCCTCCAGCGAACCGCCTAGTTATCGGTCGATAACACTGGAGACCATCATGTCCAACGGCCTGCCGGGCCCCGCCCGATTCTTCACCCACGACCACCGCAAGTGCGACGAGCTCTGGGTCGAGGTCGAGGGCGCCGACGACCTCGCCCAGGCCGCCACGCTGTTCAAGACGTTCGACGAGCGCATGCGCCGCCACTTGCACATGGAAGAGGACGTCCTCTTCCCCGAGCTCGAGAAGGCCGCCGGGTTCCCGCCCAACGCCGGACCGACGGCGATGATGCGGTCCGAGCACGACCAGATGCGGGCCCTGCTCGTCGCCATGCGCGCGGCGGTCGAGGCCGAGGACCTGGACGAACTGCTGGACCAGGGCGACACCCTGCTGATGCTCATCCAGCAGCACAACAGCAAGGAGGAGCAGATCCTCTACCCCATGGCGGACAACCTGCTCGCGGCGCGATGGACGGAGCTCTGTGTGGAGTTGGACCAGGCCTAGCTCCGCTCGAGGAGGTCGGGCGCCGGAGCGATGACGACCGTCGGCTGCCCCGTCTCGGGGTGCTCGAACGCCAGCTCGGCGCTGTGCAGCGCGTAGCCCGGATCCCCCGGGACCGCCGTGCTGCCAGCGGCTGGCCGCCCGCCCACCTCGTACAGTGGATCCCCGACGAGCGGATGGCCCGCCCACGCCATGTGGATGCGGATCTGATGTGGTCGTCCGGTGCGGATGACCACATCACAAAGCGCACAGTCCTCGCGCCGCTCGAGCACCGTCGCTTCGGACCAGGCGGACTTTCCGTCGGGCGATGCAGCATGGACCGTCCCGGTCGGAGGGTGGGGCACCGGGCCGATCCGTGCCTCGACGAGACACACGGACGGTGGCTGCCCGGAGACGAGCGCCCGGTAGCGCTTGCCGACCCGGCGCGCGGCGAACTGTGCGGCGATCCCGGCGGCGGCCTCGCGGGTCCGAGCACACATCACGGCGCCCGACGTCCAGCGCCCCAGTCGGTGCATCGGCGCGGCGCCTGGAAAGCGCTCAGCGACCTGGTGGACCAGCGTGTGCTGGAGGAAGCCCCCGCCGGCCATCGTGGGGAGTCCCGCGGGCTTGGCGACCACCAGCACGCCCCCCTGGTCCCACAGCACGCCGAAGTCGAGCGTCGCCTGCGGCTCCTCCCACGCGGGTCGATGCCACGCGAGCTCCTGCTCCAGCACCAGGAGGGCCCCCTCACGCGCCACGACCCCGTCCAGCCGCACGCTCCCAGCCGCGATGTGGTGGCGCCACTCCTGGAGCGACGAGTGCCGGTAGCGCTCCGCCAGGTACTCCTCGACCACCCGGCCGGCGGCGCGGTTCGAGACGATCTCGCGGTAGATGAAGCCGTCGTTCAGGATCGGGCCCTCGGTGTCGAATCGTACTCGCTGAGAGGGTTGGCACACGCCTTGCCTTGAGAACAGCACGAGGACTCCATCATGCAGCTTCGATTCCTGGGCGCGCCGGCACCGTCACCGGCTCACGCACGTTCCTGAAGGCCCACGACGGCACACGCCTGCTGGTCGATTGCGGCTTGTTCCAGGAGTTCAAGCACTACCGCGAGCGCAACTGGGGGGACCTCGAGGTCCGCGCCGGGAGCCTGGACGGCGTGGTCCTGACCCACGCCCATCTGGACCACTCGGGCTGGGTCCCGCGGCTCGTTCGCACGGGCTTCGACGGGCCGATCTACTGCACAGAGGCCACCGCGGACCTGCTCCACATCCTGTGGATGGACGCCGCCCACATCCAGGAGGAGGACGCCGCCTACGCCAACCGCAAGGGTTTCGCGCGCCACTTCCCCGCCCTGCCGCTCTACGACAAGAAGGACGCGGCCGACGCGCTGGACCGACTCCGGCCCGTCCCGTGGGCCATCCCGCATGCGATCGGCGGGTTCAAGCTCAGCTTCCACCGGGTGGGGCACATCCTGGGCGCGTCGTGCGCCCGCCTCGAGGACGCCGACACGAGCGTCCTCTTCAGCGGCGACGTCGGCCGCTCGACCGATCTGCTCATGCGCCCGTCCGGGCCACCGCCGGCCGCGGAGTTCGTCGTCCTGGAGTCCACCTATGGTGCGAGATCGCACAGTGAGGAGGGCCTGGTTGCACGGCTCGCCGAGGTGGTGCGCGAGACCGTGAGCCGCGGCGGCGTCCTCTTGATCCCGGCCTTTGCGGTCGGCCGGTCCCAGGCGGTCCTGTGGGCGCTCCATCGACTCCAGCAGGACGGCGAGATCCCGAACGTGCCCCTGCTCCTCGACAGCCCGATGGCGACGAACACCACCGAGCTCTACCAGGAACACGCGCGCGAACTCCGGGTGCCGCCCTCGGCCATCGATGGCATGTGCGCCAGCGTCCGGGATGCTGACCGGCGGGCGCGTCCTCCACCACCTGGCGCGGCTGGCGCCGAACCCCGACAACACCATCCTGATCGTCGGCTACCAGGCCCCCGGAACGCGAGGGGTCCGCCTGCTCGCGGGCGAGGAGACCGTGCGCCTTCACGGGCGTGAGATCGACGTCCGTTGCCACGTCGAGCAGGTGGATGGTTTCTCCGCCCATGCGGACGCCAACGGCCTGCTGGACTGGATCCGGGCGATGTCTCCGGCGCCTCGGCGGGTCTGGCTGAACCACGGCGAGCCCGCGAGCGCGGACGCGCTGCGCCTCCGGGTCCGTGACGAGCTGGACTGGGAGGCTCGCGTGGCCGTCGAGGGCACCGCCTGGGAGCTCCGGGATCTGGCGGCGAGCGGCGTGCCACCTCGTGTCGAAAACGGGCGCTGAGTGACGCGGAAGTCGACGGCCGGTCACGTCAGCCTTCGCCGCCCCAGGAGCCGACGTCGAACTGGGAGGACCAGGCCGAGCAGGTCTCCCCGTCCTCGCAGTCATCCTCTCCCGAGGCCTGGCACGACAGCTCGCCGGCCGTCCCAGCCGACGTGAACGCTGCGCGCAGCGACATCGACACCTCGTCGTAGTCGGGCTCGGTGATGTCATCGGTCACGTCGTAGCTCCCCGTCAGCTCCAACGGTTCGATGGGCAACTGGAGCGTGACCGACCCGGCGTCCAGCGCCACCAGGGTGACCTGCCAGGTCTCGTCCAGGCGCCCGTCCTCCGTCACGAAGGACATCGGCACGTCGAGCTCGATGCGGTCGAAGCACTCGACGCCGATCGCGGGTCCGCCGTCCTCGGGGTAGACCGCGGTGCTCTCGACGAAGCGCGCTGTGCCAGCGGGACCCAGCGTCAGCGTGAGCCCCGTCTCGGACCCGCTCTCCCAGGCCAGGGTCTCCGCGAAAGGACTGGGTGTCAGTGCCCGATCGACCAGCGCCTGGGCGGTGAAGCCCAGCGGCGTCTCGTCGTCCAGCGCGACGTCGGTGGCGACGTCCTCGCAGTAGGGCATCGATCCGCCCGAGTCTTCCTTGTTCAGGACACACGCCATGAGAACGAGGGGCAGCATGAGGACCTCCGTGTGGACCGGAACCGCTGCAAGGGGCGCGCCAGTCGGAATACAGAGCGCCGACGGAGGCCCCATGATCGCGTTGCTCCTCGCCTGCTCCATCCCCGACGACCCCACCCAGCTGTACGGGCTGTGGGCCAACGTCGACGAGAACGACTTCGTCCGCGCCCGGGACATGGCCGCGTCCCACGACGAGACCGCCGACCTCACGCCGGCCTACCTCATCTACAACTACGACCTGGGGAACGACCCCCAGTGGGTCCAGGCCGGCCGGTACGACGTGCTCGAGGAGCACATCGTGACGTCGCCACAGGGCGAGAACGTCGACTACTCGAACCTGATCGTCGGCTGGGGCGGAGACTGGTTCGAGCTCGAGGTCGACAAGGCCACCGGCGACACGCGCATCTACGAGGCCGTCGACGCCCTGCCTTGACGGGGACTCATGCGGGCGCAGCTTGGAGAGCATGTCCCCATCACGCCAGACCCTCGCGCTCGCGCGCGCGACCTTCTTCGCCGACAACGACTTCGGACTCGACGGTGGCTACGACGACGCGTGGTCCGCGGCGGTGTTCGGCACGGTCCCCTACCGCGTCCCCAATCCCCGGATCCGCGGCGAGGCGCTTCGCCTCCACGACCTGCACCACCTGGCGACCGGCTACGCCACCGACTGGCGGGGCGAGTCCGAGATCTCCGCGTGGGAGCTCGGGAGCGGGGGAGCCGGCTCGACCACGTACGCCTGGGTCATCGCGCTGTGGGGTCTCTTCACCGGCCTCGTCGCCCTGCCCAAGCGGATGTTCACCGCGTTCGTCCGCGGCCGCCGATCCGACAACCTGTACGGCCAGCCCTTCCGGCCCGAGATGCTCGGCTGGACGGTGGGCGAGCTCGAGGCCCGCCTCGGCGTGACCGAGCGCGCCAGCGCCAGGCCCGCCGATGTCCTCGCGTTCGCCGCCTGGAGCGCCGTGGCGGTCGGCTTCGGCCTCGTCTCGTCCGTGTTCGCGTTCGCCCTCGTCTCTACAGCCTGGCTGCGCTCACTCGCCCCGTGCTGCCCCTTGTCCTGCCCCGGGGCCACTCCAGCCTGAGCGCATGTACCAGATGCCGGCCTCGGGGAGCGACGACAGGTGGCTCGGGCGCTCGAAGACCGGCAGCTCCCGCTCCGGCGTCCGTGCCGTGAAGATCCAGGCCGCGAACCGGACCTCGTCGGGCGTGCCGCGCTCCAGGTGCTCGAGCGCTTCGGCGACCACCCGCTCGAAGCCAGCGTCGTCCAGCGCACGCAGTCCGTCCTGCATCGCGTGGATCTTGTCGAGGTGCTCGATGCCGCTGCGCACGGGCAGCGTCGCGAGCGAGACCCAAGCCGCGTACGTCACCGCTTTGATGCCGCTCGCGCCGCCAGCGCCGCGGTCGAGAATGCCGCCTGGAAGTTGAAGCCGCCGATCGGCCCGGTCAGGTCGAGCAGCTCGCCGAAGACGAACAGTCCCGGCGTCTTGCGGACCTCCATGGTGCCGCGGTCGACCTCGCTCAGCGCCAGTCCACCCGCCGTCACCTCGGCCTTCGAGAAGCCCAGGCTGCCCGAGATGGGGATGCGCAGACCCTTCGCCTCGTCGATCAGCCGATGTCGCGCCGCCTTGGGGATCTGGTTCAGCCGCGGGTTCCCGTCCGCGAGCCCGGCCTGCCGCGCGACCGTCTCGACCAACCTACGAGGCAGCGGGAGGATGCTCGCCAGCCGCGGAGAGCCCGGTCGACCCGCGCCAGCGACGAGCTCGGCCCGCAGCTGCTCCCAGGAGATGTCGGGCACCAGGTCGAGGCGAGCCTCGCGCAGGCCGCCGCGGGTGACGCAGTCGGACAGGTCCATCGGGCCCGGACCGGAGAGCCCCTTGTGCGTGAAGAGCACCGGGCGCCGCCGACGACGCTTGCCGAACCGCAGCTCGCCGTCCACGGAGATGCCGCTCAGGTCGTGGATCCATGCGGCCGGACTGGCCAGGGGCACCAACGCGGGGACCGGGTCCACCACCTTCAGGCCGAGACGACGGAGCCACGGGTAGCCATCGCCGGTGGTGCCGGTCTTGGGGAAGCTCTTGCCGCCCGTGCACAGCAGCAGCCGCTCGCACAGCACCCGGCCGTCGCGAAGGTGGGCGACCCAGCCGCCCTCGTGGGGCTCGATGTCGACCACCTCGCTGCCGAGGCGAAAGACCGCGCCGGCCTCGCGGGCATCCCGCTGAAGCGCGTTCCGGACCTCGAGCGCCGAGTCCGAGGCCGGGAAGACCTTCTCGAACTCGGGCTCGACCTTCGTGCGGACGCCCAGCGCCTCGAAGTGGGACCGGACACCCTGGGGGGTCAGCGACCGCAGCGCCGGACGGATGAAGTCGTGCGCGTGGCCGAAGTGGCGAGCGGTCTGGTCGGCTTCGAGCGTGGTCGTGAGGTTGCAGCGACTGCCGCCGCTCGAGAGCACCTTCGAGCCGGTCCGGGGGGTCTTCTCCAGCACCAGCGTCTGCATCCCGACCCGCGCGCACGCCGCCGCCGCCCAGAGCCCGGCCGCGCCAGCGCCCACGATGCAGATCTCGGTCTTCGTCTCGCTCATGTCCGGGCGCTATCGCGATAGAGACGACGCGGAGCGCCCGATGATCTACCTCTACAGCCACGAGAACCTGCGCCGCTGGAACCGCGGCGAGCTCAAGGTCCAGATCAACGTCCCCGACCAGACCCGCCCGCTCGGGTGGTGCGACGGGACCGACGAGGACGAAGAGGAGCTTCGCAGCATCGCCGAGGCCGAAGACGTCGAGAACCTGCCCATCCAGAAGCGCATCCTGAAGACCGGACGTGAGCTCTGGACCGTGGGCCACCCGCCCGAGCCCTGGGTCGAGGAGTTCTAGGACCGCAGGGACCTAGGGAGCCCGCAGTCCGCGGAACATCCCCGAGAAGTACGGCGGGTCGTCGAGCCCTCGGTCGACGACCTCGACCGTGAAGCCGGCCTCGGTCAACCACCGGACCCAGTCCGCCTCCAAGAAGAGCCCCTCGACGTGCCGCTCGTGACGCGACTGGACCTCGTCCCCGTCTCGCACCAGCAGCGCGTAGTCCACGACGTACGAGGCAGCGTCGCGACGACGCGTCCACTCGACGCCGCGCAGCCCGAGCTCGCCCGAGTCGCACGAGATCAGGGCCGAGTTGTCGATGAAGGAGCCGACGGTGCAGTCCGGCACGAACAGCGCCACCCCGCCGGGCCGCAGGTGAGCGTGCGCCGTGCGGGCCATGGCGACCACATCGTCGCGGCTCCGCATGTAGCAGATGGCGTCGTGGACGAGGACCGCGTCGAAGGTGCGGTCCAGCCGCAGCGACCTCATGTCCCCCAGGACGTGCTCGCAGCCGGGGTTCTGGGCGCAGCTGAGCGCCAGTCCCCCGACAGGTCCGTCAGCACGCAGTCGAGCTCCCGAGACAGGAACCAGGCGTTGTTGCCCGCGCCCGCTCCCAGCTCGAGCAGGACGTGCCGTCCGGGGCCCAGCACATGCCGGATCGCCTGGACGAAGACGGCGGCCTCGTCCTCGTGGTCCTGGCGCGAGTCCAACAGCGCGCACCAGCGGGTCCAGTCCGAGTAGAGCGTCATGTCCACCCCCGGCCTGTAGCGCGCTATCGTCCGGCATGGTCCCGCTCCTCCTCCTCCTGGCCTGCTCCGACGAGGAGCCGACCCGAGAGCGGCCGGACCTGACGCCCGTGGACGACACCCCGTGGACCGCCGAGCCCCCGAGCCCGACGTGGTCCGCGGCCCAGGTCGAGGCCGTCCTCCAGGCCGCCATCGACGGAGGGGTGCCCGAGCCCATCGCCATCCGCGACGCCTACCTCGGCCTGTTCGACGACCACGCGGACGGCGTCTGCCCGTCAGGCACGGACTACAGCCTGCCCGGGGACTACCAGGCGTGCACCACCGAGGACGGCGCCGTCTTCTACGGACACGCCGAGTACGAGCCGGTCGACAACACCCACGAGCGGGGCTTCTACCTGCTGGGCGACTGCTACATCATCGACCCGGACGGCGACCGATTCGAGGGCGCGGGCGAGCTCCAGGTGACCATCTTCGAGGAGGGCGACTGGACCATCGTCGAGTCGATGGTCATGGGCACGTGGGGCTACCCCGCAGCCGGCGGCTTCCTCGAGCAGGACAACGCCAGCGCCATGTTCATCATCGCCAGCACCGAGGCCTCCGGCTCGGATCTGTACCTGGACGGGACGATGGGCAACGCCGACGCCGCCTTGTCCTTCGAGCTGCTCGTCGACACCCGGCCGTGTGACCACCAGCTCACCGGGACCGTGTCGGTTCGGGAGCCCTCGGGGTACTGGCACACCATCACGTTCGTCCAGGACTGTGATGGCTGCGGCGACGTGGTCTTCGCCGACGACCAGGAGCTGGGCCAGATCTGTGTCGACCCGACGCCGCTGGTCGAGGGCCCCATGGCCGCGCTGGTCGGGGAAGCCACACAGTGATCCTCCTGCTCGCCGCCTGCAACGGAGCTCCCGAGCCGGAGTCGCAGCCTCGCTTCGAGGAGCTCCCCGCCCCTCGCCTGATGCGAAGGATGAGCCTCGATCTGCGTGGGGTGCTGCCGACGACAGACGAACTGGACGCCATCGAGAGCGACCCCGAGCTGCTCGCCGACTACCGCACACAGTGGCTCGACGACCCGCGCTTCGAGGAGCGCATGGTCGACGTGTACGGTGAGCAGTGGCAGACCCGCATCGACATGTTCCACGTCTTCTGGACCGAATACACCGCGCTCGACGACGAAGGGGACGCCATCGAGTACGCCTTCGAGCGCAGCGTGAGCGACGAGCCGCTGCGATTGCTCGCACACATCGCCGCGACCGACGCGCCCTGGTCGGACGCGGTGACCGCCGACTACACGATGGCGAACCCACTGCTCGAGGAGATCTGGCCGCTGGAGCGGGACGGGGGCGATGGCTGGACCACCGCACACTACACAGATGGTCGCCCCCCGGTCGGCGTGCTGGGGACCAACGGTCTGTGGTGGCGCTACCACTCGACCGTCACGAACTTCAACCGAGCCCGCGTCGGTGTGATGATGAGACTGCTCGTCTGCCACGACATCCAGGCGCGCGCCGTGAGCTTCAGCGAGGCCCCGTCCCTGGCCGAGGGCGAGTCGCTCGAGAGGGCCATCCGCGAGGAGGCCTACTGTGTCGGGTGCCACTCGGTCATCGACCCGGCCGCCGCGAGCCTGTTCGGGTTCTGGGCCGCCAACGAGCACAGCGCCACCGAGATCGACACCTACCACCCCGAACGCGAGCAGCTCGGCGAACAGACCCTGGGCGTCGAGATGGGCTGGTACGGCACCCCCGTCTACAACCTCGAGGAGCTGGGGACCGCCATCGCCGCGGACCCCCGCTACGACCGCTGCGCCGTCGAGAGCATGGCAACCTCGTTCTGGCGTCGACCGGTCGACCGGGTCGAGGACGTCGAGCTGCTGCACGACCTCGAGGTGGCGTTCCAGGCCGAGGGAAGCCGCGTGAAGCCACTGCTGGTCGCGCTGACCGACACCCCCGAGTACCGCGCTCGAGCCATCGGGGCGGGCGCGGACGAGTCCACCATCGAGAGCGCCGTCCCCGTTCGCCTGATGACGCCCGACCTGCTGCAGTCCTCGCTCGCGGACGCCACCGGCTTCGAGTGGACGACCGACGGCTTCGAGCAGCTTCGGAACGACACCTACGGCTACCGGCTGCTGCTCGGTGGGGTCGACGGCGTCTACCTGACCCGCCCCCAGTCCCGACCCGGCGTGACCTGGGCCGCGGCCACCCAGCGACTCGCCGAAGGAGCGGCCTGGACCGCCGTGCAGGGCCTGGGCAGCGAGGGGCTGCTCGCGGACGTCGCCGAGGCGGACCGGCCGGGCGACGTGGCGTTCGACCAGGCCCTCGACGACGTCGTCTGGCGGCTCCACGCCCGCCACCCGAGCGACGGAGAGGCCCAGGACCTGGGCGCGCTCTGGCAGACGCTCGCCGACGACGACGACACGGTGGCCGCCTGGTCCGGCGTCCTGACCGCGCTGCTCCGTGACCCCGAGTTCCTGACCTACTGATGCCGTTCCGCCACCCCAGCCGCCGCGACATGGCTCGCCTCCTCGCCCTGACGGGTGCCGGGCTCGGCCTGGGCTCCAGCCGCGCGCTCGCCGGACCGCTGCCGCTGAGCGCCAAGGACCGGCGGTTCCTGTTCGTCTACACCAAGGGGGGCTGGGACCCGACCTGGGCGCTCGCCCCCATGTTCGACAGTCCGTACGTCGACGTCGACGACAACAGCTTCGAGACGACGGCCGGCGACATCCCCTACGTGGCCAGCTGGGAGCGCCCCGCGGTCGGCCAGTTCATGCAGGACTGGTCGGACCGCATCTGCCTGCTCCACGGCATGGAGGTCCGAGCGGTGACGCACGGCCAGTGCGTCCAGCTCGTGATGACCGGGACCAACGACATCCGGGCCGACGACTTCGCCTCGACCCTGGCGGGGGGTGCTTCGGATCTCCTGCTCCCCAGTCTGGTCATCAGCGGCCCCAGCTACACGACCCGGTTCGCCAGCGACATCGTGCGCGTCGGGGAGAACGGACAGCTGGCCGGGCTGCTCGACGGCGCCGCGCTGGACGACCAGGAGGTCCAGCTCCCCAGCCCATCCGGCGGCGAGGCCATCGAGGACTACGTCCGACGCCGCGCCCAGGAGTTCCGCGACGCATCCACAGACGGCGGCAACGGCGAGAAGGTCGCTGCGGATCTCGAGGCCTCGCTGGACCGGCTCGTCGACGTTCGAGCGCTGGCAGGAGAGGTCGACCTGACCGTCGAGGAGCCCGAGGACGGCTACCTGCCCGTCAGCGAGCGCGCGATGCCCGCCCTCACCTGTCTCGAGCTCGGCCTGTCGCGCGTCGCGATGGTCGAGCACACCGGCCTGCTCGGCAAGAACTGGGACACCCACGCGAACGCCCACATGCAGAGCGCCCACTACCAGGTGCTGTTCGAGGATCTGGCCATCCTGCTCGAGGAGCTGGAGACGCGCCCCGGTCCGGCCGGCGGGAGCCTGCTCGACGAGACCTGCGTGGTCGTCTTCAGCGAGATGGGCCGAGCGCCCCAGCTGAACGCCATGTTCGGGAAGGACCACTGGACGTATACGAGCGCCATGCTGCTGGGCAGCGGCGTCGCCGGGGGTCAGGTCGTCGGCGGCTACGACGTGGGGCTGATCGGCGAGCCCACCGACTTCGCGACGGGCGACGTCAGCTCGACGGGTCGACGCATCACGTCGGCGGACTTCGGAGCCACACTGCTGGCCCTGGGAGACGAGGAGTCGGCCATCGGCGAGCCGGTCACCGCGATCCTGGCCTGAGGCTCAGTCGAGCGCGGCGGTGATGGGCGGAGCCACGTCGTCGGTGGGCAGCCCCGCAAGCTCGAGCAAGGTCGCGCCGAGGTGCTGCGGCAGCAAGCGGGTGCCCGCATCGTCCACGGCGCCGGTGGCCAGGTCCATGCCGCGTCCACGCCCGAGGTCGTCGAGCCCACCGAGCACCACGCCGCCGCTGACGCCACTTCCCATCAGCATCGTGCTGGTCCAGGTCCAGTGGTCCTTGCCGCCCCAGGCGTTGACCTGGGGGTGCCGGCCCATCTCCGAGGCGACCACCAGCACCAGGCGCTCCTTCAGGTCGGGCCGAGAGGAGAGCGCGGTCTGGAGCGTGTAGAGCGTGAAGAACAGGTCCTCGAAGTTGTCCGACTGGATCCACAGGTTCTGATGGGTGTCCCAGCCCTGGTTGCACCAGCCCCGGTGCCGCAGCATCGCGCAGCGAGTGATGCCGGCCTCGAAGGCGTCGAACACGACCTCGAAGTCCGCCTCGAAGTCCCGCGTGCAGCCCAGGGTCTGCTCGGCGAACGACAGGCCAGCGGCCTCCTCCTGCAAGCGACCGAGGCCCTCGAGCGACGAGGCGTAGAGCCCGCTGTGCGCCGAGCGGGCGCCGGTCGCGTTCTGGGCTCGGGCGAGCACATGGGCGTCGACCAGGGACTCGACGGACCCGGACAGCGGGCTGGCACCCGAGCTGTAGGGGCCCAGGTCGTTGGACAGGAGTCGAGCCAGCTGATTGCTGTCTCCGACGCGGACGATGCGCTCGGGGGTGTCGCCGGTGAACGCCGGCCCATCGAGGACCAGGTGCGGCATCACGTAGTTCCCGGCGGAGATCCGCGTGGGCCAGTCCGCGTCCCCGCCGGTGCCGCCGGTCAGCAGGAGCTGGGTGCAGCGCTCGTGCGTGATGCTGGGGACCTCGAGGCCGTTCAGGACGCAGATGTCGCTGCCCCAGTCGTCGAAGAAGAACTTCACCGCCGGCCGGTTGGGGTGGTCGACGAAGGTCAGTCCGTGCGCCGTCGAGATGCTCGCGCCTTCCTCCTCGTACGCGTCGGTCCCGAACAGCGGCGTGAACACGAAGGCCGGGTCCCAGCCGCCCTCGACGTACAGGAACAGGAACACCCGGTCCTCGGCCGTCTCGGCCAGCGCCAGCCGCGGAAGCATCAGGCCAGCGCCCAGTCCGCCCAGGAGATGTCGTCGGGTCGGGCGCATCAATACACCACGAACCCGGGGTCCCGGAGCAAGGCCGAGAGCACCGCCGCCCGGGCCTGGTCGGGGTCGAGCTCGGACACGGCGTCCTCGAGCGCCTGGAGCTCGGCCAGGTCCGACTCCGTGGGTCGCTCGGCCAGCAGGTGCCAGTACAGGGTCTCCAGATCCTCGTCCGCCAGCGCGTCCCCGCTGACCGCGGCCATCTCGGCCACGCGCTTGAGCACCAGCGTCCGGGT
The DNA here is from genome assembly GCA_024228935.1 of Pseudomonadota bacterium. Taxonomy (GTDB): domain Bacteria; phylum Myxococcota_A; class UBA796; order UBA796; family CAJQPC01; genus JAAESX01. The sequence goes on from JAAESX010000083.1 coordinate 25,518, forward strand.
CAGTCCGGGCGCCTGCTGGGGGCTGCGGGCAGCGTGTCCATCGACCCCGCCGGCCAGCACGCGGACGCCGGCCGGGTCCTCGTCGAGCATGCGCACGCCGTCCTCCTCCCAGCGCAGACCGGTCAGCTCCTCGACGGCCGTCTCCAGCTGGTACGGCGCCAAGAGGCGAGGGTCATCCGCGGCGTAGCTCTCCGAGCCCACGATGGCGGCGAGCAGCGGCTTCACGCGGTGGTCGGCCTGGGTGAACACCTCGCGCAGCTCGGCCAGCTCGACCTCGTCCTCCCAGGTGGCCTCCCGGCGCCAGTAGGACGAGGCGAACGACGACACCGCGCAGGCGTGGAAGCGCGGATCCCGGCTGATCTGGACGCCCAGGTCCCCAGGACCGGAGATGGGCTCGCCATGCCACGCGGGCGCAACCGTCAGGTAGTCCTCCCACAGCCGCTCGCGCTCCGGGTGGTAGTAGGCGAACTCGGGCTCGGAGTACTGGACCACCCACCAGAAGCCCATCAGCGAGCCGGCGGCCGGGTCGAGCGAGCTGTGGCAGGCCTGACAGGCGGGGTCCTCGAGCACCGCGAGCGCCGGGTCGGCGTCCACGTCCCGGTCGGCGAAGCTCACCGGCCGATCCAGGTAGTCCTCACACAGAAGGATGCGCGTGACCGCGGCGATCCGACCCCGGTTGAGATTCGACACCGTCGTCTCGTAGCGCCACCAGAGTCCGTTCGTGGTGAGCACCCCGGCGCTCGGCCGACCGTCCGTGTACGAGGACTTCACCCAGTCCGTGTCGGTGGCGTCCGCGGACTCCGAGCTGACTGGCCAGATGTCCAGGAGCATCGAGTTCGCCATCGAGTGATCGGCCAGCACGACCTCGTCCCAGGACCGGTCCTCGGCCACGATGTTGGCGACCAGACGCAGGGGCTCCTCGCCGACACTCCGCTCGAACATGTACTCCTGCTCGGGGGCCAGCACGTAGTCCTGGTACTCGATGGGGAAGACGTCGACGCGGGTGTGCCAGCGCTCGGCGAGCCGCTGCACGAGCACATCCTCGAGGGTCTCCTCGTCCAGCCACTGTGTGACGTAGGCGTCGATTCGTGTCGGATCCTCCTCGACCGCGTCGAGCTCCTCGACCGAAGGCAGCGTGCCGCGCAGGTCGAGCGAGGCCCGGCGCAGGAGCCGCGGCGCAGCCAGCGATCCGGTCTCCTCGGGTGCCTTGGCGCAGGCCAGCACGAGCCAGATCATCGGGTGGTCTCGGACAGCATCGTGTCGCGCAACTCGGCCGAGATCCCGGTCAGATCGACACAGACCTCGCCCAGATCCTGGCCCTCGAAGTCGAGCGGACCGCAACCGCACTCGAGCTGCGCGACGTACCAGCGCTGGTCGGGCCCGCGCCAACCGATCTGTCCGCTGGCCTGGTCATCACAGGTGGCCGGATCCCACATCACATCCTTGAGATCGAGCACGGAGTCCTCGACGCGCAGGCCCCCGTCGAGCCGCAGGATGCCGTCGGTCGTGGCCGGGTTGAGCCTGCCCTCGATGATGGCGCTCACCGAGTGCATCCACCCGGTGTGGGCGTCCCAGGTGATGGTGCCCATCAGGGTGGTCCAGGCGCTGTCGGCTTTGTGGTCCACAGCGACCGCCATGCCCGCGCCGACCTCGAAGACCTGGCCCTCGGGGTCGATGATCAAGAAGTCGCCGCCGAGCTCCTGGTAGTCGAAGCGTCCCCCGCTGACGCGGAAGTACTCCGCGACGCCCATGTAGAAGTACCCGGTGCTGGCGTCGCAGCCGTAGACGACCGTGTCCGTCATCTGTTCGAGGTCCCCGGGGCAGTACTGGTCCCCCAGCGCCATCAGCTCGAGGTACAGGTCCATGACCTCGTGGGGGTCGGCGAAGCCACCGCCCACCATCAGCTCGATCCCCTGCACGACCTCGTCGGCGGTCAGCGCCGGCTCGGGCCGAGCCAGTTCCTCGAGGACCAACGTGGCGGTCCCCGAGTCGTCGAGGGTCTGACCAGAGCAGGCCAGCAGCGGGATCCAGACGGGCATCGAGTCGGGAGTGTACCCTCCGGACCATGTCGTGGCTGCCGCTCCTCCTCGCCTGTGCCAGCACCGCCGACGACAGCGGCGGGCCGTGCGCCGAGCCCGTTCCCACCTGGAACAACGGCGGACAGGCGTTCTTCGTGCAGTGGTGCGACAGCTGCCACGCCGAGAGCTCGCCGAACCGGTACGGCGCGCCCGTGGGCGTCCACTTCGACACGCTCGACGACGTCGCGGAGTGGACCGACCGGCTGGATGCTCGGGTGCTGCAGGACGCGACCATGCCGCCCGGCGGAGGGATCGCCGAGGACGAGCTGGACCTGTTCGCGACCTTCCTCGAGTGCTCGCTGCCCGAGTAGGGGCTCAGCCGGCCCAGTCGGCCCAGTACCGCCCCTTCATCCGCTCGATGTACGCGACCAGGTTCGGATGCGCGTTGAACGCGTCCGCGACCATCGACGGGTACGGGTTCACGACCATCCCCCAGCCGAAGCCCAGGAGCGTGGCGTCCACGGTGGACGGGCTACCGAGCAGGTACTCGCGGTCCGCGAGCAGCGTGGCGAGCGAGTCCACGTCCCGCTGCGCGGCGTCTCGGCGCTGCTCGGCGCTGCTCGGCGCTGCTCGGCGCTGCTCGGCGCTGCTCGGGCGAGTGCCGACCCACCCCCTGCGCCAGGACATACGGATCAGGTTCCGGCGCAGGTACCGGGAGATGAGGAACCGCGCCGGGCCCGACAGCTTGCTGAAGTACCCGTCCGGAGCGCTCACCGCGGCGAACCCGGCGTCGTCGACCCAGCGCCCATGCAGGCCATGGAAGTAGAGGTGCTCCTCGATGGTCCGTCGCACGACGTGACCCAGCGCCAGTTGCTGCGGGGTGAGCCCGGCGTCCAGGTCGACGCCACGCTCGGCGGACAGCCGCTCGATGATGTGACCGCTCACCAGCTCACCAGCTCGCCGCTCACCAGCTCGATGTACGGGATCTTCCCGCTGCGCGACTGCGGCGGCCGGCTCAAGTGGCGGGAATGGTACGGGATCTCCGCCATCCGAAGCCACGTCTCGAGCTTCACCACGAACGGCGACGGACTGGGCAGCCCCCACAACGGCGGGAGCTTCCACAGCACGACGGGGCATGAACCAGCTCGGTCATGCCTCCGTCATAAGGCCACCGTTCAGGGCGTGTAGGCCGTGATGTAGGCCGTCGGCGTGCGGATGACGCCCACCTCGGCCATCCAGTGGTAGTCCGAGTACGACTCGGCGCTGTAGTGGTCGCGGATCTGCGTGCCTTCCCAGCCGCCCGACAGCGGGATGCCGTCGTCCAGGACCTCGCTGTCGATGGTCTTCGAGATGGCGCTCTCGTATCCATCGGCGTCCGTCTCGGTGCCCGTGTAGGTCCCGGTCCAGCTGTCTCCGACCGCCGGGGCGTTGGTCCGGACCAGCGCCGGCGGGTCGTACACCGTGGTCACGTCGCCGCTGTAGGCTTGGCCGGCGTTCGAGCCGGAGTACTCGTCCCTGTCCTCGGTCAGAGCGATGCCCTCGGCCGTGCAGGCGTACGTCTTCCACTCGGTCCCGAAGTAGCTGTACTGGCCACCGGCGTCCGTCCACGTGTCGATGGTCTTCACCGTCGCGGTCCGGGCGTCCGGGTCGTAGCCCACGACCTCGGCCGTCCGGTTGCCCGTGCGCGAGGAGCTCTGCCAGGCGTAGACCCAGCTGCTGCCAGCGGCCTGGATGCCATGGGCAGCGAGGCACTCGTGCACCTCGGCGGGCTCGCCCGTGTCCGAGCTGGTGTCGCCGGAGTCGGTGGTGACGTCCCCGGAGTCGGCGGTGACGTCGGTGTCCTTGTCACCACTGGCGACGAGGGAGAACAGCAGGATCGAGGTGGTCATGACCACAGCAATACCGGCGAACGCTCGCGCTGTGACCTGTCCTGCGTCTGACGCGAATAGTCTGGCGTCGTCAGCCGAATCAGGGCCGGCGTCACCCGGACGGCACCCACCCGGCGTGTCAGGTGGATAGGTTGCCGCCCAGGAGGCTGCGCCCATGCGTCGTGATCCCGAGCTTTCGACCAAGCGTTTCGGCATGCTCCGCGAGGCCGGCGCCGCCATCGGCCACGCCGCCATGTTCGGCTTCGGCTTCCTGCCGACCCGCCACCGGACCCAGCGCAGCAACGAGATCCACACGGTGGTGCTCGTCCATGGCCTGGCCGGCAACCGGGCCCAGTTCTTCCCGCTCCAGGGGTTCCTGCGCTGGCGTGGCTACGACCGCCACTACAGCTACAACTACCGCAGCACCGGCTCGATCGAGGCCAAGGGGCTCGAGCTCAAGCGGCACCTGGACGAGAACGTCAAGGGCGGCCGCATCACGCTGATCGGCCACTCGATGGGCGGGCTCGTCAGCCGCGTCTACCTGCAGATGCTGGGCGGCGACCGACGCGTCGACACGCTCATCACGCTGGGCACCCCCCACCAGGGGAGCCACTTCGCCCAGTGGATGCCGACCGACCTGGTCAGCCAGCTGCACCCCAAGGGGCCGTTCCTGCAGCACCTGAACGAGCTGCCGATGCCCAACGACGTGCGCTGCGTCAGCTTCGCGGCGGGCAACGACCTGATGGTGCTGCCGGGTACGAACGCGCTCGGGTTCGGCGAGGACGTGTTCCTCGAGGACGCCGGACACCTGGACATCCTGTTCAAGCGCAAGGTCTTCCTGAAGATCGGGACCATCCTCGACCAGGAAGACGAGCGACTCAGCTCTCGGGGTCTGGGCTCCCGGGGGCCGGACGCCGGCTGAGCCACCGGTCGAGGCTGTTCGCGAAGCGCTGCTTGTCCTTGGGCCCGTACGGCGGCGGTCCACCGGTCATGACGCCCGTACCGCGCAGGTCGTCCATGAAGTCCCGCATCCCCAGGCGCTGCTGGACGTTGGCCTGATCCAGTGCCTGGCCGCGGAAGGTGACGACCGTGCCGCCGGCCTCACAGACCCGGGCAGCCAGGGGCACGTCCGAGGTGATCACGAGGTCGCCGGGCTGGCAGCTCTCGGCGATGTGATCGTCGGCGACGTCGAGCCCGCCGGAGACCTGGACGAAGGTGATCCACGCGAGCTTGGGGACCTGCTGCCAGCTGTTCGCGACGAGCACCGTCGGGCACTTCGTCCGCAAGGCCGCCTTGAACAGGATCTCCTTGCAGGCCCTGGGGACGCCGTCCCCGTCGATCCAGATGGTGCTCATGAGCGGCCCCTAACGGCAGCCGTCGCCGTCGCACACGAAGTCGGCCAGACCCTCGAACGTGCCCACGGCCTGGACGCCCAGGTCCGCGGGGGTGTTGGACTCCCACGCGCAGCCGGTGCACGTCAGCGCCCCGTGGTCCGGGTAGACGTGCACGACGCCGCCCGAAAACGCGGTGTTGCTCCGGAACGTGACGTCCTCGAGCGTCGTCTCGCCGAAGAGTGCGAGCGCGGCACCGACCGAGTTGGCGTCGTTGGCCTCGAAGACCGCGTCCCGGATCGACAGCGTGCTCCAGTAGGCCAGGATGGCGCCACCCTGGGAGTCGCGGGTGGTGTTGGACTCGAACACGGCCCCGTCGACGAGCACGTCGCTGGCGTCGAGGACGACCGCCCCCCCGTCGCGCGCCGTGCTGCCCGTGAACGTCACGTCGCGGAGCTCGCCGGAGCCCTTGTTGATGCGCAGAGCTGCGCCATCGTCTTCGGCGTAGTTGTCGACGAACGCCACCCCGTCGAGTTGCACGTCACACCCATCCCGCGCGTAGAGGCCGGCGCCGTCGTAGGCGTCGTGGTTGGACAGCACGGCGTCCCGGACGGACACGTCGGCGCCCTCGTCGCAGCGGATGCCCGCCCCCGAGCCCTCGTTGCGGTCACCTCGCGCATAGCCGCGGTCGAGCGTGGCGTGCTGGATGCTGGCGTGAGCCCCCTCGCCCGTCACGTGGACGACCGTGCCCTGCTCGCCGCCAGACAGCGTGGTGCGTGCGGGCGTCATGCCCTCGATGACCACCTGGCTGGTCACGTGCAGCAGGACGAACCAGTCGCCGTCGCAGAACGTCAGGGTGCCTGGCGTGTCGACGGTGACGACCTCGCCGGTCTGGAACCGGTCGGTCCAGTCCTCGCCCTCGAACGTGACGGTGTCGCACTCGGGGGGACCGGTGTCCTCGGGCGGGTCGCTGTCCACGACGGAGTCCGCTGTGCTTTCCCGAGCGCTGTCGGAAGAGTCCGTCACCGAGGGCGCGGTACAGGCGAGGAGGAGCAACGACACGACCCGCATGTTGGCAGATCAGTCGGGCCCGCCCCCCGTCTCCTTGTGACACGCCGCGCACGAGCCCAGGACCTCGCCGTAGGACCGACCGCGCTCGGCGAACGTGGCGCCGACGTGCGCGATGTCCGAGGCGTCGTCGTGCAGCTCCTCCTGGAGGTCCTCGGCCAGCCCGCCCATCGCGACGACGGGGGTGAAGTCGAGCACGAGAGCTCCTCGCTCGATGGCGGGCACGTCACCACGGATGAGGCCGTCCGAGATGCGCTCGACAGCCCAGCCGTGACGCTGCATCACCTTGTCCGGCATGGGCGGGTCCGAGCTGGCGAGTCGCAGCTCCACCCCCACTCGACTGTGGCAATTCGCACAGTTCGCAGCGATGAGCCCGACCTGCAGCGCCGCCTCGTCCAGCGTCTTCACCGTGCGGGCCTCGCGGACCTGGAGCACGAGCTCGAGCTCGTCCTCGCTGTAGTCGGTCGGCAGCGACGGAACAGGCGTGCGCTCGCCCAGCATGCGGATCGCCTCCTCGTACGCGACCAGGTCCCCCCGGATGACGGCGTCGCGCGCGGCGCCCAGGTCCTCGTAGTGCCAGTCCATCTGGACGGCGGTCGGGTTCGACAGGAAGCAGGACAGGAGGAGAAACACGAACACCTCGCGCCCCGGATCAAAGCAAGCGCCGTTCCAGCCTTACGCCCTGGAAGATGACCACCCCCGCAGACGTCCTCTCCTACTGGTTCGGCCCCCTCGACGAGTCGTCCTACCCGCAGGAACGGCTGGGGATCTGGTGGGGCAAGTCCACTGAGACAGACGCGTTCATCCGGACCACGTTCCAGGCGACGCTCGAGGCCATCGGGCGGGGCGAGCTCGACTGGACCAGCAGTGCGCGGGGACGCCTCGCGCAGGTCCTCGTCCTGGATCAGTTCAGCCGGAACATGCACCGTGACCAGCCCGGGATGTACGCGCTGGACCACCTGGCCCAGGACCTGGCGCTGGATGGGGTCATGACGCGTGCGGACGCCGACCTGACCCCGGTGGAGCGGTCGTTCCTCTACATGCCGTTCATGCACGCCGAGAACATCGCGCTGCAGCGGCTGTGCGTGCGCAAGTTCCAGGAGCTGCGGGACACGGCGCGACCCGCGGATGCCGACAGCTGGACGCGGACGCTGGACTACGCGGTCCAACACCGGGACATCGTCGAGCGGTTCGGGCGCTTCCCCCACCGGAACCGGATCCTGGGGCGCGAGAGCACGGCCGAGGAGCTGGCGTTCCTCGAGGAGCCCGGAAGCAGCTTCTAGACCTACTCGGAGCTGGGCGGGACCGGATGGCCGTCCAGCCGGAGCTGGAACAGGAAGTACGTCGGCGTGCAGAAGCCGATGCCCTGGTCGGCGAGGGCCTGGCCTGCTTCGGTCGGGACGCTGTCCAGCTGGTAGGGCAGCGCCTGGCAGATGTAGTCCTCGCGGCACGGCTGGTCCGCGTGGCAGAGGTCGATCACACCGCGGGCCACGATGCCGGCGAGGCAGCTGTGGAAGTCCTCCTCGACGCACTTGTCGAACCTCGAGCCGCCGACGACCGCGCAGAGCTCGGTGGAGTCCGCGGTGACCGACTCGAGGGTCCGTTCCTCGGTGGTGCAGCTGCGGTAGGTCCGACCCAGCGGGACCCCGATGACCGTCGGCCGGCAGTTGAGGCTGTCGGTCGTGAACGACTTGTCCTGGGGCAGGTCCCAGATCTGCGAGGCGGCCAGCGTGTCCCGGTAGCTCCGCGCGTTGAACGGCTCGCCGTACGTGTCCGAGGCGATGGTCCCTGAGCGGCAGGTCTGGCCGGCGGTCGTCGGCTCGGGCGGCAAGCACTGGCCGAACTGGATCGAGGCGTTCGGGTCGGCGGCGACCACCGTGCACGTCAGGCCCTCTTCGCAGGACCAGTCGGCGGGGTAGCCCAGGTCTCCGTCCAGGCAGGGCCGGTTCACCCCGACCGGACCCTCGACCGTCATCGGGTGGATGCGCAGGGTGTCGGGCTCCTGGCCCGAGGCCACTGCGGCGACGTAGGTCCGACGGCGCTCGCGCTCCATCGCGTAGTGGGGTGAGAACGGGACCGCGAGCCGGTTGGTGATGCCGCTGACGTCGGGGTCGTCGTGCCCCAGGAAGTGAAAGCCGGCCGTGGACTGACCCTGGTGGCAGCCCATGCACGTGCCGCCGTTCAGGCGCTCGATGGTCTCGGCCGACACCAGGGGCGACACGTCCAGGGCGGCGTCGAAGGGCTTGTTGGCCAGCCGGTTCACGCCGAGCGTCGACCAGGACAGCGCCTCGGTCGCGGACAGCTCAGTCGGCAACAGATGCGTCCCGTTGGCGATGGCGTCGGGGCTCTGGGAGATCCACTGGATCAGCGCGCTCGAGTCGACCGTCTCCGGCGTGTTCTCCAGCGCCCGCGGTGTCCCATCGAGCTCGTAGACCCGCAACACGTACATCGCCTGACCAGCGAACTCGGTCTCGACCCCGGACGGGAATCGGACGGCCTGGATGTTCACCTCGACCCGCTCGGTCGGCAGGGCGCGAATCCACGCCTCGTCCGGCGGGCCGTCGACCCACTCCAGCGCCGTGGTCCGGCAGTCGTCCGGGGGCATCGTCTTCACGACGTTCACGGTGAAGGGAAGCCGCGAGCTGGCCCCGTCGACGTCGTAGTAGAGCCGGTAGAGCAACCGGAGCTCGCCACAGCCCCCGGTGACGTCTCGCCTGTCCAGCCGGTTGACGACCCCGACCAGCTGGAAGTCGGCCGCCGGGCTGGCGAGCCAGCGAACGTCGAAGGCGCGTCCGACGTTTCCAGCCGGCCAGTTCTTCGCGTCGGCGAGCTCGACGACCAGGTCGCGGTCCACGCGATCGACCGCTGTCTGGACGTCGCGAGCCCAGGCCCGCTTCAGGACATCCAGGTCCGGGACGACCTGCGAGAGGCCGATCATGGGCAGCTCATCGAGCTGATCGACGTGCACACGCTCCGGCAAGACGACCTCGATGGTCGCGACCGGCGCGGGTGGGGGCGTTTCGACGACGGGGTCCGGAAGTGCACAGGAACAGGACAGCAGGAGCCACATGGTGGCCATCGTTGCAGGGCGTGCGCATTCTCCGGGACTCAGCGAGCGAAGATGCGTCCAGTGGCACGAACCCGAGCGAAACAGCTCGACCGGAACCTGGGGTTCCTGTCGGTCTACTCCCTGGCCGTCGGAGCCATGCTCGGCTCGGGCATCTTCGTGCTGCCCGGCCTGGCCGCGGCGGTCGCCGGCCCGTACGTCGCGCTGTCCTACCTGCTGGCCGGACTGCTCGTGCTGCCGGCGCTCCTGTCGAAGGCCGAGATGGCCACGGCGATGCCCGTCGCCGGCGGGACCTATGTCTACGTCGACCGCTCCATGGGCCCCTGGATGGGGACCATCACCGGCCTGGGCACCTGGATCTCCCTGAGCTCGAAGTCGGCCTTCGCGCTGGTCGGGCTCGGCTCGTACATGGTCCTGTTCGCCGACCTGTCGCCGACGGCCGTGGCGCTGGTGATCCTGGGCCTGTTGTTGACCCTGAACGCCCTGGGCTCCGGCAAGGCCAGTGCCCTTCAGATCGTCATCGTGGGCACCACCATCGTCGCGCTGAGCATCCTGGCCGCCGGTGGAACGCTGGTCTTCGATCCAGCGCTGCTCGAGCCCGCGTTCCCCCAGGGCGGAGCAGGCATCGTCGCCGGCGCGGGGTTCGTCTTCGTCAGCTACAGCGGCGTCACGAAGATCTGCTCGGTCGCCGAGGAGGTCCGGAACCCCGACCGCAACATCCCGCTCGGGATGCTGGGGGCACAGGCCACCGTGATGACGCTCTACGTCATCATCGCGTTCGTCCTGGCCGGCACCATCCCCCTCGACAAGCTGGGCGGCAGCACGACACCCATCGCGCTCCTGGGTGGCGCGGTCTTCGGCGACATCGGGCGCACGGTCTTCAGCATCGTCGCCATCGCCGGGCTGGTGTCGATGTGCAACGCCGGGGTGCTCTCGACGACGCGCTTCCCGTTCGCGATGGCCCGCGACCGGCTGCTGCCCGACGTCTTCAAGTCCATCAGCAAGCGCTTCCGGACGCCCATCCCGTCCATCATCCTGACCGGCGTCCTGCTCATCGCCCTGGTCACCGTGCTGCCGGTCGTGACGCTGGCGAAGATGGCGTCGGGCTTCAAGATCTTCGTCTTCTGCATCGTGAACCTGGCGCTCATCGTCCTGCGCGAGTCGGGCGCCCGCTGGTACAAGCCGAGCTTCAAGTCACCGCTGTACCCCTGGGTCCAGCTGGCCGGAATCCTGGGCGGGATCTGGCTCCTGACCCAGCTCGGGACCAAGGTCGTCTACGGGGTCGGGGGCGCGACGGTCCTGGGCACCGCCTGGTACTTCGCCTACGCCCGCAAGCGGGTCGAGCGCAGCAGCGTCATCAAGCACGTCTGGGGCGAGCGCCACGCGCTGAAGGCCACGCTGGAGCTCGAAGCCGAGGAGGACGCCGACGAGCACGTCACCCGCGTCGTCGTGCCCGTGTTCGGACACGAGCCGGCTCCCGGTCACCTGATGCGCCTGGCCGCCGGGTTCGTCGAGGAGGGCGTGCTCGAGGTCGTCCGGTTCGAGGAGATCCCCGAGACCATCCCGTTGGTCGACGACCTGGAGCCCGACGAGGTGATGACGCGCCTCGAGCGGCAGGCCGAGCTCATCGCCGAGGATCTGCACCTGCCGGTCGAGTTCCACGACGTCCGGACCCACAACGCGATGGAGGCGCTGCTCCACCACGCCCAGCTCACCCGAGCCGAGTGGATCGTGATGGAGCCGCGACGGGTCGCGGCCTCGGCGCTCATCAAGAACCCGCTCGCCTGGTGGCTCGACCACGTGCCCTGCGATGTGGCGCTCCTGACCGACCGGAGCGTCGTCGAGGACGAGGACGCCCCCGGCGATGGGCTCGAGCCGTCCCCGACCCAGGAGGTGCTCAACCAGCCGTTCGAGCGCATCCTCGTGCTGGCCGAGCCCGGGCCCTACGACTCGATCTGCGTGCGCATGGCGGACGAGCTGGCGCGCCGTGGAAAGGGCCAGCTCACGCTGTTCCACTCGATCCCGCCGGGCGGCGACGGCCAGGTCTGGCGCGACTACCACGACCAGCTGCAGGCGCTGTGCACGGTGCACGTCCACAGCATGGTCCCCGAGACGGAGGACCCGGTCCGGATGGTGGCCGAGCTGTCCCGGGACTACGACCTCATCGTCCTGGGCGCGCCGAAGGAGAACACGCTGAAGACGCTGTTCTTCGGGTCGATCGAGCACGAGGTCGTCAAGCGGGCGAGCTGCTCGGTGCTCAAGATCAAGGCGCCGCGAGACGCCGTCCATCACCGGCTGTCGGAGAAGGAGGACCGGTACGACCTGCGCCCGGTCCTCGACGCCGGGTTCGTCGAGACCGGTGTGGTCGCCGCCCGCCGGGAAGAGCTGTTCGCCCACATGGCGACGAAGCTGTCGATGGCCAGCGGCATCGACGCCCAGCTCATCCTGAGCGCCCTGCAGAAGCGAGAGCGTCGCCAGAGCACGGCGCTTCGGAGCGGCATCAGCCTGACCGCGCCGACCGCTTCGGCGCTGCGGCAGACCGTCGTCGGCGTGTTCGTCATGGCCGAGCCGGTGCCCTTCGGACGCCGCCGGACCCCGGTCGACATCTGCGTGGTGACGGCGGGTCCACCGGACGACCGCCGGAAGCAGCTGAGGCTCCTGGCCCAGCTGTCGGAGCGGGTCAGCGAGCCCGAGGTCGCGGCGCGGCTACGGCAGGCGAAGGACCCGGACGAGGTGCGCGAGATCCTGTTGTCGGTGACCCCCGAGGGGACCTAGTTCAGCAGTTCTGAACTGCCGATCCGCATCTTCCTCAGCATGTCGTCCGCGCTCGTCTTCGACCGGTACGGCCTTGCTTCGACGACGTTGTAGTAGTTGATGCAGGTGCGCAGTCGGGCCTCCAGGTCGGCTTGGCTCGTGAAGGACCCTCGTCTCAGCACGGCTCTCGCCAGCTTGCTGAACCGGCTCGAACGCCTCA
>JAAESX010000084.1 GCA_024228935.1 Pseudomonadota bacterium
AGGCGTCCGGCTGTACCTCGCCTCCAACGGCCAGCTCCAACCCAACCCGGTCGCGCTCGCCTCTGGCGACGCCCACGACATCGCCTGGGGGGACTGGGACAACGACGGCGACCTGGACCTCGCCGTGGCCCTGGAGCTGGCGGACGAGGTCCTGGTCAACGACGGGAACGGCGGCTTCTCTGTGGGGTGGACCAGCCCGGAGGTAGAGCCGACCCGCGCGGTCGCCTGGGCGGACTTCGACGCCGACGGGGACCTGGACCTCGCGTCAGGCACGGCCGACGGCACCGTGCGCGTGCTCGAGTTCGACGGGTGCGAGCTCGTACCGGCCGCGGAGACGACCGTCGGTGGCGCGGTGGGCGACGTCGCCTGGGGTGAGCGGGAGGCGGGCGCCGGCGTGCTCCTGGCGGTCGCGGCGCTGGGCGCAGGCGCGACGATCTTCGAGGTCGACCTGACGTCCCCGACTCCGCTCAGCGCGGCCTACACCGCCCCGACCCCCCTGGACGCCACCGGGGTGGCCTGGGCCGACCTCAACCAGGACGGCTACGGCGATCTGGCGGTGGTCGGATCGGGGCTGGACAGCGTGTACGACGTCGAGAACTCGATGGCGATGATCGGGCAGGCGAGCGCGGCAGCAGACAGCACCCACGCCGTCTGGACGGACTGGACCCACGACGGCGTCCCCGACCTCGTCGTCGCGCACAGCGGCGCAGAGCAGGCGCGCATCTACCAGGGCAAGGAGGGCTCGATCACCGAGCTCGCGGTGGTAGCGAACACCGTGGACGCCGCGGGGGTCGCGGCCGGGGACCGGGACGGGGACGGGGACGTCGACCTCGCCTTCGCCAAGCTCGGGGACCAGGACACCGTGCACGACGGGCGGTGGTTCGAGTCCCTGCTGGCCGACGATCCGACCCGCCCGGCGAACGTCGTGGTCGGCGACGCGGCGCATCGGTCACCGTCCCCCTTCGCGACGATGCTCTCGCTGGAGGCCGTCGACCAGCCGGTGACCTTCGACCTCGTTGACCGCGAGTCGGATCCGGCCGACGTCCAGCTCGAGTTTCGAGCGGTGGGCGGCCCCTGGCTGAGCGGGTCGGTGAACGGGTCGACCGAGGGCCTGGAGAGTTCGGAGGCGGGGACATCGCAGACGCTTCTCTGGACCGACCCCGCCACCCTCGGACCAGGGCGCTACGACGTGCGGGTGATCGTCCTGGCGCAGCGACCGCGGCGGATCGGGGCGACGTTGGCGCGGGGCCGGACCTGGGCATCCTCGGGCCCGATCGCGATCGCCCTGGCGCTGGACCTCCCCCCCGACCTCGACGGCGACGGCTGGGCAGGCTGCGACTGCGACGACACCGAACCGACGACCTACCCAGGGGCGCCCGAGTGGTGCGACATCCACGACCAGGACTGCGACGGCG
>JAAESX010000085.1 GCA_024228935.1 Pseudomonadota bacterium
CCTCGGCACGACCATGCTCGACCGCAGCAGCCGCTGCGGCCTCCTCTGCGCCCGCACGGCCGACTGCACCTTCAGCGAGGAGACCTGCCCCGCCACCTGCGAGGCCGACGCCACGCCGCTCATCACCGACTGCATCGCTGGCTGCGAAGCCGGCCCCGGCTTGGACGGGGAGGCCTGTGGCCCGCGCACTTGCGAGGAGACCGTGGAGCTCTTGCGGGGCGCCTCCGAGGACTACCGGCGCTTCTGCGACGGACCGGAGCCCGGCTGTGGCCTGGACGTGGAGGCCATCTACGAAGGCACGCCCGACGACAACGGCTGCATCGAGAGCTGCGCCGCCCTGATCGACTGCCTCTACAACAGCGGCGAGTGCCCGGGGATCTGCGATCTGGACCCCGCCGAGCACATCCCACCCTGCGCGCCACCCTGCCAGGGCAGCTTGTTCCCGGGCGATCCCTCCGGGGAGCGCCTGACCTGCGAGGAGATGCTGGAGATCATCGGCGAGCAAAAGCAGGGCCAGCCCTTGTGTCCACCCTGACTCCGGCCGATGAGCCTACGATGGGAGGTATGAGAAGCTTGCTTCCATCGCCTCGCCTTTCGTAGTGCCTCCTCACACTCGACCGGGGTCCCCTTGACGCGCTCTTCGCTCCTCGCCCTCCTCGTCCTCTCCCTCACCGCCTGCGACGATGGCGGCAACACCGTCGACGAAGCCGACGCCACCAGCATCGACGGCAGCACCTCACCGGATGAAGGACCTGAGCCCGACGAGGGCGTCGACCCCGACGAGGGTGTGGAGCCCGACGAGGGTGTGGAGCCCGATGAAGGCGTCGACCCGGACGAAGGCGTCGACCCCGACGAAGGCGTGGCTCCCGACGAAGGCGTCGACCCCGACGAAGGCGTCGAGCCGGACGAAGGCGTCGACCCCGACGAAGGCGTCGACCCCGACGAAGGCGTCGACCCCGACGAAGGCGTCGAGCCCGACGAAGGCGTCGACCTCGGGCCGGACGCCGAGCCCGACGCCGCCCCCGACCCTTGCGAGGAGGCCCCCGAGGACCCCGACGAGGACCAGGTCTGCGCCGCCCTCGACAACTGCCCCGAGGTGGCCAACCCCGAGCAGGGCGACGTCGACGGCGACGAGGCGGGCGACGCCTGCGACGAGGACATCGACGGCGACGGCGTGAGCAACGAGGCCGAGCTGGAGTGCGGGAGCTCGCCCTTCATCGCCGTCTACGTGCCCGGCGACGCCGACGAGGACGGCCTCTGCGACGCGCTCGACAACTGCCCGGAGGTGGCCAACGAGGCCCAGGACAACCTCGACGGCGATCCCTTCGGCGACGCCTGCGACGAGGACCTCGACGGCGACACCTTCTCCAACGACCTCGAGGTGACCTGCGGCAGCGCGCCCGACGACGCCGACAGCCTGCCTGCCGACGAGGACATGGACGGGGTCTGCGACGCCATCGACGCGGCCTGCGGCGGGGCCGAAGGCGACGGGGTGGCCCCGGCGGATGGTGACCAGGACGGGACCTGCGATGCCCTGGACAACTGCCCCGAGCGCTCGAACCCCGATCAGGCCGACCTGGACGAGGACGAGCTCGGCGACGCCTGCGACGAAGACGTGGACGGCGACGACGTGGCCAACGAAGCGGATAACTGCCCCCGCGTCGCCAACGCCGATCAAGCCAACGCCGACGACGGCGACTTCAACTGCGGCCCGGACTGCGGCTACGAGACGGGCTGCGAGCCCTACGCGGGACCGGGGGGCCTGAAGTACCTCGTCTGCGACGACGTCGACCTCACCTGGGCCGACGCCCAGGCCTTCTGCGCCGAGCTGGGCGGCAAGCTGGCCACGCCGGACTCGGAGGAGGAGCTCATTCACCTCGGCTACGCCGGCGCGAGGAACGGCTGGATCGGCCTCAGTGACGCGGCCGTCGAGGGCGAGTACCGCTGGGTCGACGGGCACCGCGCCCGGGATCTGGATTGGGCGCCCGGCGAGCCCGACAGCCCCGAGGGCCGCTGCGTCGGCTTCGATCCGCGCGGCTTCTTCGACGCGGCCTGCGACCAGGTCCGCCGCTACACCTGCCAGGTCGGCGAGGGCGTCGGCGACGCCTGCGACAACTGCCCGGCCCTCGCCAACCTCAGCCAGCGCAACAGCGACGAGGATCCCCTCGGCGACGCCTGCGACCTGTGCCCGAAGCACGCGGACCCGGATCAGGCGGACGGCGACGAGGACGGCCTGGGCGACCTCTGCGATCCCGACGCCGATGGCAACGGCACCGACGACTGCGCCGAAGAGGGCGTGGATCCCGCCTTCGCCTGCGGTGAGGACTGCGACGACGGCGTCGGCAACGACCAGGACGGCGCCGTCGACTGCGACGACAGCGAGTGCTCGGCGGCCGCCCACTGCGCGCCCCAGGTCTGCGCCGACGGCGTCTGCGCCGAGGGTCTGGTGTGCACCCCGACCGAGCGCTGCGCCACCCCCCCCGGCGGCGAGCCGGTGCCCATCGCCGCCCCGGGCGCCTCCATCGACCTGGCTGGCGAGCTGGACCGGATCGATCCGCGCTGGCTGCGCTTCGACTCCGACTGCGGCAGCCAGGGCGCCGACTACGACGACCGCAACCACCCCTACGAGACCTTCCGCATCATCAACGACACCGCCGTGCGGCAAAGCCTCACGCTCACCGCCGCGTGGCTCGAGGATGGCTACCTCTTCGTGTTCCGCGAGCCCCACGACGTCCTCGACTCCAGCACCTGCGTGGAGGGCGACCACGACTTCGGCACCGGCAGCTTCAGCCAGCTCACCGAAATCCTCATCGAGCCGGGTGAGGTCCTGGTCGTGCTGGCCACCACCTACGGCAGCCACGAGTTCATCGGGGCCTACGACATCCTCGTGGCCACCGACGCGCCGGTGGAGCGCTGCGACAACCTGCTCGACGACGACGACGACGGCCTGGCGGACTGCAACGACGCGGACTGCGACTGCGACGGGGACCGCGACGGTGACGGCCACTCCGATGAGGAAGAGACCGACTGCGGCAGCGACCCCGGCGATCCGCGGATCGTGCCGGCTGACGGCGACGGTGACGGCGTCTGTGACGTCCTCGACAACTGCCCCGAGGCGCCCGACCCCTACTTGTATGGCGCCCTGAACGGTGAAGGCGGCGCCGCCTGCACGGACTCTGACGGGGACGGCTTCGTCGATGACCAGGAGTGGCGCTGCGGCACCAACCCCGAGGACATCGACGACGCGCCCACCGACGGGGACATGGATGGCGTCTGCGACAACATCGACACCTGCCCCGAGCTCGACGCCCCGCAGACCGACGGCGATGGGGACCGGGTGGGCGACGCCTGCGACCTCTGCCCCCTGCTCCACGACAGCCAGATCGACAGCGACGGGGACGGCGTCGGCGACACCTGCGACCGCTGTCCGGACCTGGCGGATCCCGAGCAGCCCGACGCCGACGGCGATGGCTGGGGCGACGCCTGCGATCCCGACGCCGACGGCGATGGCGTCATCGACTGCCTGCAGGGCGAGGGCCTCGACTGTGGCGAGATCTGCGACGACGGCGTGGGCAACGACGGCGACGGCCTGACCGACTGCGAGGACCTCGAGTGCGCCGCGCTGCCCGCCTGCCAGCAGGTCGCCTGTCTGGATGACGCGGACTGCGAGATCGCCTGCGGGGCCTTCGGCGCCTGCGTTGGCGCGCTCGAAGATCCCATGGCCATCCCCCCCGTGGGCGGCGTCCGAGACTTCCAGGGCAGCGTCGACGCGGAGGGCGCCCTCTGGAATCGGCCCCGCTGGAACTGCGCCGAGCCGGATGAGGAGGGCCACCTCTCCGAGCAGGTCCGCATCGTGAACACCACCGAGCTCACCCAGCACATCGACATCGACGTCTACTGGGAGACCGATGGCTGGTTCTTCGTCTTCGCCGATCCCTTCGACGTGGAGGGCTGCATCGAGGCCGCCCCGGCCTATCGCGGCCGGCGCGACAGCCGGAACCTGGGCCAGCTGAGCAGACTCGAGATCGAGGCCGGGCAGGTGCTCGTGCTGGTCTTCTCCAGCGAGGATCCGGCGGACGCCGCGGGCGGCTACGACGTGCGCATCGAGACGCGGACGCCAGAGGAGTTCTGTGGCGACGCCGTGGACAACGACGATGATGGCCTCCCCGACTGCGCCGATCCCGATTGCGCCTACGAGTGCGAGGGCGACGGTGACGCGGACGGGGTGCCCGACGAGGAGGAGGAGCGCTGCGGATCCGACCCCCTGGACCCCTTCTCCCAGCCCACCAACGGCGATGAGGACAGCCACTGCGACGGGGCCGACAACTGCCCGGCCGTGGCCAACGAGGATCAGGCCGACTTCGACGAGGACGAGGCCGGGGACGCCTGCGAGGACAGCGACGACGACGACTTCCTCGACGCCGACGAGCTCGCCTGCGGCAGCGATCCGAGCGTGCAGGATGACGCCCCCAGCGACGAGGACGAGGACGGCCTCTGCGCCCGGATCGACAACTGCCCGGAGCTGGGCAACGCCGATCAGGCGGACGGCGACGAGGACGGGGTGGGCGACCTCTGCGACCTCTGCCCCGAGGTCGCGGATCCCGAGCAGGGCAACGCGGACGGCGACGACTTCGGCGACGCATGTGACGAGGACGACGACGACGACGAGGTGCTCGACGGGGCGGACAACTGCCCGCTCGACAGCAACCCCGACCAGGAGGACGTGGACTCGGCGCCGGAGGGCTTCGCCTGTGGCACCGAGGCCGCCTGTGAGGCGCTCACCGGCTGCGATCAGGTGGGCGGCGAGGGCAGCACCTACCTGGGCTGCACGGGCGATGAGCACGTGCTCGACTTCGAGGACATCCTGGTGGCCTGCGAGGAGCTCGGCGGGCACTTCGTGACCATCGACAGCCAGGAGGAGAACGACTTCC
>JAAESX010000086.1 GCA_024228935.1 Pseudomonadota bacterium
AAGAGGCGACCATCCGGTGGATGTTCGACATCGAGGCAGCCCGCCAGAAGTTCGCCCGGCACTACCCCGACATCATCGAGACGGAGTCGCCACTGCTGGCGGCGTGACCGGTCAGAACCCCTGTGTCGGTGTACTAGAGCAGCAGGTCCTGGAGCCCCAGGTCGATGCTCTCCTCGTTCGCCGGCAGCCCCTCCAGCAGGCCGTGCGCCTTGAGGATCTGCTGGAACGCCTCGGGCGTCTGCGAGCGACGACCGCCCGACGGCGATGCCTTCCGAGCCTCGGTCAGCGCCAGGTTCGACGACCGGATCTGCGTCGCCAGGCATGCCAGGATGGTCTCCTTCCAGCGCATGCCGGCCGTCCCCTGGAGCGCCTCGAAGTCCGATCGCTCCAGCTTGTAGGCCCAGGTCGGTGAGACGGCGACGCAGCTCGCCGTGCGCGGTCCCGGGTTGATCAGCGCGTTGATGCCGAACGCGTCGCCGGCCACGAGCGTCGCCAGTCGGCTGGCCGAGTCGCCGCGCACGTTCCGCAAGACGTCCACCTCGCCGTCCGCGACCAGCCAGGCCGCGTCCCCCGCGTCGCCCTCGAGCACGAGCACGTCGCCTTCCTGGACGGCCACCGACTTCCACGGGCGTGCGATCTGCCGCAGCTCCGCGTCGTCGAGCTGGCCGAGTCCGGGCTGCAGGCGAAGCAGGCCTACCAGGTCCGGTGCGCTCCCGCGGGGCTTGCCCGGCACGACCTTCTTCCACATCCGAGCGAGCATGCCCGGCGAGCCTCCCGGTCGCGCCAGCCCGCCCGAGCTCGCCGCCGAGATCCACCGTGAGGTCGCTCGGATCCGTCGCGCCATGGTCCGATTGGACTCGTCGAGGATGGCCTCGTACACCGGGGAGTCCTCGGCTCGCAGTGCGGCCAGCTGGCCGGCCGGGAGCAGGACCGCCTGCGAGAACGCCGACGCCTTCACCGTGGCCGACCGCTCGATCTGGCGGAAGAACGCGGCCGCCTCGCCGACGAGCTCGCCGGCGTGCACCTCGCCGACCTGGATCCCGTCGACGTGCACCGAGAGCTGCCCGTCCACGAGCACGGCGATGTCGCTCGCGCGAGCGCCCTGACGCCACAGCGGGTCGCCGACCGGGAGCCGGACCGAGGACCAGTCGCTCGCGATGTCACCGAGCGTTCCTCGGCCGAGCTTGGCGAGCCAGGGGACGCGGACCAACAGATCGCTCGTGTTCATGGCGAGAGCGTAAGGGAACGGCTCGCCCGATCGTCTCTGGTCCAGGAGGATGAGATGGTCGAGAGCTCGTGTAACTGGCTGATTCCCGGTGTCCTGATGGCGATGGCGATCGCCCAAGCCCTCGTGATCTAAAGCCCGGCCGTCGATGACCGATGGAAGATCGATGGCGCTTCCGACCGGCTTCCGCCCCCGCACCGAGACCGAGAGGCTCCGTATGGCTCGCGCCATGCAGTGCAACTCCACCCAGGTCCCGGTTTCGGACGCCGATGGATGGGAGAGCCTTCATGTCCGTGTCGCCGGCAAGATCCCCGTGTGGGAAGGCGGCGACAGTCCAACCCTCGGGTCTGAACGCGCAGACGCGGTGCTGAGCCGCTTCGGCTTTCCAACCCTCGATGACGCGGCGCTTGTCTCCCGTCGCACCGAGGGGCCGTTGGTCAGCATCGTGATCTGCACGTACAACCGCTTCGGCCTGTTGACCGAGGCCATCTCCACGGCGCTGGCCCAGACCTGGCCCTGCGAGGTCATCGTGGTCGACGACGGCTCGACCGACTCGACCGCTGACGTGCTGTCGCGCATCGACGGCATCCAGGTCATCACGCTCGCCGAGAACCAGGGGAAGCCCGCTGCGCTGAAGGCCGGCGTCGCTGCGGCTCGGGGCGAGTACCTGCTCATCTTCGACGACGACGACCTGCTGTTCCCCGGATCGGTCCAGGTGCTGGCCATGGCGCTGGGCGAGGACCCCGAGCTCGTCGGTGTCTTCGGCGACTCGCTGCGCTTTCGGGACGGCGACGTCTTCGAGGTCCGACCGGCCTCGCGCGTGGACCGGCACACCATGCGGTCCGCGGTCCTGGCCCAGGTGCCGGGCCTGACCGGTGCCTTCCTGTGTCGGACCCAGGCGTGGCACGACATCGGCGGGGTCGATCCCGAGCTGACGCGCGGCGAGGACATGGACCTGTTCCTGCGGTTCACCCGCCATGGTCCGGTCGAGTCGATCCCCGTCGCCACGTTCGTGAACCGCGTCCACGGCGGCCTGCGAGGTCACTCGAGCGCGCGCTGGTCGAAGAAGGACGAGGCGCGCCATCAGCGCATCACGCTGGGCTACATCGCGCCGGTCTTCCGCAAGCGCTGGCAGGAGCTGGCCATGACCTGCGACCGGGACGAGGGCCATGCGTGGGCGCTCGGGCTCCTGCAGCGGGGCCTGCGGGACGAGGCCACGATCGAGCTGGATCGCTGGCCCGGGCCGTTCAACGAGAGGGAGAGCTGGATTCGCCAGCGGTGCGGCTTGCCGTCTCGGCGCTCGATGTCCGAGGGCGCCGTCGTCGTGGTGGACGAGGGGGACCCGGGTGCGCTGGAGGCGTGCCTCGCCAAGGTGCCTCGGGAGCTCCAGCTGTACGTCGCCCTGGAGACGGCTCGGGAGCCCATCGGCGACCTGCAGCTCCACTGGCCGGGGCTGTACGCGCTCCAGGTGGACCTGGGCTCGCTGCTGGCCGAGGCCGCCGGACCCTGGCATCTCCGGCTGGCGTCGAGCCCCGACTGGGCTCCGCCGCCGCTCGAGGACCTCTCCTGGCTCGCCCCACTCGCGCCGATCGATGCGGTGCTGTGCGCCGCTGCGGCCCAGGGCTGGACGCTCCCGAGCCGGGGCCGTCTGGGACTGCACGAGCCGCTCGACCCACGGACGCGCGCCGCGCTGAGTGTCCGTCGGCTCCTGGACCGTGGCGAGCCCGGACGCGCGCTCGCCATCTCCAGCCACCTGCTCGAGTCGATGAGCTCATGGCCCGGTGCGTGGGTGCTCGCGGCGGAGTGCTTCGAGCAGCTCGGCGCCACCCAGGAGGCCGCCCAATGTCGCCAGCGGTTGCGCGCCAGCTGAGGGTGGGTGAAAGCAAGGGCTGATCCGGGGGTACACTCGACGTCCCCTTGAGAGGTCCCCCGTGGAAATCAAGCAGAAGGGCGGCTCGCCCGAGACTCCCTCCGGTCCGCCCTCGGACCCGATCCCGTTCTCGGAGGCGTTCAGTCCCGGTCGCGCCATCAAGCACGGCATCGAGGCGGTCAAGCGAGCGCCCTTCCCGCTGCTCTGCGGCGCCTTCATCCTCGGCTTCACTGAAGGCGGTGGCAGCGGGAACAGCTTCTCCAGCACCGGTGACGTCCTCGACGACGGCGGCAACGACTGGGACTACGGCGGGTACGACTACGACTTCGGCAGCGACTGGAACTACAAGCTCCTGTCCGATGGGCTCGGAGACCTGGTCCAGACCGGCCAGATCGCGGGCTCGGCCCCGACGGACGCGTTCCTGCAAGGCCTGATGGGCAGCAGCGACTTCGACGACCCGGCCATGATCGGCGCCATCTTGGGCGCGATGTGCTGCTTCTCGGTCCTCATCCTCATCTTCTTCGCCCTGCGCTGCTGGGTGAAGGTCGGCTGGATCCGGCTGCACGAACAGGTCATCACCACCGGCGAGGGCACGTTCGGCGTGCTGTTCGGTGGCAGTGACCGCGTGGTCGACATGGCTATCTGGGCGATCCTGGCGACCGCCATCAACGTCGGCGCCATCTTCGCCTCGGTCATCCCAGGCGCGCTGGTCATGGGCGTCGGCGCGGCGATGGAGATGGAACCGCTCATCATCCTCGGCGGCCTCCTCCTCATGATCCTGATGATCCCGGCGCTGGTCTACATCGGCCTGGGCCTCGCGATGGGAGACCACGCGCTCGTGCTCGAAGGCAAGAGCCCGATGCAGGCGCTCGAGCGCAGCTGGGAGCTGGCCGACGGCAACCGGGTCACGCTCTTCATCTTCAACTTCGTGATGGCGCTGTTCGCCTTCGCGGCGGTGTTCCTGGGCCTGCTGATGTGCTGCATCGGCGTCATCCTGACGAGCCCGGCCTCGCGCGCCGCCATCGACGTCGGCTTCACCGAGTCGTTCCTAATGCACACGCGCGGCAAGTCCGAAGCGCTCAAGTGGAAGCTCGTGGAAGTCGCCGGCGGGCTCTACTGAAGCGGGTCGGGTTCGCCCTCGTCACACTGGCCTTGTTGCTGGTGAGCGTCGAGGGCGGCGCACGACTGTTCCTGGAGCCACCGAGCCTCGCCGCCGGTGGTCCTCTCGGCTGGACCGCCCGTCCGGACCTCGTCGAGCACGAGGTCCTGGCGGGCGTCGTGCCGTTCTCGGTGTCCACGAACGAGCACGGCCTGCGCACGGACCTGACCCCGGCGCGAGGCGAGACCGAGCGGTGGGTCACGTTCGGCGACAGCACCGTCTTCGGCTGGGGACTGGCGCCCGAGGACACGCCCGCCGGTGTCCTCGAGGAGCTGGTCCCGGGCGTCGAGGTGCTGAACGCGGGACAGCCCGGGTACAGCTCGGAGCAGTCCCGACGCCTCGCCGAGCTGGTGGTTCCCGCCTACCAGCCGGACCGCGTCATCTGGTTCCACAGCTGGCACGACGTCCGGCCAGCCGTGCCCGATCGGGACCACCTCCCGGACCGCCCCGTCCTGCTCCAGCAGCTGCTGGGGTGGTCGGCGGTCTGGCAGCACCTGACGCGCCCGCCCAGCCGGGACAACCCCATCTTCGCCTTCAAGGCCGAGGACTCCGCCCAGGCCGAGCGGGTGCCGCAAGCGCATCGCGAGGACAACCTGGCCCGGCTGGTCGAGGCCTGCGGCGACGTCGAGATGGTCATCGTCCTGATGCCCGACGAGGGGCTCGGAGCGACGCCGCTGGCGGACGAGCTCGCCGTCGTCGAGGGTGCGCGCTTCATCGACCTGTCTCGGGTCGAGGTGCCGCTGACGCGAGACCGCATCACGCTACCCAGGGACCCCACGCACCTCAACGCGCGCGGCAATCGGCTCTACATGGAGCTCCTCGTCGCCGAGCTTCAGCCGTAGACGAAGCTCCAGGTGGGGAGCCAGTTCCGAATGATGGCCTCGCCGAAGAACAGGTAGATCACGCCCGAGGCGGCCAGGAACGGCCCGAACGGCACCTGGGTCGACAGGCCGCCGCCGCGCCGGACCATCATCACGAGCCCGACCGCCGAGCCCAGGAAGCAGGCCATCACCAGGATGAACGGCACCGCCGGTGCCGCACCCAGGAAGGCGCCCATCATGGCCAGGAGCTTCACGTCGCCGAAGCCCATCGCTTCGACACGTCGGACGAGCCACCACGCGCCGATGGTCAGGAGCAGCACCCCGCCGCCGGCCAGGGCCCCGTACGCGGAGCTCTGCCAGGCCATGGCGTTGGGCCCCTCGTAGCCGCCGAAATCCAGCGCCATCACGCCGAAGAAGCCCACGGGCACGGCGAAGATCGAGAACTCGTCGGGGATGATGTAGTGCCGGATGTCGATGAAGGTCGAGCCGACCAGGATGAACACGAACAGCAGGTAGAGCGCCCAGGCGCCCATGTTCTCGAGCGTCGGCGTCTCCACCAGGTGCCGGTACAGGAGCAGGGACAGGGCCCCCATCATCAGTTCGATGGTGGGGTACAGCGGCGAGATGCGGGTGCCGCAGCCCGAGCAGCGGGCGCGCAGGACGACCCAGCTGACGACCGGGATGTTCTCGTACCAGCGGATCTTGTGGCCGCAGGCAGGGCAGTGGCTCGGCGGGTGGGCCACCGACCGGTCCTCGGGCATCCGCGCGATGCAGACGTTCAGGAAGCTGCCGAACGCCAGGCCGACGAGCGTCACCCAGATCTGGAACAGGAGGTCGAGGTCGCCTTCGGGGGTGCCGGTCACGCCAGCACCTCCAGCACGCGAGCGACGTCGTCGTCGGTCAGCCCCTCGTGCACCGGGACCGACAGCGCGCGCTCGCAGTAGCGGCCCGCGTTCGGGCAGCGGCTCGCGACGGCGCCGATCGGCTGGTCGGTGAGGGTGGGCTGGATGTCCATCGGATGGGAATAGTAGACACCGTTGTCGATGCCGGCGGCGTCGAGCCGCTGGCGCAGGGCGTCTCGGTCGTCCGTCAGGAAGACGTACTGGTGCACGGGGTCGGCCGGATCGCGAGGCAAACCCTGGACCACGGCGTCGTATGCGTCGGCGATGGACCGGCGCCGCTCGACCCAGGCCGGCACGTGCGGGAGGAGCGCCAGCGCGACGGCCGCCTGCACCGCGTCGAGGCGTGAGGTGGTCCCGAGCTCGACGTGCAGGTCCCGCCGAGCCGCACCGTGGGTGCCGATGCGACGGACCTTCTCGGCGAGCCAGTCGTCGTCGGTCAGGACGACGCCGCCGTCTCCAGCGACGCCCAGGGTCTTCGAGGGGTAGAGCGACAGCGAGGACAGGACGCCTTGGGGCGCTCCGTGACCCCAGCCCGCGCACTGGGCCGCGTCGCTGACGATGGGCACGTCGACGGCGGGGGTGGGGCACCGCATCCCGAACAGGTGGACCAGCACGACCGCTGCCACGTCGCTGGGGACCTGGGTCGGGTCCATCAGGGGCCGGTCGGGCAGCACGTCGACGAAGACGGGCTGGTGGCCGGCGAGCAAGACGGCCTCGGCGGTCGCGAAGAAGCTGAGCGCCGGGACCGCGATCCGGCTCTGGGCGGGCAGGTCGAGGGCCATCAGCGACAGCCAGAGCGCCTCGGTGCCGCTGCCCACACCGACAGCGTGGGCCAGGCCGAAGTGGGCGGCGATGGCGGCCTCGGCCTCGGCCACCACGGGGCCACCGACGTACCGCCCGGAGCGCAGGACCTCGACGACGCGCGCCTCGATCTCGGCGGCGTGTCGGTGGTGCCGGCCTGCGGGGTCGGCGAGCCGGATGGGCCCGCCTACTTGAAGTCTCGGCGCTGGAAGATCCAGCTGCCAGCCGCGAGCACGGCGGCCGAGTAGCCCAGGCCGTACAGCGTGCTCCACAGGACGCGGGTGCCCTCGATCGGCAGGGAGTGGACCGCCTGATCGAACACGTTGAAGACCGAGAAGTTCGGCAGGACCCAGTACACGGCGCCAGCCAGCTGCTGGACGCTCTCCGAGTCGGCCTGCATGCCGTAGATCCAGATGTCGTCGGCCATGTGCCCGATGACGAAGATGGCCATCGTGAACAGCGACGCGACGGTGGGCGAGCTGTAGGTCGAGAACAGGATGGCCCAGGCCGTCAGCAACGCGAGCTCGATGAGCAGCAGGAAGATGGCGGGCGCGATGCCGAACCCGGGGAAGCCCTGCTGGAGGGTCATCACGACCATGTAGACCAGCGCCATCAGGAGCACCATCACGGACACGACAGCCATCAGGCCGAGGTACTTGCCGACCACGAAGATCCAGCGCGGGATGGGCTTGCTGGCGATGGTGTAGATCGTCTTGCGCTCGAGCTCCTTGTAGACGAGCCCGATGCCCAGGAACATCGCGATGATCGAGCCGAAGACGCGGATGGCCCCGAGCGCGACGCTTCGGACCACGTGGTCCGCGTCGCCGATGGTGACCTCCTCCATCGCGACCGAGGTGAGCAGCACCAGGACACCGAAGAACAGCAGCGCCGTCAGGATGCGGTCGCGGATGGTCTCGCGGAACGTGTTGTGCGCGATGGCGAACAGGCGCTTCATGCGAGCACCCCCATCCGCTTGGAGTCGACCTTCTCGGCGCGCTCGACCTCGTCGAGGAACAGGTCTTCCAGGTGCATCTTCACCGGCTCGACCGAGCGGATCGACCGGCCGGCCGCCCGCAGGACGTCCACGACCGTGTCCACGTGGTCGTGGTCGACGCGCAACAAGACCCGGTCGCTCTCGGTGTGCTGGACGGTGCCCTCGGTCCCCTCGAGCAGGCCGCCTGCGTACCGGATGTCGACGTGGCGGACACCGTGGCCGACCAGCTCGTCGATGGTGCCGCAGCCGCGCAGCTTGCCCTTCACGACGATGGCGATGCGGTCACAGATGACCTCGACGTCGGCCAGGATGTGCGAGCTGAAGAAGACGGTCCGGCCCGCGGCCCGCTCCTCGAGGATCAGGTCGCGGATGAGCGCCCGACCCATCGGATCGAGGCCGCTCATCGGCTCGTCCATGACGACGAGCTCGGGGTCGTTGATCAGCGCCTGGGCCACGCCGGCCCGCTGCAGCATGCCCTTGCTGAAGCTCCCGAGCTTCACGTCGGCGAAACGGTCCAGGCCGACGCGCTCGAGCAACTCGCCGATGCGGCGGGTCAGCGTCGCGCCGCCCAGATCGAACAGCGAGCCGTAGAACTTCAGGAACTCCGTCGCGGTCAGGTACTGGTAGAAGTACGGCCGCTCGGGCAGGAAGCCCACCTTGCGGCGCGACTCGGGGTCGCGGTGGTCCTGGCCCAGGATGGTGGCCGTACCGGCCGTCGCTGACTGCAGGCCCATGAGGATCTTGATGGTCGTCGTCTTCCCGGCGCCGTTCGGGCCGATGAAGCCGAAGCTCTCGCCTGGGCGGACATCGAGGTCGAGGTTCTCGAGCCCCGTGTAGGGGATGCGGAAGAACCCGGACCGGTAGATCTTCTCGAGTCCTCGCGTCTGGATCGCGAGCTTTTCGGTCACCGGCTACCTCTTCTTCTTGCGCTCGGGCCTCTTCTGCTTGCGCGCTTTCCAGCGCCGCGAGAGCTCCGTGTCCCCGAGTCTATCCAGCCAGGCGTCCACCGTCTGGTCGGGAGCGGCGCCGGCGCTCTGCCAGTTGCAGCGCGTGCACAGGGGCCCGCTGTCCGCGAAGCGTCCGTCGACGTGCGCGGCCCGCCAGCGCTGCATCGTCTCGCCGCTCCAGAGCTGCGCGAGCGGCGTCTCGGTCAGGTTGCCGATCTTGTTCTCGAGGTGCTCGTCGAGGCAGCACACCGTCACGTCACCGGTGACGTGCACCATCGGCGTCGCCCACAGGCCGGCGCAAGGGGGACGCTCGGGCACTACTCGGCGCGGCCCTTCACGACGTAGGGGGCGCTCTCGTGCTCGTCGACGTCGCTGATGTAGACCAGGAACGTGTAGCTGGGGGCCTGGTCGCACCAGACGTCGTGGGTCGGCTCGCCGAACTGGGTCGAGCAGAAGCCGGCCCCGTCGCAGGCGACGAGGTCGGTCGCGAACGTCTGCTGGTTCTGCTGGATCTCGAGCCGTCCGTTGCCGATGGTGTCGAGCCCCTGCGGATCATCGGCGGCGCACTCGACCTTCCAGATGTAGTTCTGGTCGCCGGTCTCGTGCAGGTAGCACCAGGCGTCGCAGGTGCGGACGACGGGGGCGTCGGGATGGATGCCTTCGCCCGAGCCGGTGTCCGAGTCGGGGGCGCTGTCCGAGGAGCCGTCGTCCGAGTCCGAGGACGTGACGGAGCTGTCCGTGTCGCCGGAGGGCGCGGGGGTGCAGGCGAGGAGGAGGAGGAGCATGGCTTCGGTTCGGTGCACCGGGAGTCTACGATGCGGGTGTCCTGGGTCGGGGAGGCTGTGATGGGTGCGGCGCTGAGCGCGGGATGATGTGGCTCGTGCCCTCGGTGTTTGGCGCCACCTGGTTCGAGGGGCCCGACGGGGGACGGGTTCGACGACCTGCTCGTGGGCGGACGGACGGAATCGGCCACGCTCTGGCTGGACGCAGTACGGACTGCTCGCTGCGATTGCGGACGTCGATGGCGACGGAGATGCCGACGCGGTGGTCTCTGAGCACACCCGCACCAGCGGCCGTCTGCACCGCGGGGGGAGCGTCGGCCTGGCGGGCGGTGGCCCCGCGCTCGTGCTGTCGGGGGCGGACAGCTGGGAGTCCATCACGGCGCTCGGGGACGTCAACGGTGATGGGTATGGCGACATCGCGGTCGGGATGCCGGGCTGGGGCGGTGGGCGCCGGGGAGCCGTCGCGGTCGTCTGTGGGTACGCCGGGGACGACCGCGACTCAGATGGATACGGTGCCGAGCCATATTGGCGAGACTGCGACGAGCCTGCGCCGCCGCAAGGGGACTGCGACGACGGCGATGGGGGCGTCTCACCCGTTGCTGCAGACCCGCCAGGTGATTGCGTCGACCAGGACTGCGATGGCGAGGGCGGTCCGGACTCCGACGAGGACGAGGACGAGGTGGACTGCGTCGATGAGCTTGCCATGGGCACGGACCCTCTGGACCCGGACACCGATGGAGAGGGGATCGGGGACGCCGATGACCTCGAACCGCTGGTGCCGGACCGCCGGTGTGGCTGTGGGACAGCGCCGGTTCTCGGGCCGTGTGGTGCGCTTCTCGCGCTTCTCGCGCTGAGCCGCTGCCGGCGATGAACGAGAGACGACACCGTCGCGGCGTTGAGCTGACGCCGGGTTCCGCGTGAGAGTCAGGGCCTTGGAGGTCCCGCTCGGGGACTGCGATGACGCGTCCGCCGACATCTGGCCCGATGCGCCGGATCCGCCGGGGGACTGTGTCGATCAGGACTGTGACGGCGAGAGGGGCCCGGAGTCAGATGAGGACGGCGATGGCCTCGACTGTCTCGAAGAGCAGCAGCGATCGACGGACCCGCTCGACCCGGACACCGACGGTGATGGTCTGCGAGATGGCGAAGACCCCGACCCGCTCAGCCCAGAGCCGGAGCAGGAACAGCTCGACGACCACGAGGACCTCGACCAGGACGCGCGGCCGCCCGTCTCGCGCAGCGGCTGCATAGTGGGGGAGGCGACGAGCGGGCTGGTCGCGCTGTTCGGCCTCCTGGCCTTTCGCCGCCGGCGGTAGAGTCCAGCCATGAACTGGCTCCTCTGGACCGCGGTCGCGCACGCGGATGTCGTCCCCATCAACCCCATCGCCGACCCCCCGAGGGACTGGCAGGGCCTGCTCATCGGGGCGGTGGTCGCCGCCGTGGTGATCGGCGGCGTCTTCTTCTTCGCTCGGCGGAAGGGCGGCTAGTTGCCGTCCGACGCCCCGGCCTTCGCCACCTCGACGTCGTCGATGGTCAGCGTGTAGACGAACTGCGCGGACACGGTGTCCTCGCCCTCGAGCACCGGGGCGAAGCGCCAGCCCCAGGCCGACTCCATCGTCGACGGAAGCAGCTCCTGCGGGCACTCCTCGGGGCGGATGTCGTACGGCTGACCGGTCGGATCGACGTAGAACCGGAGCGAGCACGTCGTCGCCGAGTCCACGTTCCACGGCCACGTCGGGGCGACCTGGGTGACCACGTCGAGCTCGGACCAGTGGACCTCGACCGGCCCCGACGGGACGACCTCGTTCGGGACCTCCTCGACCTCGGGCTCGATGGTCTCGGGCTCGATGGTCTCGGGCTCGATGCCCTCGGACTCGGCCTCGCGGCGAAGCACCTCGAGCAGCGCGTCGATGTCGGTCATGTCCTGGTCGATGCCGGGGACATCCAGCGAGCGCTCGCGGTCCTTGTAGAAGCGGCCCGAGATGCGGGCGCCGGTCGCGAAGTAGGTCCGGTCCACGCCGTCTCGTCCACCCGAGTCGAACGGCTCGTACTGCCAGATGTGCTCGCCCCACAGGCCCAGGACCCAGGCCTGCTTCTCGGTCAGGAGCGTGAGGCCGAGCTCGGCCTCGGCGCGCAGCTCCTGGCGGGTGCTGTGGTGCACGTTGTTCTCGCGCTCACGACGACGGCGGGCGTTGGCCTCGCCCTCGGCACGGACCTGGATGCCGACCGGCCCGGCCACGCGAGCCAGGATCTCACCGCCCACGCCGGACCCGACGCTCGCGTAGTAGCGGAGCTTGTCGGTGCCCATGTCGGACTTCGACAGGCCCAGGACGGTGACGTTCATCGGCGAGTAGACCCGCCACTGCATCCGGCCGGTGTCCCCGAACTTCCACACCTCGTCCCAGCTCCCGGCGAACAGGCCGACGTCGAGCTGGTCACCCATGTCCGGGCGCACGCGCAGGTTCAGCGGGAGGCTCTCGATCACGAGCTGGTCGAGCACGATCTGCCCGGTGGCGTCGCGGTACATGCGCAGCCGGCCGCCCTGGCCCGTGGGTGTGGTGCTGCTCTCGAAGAGCGCGTCCTCGGTGTCGAAGACCCGGCGCTGCATGATCTCGAGGCCCTCGACCGGCGGTGACGGGATGCCGTCGACGAGCTGCGGTCCGGCCATCTGGTCGAAGCTGTAGGGGCCCGCACCGATCTCTCGGTGGTCCGAGGTCGGGAAGAGCGTGAGGGTGAGCGCGGCTGCGGTGCTGGGATCCATTCAATCCACCAGGTCGTCATTGGACGCGGACCCGAGAAGGTCCACGAGGGGGAAGATGCTGTCGTCGTAGGAGATGCGACACGGCGAAGCCTTGAACGTGCCGGAGACGTCGATGGTCTCGAAGCCGAACTCGCCGTGGATGCGGTCGTCGTCACGGGTCAGGCGGACGTCGCCATCGGGGATGACCCACTCCTCTTCGGTCTCGGTCGGCTCGTACTCGACGATGAGGCCGTCCTCGCCGACCGTCTGGGCCTCGAGCACGGCGTACCAGGAGGCCTCGCCGACGAAGGGGTCGCGGTCGTCGAGCAGGGTGTCCACCGGGTCGGCGGACAGTGGATAGTCTCCGATCCAGCTGTCCTTTCGGAAGCGGTGGAGAGTCAGTCGGGCGATGCGCGCGCCCTCGCGGTTGATGGCCAGGTACATCTGCTCGAAGGCCTGGGTGTCCTCCGGGCCGGGCATCTTGCAGCTGTCGACGTAGCTGTTGGCGATGAGCACGCTCAGTGAATCGCGCTCGGATCCCTCTTCCTGGAGGTAGAACGCGGTCACGACGGGATCGGTGCCGCCGGCGTAGCGGAAGCTCCCCGAGGCACAGGCCAGCAGGAGGAACACCTCAGAAGCTCCCGGCCGCGCGCAGCCGGGTGGCCTCGCTCGTGACGAGCCCCAGCTCGCGGCAGACGCGGGCGTGCATCGCGTCGGACGCGGCCTGGTCGGCGGTGTTGAGGGGGCGAAAGTAGACGGCGTCCATGTCCTTGTGTGGCCAGTCCCACGTCATGTCGTAGTCACGACCGAGCTCGTCGAGAATCCCCCTCCAGTGTGACAGGTACGGCCTGGCCTCGCGGTGGTTGTCCGGCTGCACGACGAACGCCAGGTGCGCGTACGGCAGCTCGCCGCCCATCTCCTCGCGGATCCGCAGGAAGCGCTCGACGTTGTTGAACACCATGTCGCGGCGGTCCTTGCCCTTCACCTCGAGGTAGGCCTCGGGCGAGAACGCGTCGATCGAGAAGTGGATCGAGCGGAAGCAGCGGGGGTCGGTGCTGGGTGCATTCGCGAGTCGTACGAGCAGGCGCGCTCTTTCTTCACCGAAGACGACGGCGTTGGTGTGGAGCTTGAACTCACGGAACAGCCGCCCGCCCGAGTTCACGGCGAACGCGTACTCGACGAACCGGTCGAAGTCCGGGTGGATCGTGGGCTCGCCCAGCCAGTGGGGGCAGAGGTGGACCTCGTCCTCGAAGTCCGCCAGCCCCGCCAGCATCGACTTCCAGACGTCCCACGACATGAATTGGTGGGGCGCGCCGTGGGCCTCGTCACGCAGGGACTGGCTGCACATCTTGCACTTGATGTTGCAGTGGTCGGTGAGCTCGAGGTTGACGTTGACCATCTACAAATGGCTCCGGATCTCGCGCTCGTGGGCCAGGATGTTCGGGCTGCACTCGGCGCAGCGCGGAAGCGGCTTCTTCGCGAGCATGCCGTCGCGCACGCGGTTCAGGAACGCGCCATCGCGCCACACGTCCTCGAGCGAGGTCTCGGCGACGCTCTCCCCCTGGCCGGCCAGGACGCAGCAGGGCGAGGTGCGGCCGTCCGACTGCACCACCAGGTAGTGCCAGGCCTTCAGGCAGGGCGCCCCCGCCAGGCCTTCGGCGTCGGTCGGCTCGGGGGCGTTGTCCCCGCGGTCGAGGGCCTCGACGGACAGGTACCGGTCGAGCGTGGTCGCGATGCCGAGTCGGTTCGCCAGCTCGAGGGCCTGGGCGGCGATGCCGGGGACCCGCGAGGCCTGTTCGGGGGACAGCTTCAGCGCGAGCTGCTCGGGGCGGTAGGCGATGAGCGCGTCGAAGTCGATGCGGAAGCACCCCAGGGCGTGTCCGAGGCGGACCATCGCCGGAAGCGTGTGGAAGTTCGTGTTGGTGATGACGAAGTGGAGCGCGAGTCGCGGCTCGGCCCGTCCGCGGGCTCGCCGGGCCATATTCAGCCGGCACAGGTTGCCGACCGTCTTGTTGAACGCGCCGTCCATGCCGCGCAGCGCGTCGTGGATCTCGGGCGTGGGTCCGTCGACGCTGACGTGGATCTCGTCCCAGGCGTCCTCGAGCAGCTGCTCGCGCAAGGACCTCGGCAGGATGGTCCCGTTGGTCGTGAGGATGCCCTCCATCCCCAGGGACTTCACGTGGTGGAGGATGGCCGGGGTGAGGTCGCGCGCCACGAGCGGCTCGCCCCCGCCGAGGACGAACACCCGCTTGACGCCGAGCTCAGCGGCCTCGTCGAGGATCTGGATGTGGCGCTCGAGGGGGAGCTCGTCCTGGCGCGGCTGGTGTCGCTCCGTGGTGTCGCAGAAGGCACAGTCGAGGTTGCACTTGAGCGTCGGGTAGAGCTCGAGCGTCATGGGCCCCTGGGGACCGTCGTCCTCCCAGCGGCGGATGCGCGCGGCGATGGCGGCAGGCTCGCTCACAAGCAACTCTAGCACCGGGGTCGGCACCCGTGCGCCGAGGCGGATAAGCTCGCCCCATGCTGCTTCTCCTTCTCGGCTGCACCGCAAACGACAATGGCCCCGTCGACACGGCCGACTCCGGCATGGTGGGCTCCTTCTGCACGTCCTACGAGCAGGCCGGCGCCAACAAGCTGGAAGACGGCAGCGGCGACAGCACCTCGGGCCACGTGAAGGGGCAGTTCATCCAGGGCGTCTCGGACGACCCCCGGGACCCCCAGTTCGTCGCGTTCGTCGACTACCTGATCGAGAACGTCGACGTCGGCGGGCAGGCCACGCGAGGCCGCACCGATCAGGACGGCGCGTTCGCTGGCACGCTCGGCGGCGGAAACTGGCTGATCAAGACCAGCGGTCACCAGGGCAGCTACGAGTGCGGCCAGGAGACGACCTTCGCGGTGACCCCGGGCAAGATCACGGTGCTCTGCATCGACATGAACTGCCTGTAGGTGAGCTGGAAGCGGCGGCTGCTCTCGCTCTGGGCGGTCCTCCACCTGCTGGTCGTCTGTAGCTACGTCTCTCCGTGGGACGAGCTGCGCGACCCGATCCTGTCGGTCTCCGAGCCCTACCTCCGCACGCTGCGTCACCAGCAGAAGTGGAACATGTTCAAGAAGCCCAGCAAGTGGCTGACCGAGCTCGAGGCGGTCGGGGTGCGGGCGGACGGCACGACCGTTCCCCTGCTTGAGTCCACGAACAAGCCCGACGAGTTCTTCGTGAACATGGGCTACTCGCGCCTGATCAAGGTGCGGCACAACGTGGTGTCCGGCCGGGAGTCCAGCCATCGGTTCCGCGAGCCGTTCGCGCGGTGGCTGTGTGCCGAGAACCCCGACGTCGACAGCGTCCAGCTCATCAAGCATCGCGTCAAGCACCCGACCCGGGCCCAGCGTGCCCGAGGCGACGTGTCCGATCGCGAGGAGACCCGGGTGGTCCTGGTGGACCTGGAGTGTCCGGAGTGAAGGCGTGGGCGGCCTGGCAGGACTGGTGGTTCCGCGCGGCCGACCCGCGTATGTTGGCGTTGATGCGCATCGGGTTCGGCCTGGTGGCGCTCTACACCTACCTCCCGATGTGGGACGACCTGGGCTGGCTCATCACGGACCAGGGCGTGCTGCCCATCGCGGACCGCGAGTCGACCTCGTTCTCGCTGTATGCCAACGACTGGTGGAGCCTGCGCACGCTCGCCGAGGTCCGGATGCTGTACGGCAGCTTCCTGATGGTGCTGTTCGGCATCCTCATCGGGTTCCGCTCGCGCATCCTCATGCCGCTCGCCTGGATCGGCATCTGGTCGCTGTCGTACCGGAACATGGCGATGGCCGATGGCAGCGACGCCATCCTGCGGGTGATGGGCTTCTACCTGATGTTCCTGCCGACCTCGCGCACGTGGTCCATCGACGCGATTCGGGGCTGGGTCGGAACGGGGGACATCTCGTCGTTCTGGCTGCGGATGTTCCAGCTGAACGTGGCGATCGTCTACGTGAAGACCGGGCTGGTGAAGGTCATCCAGCCGCTTTGGCAGAACGGCGACTCGCTCTACTACGCGATGCAGGCCGAGGCGTACTGGCGCTTCCCGATGGAGCCGTTCCTGCAGAACGAGGCGTTCCGGTGGTTCACCGAGATCGCGACCTACGGCACGCTGGTCTTCGAGATCGGCTTCCCGCTGGTCTTCTTCGCACGGCTGCGACGGCCGGTGCTGCTGGCGGGACTGGCGCTGCACGCGGGCATCTGGGTGTTCATGAACCTGGGGTCGTTCAGCGAGGTGATGCTCTGGACGTACACAGCGTTCCTGGTGCTGCCGAAGGCGAAGTCTTCGGGGTGAGTCGAGGGGTCGACTCGGGCGTCAACTCGGGAGTTGTCGGTGTCTGGGTGAGGGCGACTCGCAGGTTGACCGCCAACTCGGCCGCTACGAGAGCCAGGACTCCGCTTGCTCGAGGGTTGACCGCCAACTTGAAAGTTCTCGGCGGCTGGGTGACGACAACTCGCAGGTTGGCGGTCCACTCGGCCGTTGTGAGACGTCCAGCTCCGCTTGCTCGCGGGTTGACGGCCAACTCGGCCGCTACGAGAGCCCCGGCCCGCCTGCTCGCGCCTCCGCCCCGCAATCCCCACCACCCCGCATGCCATCCTCCCGACGTGACGCCTCCCCACCTCCACGGCAGCTACCTGGTCGTCGAGCTCACCAATCGGTGCTCGCTCAAGTGCGTCCACTGCTCGGTCAGCGAGGGCTCGGCGCACCCCCACCACGCGGTCAACGGGTACATCGACACGGGGATGGCGCTCGACCTGTTCGACGACCTGGTCAACGTCGGCGCCCGCTTCGACACGCTCATCCTGTTCTGGCTCGGCGAGCCGCTGTTGCACAAGGACTTCGGCCGCATCTACCGGTCCGCCATCCGAGCCGCCGCGAAGCACGGCACCTTCAACCAGATCGAGGTGCACACCAACGGCACCCACCTGACGCCGGCCCGCACCCAGATCGCGCTGAACGACGGCAAGGTCCGACAGGTCTGGCACTTCTCGCTCGATGCCATCGGCAAGGAGACCTACCTGGACGTGAAGGGTCTCGACCGCTTCGACGCCGTCCGGGAGAACATCGAGCGCTTCATCCACGAGAAGGGCCGCACCGGCGCGATCTGGCCACGCCCCGTGTTCCAGTTCATCGTCGGCGAGAACAACGTGCACGAGGTCGGGAGATTCCGTGCCCACTGGGAAGGCGTCTGCCGCAAGGCGGGGGTCCCTGTGCGAAGCGTGGCGCAGAACGTGCCCCACGGCGAGGACGCCATCGTGTTCTTCCGGCAGCTCGACTGCCCGACCGCCGAGGAGCAGGCTCGCCAGAACGCCATCTTCCGTCAGGCGATGCAGGAGCAGGGGCTCCCGGTCCTGCGCGAGGAGAAGTCCACCGTCGAGGTCGTCGCCGAGAACTCCGCGGCGTGCAGCGGCTTCTGGAAGTCCCCGGTCGTCGGCTGGCTCGGCGACGTCACGACCTGCACCCGCGACAACCTGCTGCACAACGCCGTCGGAAGCCTGAAGGCCCACCGCTTCTCGGACCTGTGGTGGGGCGGCACCATGCGCGGGCGTCGCAAGGCCGTGGCGGCCGGCGACTACTCGGGCATGCCGACCTGCACCACGTGCTTCATCCCGACCTCGTCCAACTACACCGACCTGGGTGACGACGAGATCGCCGCCTCGGCCGAGTACGACCGCAAGGTGGGGGCGTGATCGACCCGCGCATCGGCGCCAGCTCGCTCTTCAACGCGGTGCTGGACAAGGCCGGGATGCGTCGCGCTCCCGGGCGCCCGCAGCAGATCCACCTGTCCGTCACCGACCGGTGCTTCCTGCCTTGCCTGCACTGCGACATCTGGAAGAACGACACCGTCGATCTGCCCGGCCAGGTCTGGCTCGACACGCTCGACCGACTGGCCGAGTGGGTCGGGCCGGCGAGCGTGAACTTCGTCGGCGGCGAGCCGCTTCTGCGCAAGGACCTCGAGGACCTGATGGCTCGGGCCACGGCGCTCGGGAACACGGTCACGTTCAACACCAACGGCTGGCTCCTGACCGCCAAGCGAGCGAAGCGGCTGCACGAGGCCGGCGTCGACATCGCGTACGTCTCGATGGACGGCATCCGCAAGGAGACGGTCGACCACAGTCGAGGTCGGGAGAAGTCGTGGGAGAAGGCGATGGAGGCCTTCGACCTGCTGGACGCGTACACCTCGCCCCGGGTCGTGGTCACCTGCATCCTGAACAAGTCGAACGCCGAAGAGATGCCCGAGCTCATCGAGTTCGTGAAGGACCGCGGCTACCAGCTCGTCGTCCAG
This sequence comes from Pseudomonadota bacterium, assembly GCA_024228935.1. Lineage (GTDB taxonomy): Bacteria > Myxococcota_A > UBA796 > UBA796 > CAJQPC01 > JAAESX01. The sequence continues at coordinate 18,542 of JAAESX010000086.1, forward strand.
CCTCTGTACCAGAACTTCGGCGAGGTCGAGTACGACCCGTACTGGTTCAAGTCCTCGGTCTTGTGGCCCACAGACCTGGGCCCCATCGACGACGCCATCGATCTGCTCATCGAGGAGCGCAAGCGCGGCGGACCCGTCTGCAATGCGGTGGGTCAGCTCGCGGCGATGAAGCCGTACTTCCGGGACCCGGTCACGTTCAACGGGCTGACCTGCAAGGCCGGCCACAGTGACCTGTCGTTCGATCCCCAGGGGAACATCCGACTGTGCTACTTCCTCGAGCCAGTTGCGACTGTGTTTGACATGGCCCCGCTCGCCGCCATCTGGGACGGACCCGAGACGCTGCGTCGACGGTACGCCGTCAGCCGGTGTGAGCGGAGCTGCAACCTCTTGAACTGCAACTTCGACCGGGATGATCTGTGAACCGACCTGTCTTCGCCATCGGCGCCGTCTCCGTGCTCCTTGCCATCGCGTGCGGGGGCGACGAGGACCCTGCGGTCGAGGCGGTCGCCACCCCGCCCAGCGCCGAGGAGGCCCCGGCGGGCCACCACTGCCGCACCGACGCCCAGGTCCGCTTCGCGTGCTCGGTTGCCGACGGCGGTACGCTGAACGTCTGCGAGCTCGAGACGGGCCTGTCTGTGAGGCTGGGCCCGGCTGGCGAGGTCCAGTTCAAGTATCCGCCGGACAACACCACGGCGGAGTTCGACTACACCGACCGGCCGATCGGCGACAGCCGATTCCAGGGTCTGGAGTTCGTGTCGGAAGGCAAGACGTACGCCCTGCGCGAGCTCAGCTTCGAAGGGGACACCGACGAGGCCGGACTGCTGGTGGCGAGCGAGGCCGGGGACGTCCTGCCGGGCGGAGGGGACTGCTCGGGTCGGGTCACGAGTGACTGGTCGGCGATCGAGCGCATGCACGACTTCGAGTTCTCGGACGGTCCGCCCTAGGACTGGAAGCGGCTGGGCCTCCTAGTGGAGATCGGCCCGCGGCGAGCCGCCGAACTTCCGCGAGTACTCCCGACTGAACTGCGACGGGCTCTCGTACCCGACGGCGGTCGCGGCGGTGGAGACCGAATGGTCGCCTCCCAGCAGCAGCCGGCGCGCCTCGGTCAGCCGCAGGTCCTTCTGGTACTGGAGCGGCGTCGTGGCCGTGACGGATCGGAAGTGCTTGTAGAACGAGCTGGCGCTCATGCCGACCGAGCGGGCCAGCTCGTCCATCTCGACGCGGCCGCGGTAGCCCTGGCGGAGCGTGTCGATGGCCCGAGCGATGTTGCTGGCGTGGCTGTCTCGCCGCAGGAGCCGCCGCAGCATCCCCCCGCCGTCCGCCTTGAGCAGGCGGTAGTGCAGCTCGCGGCGGATGAGCGGGCCGAGCACGGGGGCATCCGCGGGCTCCTCGGCCAGCCGCATCCATCGGTCGAACACGTCGAGCAACAGCTCGGACGTGGGCGTGACCTGCAGCGCGCAGGCCGGCTCGGCGTCCAGCGGGTCGTCGCCGACGGTGTTGTACAGCTCGCGCAGCTCGGAGACGTCGAGCGTCGTGATCAGCGAGACATAGGGCCGCTCGGGGCGGGCCTCGGTGATGCGCGAGACGACGGGCATCGCGTGGCTCACCACGATGCACTGGCCCGCGCCGCCGATGGCTTCCTCGTCGCGACCCGAGACGCGGAGCCTCTTCTCCCCTTGCAGGATCAGGCAGACGAGCGGCTCGTAGATCATGGCCTCGAACGTGCCGGGAGCTGTGCGCGTGGCGATGCCGGGACCGTGGTGGAGTGGCGTGTAGTTGCCATCCGCCAGCGAAATGGCGCGGTCGATCATGTCTTGTCGGGGCATGCCGGTTCCTATCGGTTTCGAGTGGGTCTTCCACGCTCGTGGAGAATCGGGCAAGAGGTCTGGAGAATCTCGCAGCTGTGCGCGGCTACACCAAGGGGGTCAAGGAGAACGACATGCCTGAGACCCTGCACCTCGCCACCGTCCTCGAGAACCACACCCGGGACCTGACCGGTCACGTCGCCGCCGTCACCGGAACCACCAGCGGCACGGGCTACGTCTGCGCTCGGGAGCTCGCTCGTCTCGGCGCTCACGTCATCCTGCTCAACCGCGCAAGCTCCCGCTCCGAGGCGTCGCTCGCTCGGCTCCGGTCCGAGGTGCCCGGCGCGGCCTTCGACGCGGTGGTCTGCGACCTCCAGGACTTCGCCAGCGTGCGGGCCGCCGCCGCTGACGTGCTCGCTCGGTATGACCGGCTCGACATCCTGTGCAACAACGCCGGCGTCATGGCCCTGCCCGACCAGGCCACGAAGGATGGCTACGACGTCCAGATGCAGACGAACGCGCTGTCGCACTTCCTGCTGACCCGGGACCTGTGGCCGCTCCTTCGCGAGAGCGACGACGCCCGCATCGTGAACCACACCTCCCAGGCGCGTCTCGGTCCGCCGCTGGAGGCTCGGTACTTCGGTCCGAACGGTGGGGACCTGGGCGGCGACGGGACCCCCGAGGAGGCCGCGGCGTTCTCTGGCGAGCGCTGGGCCCGCTACCACCAGACCAAGCTCGCGAACTGCGCGTTCACCTATGGGCTGAAGGAGCGGGCGGACGCGGCCGGCCTGACCGGCGTGAAGGTCTTGATCGCCCACCCGGGGCTGTCACTCACCAACCTGCAGCACACGACCGCGGCGACCGGCGGGATGGTCGCGAACCACCCGTTCATGGAGAACGCCCAGACCGCCGAGGACGGTGCCCTGGGCATCCTTCGCGCCTGCGCCGACCCTGCCGCGAGGTCCGGCGAGTTCTTCGGCCCGGCGGGATGGGCTGGCTTTCCGGAGTCGCTCCCGCCGGAGCCGCTGTTGACGGATCCGGCGAACCTCCGGGTGAACTGGGAGGGCTGCGAGGCGGCGGTGGGTGCGTTCTCCTTCGAGTAGCGCACCATCCCGCGAGTGCGCCTCGCTGGGAATGTCAGTGCGGGCTCCGCATGCCTCGAGGCAGGACGAAGGTCGCGCGGGCCTGCTCGGATCCCAGCGTCTCGGCGTCGTAGTAGCCGTCGATCACGGCCGCTTGGAACAGGTCCGGGTGCGCCGCCACGAACGCCGGCCAGTCCAGCGTCGGTGTTCGCTGGATCCGCTCGTGGATGAGCAGGAACCAGAACCACGTGATGGTCTCGTGGTACTTCGCGCCCGCGCCATGGTGCTCGGCGAACGCCCGGAACGACCGGATGAACCGCTGCAGCTCGGTGTCGGTCACGGTGGCTCCTTGAGTGCTATTCAGGTAACATGGTAACCGCAATCCACGGAGAAACCATGGCCGCCCGAAAGACCGTCTCCCGTACCCAGACCGGCGTCCGCATCGAGTCGCGCCTGTTGCGCGTGCTCAAGGCGCTCGCGGCGGTGCACGACATCAGCCTCGGCGACCTGCTCGAGGGCATCTGTCTGCACGCCTTCGAGGGCAAGGCGCCGTTCGGCGAGGAGAGCCGCAGGAAGATCGCGCTCCTGAAGGAGGTCTACGAGCTGGACCTCACCGCCGCTGACAGCCACTTCCTTGTCGAGGACGGGGGCTGAGCCAGCGTCCTCTCGGACCTACCAGTCGAGCTCGACGCTCTCCACCTTGATGACCAGCTCCGGGCCCCAGCCCCCTTCCTGGCCGTCCTGACCCGACCGACCGTACCGTCCGGCGTAGGCCTTGCTCCCGCTCTGGTCGCCGGAGCCGGCCGCCCCGGGGCTGCCCGCCGAGCCCTTGACGCCGGCGCGGCCGCCCATGTTGTCCGCGTCGATGAGACCGGCGAACGCCTCGGCCGAGGGGTCGAGCAGCACGATCACTCAGCCGCCGTCGCCGTCGCCGCTGTCACCGTCGTTTCCGCCGTTTCCGCCGTTTCCGCCGTCCCCGCCGTGGACGGCGATGACGCTCGAGCCGCCGTGCGGATCGACCAGGTGCCGCTTGATGTCTCCGGTGGTCAGGTCCGTCGACAGCACCTGGAGCAGCGTACCCATCGCCGCGTCCTCGACCGCCCGGATCCGGACCTCGACGTCGTGTCCGTCGCCGCCGCTGCTGCCGTCCTGCCCGTCGCCGCCATGGCTGCCGCTGCTGCCGCTGCTGCCCGACGTCCCGTTGTTGCTGTCGAAGACGGTCGGCGTGTAGTCGACCCCGAATGACGTGGTCTGCGCCAGCTCGGGGTGGTGCAGAGGAGTGACGGTCAGCGTGACCGTGTGGTCCGTGATCTGACGGGGGTCGGCGGTCACCACGATCGAGTCGCCGCGAAGCGCGCCGCCGTCGACCTGGACCTCGAGCTCGGCCCAAGGCGTCCCGCCACCCCCGGCTCCCGGCGTGGTCAAGGTGTCGCCGCCCGGGGTCGGCTTGCGGCGGTCGGACCAGGCAGCCGCGATGGACTGGATGTCCTTGCCCTCGGTGGTGTTCGCCAGCAGCGCGGCGGCTTCGGCCGCCTCGCGCTCGATGCGCTCGGCCTCGGCCTTGCGCTCGGCCTTCTTCTCCTTCCAGCTGCCGGCGTGGGCATCGCGAACGCCGACGGTGCCCAGCGCCAGGCTGGCCGCGATGACGGCGACGAGGGTGGACCTGCGCTTGTTCGGGGTCGGCATCACTCCTCCCAGGCGAAGGTCCCGTTGGAATGGGACTCGGGTCCTCCCGCGATGGCGATGCCCGCTTCCCGCAGCTGGTCCAGCAGCGCGGCCAGGTCGTCGACCCGGTAGTTGACCATCAGCCCCGTCGGGAACCAGTCCGAGTCCTTGGCGGCCACGTGTCACACCGTCAGCCCGCCGTCGTTCGCCTTGTCCTCGGGCCACTTGAGGATGGCACCGCCGAAGTCCTCGAGCTGGAAGCCCAGGTGCTCGCTGTACCAGGCGGCCAGCCGTTTGGGGTCGCTGGTCTTGAAGAACACGCCGCCGATTCCGGTCACCTTGGCTATCGCTCACCTCGCCGATTCGCGGCGAGCATAGGCGCTCGGCTCCTCCGCCGGTAGCATCCGGCCGTGCGCGTCATCTTCCTCCACGGGCTCGAGTCCACCGTTGATGCGGCAGGCGTGCCGATCGGCAGGAAGGCGCAGTACCTGCGGCAGCGCTTCGATGCGGTCGGCGTGGCGCTGGACACCTCAGCAGCCCAGGCCGTCGCTCGCCGAGAGGTCGAGCGGACCGGGGGCTGGACCTGGCCGTACGACGGCTACGAGGCGGCGTTCGAGACCCCTCTGGCGAGGGCTCGAGCGGCGCTCACCGATGACGTCCGCCTGGTCGTCGCGTCCAGCTTCGGCGGTGCGGTCGCGCTCCGCCTCCTTCACGAGAGCGGCTGGGACGGCCCCGTTCTCTTCCTGGCCGGTGCGGGTCCGAAGCTGACCCCACATCGGACGCTCCCCGACGTCCCCGCGCTGCTCGTGCACGGCACGCAGGACACCGTCGTGCCGCCTCAGGACAGCGTCGAGCTCGCCGCGACGTCGCCGACGGCTCGCGTGCTCCTGGTCGAGGACGACCATCGCCTCACCGAGATGGTCAACGATGCCAGCCTGGGCCGGTGGGTCGAGGAGCTGCTCGGGGCCTGATCTCAGGAGTACCCGAAGGCCACCGCGCCAGCGAGGAACACGCCGCTCAGCAGCAGCAGCTGGACGACCAGCGGCATCGCGAACCGCAGCCACCGGTCGTACGGCACCTTGGCCATCAGCAGCATCGCCATCAGCGTGCCCGAGGTGGGGATGACCATGTTCGAGAAGCCGTCGCCGCACTGGTAGGCGAAGACCGCGGTCTGCCGGGTGATGCCGAGCAGGTCGGCGAGCGGCGCCATCAGCGGCATGGTGACCGCGGCCTGGCCCGACCCGGACGGGATGAACAGGTTCAGGCTCGTCTGGAAGGCGAGCATGCCCTGGACGCCGACGTGCGGGCTCGCGCCATCGAGCAGGCTCGCCGCGCCGTGGATGACCGTGTCCAGGATCTGTGCGTCCATCATCACGACGACGATGCCGCGGGCGAACCCGACGACCAGCGCCGCGATGACCATCTCCTTCATCCCGTCGGCGAACGCCTCGGTCGCGACCCGCGGGCTGAGTCGTCCGACGACGGCGGCCAGGATGCCCATCAGGAAGAAGCCGCCCGCCATGTCGTCGAGCCACCAGCCGCGCTGCTGGACGGCGACCATGATGCCGACGAACACGGCCGTGCAGAGCGCGAGGATGGCCGCGTGCGTGCCCGTGAAGTCGGGCACCTCGCCGAACGTCTCGGCGTCGACCTCCTCGTCCGGAAGGTCCGACAGCAGCGACGCCGACGGGTCCTTCTTCACCCGAGCGCCGTAGCGAAGGATGTGGATGAGCGTCACTGTCATCGCGAAGACGAAGAAGACGACGCGCAGCTCCCAGCCCGAGTTCAGCGGCAGCTCGGCGATGTTCTGGGCGATGTTCACCGTGAACGGGTTGGTCGTTGCCGCCGCGAACCCGATGCCGCCGCCCAGGATGATGACGCTCAGGCCGAACAGCCGGTCGTAGCCGAGCTTCCGGCTCAGGATCAGGAACATCGGTACGAGCGGGATGAACTCCTCGCCCATGCCCAGCGTGCTGCCGCCGATGCCCATCGCGACGCACAACAGGATGACGAGCAGGGCGGCCCTGTCGGCGAACAGGTCTGTCAGTCGCCCGAGCGTCGCGGTCACCGTCCCCGTGCGCTGCAGGATGCCGAACACCCCGCCCATGATGAAGATGAAGAAGATGATGTCGCCGCTGTCCGTGAGTCCACGCGGGATGGCGGACAGGAAGCCCTGGAGGCTGACCGGGGCGGCGGCGCCCTCGGGCACCTCGCCTGGCGTCAGGAGCGCTCCCCCAGCGGTGTAGAACTTCTCCAACACGGCGAAGCTGCCGGGCACGACGACGTTCTTGGTCATCACGCCGACCTTCACCTCCTCGCGCGCGAACTCCCCGCTCGGGACGACCCAGCTCAGCAGGCTGACGAACGCGATCACGCCGACCAGCAGCGTGAAGACGTGGGGGACCTTGATGCGGGCGAACCACTCGGAGAGCTTCATGGCCCGGGATGATGACTCAGTCGGGGCAGACCTCGCGGGCATCCCCGTCGATCCGGACCTGCAAGCAGCCCTGCGTCGTGCCGTCGAGCGCGATCTCGATGTCGCTCGCGCCCTTCAGGCGGACGTTTCCGTAGACGCCCTCGGCGGTGTGCGCGTAGTTCCCGGCGATCGAGATGTCACCCAGCCCAGGCAGCTTGGCGATGGCCCCGGGCAGCAGCGTGCAGGCCTCGTCTTCGGGGTTCGTGTCGGTGCACTCGTACGTGCCGATGACGCCGAGCTCGGTGTCCCCGGTCGTGCAGCTCGCGTGGTGCCACTCGGCCCAGTCCTCCCCGTCCAGGGCAGACCACCGGACGTGGCCGTCCACCACCACGGTCTGGCCGCGGTCGTCCACGGCGAACGCGTCAGCGTCGATCCAGCTCTCCCGCCGGAGATCGCGTTGGGTGCTGCTCGTCCGGACGTTCTGCGCCTCGATCGACCCGGCGTACATCGTGTCCAGCGCTGAGCTGCAGCCGTCGGCCTCGAAGCGGAGCCAGTCCCGCTCCTCCTCTCGATCGGGGCAGTCAGCACCCTCGCGGCTGTCCCACTCGGCCATCATCAGGTTCGAGCGGAAGGCCCCTTCGCAGTCGCGCAGCGTGATGGCGACCGCGGCCTGGAGGTCGGACCAGGCGACATCCACGGGCTCGGTGTAGCTGGCGACTGCGGTGTCATCGGTCTGCAGGGCGTCGATCGCGGCGGGGGGCGCGCAGGCGAGGAGGACGAACAGCACGGCGGCTCCGGTTCGAGTGTGTGGGAACCGTACGGACGCTCGGGCCTCCAGCCGATGGCGCGCCGATGACGCCGGTCTGTGGAATGGTGCCGAGGTGGTGTGGCTCTTCCTGTCCTGTGCGGCGACGGATCCGGGCGTCGTCGAGCCCGCCCTCGAGGACACCCAGATCGAGCAGGTCCCGGGCGTCGAGCCCGTCGACGAGGTCCACCCGGTCTTCCGCGAGGATGTCGTGCACGAGCTGGTCGTCACGCTCACCGACGAGGCGTGGGCAGAACTGGCTGCCGACGGGCGCACCTATGTCCCGGCCGTGTTCGCGGACGGCGAGGTCGAGCTCGACGTGGGGCTCCGCATCAAGGGCTGGAGCAGCTCGCAGCCGCTCACCGGGAAGCCCAGCCTGAAGGTGGACTTCGACCGCTTCGTGACCGGGCAGCGCTGGCACGACCTCGAGGCCCTCGACCTGCACGCCGAGCTGACTGACGCTGCGGCGCTGTCCGAGTGGGCGGCGTACCGGCTGTTCCGCGACCAGGGGCTGCCGGCCTCGCGCACCGGGTGGGCGCACCTGGAGCTGTCGGGCCTCGACTGCGGGTTCTACACGCTGGTCGAGAAGAAGGACGACCAGCTGCTCGAGGTCTGGTGGGACGACACCAGCGGCAGTCTCTACGAGTCCTCGTCCGAGGCCTGGCCGTGTGACCTGGACGACCCCGGGTGCGACTGCTGGGAGGCCGACGAGGAGGGCTCGGGCGACACCCGCGACGACCTGGTCGAGCTGTGCGAGGCGGTGACCTCGGAAGATTTCGAGACCGTCCTGGCCGATGTGCCCGAGTTCCTGCCGTTCATGGCCACCGAGATCCTCATCGGCGCCCACGACCACTACGCCGGGTACTCGGGCAACGTGTACCTGTACCACCAGCCCAGCGACGGCTCGTGGACCTTCATCCCCAGCTCGATGAACAACCAGTTCGGGTCGAGTCGCAGCGCGGCGCCGACCTGCTCGGCCACCGCCTACACGCTGGCGGACTACCAGCACGGCATCCTCGCGAGCCGGTGTCAGGGCGACCCGGCGTGTCTCGAGGAGCTGTACGTCGCGCTCCAGGCGAGCATCGAACACCTCGAGTCCAGCTCGCTGATCGAAGACATGGACGCGGTCGAGGAGCTCATCACCCCATGGGTCGAGGCGGACCCGAAGAGCCCGTGGAGCGCCGACCAGTTTCATGGCCAGATCGACTGCATCCAGGACTGGCTGCGGGCGCGTCCGGCCCAGCTGGCGGCCGAGCTGCCCGAGCCCTGCCTGGGCGAGGGAGACGACCTGGACATCGTCGGGACCGGCACGCTGTCGTCGAACCAGCGCTGCGACCGGGACACGCCCGAGGCGCCGGTCTGGTCGGTCCTCGGCGTGTCGGGCGGGTCGGTGACGCTGTCCGAGGTCCCCGTCGGGCTCGACGTCGGCGACGAGGTCCTGTTCTTCGTGATGCGGAGCGCCGATGCCGGGCAGGTCGGCCAGTTCGAGTTCGGCGAGGTCCAGGAGATCGACGGCGCCACGGTCGTCCTCGACCGGAGCCCGCCGGCCGGTGATGTCGCGACGCTCCAACGGGTCCCGAGCTTCGAGCAGGTCCACGTCGAAGGCCACCTGACGACCGGGGCCTGGGACGGCGAGACCGGGGGCGTCCTGGCGTTCCGGGCGGACCGCGTCACCATCGCCGACGGCGGCGTCATCGGCATGAGCGGGCGCGGCTATCGGGGCGGAGGCACCGGCCCGAGCTTCAACACCGACGGGTTCCAGGGCGAGTCGCTGACGGGCACGGGGCTCGGGGGCGGCACCCCGGGCGGGGGCTACAACGCCGCGACCATCGGCGGCGTTGCGAACCTGGGGGGCGGCGGCGCGCTGATCTGCGGTGGCGGCGGCGAGCACGCGGGTGGCGCGACCGCGGCGGAGAGCTGGAACGGCGTCGCCGACCCCGCGCTGCCCGGCCAGGTGACCGGCGACGCCAGCGTGGAGCAGCCACTGATGGGCTCGGGTGGGGGAGGCGTCGCCTGGATCTACGACCACCTGGGGCCCGGCGGCGCGGGCGGAGGTGTCGTGCTCATCTGGGCTGACGACATCCTGGTCGAGGGCGTCGGCGGCATCGCGGCGACGGGCGAGACGACGGGCTCCTGGAGCCGCGGCGACTACACCTACGGCGCGGGGGGCGGTGCCGGAGGGACGATCTGGCTCGCCGCCGAAGAGCTCTCACTCGCCGCCGGAGCGCTGAACGCCGAGGGCGGGCTCGGGTACTCCGAGGTCGAGCGGCCGGGCGGCGACGGCGGCGTGGGTCGCATCCGCGTCGACTGCGAGGAGGTCAACGGCGAGGTCTGCTCGGCCGACTCGCTGTCCGGGCTGGCCGTCCCCGACGTCGGCTACTGACCCGTCAGCTCGGTACCACGACGGCGTCGAGTCGCCATCGCGTTCCCTCTGCGCTGGAGACGGTGACCACGGCGTCGCGCAGCCCGAGGGCCCGCAAGCTCGAGATGGCCACCTCGCCACGGCGTCGGCCGCTGTCTCCGACGAGCTGTCGGTCAGGCCAGGTCTGTGCGACGAGCTCGGGCAGGGTGAGTCCGTCCGGGGTGGCGGCCAGCGCACCCAGGGCGCGCTTCAGGACGTACTTCCGGGCCAGGGAGACCGGCTCTTCACCTGGCGCCTGGAACCAGCCACCGTCCTGGGCGACTCGCAGGCCGTCGCGACGCGCGATCAGCGCGCTCAGCACGTGGTGTTCGAGGCGTCGTGTCGTGGCGGCGGGCGCCGCTCCCTCTCGTGCCTCGGCCAGCAGGGAGTGCAGGTGCGCGAGCTGTGGGGTGCCCTCGATGCGGGGGAGCAGCTCGTCCACCAGCGCGTCGTCCCCCAGGTCCGCGCCGATGAGGGCCCCCACGACATACGCCGCCAGCTCCGTTCCTCGGTGTGGGCGTCCGACCGTCTCGAACAGCTCGGTGGCGCCGTCGAGCTCCACACGCGCCCGAGCGGGATCGCCGACCGCGGCCGCCCGGACCGCTCGCCAGCCCAGGAGCTCAGCCCGGGAGAAGGGTGCGAGGCGCCGCTGGACCTCCTCGGGGCTCGATAGTCCGAGCGCGCGGTCCAGCTCGAGCTCCGGGACGCGGCCACGGACGTACAGGAAGCTGGCCCCCTGCAGCGCCTGGTTCGCGGCCTCGTCGCGACGACCCAGGCGCAGGAACAGCTCCGTGGCCTCGGCCAGCATCCGGCTGGCCTCGGCCCACTGTTCCAGGTCCGCGTGGAGCGCGCCGGTGAGGACCAGCACCGTCGGCCCTTCTTCGCACTGGGTGCGGCGCCACAGCGGATCGATCGGCAGCATCTGGGCCAGCAGCTCGGTGGAGTCCTGTCCGATGCCTCGTCGCAACAGCGTGCGAAGGATGGTGAGCTTCACGACCCGCAGGGGGTGCACCTCGGGGTCGGAGCAGGCCAGAGCGCTGTCGAGCCCTTCGAGCGCCCCGTCGTAGTCGCCGGTCCAGTAGCGACCGATGGCGTCGCGGTAGAGCACGTCCCCCTCGATCGGGGTGCCCGCCGCCAGCTCCACCGCCTCAGCGCGCAGACGAGCGCCGTCCTCGCGCTCGCCGGTGACCTCGAGCAGGCGGGCGCGCAGCGACATCTGGTCGACGGCCTCCAGGCTCCCGGTTGGTGCGGGCCGGCGGTCCAGAGCGGCCAGCCCTGTGGGGCCGTCGTTCCGGCGAATGGCCGTCTTGGCAACGAACGTCCCCCAGCGTGCGGCGAGCAGCGGCTCGCCGCCGGCTGGCAGGGCCGCGTCGATCTCCAGGATGCGCGTCTCGGGGCCCAGGCGCTGGCAGACGACCGCTTGCAGGCAGGCTGCGCGGAGCGCCACGTCCATGTCCTCGCCCTTGCACAGGAGCTCGAGCGCGGGGACGTCCTCTGCAAGGCGCGCGGTCTCCCTGCGCCACCCGCCGTGCTCCACCTGCTTCGCGAGCGCTTCCCAGGCCGGGAGCAGCCCGGACAGCGCGTCCGTCAGGCGTTGCTCGCCCGCTGCACCGCCGTCGTCGACCGGGCCCGCCAGGGGGCGCAGGCGGACCGTCGTCGCCCCGGCGGGGAAGACCTCGGCCAGGCCTGCCGCCACCAGCTCGGACACCACCGGGGTCGCATCGCCGCCGCACAGCGTGGAGAGGAGCCGCACCGTGACCGGTCCGGGCATGTGAGCCAGGGCCTCGATCAGGGGCCGGCGAAGGGCGACAGGCGCCTCGGCGTTCGTCCGCGTCCGTGGCTCGAGCAGGTCGCTGACGTCGAGCACGGCGAGCTGGCGGGCCGCCTTGACCAGCTCGCCTGGGACGCCGCCGAGGGCCGACGACAGGCGCATCAGCTGGGTCGTGGGCAGCATGGCCGAGCGGGCGGGGTGGGCGAGGCGGTGGCGCAGGAGCGCGGCCCCGGCCGTCGCGCTGAGTGGCCCGACGGCCACGTGGTGCAGTCCGTCGTCCAGCTCGCGCTGGCTTGTCAGCAGGACGGGCACGGCGAACCCCTCCAGCAGGTCGGCGAGCCGGTCAGGGCTCTCGTCGGCGCGGATGCCATCGAGGACCACGAGCTCGGCGACGTCGCGAAGCCCGGTGGTCGCGCCGGGGAGCGCTGCGGGCGCCAGCGAGGCCCGTGCGTCGATCCAGAGCACGGGCCGGTCGACGCAGAACGAGGCCGCCAGCGCCGACTTGCCGATCCCCGCTGGGCCGACCAGGACCACCACGCGGGACGCGTCGAGCGCAGCCGCGACCCGGTCCTGGTCTGTCTGTCGTCCGGTCAGGAGCATGAGCGGCCTCTGGAGCCCGACCATAGCCCCTGTCCAACTCTTGAGTCTCCTTTGAGTAGAGCTGGTGGGGCTGGAGTGAGAGTTTGAGCGCGGCACCCACCGAGGACGACGATGCGCTCACTCTCCACCAACACTCCCCTGCGACTCGCCGCGACCTCGCTGGTGTTCACCAGCCTGGTCGGCTGCTCCCAGCTCTTCGAAGACGCGGAGTTCAACAAGTTCCGCCCGGGCGACCCTCGTTCCTCGGCCTGGTGCCCGCCAGAGATGGAGCACTTCCCCGTCGAGGCTGCCCACAACATCGGGTACGACCACGCGAGCTGCGGCACCGGGACCTGCGAGATCAGCTGTCCCGACTGGAACGCGAACTCCGACTGGGGTGGCGACCATCACGGCATCGATGTCTTCGCCTACCAGCGCGCTCCGCTGGTCGCCGTAGCGGCAGGCGAGATCGTCGCGGTGGGGACGCCGAGCAGCACGTCGGGCCTCCGCGTCCGGCTCCGCGATGCGTGCGGTTGGGAGTACTACTACGGCCACATGGACGAGGCCGTCGTCTACGAAGGGCAGTGGGTCGAGCCCGGCCAGCTGCTCGGGTACATGGGCTACACGGGGACCGGCTCGACGCACCTGCACTTCAACGTCTCCGACGACGGCGACTACAGCAACGACATCAACCCCTTCGACCTGCTGAACGCGACCAGCGCGACCGCCTGCGACAGCGGGGAGACCTGGACGGAAGAGGAGGAGGAGAGCCCGGACGACACCTCAGAGGACACCACCGACGACACGACCGAGGTCGAAGAAGAAGAGGAAGAGTCGACGGACAGCAGCGGGGACTCGAACTTCGGCGAGTGCGGCTGGGCCACGGGCGACGCGTACCTGTTCGCCAACGAGGGGATCGAGAGCTGCGATGGCCGCTTCACCCTGCTCATGCAGGACGACGGCAACCTGGTCCTGTACAAGAACGGCTCGGGTGCGCTCTGGAACGCTGGGACCCACGGCAACGCCGGGGCGGCGGCCGTCCTTCAGGCTGACGGGAACCTGGTCGTCTACAGCGCCTGGGGCACGGCGCTGTGGTGGTCGGGCACGGACGGGCACCCGAACACCATCATGTGGGTGTCGGACAACGGTGACCTGGTGATCTACGACGGCTGGGACGTGGTCTGGAACTCGGGGACCGGCTGGTACTGACCGGCTGATCGCTTCGGGCTATCGGAGCCGCATGAAACGTCGGCTCGCGCTGGCGACGCTGTCGAACGGGTGGGAAGCGCACGGCGGCATCGACGACTGGCGAGCCCACCAACGCATCGAGCTCGAGCTGGAGGGGGTGGTCGAGCTTCCGCCTGCCCGCTGGGCGTTCGGTGTCGAGACGGCGAGTCCCAGCGTGACGCTGCACTACGACCCCTCGGTGTGGGGCGAGGGGACGATGTGGCTGGACGAGGGCGGCTCGGTCCAGGAGCGAGTCCTCGACCCCGCGGCCCCGGATCTGCTCGCGGACTCGGTGCGGCATCTGGTCGAGTTCACGTTCTCGATGGACAGCGCCGACGTGCTCCACACGCTCCCCGACGTCGACGGTCACAGCCGGCTGTTCGCGAGCTGGGGAGACTCGGCGCCGCAGCGCGACATCGACCAGTACATCCTGTGGTTCGACGCAGAGCACGTCCTGCGGCGGTTCGACAGCACCGGCCGGGCGATCGCGCCGTTCATCCGGGCCGAGGTCACGTTCGAGGACTACCGGGACGCCGGAGGTTTCTTGCTGCCGGGCCATGTCGAGGTGCGCCGCCCCGGCCCCGGCGGAGCTCTCGTGCACGCTTGGACGCTGCGCGAGGCGCGGCTCGTGCGCTAGCGCCCGGCCCGCTCTTCGGCCTTCTCCCACATCCGTACGTACGCCTCGGCGGACCGGAACAGCGGCTCCAGGTCCTCGTCCGAGGCGGCGTCGTGCCGCGCGTCCTCGATGAGCTCCGGGATCATGCCGATGTGCACGAAGCCGTCGACGTTGTAGTCGACAGGGCGCTCTCCGATGAACGGCTCGGTGAACGTGACGTCGCCGGCGTAGCTCTCGAAGGGGTACTCGATGGGCTCGGTCTGGTCCTCGCAGCGGACGAACCGGCCCTCCCTCTTGCCCGCGAAGCCATTCAGGTCGAACGCGAAGCCGAGCGAGGGGTAGCTGCCCATCTCGCCGCGTAGCTCCATCGTCGAGAGGGCGCCTCGGATCGTGCTGCCCGGGTCGTCGGGGTCCTGACATTGGCCGAACCCGATGCCGCTAAAGCCGTCGAGCGCGAACAGTCGTCCGTCCCAGTGCCGCCCGTGCGTCCCGAGGGCTGGGTAGTCGTTGGCCTCGAGCAGCTCGTAGGCGCGGGCATACGAGTGCGCCGGCAGGTGGTCCAGCTCGATGAGCATGCCGCGCTGCATCAGACCGGCGAACAGCGCCTCGCCGACGGGCGTCAGGGTGCCGTTCTGGCAGTAGTCCCCGTCCAGGCTCCCATCCAGCAGGTACTCGGCGTTGTCGATGGCGACGTCCAGCGGTGACGTCGGGAAGTCGCTCATGTCCACGGGCGGGTCGCTCATGAACTCGTCGCGGGGCTCCAACAGCCCGCTCAGGGTGACGCCGCCGCCGTCGAACCCGGTCGGGACCCCCTCGGGGCAGTCCTCGGTCTGGTTCGTGAAGTGGCCACTGTTGAAGAAGTTGCCGGCCTCGAGGAACCCGTTGCTGCCGTCCCCCGGCGTGAACGCGTTGTCGTACTTGTGGTTCGGGAACACCGCCCGGACCCCGCGGTCCCAGTACAGATCCAGCTGCTCGTCGACGTACGCCTCGTCGCAGACGGGACCTCCCTCGCGTGGGGTCAGGTTGCATCGGAAGAGGTCCGAGGTCTCGATGCCCAGGACCACGGCCAGCTTGCCGTCCTGGATGACCTGTCGTGCCTCGGCGGGCGTCGTCACGATGCGGAACCACCCCTTGCCGGGGCCGCCGTGCTGGGCGTCGATCCAGTCCTGCATCGCCCACGCTTCGTCGATGGTCCGGTCCACCGCGGTCATGTCGTCGCAGTCGTAGCGGGCGGGGGCGATGCCCTCGCCGACCATCAGGTTGCAGATGACCGAGTTGCTGGTGGCGTGGTTCACGACCAGGCGCAGCCCCGACATCCACGAGCGCTCCAGCCACCGGTGGTACTGAGTCTGGTGCGTGCTGCGATTCGTCGCGTTCGGCCAGTCGCTGAAGGTGGGGAACCCGTCGGTGGCGTGGTTGTCGACGTCCAACTCGCCGCGGCCCAGGCTTGCCAGCAGGGTGACCATCAGGTTCGTGTCGTTTCCGTCCCCATCCCACACGTACCCGAAGAAGTCACGCCTCCCCATCTCGCCGTGGGCCGCTGCACAGTCCGGCAGGGCGTGCTCGACGCCCAGTCGGTGGTAGGCGCCTCCGTGATACATGTAGCCGCCGAACGCGTTGTTGGTCAGCAGGTGACTGTGCGCGTCCGTGAAGCCGTACAGATCGCCGTCGTCCCAGGTTGTCTGTGTCACCTCGCCCGAGGCGTCGAGCGACAGCTCCGGGAACTCCGCGCAGCCTTCGGCGTCCTCGAGCGTGAGCTCCTGGGCGCGCCAGTCCCTTCCCACCAGGTCGTTCTTCCCGAGCCACAGATCGGTCGCCCGGTTCCGTAGGACGAGTCCGTCCGCGAACACCCACTCGGCGGGCGAGACGAGCCCGTCTTCGAGGGTGGTCATGTCGCTCTCGAGCTCGGTCGCCCGCTCGTAGGCCCCGGTCAGGTACCCCTCGTTCGAGTCGTAGAGCAGGTACGTGCCCAGGTCGGAAGCCTGGAGCCGAAACGGCTCGCCCACGTCTCCCCAGTCGTAGCCGTCGCCGTCTCGAGCCAGCGCTTTGCGGCCCGCATGGACCGTGACGCACCGGTCGTCCTGTGCGTCGAGGTCGAGATCGGCGGCGCCGTTGCAGGCCAGCAGGCCAAGAAGCATGAGACAGCCTATCGCCTGGAGTAGAACAAGGGATGCTCCTCCTCCTGTCCCTGATCGCTTGCTCTGGAATCGAAGGCGACGAAGCCGGCGAATGCGCCGACGGCGCCGACAACGACGCCAACGGGCTGTTCGACTGCGACGATCCTGGCTGCGCGGGCGGGCCCGACTGCACCGACCCCGTCGACAGCGGCCAGCCACCGATCGACTCGGACCCGCAGGACTCGGACCCTGGGGACTCGGACCCCGGGGACTCGGACCCCGGGGACTCGGACCCCGGGGACTCGGACGAGTCGACCGACAGCGGTGAGACCGTCCTCGATGCCGATGGCGATGGCTTCGACGCCGACGACATGGGCGGCGACGACTGTGACGACACCGACCCCGACACCTTCCCCGGGGCCGCCGAGGCGGAGTCGTCGACCGCTTGCATGACCGACGCGGACGGCGATGGCTGGGGCTCGGACGACCCGACGCCGGGTGTGACGGCCGGGGCCGACTGCGACGACGCCCGAGGCAGCGTGAACCCGGGTGCGTCGGACGGCGTCTTCGGCGATCGGAGCTGCGACGGTGAAGGCGGCAGCGGGGATCTTGCCGCGGCCGAGGTCATCCTCGACGGCGAGCTGGAGCGCGACCGCGCCGGTCGCTGGGCCCACGGCATCGGAGATGTCGACGGGGACGGGCTGGACGACGTCCTGGTAGGCGCCTTCGGCTACGACGACGACCGCGGCCGGGTCTACATCCTGCTCGGCAAGAACCTGGCGAGCGGGTTGCTCTCAGGGGCCGACCACGTCCTGGTCGGCGAGGAGGTCGGCGACAAGGCCGGCTGGACGGCCGCGTCGGGCGACCTCGATGGAGACGGAACGCCGGACGTCGCGGTCGGCGCCCCGGGCGCGTCTGCGGTGTACGTCGTCTACGGCGCGAGCCTGGGCAGCATGGACCTGGGCGACGCCGACGTCGTGATCCGTGGCGAGGCTGGCCAGGAGCTGGGCCGGTCGGTGGCGGTCGGCGACGTGGACGGCGACGGTCGGGACGACCTGGTCGTGGGGGCCGCCGGGGGCGCAGGGCTGGTCGCGGTGTTCGACGGGGCGACGCTCGGGAGCGCGGCGTCGCTCGCCGACGCGGACAGCACGCTGGTCGGCGACGCCGAAGGTGACGAGGTGGGCCGCACGCTGGCGCTGGGCGATGTGGACGCGGACGGCACCCAGGACCTGGTCATCGGCGGCGCGACCGAGAGCTTCGCCAACAGCTCGGATCGAGGCACGGTCCACGTCGTCCTGGCCTCGGGGTTGGTGCCGGGCGAGACGTCGCTCACCGGGGTGTGGGACCACGTCATGCTCGAGCAGGACGGCAAGGACGACTTCGCGGCCGCGTTGGCGACACTGGACGTGGACGGCGACGGCCACGCGGACATCCTCATCGGGGGAGGCGACTCCTGGTCCGGGAGCGGGCACGCGGGCATCGCCTACCTGTTCCTGGCGAGCTCGCTGGGCGGGGATGCGTTGTCCGCGAGCACCGCGGACCACTGGTTCGGCGGGGTCCACACAGACTCGAACGCCGCCGGTGCCCCTGGCTCGGTCGGGTCGGTCGGCGACCTCGACGGCGACGGTCTCGACGACGTGCTCATCGGCGCGAACGGCGCGACGTCGAGCGAGGGCGCCGCCCACATCGTCCTCGCGGCGAGCCTTCCTGGCGGGCAGGTCCACCTGCTCGACGCCGACCACACCCTGACGGGCGCAGTGGGAGATGGGGAGCTGGGCCTTCGCGTCACCACCGCGGGTGACGTCAACGGGGACGGCTCGACGGATCTCTTGATCGGGATGATGGGGGCCGACCACACCGCCAGCACTGCCGGGCGTGTGTACATCGTCCACGGGCCGTAGACTGCCCGCACAAGGAGGTCGCATGCGAATCGAGATCCGCTACTGCGTGGCTTGAAACTACAAGCCCCGCGCCGCCGGTCTGGCGGCTGACATCTTGGAGAAGACAGGCGAGCGGACCGAGCTGGTGCCCGGCGCTCGCGGGGAGTTCACGATCTGGGTCGATGGCCGCAAGGTCGCCGGCAAGGGCCCCGACGGGTTCCCGAGCTCGGAGCAGGTGCTGGACGTGGTCACCGCCGCGCTGGGCTGACCTCAGCCCGCCGCAGGTGTGGCAGCGATTCGGCCTTGTGGCGGTTACGCGCCGCGCTGGGGGCCAGCATGAGCAGAGAGCTCGAGGGACGAATCTGCCTGGTCGCCGGAGCCACCCGAGGAGCCGGTCGTGGCATCGCGGTCGGACTCGGCGAGCGAGGCGCCACCGTCTGGTGCACCGGCCGAAGCGTTCGCGGGAGCACGCCCGAGGGCCGCCCCGAGACCATCGAAGAGACCGCCGAACTGGTCACGGCGGCTGGCGGCGAGGGCCTCTGGCGACAGGTCGACCACACCGATCCGGACCCGGTCCGCGGACTGGTCGAGGCCATCCGCGAGCGCCACGGCCGCTTGGACGTCCTCGTGAACGACATCTGGGGCGGCGACGGCCTGAACAACTGGAAGTCGGCCTGGGAGTTCGAGCTGGCGGACGGTCTCCGCATGCTTCAGCTCGGGGTGACGACCCACCTCATCACGGCGAACCTGGCGCTCTCGCTCCTGCTGGAGAGCGACGCCGGCCTGCACGTCGAGATCACCGATGGGTCCGGCGACTACTACCGAGGCTCGCTGTTCTAGGACCTCGCCAAGGCGGACACCCGTCGCATCGCCTTCGGCCTGAACCGCGAGCTCGCCCCGAAGGGCCACTCGGCCGTGGCCATCACCCCCGGCTTCCTTCGCAGCGAGCGGATGCTGGAGCTGTTCGAGGTCACGCCGGAGACGTGGAAGGACGGCGCGGCCAAGGACCCGCACTTCGCCTGGTCCGAGAGCCCCGCGTTCGTCGGTCGAGGCCTGGCCGCGCTCGCCGCCGATCCCGACCGGGCGCGCTTCGGGGGGCAAGCGCTCAGCAGCGGCACGCTCGGTCGCGTCTACGACCTGCGCGACGCCGACGGCTCGCAGCCCGACTTCCCTGGGCGGGCCATCACGACGCTGATCGAGGACCTGTCCGGGATCGACCCCGCCTCGCTGAGCACGGTCGAGGAGCTAGTCGCTGCGTGTGGACCGATGGGCGCACCGTTCGCGGGCCTCATCGGCATCGAGCTGCTGGCTCGGCTGCAGGCTGGAGACGACGTGGAGACCGCGGTCCGCGCGACCCTTCACCTGTGAGCAGACCGGCGCACCTCGGCCGGTCCTACCGCTGGACGATCTGCTCCACCAGCTCGTCCAGCGTCGTGTCGCAGTCGTGGAGCGTGTCCGGGTCCAGGTCGAACCGCTGGACCATCGCCACCGCGAAGCTGGACAGCGCGTCCTGTCCCGCACAGATCTGGACGTCCGGCGAGGCCGGCTGGCGGTAGGTGGCCCGGTACAGGCGGTGCACGGTCCGGCGGACCCGCTCCTCGGGCGGACGCTCGGGACTCGCAGTCGGGGTCGCCGCCGTCCCGGCGCGGACCAGGGCATTCCGCACGCCCTCGTCCATCGTCCGGTCCAAGGCGGTCCGGCCTTCACGGTCCTTCAGCGTCACGTCCGCACCTCGCCGCAGAAGCAGACGGACTTTTCGGGCATCGCCGTACTGGGCGGCCATGTGCAGGGCGGTCCTGACGGTCGCGCCGGCTTCCAGCGGGAGCTCCATGGTCTACAGCGAGCCGTTCGCGACCGCCTCGTGCAGGGCGGTCATGCCGTGGTCGTCGACAGCGTGGACGTCGGCGCCATGCTGGAGCAGCAGCCGGCAGAGCGTCGCGTCCTGGGCCGCGGGGAACAGCGCGGTCTCCCCGCGATGGCCCTTCGCCTCGACGTCGGCTCCCGCCGCCAGAAGCGCGCGAACCGCGTCCAGGCGAAGGGTGCGCAGTGCAGGGGGCTCCCCCTCGTCGGGTCGAGCGTCTTGGACGCTCCGATACAGATCGCTCACTTCAGCTCGAGTCGAGCGGCAAGGCGATGCAGGTTGCTCCGCTGGACGCCCAGGCGCCGAGCCGCCTCGGCCCAGTTGCCGTCGGAGTCCGCCACCGCGCGCTCGATGGTGCGCCGGGTGAAGGCGTCGGTCGCCGCGCGAAGCGTCTGGCCGGGCACCGGAGCCGAGGGCGCCGTGCCTGGGGCTGCGGCGTGGTGCGGCGGGCCGAGCGCCAGGTGCTCGTCCTCGACCACGACCGTGTCGCGGTGCTGGCCCCGGGACGCTCGCAGCGCCGCGCGGACCATGACGTGCTCGAGCTCGCGGACGTTCCCAGGCCAGTCGTAGGCCTCGAGCTCCGCCCGCCCCGACTCGCCGAGCCGGACCGCACCCAGACCGAGCTTCACCCGGGCTCGGTCGAGGAAGTGGCCGGCCAGGAGCAGCACGTCGCCACGGCGGTCGCGCAGCGGCGGGATGGCCAGCGGGTACACGCTCAGGCGGTGGTAGAGGTCCGCGCGAAAGCGGCCCGCCCTGACCTCCTCGGCCAGGTCCCGGTTGGTCGCGGCGAGGATGCGTACGTCCACCTGATGCGGGCGGTCCGAGCCGACGCGCTGGACCTCGCCGGACTGCAGGACGCGCAGAAGCTTGGGCTGGATCGAGGCCGGCAGCTCGCCGACCTCGTCCAGGAACAGGGTGCCGCGATCGGCGAGCTCGAACTTGCCCGCGCGGTCGCCCGTCGCTCCGGTGAACGAGCCTCGGATGTGACCGAACAGCTCGCTCTCGGCGATGGACTCGGGCAGGGCGGCGCAGTTCACCCGGATCAGCGGTCGGTCGTGGCGCGGAGACTGTGCGTGGACGGCCTGGGCGACGAGCTCCTTGCCGACACCGGTCTCCCCCGTGATGAGCGCCGTGAGGTCGGACCGCGCCAGCGACTCGATCTCGTCCCGAAGACGGACCAGGGGCTCGCTGCGGCCGAGCAACTCGCCGGCCTGTCGGTTCGCGTCGCGCATCAGCTGGCTCGCGAGCATCCGCTGTCGGGTCGCCGCGAGCTCCAGGGCGTCGATCAGCTGACTCGTTCGCACGGCAGCCCCCGCCAGCCCGGCGAACGCCGCGACGATCTCGTCCGCCACGTCGTCGAACGCGGTCGGATCGAGCGAGTCGACGGTCAGCACCCCGATGACCTCGCCCTCGACCACCAGCGGAGCGCCCATGCACGCGTGCACGTGGGAGAGGTTGCCGCCGGCGCACAGGAGCCCGTCGAACGGGTCGGGCAGCGTGCTCCCGGTGAATCGGACGGTCCCTTCGGCGGTCAGCAAGCGGGCCAGTCGCGGGTGGTCGGCGGGCCGGAAACGCCGCCCCAGGACCTCGGGCCGCAGCCCATCCGCCACGACCGGAACGAGGGTCCCTTCGTCGAGCCGCAGGATGGTCGCGGCGTCGCAGGGAAGAAGACGTCGGATGGCAGCGGCCATGCGGCGCTGCCGGTCGTCGGTGGCCAGGTTCGCGCACAGGTCCTGGGCGATGTCGACGAGGGGCTGCCAGCGGTCACGGGGAGGTGAGCTCAACATGACAACGCCGCTATCCTATCGACAACCACGGGGGTAGTCGGATCGACACTGCCCGATGCATCGATCCAGTGGTCATGCGGATCAACGTCCTGGCACGGCTCTTGCTGTACGCGACAGCACCAGGACGTTCCCTGGCCTCCACCCCTGCGCGGGCTCGCGTCCGCACGAGGCTCAACATGCTGTCCAAGTCCCAGGCGAGGTTGTTCTTCCTCATCGCCACCGTGGGGTTCTCGGGCGTCTTTCTCTGGCTGACCGTCGACACGATGGCCCAGGTCGGCGACCGCACCAATGAAGACCAACTGACCGACCAGGTCGTCCGTGGAAAGGAGATCTGGGAGAAGAACAACTGCATGGGGTGCCACACGCTCCTCGGCGAAGGCGCCTACTACGCGCCCGAGCTCACCAAGGTCGTGGACCGGCGTGGGGCCGAGTGGATGCGGGTGTTCCTGAAGGATCCCGAGGCCATGTACCCGGGCCGCCGAAAGATGGTGCAGTACGACTTCACCGACGAGGAGATCGAGGAGCTGATCGCGTTCTTCACGTGGATCGGCGAGATCGACACGAACGGCTTCCCGGCCGAGCCGGACCTGAAGCCCGTGGGCTCGTCGGCGGCCATCGCGGCCCCCGTCGGTGCCGCCGGCGCGCCACCCGTCTTCGACACGATCTGTGTCAGCTGCCATCAGTACAGAGGCCAGGGCGGAAACGTCGGGCCCGCCCTGGATGGCGTTGGCAGCCGGTACAGCTCCGCGGACCTCCGCGCCTGGCTGTCCGACCCCCAGTCCGTGAAGCCCGGGACCGCCATGCCGGACCTGGGACTGACCGATGAACAACTCGATGGCCTGACCGCCTTCCTCATGGCGTCGGAGAACTGATGCACTCCCTCAAGTACGAATCGTGGAAGGTGGCCTGGGCGTTCTTCGCCACCTGCATGCTCTTGCTCGTCCTGCAGATCGTCTACGGCTTCATCATGGGCTTCGCGCACATGGGCCTCGATGTGCTCCACGAGTGGATTCCCTTCAACACAGCGCGCGCAACCCACACGAACCTGCTGGTCGTCTGGCTCCTCGCCGGCTTCATGGGCTCGGCCTACTACATCATCCCCGATGAGACCCAGAACGAGATCTGGAGCATGAAGCTCGCGTGGGTCCAGTGGGGCTCCCTGGTCGTCGTCGGCGTCGTGGCCGTGGCCGGGTTCCACCTGAACTGGTGGGAGGGGCGCAAGTTCCTCGAGATCCCGCGACCGCTCGACTACCTGGTCGTCGTGAACGTCCTGGCGTTCCTGCTGAACATCGGCATGACCATCCTGAAGGGGAAGCGGTACACCACCACGGCGCTCACGCTGTTGGCTGGTCTGCTCGCCGCGGCGCTCTTGTACCTGCCCGGCATGATCACCTTCGATTCCCAGGTGATCGACAGCTACTTCCGCTGGTGGGTCGTCCACCTTTGGGTCGAGGGCGTGTGGGAGCTCGTGATGGGCGCCATCCTGTCCTACCTGCTCATCAAGCTGTCCGGCGTCGACCGCGAGGTCATCGAGAAGTGGCTCTACGTCATCGTCGGCCTGACCTTCATCTCGGGCATCCTCGGGACAGGGCATCACTACTACTGGATCGGTGCTCCTGAGTACTGGCTGATGGTCGGTGGTCTCTTCTCCGCGCTCGAGCCGCTCGCGTTCCTCGGAATGGCCCTCTACACGGTCGCCATGGCTCGTCGAGGTGGACGGAAGCACGACAACAGCACGGCCCTGTACTGGTCGGTCGGCTGCGGCATCCTGTCGTTCGTCGGCGCGGGCTTCCTGGGCTTCGCGCACACGCTTCCCCAGGTCAACATCTGGACGCACGGCACGCTGGTGACGGCGATGCACGGTCACCTGGCGTTCTGGGGCGCCTACGCGATGCTCATCTTCGCGATGATCGCGTACGCACTGCCGGAGATGACGGGACGCAAGCTGTACACGCACTGGGCCAACGAGTGGTCCTTCTGGGTCAGCAACATCGGCATGGTCGCGATGACGGGCGCCTTTGCGGTGGCCGGCGTGACGCAGGTGTACCTCGAGCGCCGCATCGGCATGGACTTCCTGGACGTCCAGGACGCGGTGGAGGTCCACTTCCTGGGTCTGGTGCTCGCGGCGACGCTCTTCACGATCGGAATCGGCTTGTTCATCTGGGTCTTCACCCGGTACGGCATGCCGCTGCGCATGGAGGTGTCCGGCTCGCCGGCGCCCGTGCCTGCGAGCACGAAGTGAACATGGCGGAGCACTCCCGGCCGGCTGGTCTTCCGTGGTATCGGCCCACCGGTCGGGAGTGTGAGGTCTTCGAGCACTGCTTCGAGAACCACCTCCCGCTGATGGTCCGCGGCCCGACCGGGTCGGGGAAGTCCCGCTTCGTCGAGCACATGGCGGCGCGGCTGGGGCGACCTCTCGTGACGGTCGCGGCCCACGACGACACCTCGGCCACGGACCTGACGGGTCGCTGGATCATCCGCGGAGGGGAGACCCGCTGGCAGGACGGTCCGGTGACCCGGGCTGTTCGCCAAGGCGCCATCCTGTACATCGACGAGATCGCCGAGGCCCGTTCGGACGTGGTCGTGGTGCTCCACCCGCTGGCGGACCACCGCCGGCGTCTGTTCGTCGAGCGCCACGACGAGGAGATCGAAGCGGCCGAGGGGTTCATGCTCGTGGTGAGCTGGAACCCCGGCTACCAGCGGTCCCTGCGCGAGATCAAGCCGTCGACGCGCCAGCGGTTCGTCGGGCTGACGTTCGACTTCCCGACGGCCGAGGTCGAGCGCGAGATCCTGGTCGGGGAGACGGGGGTGGACGCCAGCACGGCGTCCCGGCTCGTCGCCCTGGCTGCTCGCATTCGGAAGCTGGACCATCTGGGACTCGCCGAGCAGCCGTCGACGCGGCTGCTGGTCGGGACCGCCCGGCTGATCCGCAGCGGGCTGCCCGCTCGCCTGGCCAGCCGGGTGGGGGTCGTCGAGCCGCTCACCGATGACATCGAGGTCGCCTCCGCGCTGACGGATCTGTGCAACCTGGTGTTCGACTGACATGAGCAAGAGCCGCGGGCCCGACCTCGACCTCGACTGGGAGGAGGGGCTGTTCCGCCTGGTCCGCGGGATGGTGCGACGGGTGTTCCGGCGGGAACCCGAGGCTCCACCGGGTCAGGTCCTGCTCGAGGACCTGGCCGATCGTCTCGCCGGCCTGGCCTCGCTCATCGCGGGGAGGCGCCTGCGCGTGGCGGTCGCTCGCGAGCGCGGTGGCGTTCGGGGCGACGTCGTCCTGCTGCCCGCCGAGGTCCACCTCTCGACCCAGGTCGAGGACAACGTGCTGGTCTACGTGGTCCGCGCGGTGCTGGCCGGCTGGCTGGCGGCCGAGCGACCGGACGAGGTCGACGTCGAGCTCGTACAGGCGTCGGTCGCGGCGCTCAACGACGAGTTCCCGGGGTTCCGGGCGGGCTGGGAGAGGGTCCGGTCGCTCGAGGGCGGGCCGCTCGACGACAGCGTGCTGTGGGGACCGGTGTTCGTGGCGCCGGCGCGCGACGGAACGGCGTCGATGCCCGGGGAGCCTGATGGCGGCGTCTCATCGGACGCCACCGAGATGAAGGCGCCCGCGATCGAGGAGGTGACCCTGCACGAGATGGGCGAGGAGCCCCTCGAGCTGCCCGTTCACGCGTTCGAGAAGGTCGAGATGGCCGAGTCGTTCGGCGGGACCTTCCGTCGCCCGGACGGGTCGGACGAGCTCGACGACCACGTCGAGGCGCTCGAGGAGGTCGACCTGGGCCACCTGTTGCGCGGGGGCCCCTCGGCGGGCTCGCTCTTGAAGGCGGACCTGGATCTGGACGCCGACATCCCGAACGTCGAGGACATCGACGACGACGAGCCGAGCCTTCGCTACGACGAGTGGGATGCGCGCGCGGGTCGCTACCGGCGCGGCTGGTGCCGGGTGGTCCCGACCGCGATGCCGGGGGGCGATGGGGCCTGGTCGCGTGAGGCGGCGAGCCGCCACCGACGCACCATCGACCGGCTCCTGGGCCAGCTGTTGCGACGAAGGCAGCGGCTGCGTCCTCGGCCTCGCTCGCTGCAAGGCGACGACATCGACATCGACGCCCTGAGCAACGCGTGGGCAACGCTGCGCGCGGGTCGCAGTCCGTCTCGCCGGCTGTACGTCGAGCCGGCGCGGGTGCAGCGGGACGTCGCGACGCTGGTGCTGCTGGACGTCTCGCTCTCTACGGACTCCTGGGTGGCGGACCGGCGCGTGCTGGACGTGGCGCGTGAGTCCGTGCTCGTCCTGGGCGAGGTCCTCGAGCAGCTGGGCGAGGAGGTCGAGATCCTGGCGTTCGCGAGCCACACCCGGCACAAGGTCCGCTGCTGGACCGTGCGGGGCTGGGGAGAGCCGTGGTCTGTGGGGCGGGGCCGGCTTGGGCGCCTGCAGCCGCAGGGCTACACCCGCATCGGCCCGGCGCTGCGGCACGCCACGGCGCGGCTCGCTCGGCGCCCCGAGAAGCACCGCGACCTGATCCTGGTCAGCGACTGCAAGCCGACCGACTACGACCGCTACGAGGGTCGTCATGGCGTCCGAGACGTGCGCAAGGCGCTCGGTGAGGCCCGTCAGCTGGGCGTCCGGCCCCAGGCGCTCGCCATCGACGCGGTGGCCGCCGGCTGGCTCCCCGCGATGTTCGGGGCCGGCCGGTGGTCGGTCCTTCCGAGCCCCGACGCACTCCCCGACGCGTTGGTCGAGGCGTGCGCCCGGTAGGTCACTCCCAGGCGTTCGGGCCGCCGTGTGCGCCGATGTCGCTCGTGCTGCCGTCCGCGTCCTGGATGTCGGCGCTGCCCGCGTCGATGAGCGGCGAGCTCGCCGACAGCGTGAAGTCGCCGCCGGCCTGGTCCGTGTAGAGCGGGTCGACCGCCAGCGTCGCGCCGGCGCTCACCCCCTCCCCGTCGTCCCAGTGGTCCACGTCGCCGTCCAGGGAGTTGTCGAACGCGTTGTTGTGCTCCCAGGTGAGGTCGTCGTCGGACAGCTGCGTGGTGAGCCGCCCGTAGTCGGCCTCCTCGGCCTCGAGCAGCGTGCCGGTGACGGTCGTGTTCGTCACCGTGAGCCCGCCCCCCGTCGAGGTGAAGAGCCCGTTCACCTCCATCGCGCTGAAGCTGCTGTCGACGATGTCGGCGTTCTGCAGCGTCAGTCCGTTGCCGTAGAAGATCGCCCCGTCGAGATCTCCGGCTCCCCAGATCTCGACGTTGTCGACGATCAGGTTGTCGACGATCAGGTTGTCGACGGAGAGGGTCCCTCATCCGTTGTACAGCCCCCCGCGGATGGTGGTCACATCGGAGCTCCCTTCGATCAGGACGTCGGTGAGACGGACGCGGCGCACCGACGCCTCGTTGGTGTCGCTGTCGAAGTTCCCGAGGGCGGGGGCGTAGAGTCGCCCCGTGCTCCAGTCCTCGTCGTCGAGCGTCATCGTCAGATCGCTGGCGGAGATGTCCTCGACGTCGACTGCGCCGGCGGCGTCCATGTCGAAGGGGCCGTAGCCGCCGTCGGCGCGCACCGCGATGTCGACGTCGGAGATGTCGATGCCGCTGGCGGTGAGATCGCCTACGGCCCAGGTGTTCAGCATCGGCTGCCAGTTGTAGGTCGTGGCGCTGAGGTCCGAGATCGACAGGTTCTCGATCGAGACGGGCCCGCCCCAGGCCTCGATGACCTCGCCTGCGCTCGTCCAGCTGTCCGCGTCGTGGTCCCACACCAGGCCGTGGATGTCGACGTTCGAGACCGTCAGATCGCAGGGGTAGTCGCAGTAGGACACCAGCCCGTAGCTCGTCGCCGTCTCGCCACTGCTCTCGAGCTCCGAGACCTCCAGGTCGCGGAGCGTGACGGCGCCCTCCAGCTGGTAGGTGCCGGGGATGCTGTACGACTCCTGGCTCGTGATGTTCGTCAGGTGCACTCCGGACAGCTCGAAGTCGCCCTCGATCTCCAGGAAGTGGGACTCCTGCGCGTCGAGGGTGACCACGTCCAAGCCGACGCCTTCCAGAGTCAGCCAGCTCGAGTAGGTCAGGTCATCGACGTCATGGGTGCCCTCGTCGATGCAGAAGTGGGCGCCGTCCGGGACGGCGTCCAGGGCGTCGGCGACCGTGGCGTAGTCGGTGGGGATCCAGCCGTCGAAGTCGACGACGTCGTCGCAGTCGTTGTCGATCGAGTCGCAGATCTCGTCGGCGTCGGGGTTCACCCAGGCGTCCGCGTCGTCGCAGTCGTCCGCGTTCTCGACGTGGCCCTCGGGCAGCTCGCAGGCCAGCACCTCGGCCGCGCCGAACCCGTCGCCGTCGGCGTCCTCGTAGTAGGTCGTGCGATCCGCGGAGTCCTCGTCGTACTCGCCGTCGCAGTCGTTGTCGGCGCCGTCGCAGACCTCGGTGCCATCGGGGCTCACATCGGCGTCCAGGTCGTCGCAGTCGCCGGCATTGTCGACCAGTCCGTCCTGGGCCTCGCACGAGGTGACCTGGGTGTCCGGGTCGCCGTGGCCATCGCCGTCGGCGTCGGTGTCGGCGATGGTGTCGCAGTCCAGTCCGGTGTCTTCGATGACCGTGCCAGTGTCGCCACTGGGGTCGGGTTCGCAGGCGATGGTCGCGAGAAGGAAGAGCATGGGTCGAGCCTCGGGGTGTGTTCCGAGACGTTTGAACCGCGGGGCGCGCGAACGGGCAAGCGAGTCTGCCAGGTCTCTCGGTTAGGTCAGCGCATGGCGTTCCGAAAGCAGCTGCAGCTCTACGACGACCACCACATGATGCTGGCCGACACCCAGCGGATGAAGGCCTACGCCGAGGCCATTCGTCGCACCATCCAGCCCGGCGACCGTGTCGTCGACATGGGCGCTGGGCTCGGCATCCTGGGGCTCCTGGCCCTGCGAGCGGGTGCCGAGCACGTCTACGCCATCGAGAAGACCGACAGCATCGAGCTGGCTCGTGAGATCGCCGTGCTCAACGGGCTGTCGGACCGCATGACGTTCTTCCACGGCAGCTCGAAGGACTTCACCCTCGACGAGCCCGCCGACGTGCTGCTCAGCGAGACGCTCGGGAGCTTCGGGCTCGAAGAGAACACGCTCGACTTCACGCTCGATGCACGTCGTCGGCTGATTCGTCCGGACGGGCGGCTGCTGCCGCGGGCCCTGCGCGTGTGGGTCGCTCCGGTCACCCATCCCGCCGCCCACGCCAAGGTCGCCTTCTGGAAGGACGTGCACGGCTTCGACTTCAGCCCGGCCGTCGACGAGGCGCTCGGGCGCATGGCCCAGGCCGACATCACGGTCGAGAACCTGCTGTCCGGCGCTCAGCTGTTCGAGCAGGTCGACCTGCGGACGCACGAGCACGTCAGCGTCGACAAGAAGCTCGTTTTCCCGATCCAGCGAGGCGGAGCCATCCACGGCATCGCCGGCTGGTTCGCGGTGAGTCTGTGCGACGGGGTCGTGCTGAAGAGCGGGCCGGACGCACCTCCCACGCACTGGAGGCAGGCGTTCTTCCCCCTGCGCGAGGCGGTGGAGGTCCAGCCCGGTGACTTCTTCGAGCTGACGATGCGGCTCGGGCCGAAGGGGCCACGTTCCGACGACACCGCGATCTCTCTGGACTACCGCTGCACCCGGAGGTGAGGCTCAGTCCACGAAGCAATAGTCGGCGTCGCACTCGATCACGGCGTCCTCGCCGAGCGTGTAGCTGGCCCCCGCGGACGCGCTGTTGTCGGTGAACGTGCAGGAGTCGACCGTCGCGTCGCCGATGGGCGCGATGGCGG
This sequence comes from Pseudomonadota bacterium, assembly GCA_024228935.1. Classification (GTDB taxonomy): domain Bacteria; phylum Myxococcota_A; class UBA796; order UBA796; family CAJQPC01; genus JAAESX01. Next base: position 48,310 of record JAAESX010000086.1, read on the forward strand.
CGTACCCGGTCATCGCGTTGTCCGTGAACTCGCAGTCCTGGATCAGGACCTCGGCGCTGTAGGTGTAGATGAGCGCGTAGTCGTCGCAGTTTCCGGTGAACGTGCAGCCCGAGACCGTGATCGCGTCGGCCTCGTCGCCCAGGATCGCTCCGTCGCCGTCGACCACACTGTCGGTGAGCGTGCTGTTGGTGACCGAGAACGTGCCGCCCTCGGCCGCGCCGATCAGGACGTCGCCGGTCAGGCGGCTGAACGTGCTGTCGTCGATGGTCGCCGCACAGCCGTCGTCGTAGGTGTTCACGACCCCGTAGTGGCCGGTGACGCCGTCCTCGAATGTCGAACCGGAGACCGCGATGGATGCGCAGACGTCGTGGAAGTGGACGTCCTCGATGACGAGCTCCGCATCGCCGCGCGCCATCAGGAAGCCGTCGTACGCGCTGAAGTCGGCGAACTCGCCGCCGCTCAGGGTGAAGGAACCGGCCTCGATGGAGACCTGGGTCTCGTCGGTGTCCTCGGACGTGGACTCCACCGCGCCGTCGAGCCAGGTGACGGAGCAGCCGCGCGTCGAGATGCCGGCGCCGCGGTTGGGCGAGGTGTTGGCTCGGAGGGTGACGCCGTCGAGCAGGATCTCGGAGTCGACAAAGCACTGCAGCCCGCCTCCGGAGCCGCCCCACCAGGGGTCGTTGCCGGTGGAGCCGTTGGGGGCGCTGTCGGCCAGCACCACGTCGTGCAGCTCGACCGCCAGTTCGTCGGATGCGATGTGCACGACGGTGCCTTCGCCGTCGGCGGACAGGACCGTGTCACCGTGGCCTTGGATCGACATGTCGGCGTCGAGCGACCACAGCGCGGTCCACGTGCCGTCGCAGATGTGGAGGGTGCCGGGCTCGGTCCAGGTGATGTCGTCGGTCAGCGTGGAGGCGACATCGGTCCGAAGCCCATCGGCGTCGACGAACTCGGCCAGGCCAGCGTCGCTCGTCCAGTCGCTCGAGCAGTCGTTCTGCTGGCCGTCGCAGATCTCGGTGGCGCCGGGGAACACCGTGGCGTCGGTGTCGTCGCAGTCGGTGCTCTCTTCGGTTCCGCCCTCGAGCGGGGCGCAGCTGGCCACGCCGTCAGGGCCTCCGTGGCCGTCGCCGTCGGCGTCCAGGTACCAGGTGCGGACGTCCGCGGCGTCGTCTTCGTTGAGCGCGCCGTCGCAGTCGTCGTCGATGTCGGGCGTCGAACACAGCTCGTCGGCGTCGGGGTGGACATCGGCCGAGGTGTCGTCGGCGACGTGACCGGATGGCTGGTCGCAGGCCTCGGGCGCCTGGCTCGCGGCGCCGAAGCCGTCGCCATCGGCGTCCGCGAACCAGGTCACGGGTGTGCAGGGATCGCCGCTGTCTCCGGAGTCGTCGTTCAGGCCGCTTTAGGCCACGGGTCCAGAGGTGCAGGCGAAGAGAAGGGTGAGCATGAGTCGTGCCGTGTGCGTGTTCCGGAGCATGAGAACCGTGAGTCGGCCGAACGGGCAGCGGACCCTGGGGGGAGTCCAGGCGGAAACAAGGAGCGCCGAGCCGGGGGCTACCGTCGAGACATGGAAGATCCCGATCCGATGATGGACCGACACCCCCTCCGAGGACTGCACCGGCTCGATGAACGCGCCGCAGGCCTTGTCACTGCTGAGTACCTGAGACGCGTCGGCGATGCCCGCTGGGAAGCCGACGTGACCTTGGAGGACCGGCGGCGTCTGCTGGCCGAGGTCGTCGAGGACTTCGTCACGATGCGCGCGCTCGTCGGCCCGGGCGTCGAGGTCGAGGGCCTGACGCCGAACTGGACCGACCAGGGGCTCACACTCCGGAAGCTCTGACGGCTACTCGAGGCCTCGGGCCACCACCGGGTGCTCCTCGGCCGTCTCCCACGGCACGTCTGGCCACCACCGGGTGACCTCGGGGAGCGGATCCAGCTCGAAGCTCTCGCCGGGACGAGGGGCGACGACGGCCATGTCGTGGCTCTCGGCCTCGACCAGCGTGCGCTCGATCGGCTCGGTCCAGCCGTGCAGCGCCAGGTTCCACATGCCCCAGTGGATCGGCATCAAGACCTGGCCCTGGACCCACTCGTTGGCGGTGATGGCGTTCTCGGGTCCCAGGTGCCAGTCGGGCCAGGCGCGGTCGTAGGCGCCGACCTCGAACATCGCCAGATCGAACGGTCCATACGTCTCGCCGATGGTCTTCAGGCCGTTGTGCAGCCCGGTGTCGCCGGAGAAGTAGACGCGGTGCTCCGAACCCACCAGCGCGTAGCTCGCCCACAGCGTGCTCATCTGGTCGAGCACGTGTCGGCCGCTGGCGTGTCGCGATGGCGTGCACGCGATGGTCAGCTCGCCGTCGGCGCTCGTCACCACGGTCTCCTCCCACCAGTCCATCTCGGTGATCCGGTCCGTCGGGACGCCCCAGTACTCCAGGTGAGCGCCCACTCCGAGCGGGGTCACGAACTGTGTGTCCCAGTCCGCCATCGCCTGGATGGTCGACACCTGCAGGTGGTCGTAGTGATCGTGCGAGATGAGCACGACATCGGGGACGGGGATCTCGTCGAGTGGGATCGGGGGGGCGTACCAGGTCGCCGGTCCGGCCCAGTCGAAGGGGCTGGCGCGGCCTCCGAAGATTGGGTCGGTGAGCACGGTCACGCCGTCGATCTCGATGATCTGTGTCGAGTGGCCGAGCCAGGTCACGCGCAGCCCGGACTCGGGCGGCAGGGCGAACCGCGAGCGCTCGCCGGTGGCGACGTCCAGCGGCTCGGTGGGGGAGCCGAACTCCGAGGCTCGGGTCCAGCCCGTCATCGAGCCCTCGATGTCGTTCCACATCGGCTCGACGTTCACGAAGACCCCGTCGCTGTACTGCGACGAGGCCTCCATGCGCGCGCGGCGGTCGCCCTCGGCGCTCTTTCCGAAGGGCACCCAGGCGTCGGCGATCAGGCCGCCGCTGCCCACCGCGAACAGCAAGCCGACCACACCAACCGCACGAAGCCACGTCATGCCGCAGCTGTATCGGCCTCTGCGCGGCGTCGCAGGAAGTACGAGGCGGCGCCCAGCGCGAGCACGCCCAGCGGCGGCGCGATGCCGGCGTAGTCCACGCTGGCCCCGTGGGCCCAGGCCGCACCGGTCAGGTCGAAGAAGAAGAAGCCCGCATAGGCCCACTCGGTCACGCGCGGCATCTTCGGGATCCACATCGCGATGATGCCGCCGATCTTCCAGAGGCCGACCAGGGTCAGGACGTAGCCGGGGAGGCCGAGCACCTCCATCACGTCGACCACCATCTCGGGCTGGAGAAGATCGCCGATCACTCCGGGGACGATGGCGAGCGAGAACAGGACGGTGACGGCGAGGAATGCCTTCTTCATGGGGACCTCCAGGGGATGCTCGCAAGGTACTGTCCGACCATTCGTGGATCAATTACTCAACTTGGGGCTTCACTCGACAGGAAACGTTGCAGATGCAAGGACTCGAAGAGCTCGTCGCCGTCGTCGAGCACGGCAGCCTGAGCGCGGCCTCACGGGCGCTCGGTGTGCCGCGGCCGACGCTCAGCCGACGCCTGGATCGCTTGGAGGAGGAGCTCGGCGTCCGGCTCGTGCACCGGACCACGCGTCGCCTCACGCTCAGTCGTGAAGGAGAGGTGCTGTACGACCGCGCCAAGCACCTGGTCCGTGGCGTGCGCGATGCCGTCGAGGAGGTCCGCAGGCTGGACGGAACCCCGCGAGGTCTGCTCCGGGTGGCCGTCCCGACCGAGCTGCCACAGGAGGTCGTGTCGGGCTGGCTGAAGGCGTTCCTGGACGTGCACCCCGAGGTCCAGCTCGAGTGGATCGCCATCGACGGACCGGTCGACGTGCGCGCGGAGTTCGACGTCGCGTTGAGCGCCGATGCAGACCTGGATCCGTCCCTGGTGGTTCGGACGCTCTCACGGAACGCCCGGATCGCGGTGGCCAGCGTCGACTACCTGGCGCTTCGCGGCACGCCCCGTGTCCCGGGGGACCTCGCCGACCACGCCATCATTCGCGGTGTGGACGCAGGGGGAGCGGCCGAGACGAGCTGGCCGCTCCGGTCGGGCGGGACGGTCCCCGTTCGTGGCGCGTTCGTGGCGAACCAGCACGGGATGCAGATCCAGGCGGCCCGACGGGGGCTCGGCGTCGCGCTCGTCTTCGACGGGCTCGTCACCGCGGAGCTCGCCTCGGGGGAGCTCGTGCATGTCGTCCGGGACGTGGGACGCGACCAGCGAGCGTGCCTGGTCTACGCCGATCGCCGCTTCCTGGATCCCAAGGTGCGGGCGTTCGTGGACCACTTCGTCGCGAGCGTTCCGGATCTCTCTTGAGGCGCAACCGCGAATTCGATAAGGCCTAATCTCGATCAACCCATATTCGAGGAAGCCCCCGAATGAGCATGCCCAGCATCCCCGACGTCCTGAAGCGCCTCGAGGAAGGAAACGCCCGTTTCGTCGCCGACGTGCCGCACAACGCCGGCCGCGACCACGCCCGCCGCAGCGAGCTCACGACCGGCCAGAAGCCGTACGCGATCATCCTGACGTGTGCCGACTCCCGCGTCTCCCCCGAGCTCGCGTTCGATGCCGGCCTGGGCGAGCTCTTCGTCATCTGCGTGGCGGGCAACATCGCGAACACCAGCTCGATCGCCAGCATCGAGTACGCCGTCGCCCACATCGGCACCCCCGTGGTCGTCGTCCTGGGTCACCAGTCCTGCGGCGCCGTCACCGCGGCCATCGGCGGCGGCGACCACGGTCACAACCTGAACCACCTGCTCGCGCACATCGAGCCGGCCAAGGCGCGCTGCCCGGACGGAGACGTCGAGGACACCGTCCGCGCCAACGCCGTGCACACCGCGCACGACCTGGTCGACCGCAGCAAGATCCTGGCGAAGGCCGTCGAGGACGGGTTCTGCCGCATCGTGCCCGCCTACTACAAGCTCGACGATGGCTCGGTGGGCTGGCTCGAGTAGCATTCGAATGCATTGAATCTGACCGTCATGAGCTTTCGCGTTCCGTGATGGTCAGGGCGGGTCAGGCTGGGAGCATGCTCTTCCTCCTGACCGCCTGCACCCCCGACTACGCCGTCACCGAGCTCTGTGTGGAGCACGAGGACGGCTTCGACATCGAGGCCGTGTCCGTCCTTCAGGGCGCGGCCGGCTACCCCGCCTCGCGCGACGCCGTGACGCTCACGCTCGACCCCGGACCGGACGTCGAGAGCTGGCGCGTGGCTCGGATCGAGGTGCTCGCCCAGGGGAGAGGGCTGGTCTTCCCCTATTCGGCGGGCGCAGCCTCGACGGGAGCCTCGACCACGTCGGCCACCGGGGCGGCGACGTAGGGCTCGAGCCAGCCGTTGAGGTACCCGACGTACGCGGCGCCACCCAAGACGGCCAGCAGCATGAGGACCTTGGTCCACATGGGTTTCTTTTCGGCGTAGGGGTCCTTCAGGTCGCGCTCGGTGCCGTCCGGAATCACCGCCAGGTTGGTCAGCGACTCACCGAACGGGATGTTGATCCGTGCGCGGGAGTTGATGGCCCAGCCGTTGGCCTCGAGCACCGGACCCAGGCTGCGCTGGCTCAGCTTGAGCGCGGCCAGCAGCATGCTGGGGCCCGAGATGATGAGCAGGATGGCGATGACGGCCAGCGGCATCTGCCACCAGGTCAGGCCGAAGAAGCCCGTCGCCAGGAGCGCGATGCCCGAGGCGATGGCGCCGACGGCCAGACCGGCGGCGGCGAAGATGCCGGCGAACTTGGCGATGTCGAAGGCGGCTGGCGCGGCGCCGTCGGTGGCTCCGGCCTTGGCTCCGTCCATCGACTTCTTCGAGTCGGCGTCCTTGCTGGCCGCGAACTTCTCGATCTGCTCCTCGACCATCTTGGCGACCCGCTTGTAGGGGGCCCAGAAGGCCTGGCGGATGCTGATCGGGTTCGCCACGACCTTGGTGATGGTCGCGTCCCAGTCGTTGCCGTCGCGGTCGTAGAACACGCCGTTGCGGCCGACCATCAGGAAGTCGACGTCACCGTTGGTGAACGCGGCGGCGATCTGGCGGGTGGCGGTCGTGCCCTTTCGGGTGCAGGTCAGGTACGCCAGGTAGCAGTACGAGAGGCCAGCCAGCTTGGCGTGCTTTCCGGCGTCGTCCACGCGGACGACGAGGTCACAGCTTCGCTTGTCCATGAACAGCGTGCCCGTCTGGAACGCGGCGTCCTCGGTCGGCGAGTAGAAGCGCTTGAAGTTGATGAAGTTCTCCAAGAGCGGCACGAAGTCCCGCTGGACCCGGATGAGCTTCTCGACCGCACCGATGCCGTCGGCCTCGGGCTTGAGCTCGAGGTCCTTGGCGATGAGCGCCGCGATCTCGTCCTTCTGGGTTCCGGCGACGTAGGCACGCAGGGTGTCGAGACCGACGGGCTCGACGTTGGCGCCGGCCTTGGTCGTGTCCCAGGAGCGGAAGGGAGCGAGGCGGGCCTTGATGGCGCCCCAGTTCTCCGAGGTGAGCTCGTCGATGTCGCCGAGGAGCGGCTTGACGGCGGCGTCACGGAGAGCGTGGACCAGGCCGGCCCAGGCGGGGTTCAGTCCGGTCGTCAGCGGCAGGACGGCTCCGTCGACGACGTGCGCGATGGGGAAGGCGGCGATGCGCTCGTGGCTGTTCGTGAGGTCCTCGAGAGCGATCTCGCCCCACTCACTGTCGGCGCGGTTCATCGCCGAGCCGGCGCGGGGGTCGAAGGCGACCAGGGCGCAGCGGGTGAACCAGTCATCGATCTTGGCCTCGACGGCGATGAGCGCGTCGGCGGCGGCCTTGGTGGCGTCGCCCAGGGGGAGCACCTCCTCGTTGCCGTCGGCCGTGCCCCACCAGGTGAGGTACGCGTCGGCGTCCGCGAAGAACGCGTCGAGCTTGTCGGTGTCTACGCCGGGCTCGCCGGTCACCTGCGCGGCGCCGCCGGTGGTCTCGATGATGTGCGCGATGAGCGCGGTCTGCTCGTCGTTCTCAGCGGCCTTCGCGTCGATGACGCCGTCGCCGTTGAACGCCTGGGCGGCGAACACGGCCGCGGTGTCGTTGACCTGGGCGAGCGTGACGCTGCCACCCTCGTCGCCAAGGCCATCGAGGATGTTCTGGGCCGAGGCGGCGATGGCCTTGGCCTCGTCGGTGCCGGACAGGTCCGAGAGCTTCAGGGCGTCGCTGGCCTTGAAGAGCACGCCGCCGTTCTTGAGCAGCGTGGTGACCCACTTGCCGGTCGCGACGATCTCGGGGACGCGGATGCGGTTGTCGCCGTCCTCGTCGATGAGCGTCAGCGAGGCCTCGTCGAGCTCCAGACCCTTGACCGGGCAGGCCAGCGCGACCCACAGCTTCTGGTCGAGCTGGTCGAGGTTGGCGATGTCGTCGGCGTCGCGAATCTCGACCTGGTCGAAGCCGCCGGTGCGGATGACCTTCCAAGTGTGCGTGGGGTGGGTCAGGTTGTCTTCGAACTGGCTCATGGGTGCTCCGCTGTGATGACCCATGAGTACGAGATGCCGGCAGTTCGGACTTTCACACCCGACTTTCACTCGGCGTGGCGGGGCCCTGGCAGCGCGCTGGCGGCCCTGGCTATCGGACGTCTTCTCCGTCCTCGAGCGCGCGAAAAGCCTCGTCTGTGCCCAGGATCCGGTCGAGCACGCCGTAGGTCCCAAAGGCCTCGTTGTACTTGTAGTGGTGCCAGTCGTGGTGGACGGACCAGCTGAGCCAGGGCACCGCGTAGCCGCTGTGGTGGGCCACGAACGTGTGGGTCCCGACGATGGCGTAGAGGTAGATCGTCGCCACGACGCCGAGCCCGGCCAGATCGACCAGGACCTCGACGATGCCGGGGAACACAGGGTCCACGCTCCAGCCACGGAGCTCGAGGTCGCCCCAGAGACCGACGAGCATGATGGGCGTCACCACGAGCTGGTTCAGGAGCAGGTTCTTCACCACCCGGGCGCGAGGCGGCTCCCGAGGCGGGCCGGACTGGATGCGGTACCGAGCGATGAAGGCGGGGCTGTCGTGGACATCGACCCACTTGAACGCCGCCGACATGCCCCAGAACACGACGGCGTGCAGCACCAGCACTGCGCCCACCAGGTGGACGAGCGGGGGCGTGGCCTCGATCCACGCGGTCCAAGCGGCTTGCGCGCCGGGCAGCGCCGTGAGCGCGAAGAACCCGCCGATCAGCAGCAGGCTGCTGATGCCCTGGGTCAGCGGGAGGCTCGTGTAGCGGAAGGCCACGGCCGAGCCTACCGTGGGCCGGCAAGACTATCTCAAAATATGTATCGGTTAACTACATATTCAATCGTTGAGCGGTATCGGGCGGATGGGTAGCTTGCTGGAGCAAGGAGGCTCCCTCATGAGCGACATGCCCGGCTCCGTCAAGGCCATCTCCATCCTCGCCGGTCTGCTGATCCCAATCTGCTGGACCTTCTTCCTGGTCTTCCACTTCGTGAAGGGGGACCCGAACGGCGTCGGCCTCATCCTGCCGACCGCCGTCGCCTACACGGTGCTCGGCGGCGGGGCCATCTTCGGGGCGGTGAAGCGGAACGTGATGGCGGTGCGCGCCTGCTTCGGGCTCATCGTGCTGGCCTCGCTCCCTGCCAAGGCGCCCATCGGCATCATCTTCTCGCTCATCGGGATCGGGCTGACGTTCCGCGCCGCCGCGAAGGACTACTTCGCCGGCTAGAGCCGGAAGACCCAGACGCGACCGGCCTCGTCGACGCCCACTCCGCCCAGGAACTCGCCCTGGCCGACCAGCTCGACGAACTGGACCTCGGAGTCCTCGACCTCGAGCGCGCCCAGATGCTCCCAGCCCGCGCCGCGGTCCAGCGCCAGGCCCGACGGACCGAACTCGGGGTTCCAGGCCACGAGCATGCGGTCGTCGCCATCCACCGCGATGGTCGGCGACGGGCGCACCTCGTCGAGCTCCATGACCTTCTCGGACGGGGTCCAGCTCTCTCCGTCCGCGCTGGTCGCGATGTACGGCGCGTATGCGCTCTGCATCGCGTCGGCCCAGACCATCACGAGCGTTCCGTCGGCCTGCTCGGCCAACCGAGGGCCCTGGACCGGGCAGTAGCTGATGTCGGGGGCCAGGTCGCCGGCGGTGACCACGCTGTCGAACCCGCCGTGTCCAGTCGCCACCCACATGTCGCGGATGTCGTCGACGTTCCCGCGCCAGGCCAGAGCGACGTCCGCCGATGACGTGAAGAACAGGTCGTGGGCACAGCACTCGCAGGGCTCGCCGGCGGCGGACTCGCTCACGTTCTCGAGCTCGAAGCCGTTCGACTCCCGGGCGATGCCCTTCCAGCCGTCGCTCCAGCTCCCGTTCGGGAATGCATGGAAGCTGGACCAGATGCTGCCGTCGGGCGCCAGCCGGCCCTGGAAGAAGATGGCCTCGAACTGCCAGTCGTCCTGGTCGTGGCCGACCCAGGCGACCGTCGAGAACTCCAACGGGCCCCGGTCCGAGACGAACAACGCCTGGTCGTGGCCGCTGGGCATGCTCACCAGCACCCGGTCTGCGTCGACGTCGATCTCGGGGTGGCTGACCTGGTAGACGCTGGGGTTGCCGGCGTCGTTGACCCAGGTCGCGTCCGACCAGCTCGCCCCTCCGTCCTCGCTCACCCGGACCCAGACGTGACCGCCTCGAACGAAGCTCGCGTACAGGGTTCCATCCGGCGCCACCGCGACATCCGCGCCTTCGGCAGCGTCCTCGTCGACGAGGGTCCAGGCGAGCTCGGGAGGCGACAGGACCTCGGAGTCGGTCGAGTCCGCGGTCTCGCTCTCGGGGACGGTCGGGGTGCAGGCCAGGAGGAGGAGTGTCATGCGTCGAGAGCATCCCGCAAGCGCTGGGGAATCGGGGTGGGCTTTCGGGTGGTCGGGTCCACCCAGATGCTCGTCAGCTCGCCCTCGGCCAGGGTCTCCTCGCCGCGCAGGAGCGTGAACGAGGTGGTCATGCTCGTGCGCCCCAGCCGCGAGACGGCCACGGCCACGGCGAGCGTGTCACCGAACCGCGCGCTGGCCAGGTACCGGCACCGCGACTCGCCGTAGAACAGCGCGGCGCCGTCGGCCTCGAGCACGTCGTACCCACAGCCCAGGTGCTGCAGGTAGTACGTCAGGCCCTCGTCGAAGTAGGTGAGGTAGTTCGCGAAGAACACGTGCCCTTGGGCATCGGTGTCGGCGTAGCGGACGGGGAGCTCGTACGAGAAGGTCATGTCGCCCACTATCCCCGCGTCGGCCGGGCTATGGACGCGGCCATGATCCACACCGTCATCACGCACCCCGGGGGCGCTCACAAGGACGACCTCCTGGCCGTCTGCGTGCTGGTCGCCGAGACCGGCGCCACCGTCCATCGCCGCGACCCCACCCCCGACGAGCTGGCCGACCCGAACGTCGCCGTCGTCGATGTGGGCGGCAGCCACGAGCCCGCGCTCGCCAACTTCGACCACCACCAATTCCCGCGTGAGCATCCGCCCACCTGCGCGCTCAGCCTCCTGCTGCAGTCCAAGGGCCTGTACGAGGACGCGCTCCACTTCTGTGACTGGCTCGAGGTCGCCGAGTGGTTCGACAGCCGCGGTCCCGGCAAGACGGCGAAGTTCCTGGGCGTTCCCCGGAAGGCCATCTCTCAGCTGAACTCGCCCATCGACATGACGCTGCTTCGCCACTTCGCCGGCGGCAGCACCCACGCCCCCGGCGAGCCCGTCTACGAGTTCATGTGCCTCGTCGGCCGCGATCTGCTGACCTACCTCGACGAGGTCCGGGCACGCATCGCCTTCGCCGACGAGTACGTCATCCGCTGGGCGCTCGAGCAGGGCGAGGACACCATCGAGGTCGTCTTCCTGCCGCGCACCGACGAGCTGCCGGACCAGCCGAGCGGGACCGCCGGCGCCTACATCCGCGCCCACGGTCTCGAGCCCGAGATCGCCGCCATCGTCTACCCGGACCGCCGCGGCGACGGGTACGGCATCGCCCGGTACGAGGACCACCCGCAGCTCGACTTCTCGCGGGTCGGGGATGCCGACGATGTGCCGTTCGCGCACAAGTCCGGGTTCATGTGCAAGACCCCCTCGACCGACACCGATCGGCTGAAGGAGCTGATTCGCGCCGCGTGGCTCACTCGCCCGTGAGCGTGTAGTCGACAAGAGCCTCGGCCTGGCGCGTCCCGGGGCACTCGCGTCGGGGGTCGCCGGGCCCGCCGACTTCGGTGCGCTCGGCGGCAGCGACCGCGACCTCGTGCAGGGCTCCGCCGAACAGGGCGTCGCGGACCTCGTCCTCGAGGTCTCGCCAGGACGTCCTGCAGGTCTCATCAGCCCGACAGATCTCCAGCAGCGAGAAGCCGTCGGAGTCGTTCTCGGAAGCGGTCTGGACCTCGCCGTCGACGATGGGAAACGACCCGTCGGTGTCCCAGCGGCTCGCCGCCATGGGCAGCCCGTCCTGGAAGTACACCCGGTAGTTGTTGGTGTTTCTCAGGCCGTCGCCCTCGATCACTGCTTCCTCGACCAGGGCCAGGCGCCACAACAGCTCCCAGTCGACCAGCTCCCAGAGCGCCGGGTCCATCCCATCCTCCGACCGTTCGACCGCGTCGCTGATCGCACGGATCTCCGACCGGTCGCCCTCGTCGCCTTCCTCGAGGTCGAACCACGCGTCCCGGCCGCGGCCGAAGTCGACGAAGTAGGGCACCACGCCGTCCTTGTACTGGTACTTGCCGTCGTAGAACGTGCCGTCGTTGCTGGCGAAGTGGTCCTTCAGCCAGCGGTCGTCCTGGGTCTCGATGACCGTGTAGATGCCGTAGTCCTGGCCGTTCACGAACAGCTGCGCGTACCCGGTGCGCGAGGTGGGCACGTCGACCATCCCGTACGCCGCAGACGCCACCGTCTCGCGGATCGAGGTGCAGTCGTGGAGCATGTTGTTGAGCGACAGCGACTCCAGGCCGTGGAATCGCTCGCCCGAGAACTCGTTGAAGTCGAGCTCCCACTTGGGCTTGCCATCGAAGCGCTGGAAGCTGCCCAGCCCCCCGCGCATGCGGAGTCCGACCTCACCGACCTCTTCGCCATCGAGCACGGCGTGCGCCCGGACCTCGTCCCGTGGGTAGGACGTCCGGCGCTGGGCCATCAGGATCTCCTCGGCGTCGGCGTCCACCTCCAGGTCGATCCGGTTGATGCGCTCGAGCGAGAACAGCCAGGTGTCGTCGTCGTGATCGATGGGGTCGTCGAACACCTCGGGGCCGGCCTCGAAGGGGCCGTTGGTGTAGCAGGCCAGCCACAACAGGCTCATCGGCGCCCCCAGGTCAGCGTGCGCTCCAGGCCGAAGCGCAGGTACCGGCTCGTCGCGAACGTGTCGGGGTCGGCGCTGAACGCCACCCCCAGATCGGTCCGAAGGCCCCAGGACCCGGCCATCGCGGGCCACAGCCAGCGCTGCCGCTCCAGACCCACGCGACCCGACGCCGCGAGCGTGCCGCCCGGCCGATGGCGCAGCGTCTCGTCCTTCACCAGCGAGTCCCAGCCGACCGTCGCGTAGACGCCGGGCGACATCGTCAGGTGCCACTTCCGGCCGAAGGGATGCAGCCACGTGGCGTACAGCGTCAGCGGTAGCCGCGGCGAGGTCGTCGCGCCGTGCGTGGCCCAGAGGTGGACCGGGTCGATCTGGAGCTCGAGCCGCGCCTGGTCGCGGCCGAGCTCGTGCGGCATCGGTCGGGCCCGCTGGACCGTCAGGACGTACAGGTCGAGGCGCAGCGCGGTGCCGTCTGGGATGGCGCGCACCGGCTGGAGGCGTGTCCCGGCGCCGAACGTGACGCCGACCTGCCACTTCGCCTCGTCCGGCAGCAGCTCGACCTGGGCGGCCTGGACGCTCGCCAACAGCATCAGCATGCGAGCCACCCGTCTTCGGTGACCACCGCCTGGACACGCTCGTCGTGGGCCCCCATCGGCACGTCGGCGACCTCCTGGTCGGCGAAGGCCAGCATCACGCGGAAAGCCGACGAGCGTGCCAGCGTCCGGTCGTAGTAGCCGCCGCCATAGCCGAGCCGTCCGCCAGCTCGGTCGAAGGCGAGCCCGGGCAGGACGATGAGGTCGAGCGCATCCACGCGCTCGGTGCCCTGGGGCTCGAGAACCCCGAAGGCGCCCGCCTGAAGAGGTGTGTCCGGGAACACCCGGCGGAACTCCAGCGGCCGACCGGCTCCGACGACGATGGGGAGGGCCAGCTGCAGCCCGTGGGCCCAACCGCGCTCGAGCAGGGGCCGTGTGGAGATCTCGGCCCCGATCGAGTGGAAGAGGCCAACCGCTCCAGCCCAGCGAGGCGAGCCCAACAGGTGCCCCGCGGCCTGCACCGAGCGGAGTGGGCGGTCGGACAGCGCCCGGCGTCGCGCGCGAAGCGTCTTGCGGAGTCGGGCCTTGTCCATGCGACTCAGGCCTCGACGACCGCAGCGTGCAGCGCCGCCACCACGGTCTGCAGGCGTGCGCTGCGTCGGTTCGCCGAGGGGTAGATCGCGTACAGCGGGAAGGACGGCAGGGTGTAGTCGGCGAGCACCTGGCGCAGGTTCGGGGCCGAGCGCATCATCCGCGCCGAGGTCCAGCCGATTCCGAGCCCGCTCACCATCGCGTCGAACAGCGCGCGGCCGTCGTTCGCCTCGAAGCGTCCCTCGGGGTGGACCACGTGCTGCTCCCCGTCCGGTCCGGTCAGGTTCCACGGGAACGTGCCGCCTGCGCTCAGGAAGTGCAGCGTCTCGTGCCGCAGCAGGTCCTCGGGCGTGTGAGGCGCGCCATGTCGGTCGATGTAGGCCGTGCTCGCCGCCAGCAGTGGCTGCACGCTCGTGAGCTTGCGGGCCGTCAGGGTGCTGTCCGACAGCGTGCCACCGAAGACGACGACGTCGAGCCCCTCGGCGACGGGGTTCACCGGACGGTCGTTGACCTGGATCTGCAAGCGCAGCCCTGGGTGCTCGTCCATGAGCAGTCGCAGCACCGCCAGCGTGTCCGGCACCGTCAGGATGCTCATCAGGCTGATCTGGACGACGCCGGTCAGCCCTTCGGTCTCTCGCTGTACGGCGAGCTCGGCCGCGTCGACCTCGTCCAGGATGCGCCGAGCGCGACTCAGAAGCGCTCGACCTGCCTCGCTGAGGCTCAGGCTGCGGGTCGTCCGATGCAGCAGCTTGACGTCGAGGCGCTCCTCGAGCGAGGCCAGTCGCCGGCTCACGGTGTTCGGGGGAAGGCCCAGCGCCCGGGCCGCTGCGGTCAGGCTCCCCGACTCGACGATCTGGCTGAACACCCTGAGTTCTTCGAGGCTCTCGAGCTTCACGGACTGATTCCCTCAGGTCTGGAGATACTGTCTAACGGACTCGCAGATAATCTACCTCGACGAGCCGAGTCACGATGCCGCCGTCGATGTGCCCGGAGTCTCGGTCGGTGTTGCTTGATTCTCGCTGACCGGCCGCCGGATGTCGTCGACTTCACGCCGGGCGCCGAGCTCTTCCCGTTCCAGTCGAAGTGGTTCCAGAGCTCGGTCGGGCCCATCCACTTCATCGACGAAGGGCGGGGGCGGCCCCTCGGTCCAGAGGTCCACCGTTCCGGACATCCACGAGCGGTTCGTGAACGGGATCCGTCAGTGGGGCGAGGTCCACGGATGAGCGCCCCTGTCATCGTCACCGTCCTCCCCGACGGCCCGCTGAAGGTCAGCGGCGCCGACTCCGCCAGCTACTGCGGCGAGCGCATGCAGGTCGACGGCGACGTGTACCTGTGCCGCTGCGGCGACAGCGCCAACCCGCCGTATTGCGATGGAGCCCACTCCCGGAACGGCTTCGATGGCGGCTGTGAGGACCCGCCCGAGCAGGAGCTGAGGGTCTGGGAGGGGAAGACCCTTCGCACGCACTTCAACAAGGCGGCGTGCATGCACGTCTACTACTGCAAACCGCTCGACGAGCTGCGCGAGCGCGAGCTGGCGGGGGACACCGCCGCGGCGACCGAGATCATGCGCGTCGTCGGGACCTGCCCGTCGGGGGCGCTCCGCTACGAGCTGAAGGGCGGCTCGGTCGAGCCCCCCGCGAGCGAGCCCCAGGTCTGCATCGACATCGTCGAAGGCGGCGAGGTGCGGCTCCAGGTGCCGTTCGAGATCAACGCGGCGCTGCACCAGGGACAGCCTGACGACCGGGCCACCCTGTGTCGGTGCGGCCGGTCGAAGAACAAGCCCTGGTGCGATGGGCGGCACAAGGGGCGGAAGGGCTTCCGCTGATCGGCTAAAGGCCGGGCAGCCCGGAGCCCCTGTGAACAAGACCCTCGCCGCCGCCGCCCTCCTGCTGGCAGCCAGCGCCTGCTCGTCCGAGCAGGACCACGGACACGACCACGACCACGAGGGTGGCCATGTCGAGGAGCCGGCCGTCGAGCCGGTTCCCGACCCCGTGGCCGAGCCCGCCGCTGCCCCCGCGGCGTCCACGACCATCAACGGCACGATGGGCCCATGGATCGTCGAGCTCCAGCCGGGGACCGACTCCGTCCGCCTGGTCGCCGCGGACGCCGCTGGGAACGCCGTCGCTCCGGACGGCGAGATCTCTCTCGCGCTCACGGCCGCCTCGGGCGGCACCGAGATGGTCACGCTCACCCCGGACGGCGCTGGCTGGTCCGGCCCCGCGACCATCTCGCCGGACGGCGCCTACATGGCGCAGCTCACCGGCCCGGTGGGCAGCGCCCGACTGATGTGGGGCTCCACCGCGACTGGCCATGAGATCCAGAACCCCGAGCCCGCCGAGGAAGCGGCAGACGGTCATGACCACGGCGGCCACGACCACGGAGGGCACGAACACTGAGCCTGCTGCTGCTTGCGTCAGAAGCCTGGGCGCACGGCGTCACAGGCGGGGACCAGCTGTTCCTGGAACAGAGCTCGGGCAGCCAGCTGATCCCGTTCGTCTACCTGGGCGCCAAGCACATGGTCACCGGGTACGACCACCTGCTGTTCCTGGTCGGCGTCATCTTCTTCCTCTACCGGATGAAGGACGTGGGCATCTACGTGTCGCTGTTCGCCATCGGGCACAGCGTCACGCTGCTGTACGGCGTGCTCAGCGGCACGCACATCGACGCGTTCCTGGTGGACGCCGTCATCGGTCTCTCGGTCACGTACAAGGGCCTGGACAACCTGGGCGTTTTCAAGGCCCGGCTCGGCGTCCAGCCTGACACCAAGGCCGCGGTCTTCCTGTTCGGGCTCATCCACGGCTTCGGCCTGGCGACCAAGCTGCAGGACTTCGCGCTCTCCGACGACGGCCTGGTCGGCAACATCGTCGCGTTCAACGTCGGCGTCGAGATCGGCCAGCTGCTGGCGCTCGGCGGCATCCTGATCGCCATGGGGTACTGGCGCCGATCGGCCTCGTTCGAGAAGCACGCTCGGGGGGCCAACATCGCACTCGTCGTCGCGGGCATCCTGCTGTGCGCCTGGCAGCTCGCCGGCTTCTTCGGGGTGCTCGAGTGACCCCCGTGGATCCCGCGCTGCTGCCCTCCAAGGCCGAGCTGTTCCGCGCCTCGCTCGTCGCGCTGGGCGTGACGGTCGTCCTGGTGGTCATCGCGGTCCTGCCCGCTGAGTACGCGGTCGATCCCACGGGCCTCGGACGCAAGCTCGGGCTGTTGCATCTGGGCGAGCTGAAGAAGAGCGCCGAGCTCGGTCGGCACCCGCTCGTCGAGCGCGAGAGCGTCTTCCAGGAGCAGGTCGTCACCCTGACGCTGGCCGCCGGGCGTGGGACCGAGGTCAAGGCGCTGATGCGCGAGGACGACCAGCTGATGTACCGCTGGACGGCGAGTGGGCCGGTGTACTTCGACCTGCACGCCGAGCCCGCGGGCGAGCTTCGCGACGTCTTCGAGAGCTTCGAGACGGGCACGCTCAGCGAGGCCGAGGGCGTCTACACCCCCACGTTCGAGGGCAGCCACGGCTGGTACTGGAAGAACGAGGGCGCCGAGCCGATCACGCTCGAGCTGCGGGTCACAGGCACCTTTGCCCGGGTGGAGCGCCGCTGAGGAGTAGTGTGCGGTATGTACGCTTTCCTCCTCGCCTGCACCGAAGTCGCTCCCGTCCACGTCGACTGGGACGAGACCTGCAACCCGATGGCCACCGGCGACGACTGCCTCACGCCGTTTCCGAGCTCGCACTGGACCGTCGAGGATCCGGACAGCCCCACGGGTGTCCGAACGGCCTACTCGAACGCGAACTGGCACTCCCCCGATGGTGAGCTTCCGGTCGACATCGACGCCATGTTCAGCGGCTACGACGGCGTCTCACCAGTCACCCCCGCGTACGTCGCGCTCGGCGAGGACGTCGACCCGGCGTTCCTGTACGGCTGGGGCGAGCAGGGCCTCTCCGTCGAGCCCGGCGCCGCCATCGCGCTCATCGATGTCGAGACCGGCGAGCTCGTCCCGGTCCAGGCCGAGATGGACCAGAACAACCGCGATGGGTACTCGGGGCGGCACGCCCTCATCGTCCGGCCGCTCGCTCCCATGGCGTTCGGCCACCGACATGCGGTCGTGCTCACGTCCGCGCTCACCGATGTCGACGGCAATGCGTTCACCTCGCCGCCGGTCTTCGAGGCCCTGCGCGATGACGTGATCACCGACAGCGACGCCATCGAGGCCATGCGGCCGGCGTACCAGGATCTGTTCGCAGTCGTCGAGGACGCGGCCTGGGAGCGCGAGGACCTGCTGCTGGCCTGGGAGTTCCAGGTCGCGAGCGAGCACGAGGTGCTTGGCCCCATCCTGTCGATGAAGGAGCAGGCGCTGGCCGAGGACGCCACCTGGGTCATCGACGAGGTCGTGGTCGAGGACGATGTCAGCGTCCACTACGGCTCGTTCACGCCGCCGAACTTCCTCGATGAGAACGACGAGATCCACTGGGACGGTTCGAGCGTCACCCGCGTCCAGGATCCGCGCAGCTACGACCTGACCATCGCCGTGCCGCTCACCGAGACGACCGAGCCCCGACCGCTCATCCTCATCGGTCATGGCTTGTTCGGGAACGGACGCTCGATGATCGAGTCCGACCTCGTCCAGACGATGGCGACCCGCCTCGACGCTGTGCTGGTGGCCACGGACTGGATCGGCCTGTCCAGCGGCGATCGCGACCTCATCCTGCAGGAGGTGCTCCCGGACCTGGCGCGCGTGAACCTGGTGACGGACCGACTGGCCCAGTCCCACGTGAACAACCTCTCGCTCGTCGAGGCGATGATCGACGGGGTCGACGACATCGCCGTGGATCCGGACCGGGTCTGGTACTACGGCATCTCGCTGGGCGGCATCCAGGGGGCCTCGCAGACGGCGCTGTCCGACCGCATCGACCGCTCGGTGCTGGCGGTCCCGGGGGCCGGCTGGGCTGGCATGATCCAGCGTTCGGTCCACTTCGAGCAGCTCGACCAGGTGCTCGACCTCTACTACGCCGACCCGCTGGGTCAGGGTGTCTTCCTGGGCATGGTGCAGTCGCGGTTCGACCGCAGCGACCCCGGCTCCATCGCGACGCTGCTGCGCGAGCAGGACAAGACCGTCATCCTCCAGGAGGCCATCGGCGACTGTCAGGTCCCGAACAACGCCACCGACCTGCTCGCCCGCAGCGTGGGCGCGGTCCAGCTCGGGACGCCGACCGATCCGGTCTGGGGGCTGGACGAGGTCGAGGGTCCGGTCACCGGGCGCGCGCTGACGCAGATCCGGGTCCCGGACGACCTGGACGTGTACTTCCCGGCCGACGAGAACACCATCCCCGAGATGGACAACGGCGTGCACAACTCGGCGGTCCTGAACGACGTCGTCTACGACCAGATCTTCCACCTGTTCGCGACGGGCGAGGCCATCCACCCCTGCGACGGAGCCTGCGACCCGGGCTGACGGACGATAGGGCCGCACCATGAAGGCCCTCGTCTACGCCGACTACGGCGACCCGCTGACCCTGGTCGATGTCCCGGAGCCCACCTGCGGCTCCGACCAGGTTCGCCTCCAGGTGCACGCCAGCTCGGTGAACCCGATCGACTGGAAGCTGCACTCCGGCGCCCTGCGCTTCCTGCGCCCGATCCCCCGCCCAGCGGTCCCCGGCCTGGACGTGGTCGGGACCGTGTTGGAGTCCAAGGCCTCGGGCTTCGCCGTCGGTGACCGGGTCGTGGCGCGCCTTGGAGACGTGCCCGGGGGCGCGGCCGCCGAGCAGTGCGTCGCCGGGGCCGATGTGTCCGTGCTCGCGCCAGCTGGGCTGGACACGGCCGAGCTGGCGGCTCTCCCACTCGCCGGGATGACGGCGCTTCAGGGCCTGCGAGACGACTGCGGCCTGCGGATGGAGGGTGACGACCGGCGTGTCCTGGTCGTCGGGGCCAGCGGCGGCGTCGGTCACTACGCGGTGCAGCTCGCCCGCATCGCTGGCGCTCATGTGACCGCGGTCTGCAGCGGCAAGCGAGCCGAGATGGTCCGCGAGCTCGGAGCCGACCACGTCATCGACTACCGCGAGCGGGACGACTTCGTCTCGGATGCGCCCTACGACATCGTCATCGACTGTGCCGCCAAGGCGCCCTGGGCACGTTTTCGCGAGGTCATGGCGCCGGGCTCGCACCTGTCGCAGCCGACCCCGAACGGTGGCTGGATGCTGGCGTTCGCGACGAGCGCGTTCACCTCGAAGAAGGCGCACTTCACGATGCTGAAGGCCAACGCCTCGGACCTGGGCATCCTGGTCGATCACATGCAGGCCGGGCGTCTGCGGAGCGTCGTGGGACGCACGTTTCCGTGGACCGAGCTGGCCGCCGCCTGGGAGGTGAACAAGAAGGGGGGCACCGCCGGGAAGATCGCGCTGGAGACCTGATGAGCTGGACCGCCTCCGATATCCCCTCACTCGACGGCAAGGTCGCGCTGGTCACCGGCGCCAACTCCGGGCTCGGCTTCCAGACCGCTCGCCACCTGGCCCGAGCGGGGCCCACGTCGTCCTCGCCTGCCGGAGCCATGACAAGGGCTTGGCCACGGCCGGGAAGCTCGTCGCCGAGAGCCCCGAGGCCAGGGTCTCGTCACTCGAACTCGAGCTGGCCAGCCTCGCTTCGGTCCGGGCCGCGGCCGCCACGTTCGCGGACACCCACGACCGACTGGACCTGCTCATCAACAACGCCGGCATCATGATGACGCCGTTCGGGAAGACCGAGGACGGGTTCGAGCGGCAGATCGGCGTGAACCACCTGGGCCACTTCGCGCTGACGCACGGGCTGCGTCAGGTCCTGGCCCACACGCCGGGCTCGCGTGTCGTCAACGTCAGCAGCATGGCGCATCGGTGGGGTGGGCTCGACCTGGACGATCTGTTCTTCGACCAGGGCCGGGCCTACTCGCCGCGGACCTCGTACGGGCAGTCCAAGCTCGCCAACCTGCTGTTCACGCGTGGCCTCGTCAAGCGCGGCGTGACCGCGCTGGCCGCGCATCCGGGCATCGCGATGACCGACCTGCTTCGCCACTTCGAGGGGCGCTGGTACTTCGGCATGGCGAAGCCCTTCATGGGCCTGTTCCTGCAGTCGGCCGAGATGGGCGCGCTGCCTCAGCTCCGAGCGGCGACCGACCCTGCAGCGATGACCGGGGAGTTCTACGGTCCGGGCGGCTTCAACGAGCAGCGGGGGTACCCCGTGAAGGTCGGCTGCTCGGAGCTGGCGCGGGACGAGGTGCTGGCCGAGGCGCTGTGGGCCCGGAGCAGGAGCTCACGGGGCAGGTCTGGACCTGAGCGTCAGAGCTCCTTCAGCGCCTTGAGCAGCGGCTCCGACGGCTGGTCCAGCCCATCGATGCGGGCCACGGGTCGACCCTCGGAGTCCAGGAGCGTGATCACCGAGCTGTGGTTGATGTGCCCGCCGGCCAGCTCGCGGTACGAGATGCCCAGGGTGGCGGCGAGCTCTCGCTCCCGTCCCTTCTCCGAGGCGGCGACGAGCCAGTTGGCGTCGAGACCGTGGCGCTCGACCAGGGCCGCCAGGGCCTCTGGGTCGTCCTGGTCGGGGGCGAGGGTGACCATCACCACGCGTACGTCCTTCCGCTCGGTGGCGTCGAGCAGGGCTCCGACGTCTCGGATCAGGAGCGGACAGGCGGAGCCGCAGCTCGCGTAGAACATCGTGATCAGCACAGGCTGCCCACGGAAGGCGGCCAGGTCAGCCGCCGCCCCGTTGCTGTCGGTGAGCGGCATCTCGAGCTGGTAGACCGAGTCCCCGGGCAGAGGAGCCTCGTCGGCCAGCGCGGGGGTGGCGAGCAGGAGGCCAGCGATCAAGGCGAATAGGCGCATCGGAATCCAAGGCTGGAGGTGGTGTAGTCGGCTTTGAGGCTCGACTGGAACGCGCTGCGCATGAACGTCGCGTAGTCCTCGGCGTCGGCCGCCGACAGGGCCCCGGCGCCGCAGAAGCGCAGGTTCTCGCCGTCGCCGGACTCTCGCGCATCCGACGCCACGAGCATGCTGTTGAAGTCTTCGGTCCACTCCCACACCAGGGCGTGCAGGTCATGGACTCCGTACACATTCGCCGGGCCGGATCCGACGTCGCGCAGCTGAGCGTCCGCCCCCAGCGCATACCAGTCAAGGATGCGCTGCAGGGTGGCCTCGTCCTTGCGCCCGCCGTGCGCGCCGGTCTCGGTCGCATCGGCGGCGAACTCCCACTCCGTCACGGTCGGCAGCCGCCCGTTCTGGGCCTCGCAATACGCCCTCGCGGCGTGCCAGCTGACGTGGGTGACGGGCGACCTCGGAGCGACCTCGGCGCCTGGAGAGGACGGACCCTCCCAGTGCGAGAGGTACAGGTCGTCCGCGAAGAGCGCGACGACCGCCCCTTGCTCCCAGCGGGGATGTTCTGCGACGAACGACGCGAACTCCGCGTTGGTGACCTGGGTGGAGTCCAGGAGGAATGCCTCGACGGGGACCTCGAGCTCGTCTTCGGACGCCGGGTAGAACGGCGTGTGGACCCCTGCCGGTACGAGTACCGGCAGGGCCCAGGCGACGGGCAGGAGGCCTAGCATCAGTGCGCCGCGCCCGGAGGCCGGTCCGTCTGGTCACGGATGTCCGCGACCTCGGCGGCGGTGACCGTCACGCCCGAGTTGTCCCACTCCGAGTAGACGAACGTCAGGATGTTGGCGATCTCGTCGTCTCGCAGGTTGCTCATCGGCGGCATCACCGAGGCGAACTCCTTGCCGTTCACCGTGACGGGGCCCGAGAGGCCGTTCATCACGATGCCCGCGGCCCGCGCGGGGTCTTCGTTCAGGAAGTCCGAGCCGGCCAGGGGGGGGAACACGCCAGCGATTCCAGCGCCGTCGCCACCGTGGCAGGTCGAGCAGGTTCCGGCGTACAGGCTCTTGCCCGCGGCGATCTGGGCGTCGCGGCTGACCTCACCGGCCACCAGCTGTGCGGACGCGTCGGCGATGGCGCTGTTCGGCTCGGCCTTCTCGGCCAGGTAGACGCTGTCGACTTCCTTGCCCGAGTAGATCTCCAGCGCGTCATCGCCCTCGACCTTCATCATCCCGAGCGCGCCCTTGTTGAAGGCGCGGAAGATGCTGTGGTCGACCAGGATGTAGGTACCGGGCGCCTCGACGTAGTACTCGACCATGGCCGATCCGCCGGCCGGGATGAGCGTGGTCTGGACGTTCTCCTGATAGTTCGTGCCGCCCTCGTAGTAGACCTTGTCGAAGATCTCGCCGATGACATGGAAGCTGCTCACCAGGTTCGGTCCGCCGTTTCCGACGTACAGGCGGACGGTCTCGCCGACCTCGGCCTTCAGGGCCTTGTCACCGACCATCGAGCCTTCCGCGCCGTTGAAGACGACGTAGGTGGCGTTCTCTTCGATGGCCTTCTGCATGTCGAACGGCTGCAGACCCTTCTCGTGGTACGGGCCCACGGTGTAGAAGTCGCCCTGCATCACGTAGTACTCGCGGTCGACCGGGGGCAGGCCCTCGGGCGGCTCGACCAGGATGAGTCCGTACATGCCGTTGGCGACGTGCATGCCGACCGGTGCGGTGGCGCAGTGGTAGACGTACAGGCCCTGGTTCAGCGCCTTGAACGTGAACTGGGACTCGTGCCCCGGCGCGGTGAAGCTGGACGCCGCACCCCCTCCTGGTCCGGTCACGGCGTGCAGGTCGATGTTGTGCGGCATCTTGCTGTCAGGGTGGTTCTGCAGGTGGAACTCCACCGTGTCGCCCTGGCGGATGCGGATGAAGCTACCGGGCACGTCCCCGCCGAAGGTCCAGAACGTGTAGTCGACGCCGTCGCTGATCGGCTTCACGACCTCGACCACTTCCAGCTCGACCACGACCGTGGCGGGCTCGGTGCGACCGGTGGGGTCGGGCACGTTCGGCGCCTGGGTCAGGACTGCGTCGATGGGTTCACCCACCGGTGGGCCGAAGTCCCCTGCTGCCGAGCCACCTGTCCCCGTCGCGACAGCGACCGGGGCCGCAGCGACGTCCGGCGTCGTCGCGCAGCTGGTGAGGAACAAGGGGGCGGTCAAGGCGATAAGGGTGGACATCTGGTACTCCGCTTCAGGGTTGGGGCATGGAGTTCTTTTACAGACATCCATGTCCACGAAAGACCTATTCCAGGTATCGGGGACCGTCAATGGAATCAGGGACCTTGTTATCCATGAATATCGCGCCGCGCCTGATGGTTGATCCAATGGCCGAAACGGGTGATCGGGTTCCAG
>JAAESX010000087.1 GCA_024228935.1 Pseudomonadota bacterium
CAGACCGCGGAGGCCTCCTCAGAGCTGGAGATCCTCCTCGCGGACGATCCCACAGACCCCGACGCGCTCGGTTTGAGCGGCGTGATTCTCGCCAACGGTGGAGAATTGGAGGCTGCGAGGTCAGCCTGGGAGGCCGCCCTGAAGCGCGATCCGCGGCAAGCGGAGGCGCGGGCTGGCCTGGCTCGCCTCCCACCGCGGTAGCGGAGGGGGCGAAACCGAATCAGGGCGCCCGTGAGCGCCCCGATTCTGTCGCAGAGCGACGCTGAACTAGGCGTTCAGGCTGGCCTTGAGGGCCGAGGCAACCTTGAAGTTCACGGTGTTGCTGGCCGGGATGTCGATCGGGTCGTTCGTCCGCGGGTTGCGGCCGGTGCGAGCGGGACGGTGCTTCTTGTTGAAGGTCCCGAAGCCCGGGTAGTAGAACTTCCCGTCGTCCTGGATGCTCTTGGTGACGGCGCGGAAGGTCGCGTCGATCACCTCGGCGGTGTGGCGGCGGGTCAGGCCGGCGCCAGCCGCCTCGTGCACGCTCTCAACGAGCTCTTGCTTGGTCATTTCGATGCTCCTTAGTTGATGAGCTTCTTGAGCTCAGGGGCCGGCTTGAAACGGCACGTCTTGCTGGCAGGGATATCGATCGGCTCGTTGGTGCGCGGGTTGCGCCCCGTGCGAGCCGGCTGATCCTTCAGCGTGAAAGTGCCGAAGCCAGGCTGCGAGTAGCGTCCGTCCCCTTGGACCGACTGCGAGATGCCGCCGAAGACAGCGTCGACGATCTCGCCGACCTGCTTCTTCGTGAGGTCACCAAACTCGCCCTGAACGGTGGCGATGAGTTCTTTCTTCGTCATGGTCTTCCCGCCCCTCCGAGGGTTCCGAAAGCCGCGATTTACGCGGGTTTGCGATGCGCGGCGGACGATATCCGCTTGTTTTTTGGGGTGTCAAAGGAAAAATCGGAGGGGGTCGATGTGCCTCAAATCCTTGTATCATGCGGGCGCGGGGCGTTCCCCACCCCCCCCGGATCGACTCTGGAGTCAAGATGCGTGTGCTGCTAACGGGCGCGGCCGGATTTATCGGCTCGCATACGTGCGAGCGGCTGCTCTCTGCGGGCCACTCTGTGCTCGGCTACGACAACCTCAACAGCTTCTACGATCCGCGAATCAAGGAGCGCAACCTATCGAAATTAGAGGAGAATCCAGCCTTCGAGGCGGTGCGCGGCGATATCCTCGACAAGGCCTTGCTCGCCCAGACCTTCGCCCGCTTCGAGCCGACCCACGTGGTGCACCTGGCGGCCTGGGCAGGGGTGCGTCCCTCCATCGAGAAGCCGGGGATCTACCAGCAGGTGAACCTCGAGGGGACGACCAATCTGCTCGAGCGTTGCCGCGAAAATGGGGTCGACCGATTTGTCTTCGCTTCCTCCTCTTCGGTGTACGGAGACCGCGATCAAGTCCCCTTCAGGGAGACGGACGACGTCTCGAGACCCATCTCCCCCTATGCCGCGACGAAGCGTGCAGGCGAGCTCCTCTGCTACACGTGGCACCACCTTTTCGGCCTCCACGCGCACTGCCTGCGCTTCTTCACGGTGTATGGGCCGCGCCAGCGACCGGAGATGGCCATCCACAAATTCGCGCGCCTGATGGACGAGGGGCGCCCCCTCACCCTCTTTGGCGACGGGAGCACCTCCCGGGACTACACCTACATCGACGACATCGTGGATGGGGTGGTGGCCTCGGTGGAGCGGGTGGAGGGCTACCGCATCTACAACCTGGGGGAGTCGAAGACGATCACCCTGGCCGGTCTGGTGGCGCTGATCGCCAAGCACATGGGGGTGGAGCCGGAGCTGGGCCACATCGAGACGCAACCGGGGGACGTGACGCGGACCTTCGCGGACGTGACTCGGGCTCGGGAGGAGCTCGGCTACGCGCCGTCGGTGGACATCGATGAGGGGATCAGGCGCTTCGTGGCCTGGTATCGGGAGGCTCGAGGAGCCTAGCAGCGCGCGCCGTAAATCAGTTTCGAAGTGATTCCGATCACTTAGGCGACCCCTGGTTCTGCGGGGTTGACCGGCGTCGCGCACGGGGTTGAGCTGGAGTTCCTACGCAACAACCACAGCCCCGACGCAACGCCGTGGTGACGCTGCCTGAGATGATGGCATTTCGGCAAGGGCTCCGGGGCGGGGAGCCCGGACGTGCCAACCAAGAACCTCTCGCAGACCTCCTTCTTCACGCCGGAGTTCGCTGATCCCCGCGTGCTGGCGCCTGCCTCGCTGCCGTGGCTGTTCCGGACGCAGGCCGCGAAGCTGTACCCGGACTGGCTCTTCTCAGACTGGCACGGCCATGGGCGGCGGGGCCGAGACGCTTGGCCGGCGTCGGTCCTGATGACCACCTTGCTGCTGCGCTTCAGTGAGGAAGGGATGAGCCGCAAGGCGATGGTGCGGCGCCTCGGGACCGACCTTGCGTGGCGGGCTGCGACGGGTTTGGAGATCGGGGGCAAGGCGCCGAGCGAGTCGAGCTTCCGGCGCTTCGAGCGGTACCTGCTGGGGCGCGACCTGGAGAGCGGAGTGCCCCGGTACCAACTGCTGCACGAACATCACGTCCGGATGTGCGTGGACGCGGGCATCGTGAGTCCTGAGGCTGTATGGGCGATGGATAGCACGCCGATGTGGTGCTACGGCGCGGCGCGCGGCACGGTGCGCCTCCTCGGCGATGGCCTGCGGGGCCTGGGGAAGCAGTGGGCTCGAGCGAAGGGGCAGACCCTCGCGGCGGTGGCCACGGCCTGGAAGCTCCCCTTCCTCCTCGCGAAGAGCACGAAGGGCCATTTCCGCATCAACTGGCGAGACGCCGATGCGCGCGCCGGGCTGATCGATTCGTTGGCAGCCGACGTGCTTCGAGTCATCGAACAAGTTCGCGCCGAGGTGGAGTCCGTGCGGTACAACAAGCGCAAGGGCCTCCTGCGTCGGTGCCGCCAGCTGGCCAAGGTGATCGCCGATGACCTCGAGGTCGATGACTCGGCCCGACTGCGTGTCGCGCAGAAAGTCGCGCGGGACCGGACGGTGAGCATCACGGATCCGATGGCTCGCCACAGTCGCAAGACGAGGAGCCAGCCCTTCCGCGGCTTCAAGGTCCACCTGCTGGGGGAAGTGGTGAGTGGCTTGATCACCTCCTTGTCGGTCACGCCGGCCAACAAGGGCGATGGCACGGTCGCACTGCGCCTCATCGGGCGGGCGAAGCAGCTCCACGCCGACCTCTCCCAGGTCCTGGGGGACACGGCCTACGGCGGGGCCGAGCTGCATCTGCTCGGGCGCCGCCAGCATGGTGTGGACGTCCTCGCGCCTCCGCTGCCGGTGACGCGGCCGAAGGACCGCTTCAACTCGACGGACTTCGACATCGATGTGGCGGCGGGGACGGCGAAGTGTCCGGGGGGCGTCGAGGTCGCCATGAGGCAAGGCAAGACGAGGCGCTACTTCTCTTGGTCCAAGGCAAGCTGCGACACCTGCCCGCTGCGCGGCAAGTGCCTGACCGCCCGTGCCACCTGCAAGACCGTGGCGATCAACCCGAGGCACGAGGAACTCATCGTCCTCCGCGAACGATGGGAGAGAGAAGAGATCCGTGAGCAGTACCGCACGCGCAGTCAGTGTGAGCGGCTGGTCAACCAAGTGGTGCGCCACGGGGGGCGGCAGGCGCGGGCCTGGGGCCTGCAGCAGGCCACGCTCCAAGCCTCTGTCATCGTAATGCGGTGCAACCTCGGCCGACTCGCCCGGCACCTCGCCAAGGAGGAGGAGCCGGTGGACCTCGCCGCTGCATAGCGGTAGGCCGTCGCCTCAGGCGTGGCGTTGCACGAGGCGGGTGAGCATCGCGGCCCAGGCGGCCGGCGAGCCGGAGTCTCTGCTCCGCCTCAGCGCCAGGCACGAGCCGCGGCCCCCGAGCCCCAGCACGACGACGAGCACGCCCGGCCCACGGCACCCGAGCACCAGCACGACGACGCGCACGATCACCACAGCTGATGGGGCGTGCTGCTCGTCTGGCCGATCCGGGCGAGGCGGCTCAGCGTCCTCCGGATCGGCACATTCCTAACTCCGAAGTGCCGCCCCGAACAATTTCAGCTACTTACGCCACTCCATGCAGTAATTCCGCGCTTTGGCGCGCGCTGCTAGGACTCCTCCGCTTCTGGGATGGCTCTTGAGGCCGGGGTCGTTCGGTGCTGCCGTGTACGCCGAGGACTGTATGCACCGCGCGGAACATGGTGTGGTCTCCTTGTCACGAGAGCGTGGATGGAGAAGTCCTCGGCGGCCACGCAGGCACAGAGGGGGAGATGTGGAGCTCAACGAGATGCTTCGGGGCGGCCAGGACGTCTGGGTTCTGATTCACGACGGCTTTGATGGGGGCTTCATGCTCGCGGTCTATCCTAGGATGGTGGAGGCCGAGGGCGTCCTCATGTTCGGTGACGGGGAGCGTGAGAGAGGGTGCGAGATCATCCTGAAGGAGGTGAACCCAGACCACGCCGTGGTCGAACTCGTCGGGTGGGAGATGAAGGGCGATGCGGCCTTGCGTCCGCTGACGAACCAGACGGCGGGAGAGATCAGCTTCCCGGACCACGAGCCGGGGCTTCCAGAGTGGATCTTTCGAGCGCATCTCCTGTCGAATCGTTCCCCTGACTGGCGCCCTCCGGGTTGGGCCGATTGACGCCCCTCGCACCTGGCTTAGAGCGCCCGCACGTTGAAGTGGGTCCTTCCGAGCGGGAAGTCGATGCCCTCGCGCTCGCAGGCCGCTTGGATGGCTCGCCGGTCATAGTCGCCGAAGCTGGCCCAGGGGAGGGCTCGGGCGTTGTACTCGTCGCGGAGCTCCGACTGGAGCGTGCGGAAGTCGCCATCGAGTCCCGCCTCCTTGCATCACCGTCGAAGACCTCGACCCGCTCGAGGGCCGTGACGAGGCGCTCGTGCTTTGTGTGCGAGGACCGCGATCGATCTCGACCGGCGCAGTGCGAGGCGTGAGTCAGCGTCGGTGGCTTCGGCGTCGATGTCGTAGAGCGCTCGAATGTGGGTCAGCGCCACGCGGGCTTGTGGAAAACCGGGCTCAGCCCCGGCGGATTTTCGTCGAACGTGGGCCCGGCCGCCCGCGAGGTCGATGGGTCCGTCGCGGGCAGCCGCGATGTGAGTCGAGAGGGCGTCGCAGACCACCGTGCCGGCGAAGTCCCCGACCACTTCGTGGAGGGTCGCGACCGACCTATCGCCGCGGGTGAGGTGCGCAACCAGGCCGGGCGCCGTCAGCGCGCACATCTGCCACTTCTTCGCTTTCGCGTTCTCGAGGTTTGGCCAGCCGGTCTGGTCATGACCGAGTGACTCAGAATGGCGGCGATGAGCGCCTTCTGGGCCACCCCGCCTCAACAAGCACTATTCGATGCTCATCGGCGGCCGCTGCGCCGAGCAGGTCTCTGAGACCATGGAGTATGTGCACGGCAACGTCGCCCGCGAGATCGGGAACGAGGTCGGCTCACGCGCGTCGGCGACACCAGAGAAGCGCCATCAAACCGAGCAGGACTGCGGGAGGCTCGGGGTCACTGCTGGGGACTGACCGACAGCCTCCAGAGTCCTTGCTGCCCGACACTGGGACAGCTGCGTCCGCGAGTCCGTCATCGGCGCGCTGAGCGCTCGCGTCTTGGGCTGGCGTCGGCTCGCCGATCGAGGCGTCCGCAGCGGGAGCCGCGTCACCCAGACCCGCATCGAAATCGCTACCGACGTCGCGGGAATCCTCCGGCGCGCTGGCGTCCTGGGGGAGGGCGTCGGTCACTGCCGCGTCCGCCGGGAGGCCCACATCGGATGCGGCGTCTTCCAGCGGGCCCGAATCGGGGGACCCCGCGTCAGGCTCCAGGCCAGCGTCAGGCTCGGCTTCGCAACCAGCCGACTCATCGACCGCCCCGTCGCAGTCGTTGTCCAAGCCGTCGCAGAGCTCCGCGACCGCCGCCGTGCCGCCTTCACACAATCCCCAACCCTCGGGACCACAGAGCTGCTCGCCAGCCTCGCACTCGCCTCGCTCGAGGCCACACCGCTGGACCGCACCGGGCGCGCAGGCGCAGGCCTCATCGCTCTCTCCATCGCAGTCATTGTCCAGGCCGTCGCAGTGCGCGTTGCCCTCCTCGGCGACGTGCTCAGGGCCGTAGTCGGCCGGCTCGCAGTCGAGCCACCCGTCCTCGCCCCCGCACGCTTGCACCGCGCCGGCGCAGAGGCCGAGCTGCAGCGCACAGAGGCGGGCCTCGAGGCCCTCGTCAGTCTCGCCGTCGCAGTCCTCGTCGGTGCCATCGCAGGTCTCGTCACCGGGGCCGAGCGCGCCCACGCACGGGCCCCAAGCACCGTTGAGGCAGGTGGCGCTCCCCGACCGACACGCACCGAGGTCGGGGCCACAGGGGCGCAGCTCACCGTCCAGGCAGTCGCAGCCTTCGTCGGTCTCTCCGTCGCAGTCATCGTCCACCCCGTCGCAGGC